>JACPHH010000007.1:23024-68073 GCA_016188705.1 Candidatus Peregrinibacteria bacterium | reverse complement strand
CGCCCTCGATTCCATTGCGGAGAAAAAAATTCAGGATGCCTTGAAGACACTTATGAAAAATCGCACTACGATTGTGATTGCTCATCGTCTTTCTACGATTTTGGAAATGGATCGGATTATTGTGCTCAAGAATGGAACTATTGTCGAAGATGACACTCATAAAGAGCTTCTCTTAAAAAAGGGTCTTTATCATCGTCTCTGGTCCCACCAAGCCGGCGGATTTCTCGAAAACGACAAAGGGTGATAAAAAAGGTTGTAAAAAATCCGTATTTGGTATAAAATAGGAATTAGAAAATCCTTATTAATATTAAATTATGTATTTTCAACGCCTTATTACAGCTAAAATTGAAAAAAAACTCTTTTTAGGCAAGATAATTGTCCTCTACGGGCCAAGAAGAGTTGGAAAAACGACCCTTGTTCAGGCAATAGCTCAAAAGTATGAACGCTCAAAAAAAACGCTCTTTCTGATTGGCGATAATCTCAGCGTACAGCAGAATCTTACAACTCAAGACGCGCTGAAACTTAAAAAATATGTAGGCGACGCTGAGCTCATTATTATAGATGAGGCGCAGAGAATTAAAAATATTGGCATTAATTTAAAAATTTTAATAGATAATTATCCCGAGCTTCAAATCATTGCTACCGGGTCATCGAGTTTTGATTTATCCAATGAAATTACCGAGCCTCTTACAGGTCGAAAATGGGAGTACTTTTTGCCTCCGCTCACGCTCGAAGAACTCTGCCAACAGTACAAACAACATGAGCTTTTCACGCTTTTAGACGATATTTTAAAATTCGGCTTGTATCCGGAAATTGTCACGAGCGCCGGTCCAGACAGACAAAAAAAACTTGAAGAAATAACGCATGATTATCTTTTTAAAGATATTTTAGCTTTTGAAGGTCAAAAACATTCCGAATTTGTACTCAAACTTCTCCAACTTTTAGCGTTTCAAGTCGGAAACGAAGTGTCTTACAACGAAATTGCCACAAGGCTTGGAGTTGGAAAATCAATCGTAGAAAAATATATTTTTCTCCTCGAACAAACATTTGTTATTTTTCGACTTGGCCCTCTCAGCAGAAATTTGAGGAAAGAAGTCGGCAAAAAACGAAAAATATATTTTTTTGATTGCGGCATTCGAAACGCGCTCATTCAAAATTTTAACGACATGGAAATCCGTTCGGATGTCGGATCACTTTGGGAAAATTTTTGCATCGCCGAGCGAGTCAAATCTCTTCGAGCGCATCAGCTTTTTCGAAATCTCTACTATTGGCGCACTTACGATCAAAAAGAAATCGACTATATTGAAGAATATAACGGAGAAACGCACGGATATGAGATCAAATGGAAAGATTCCAAATTTAAAAAGCATCAAGATTTTTTACAAGCATACTCTCGCAGCAGTCTCGCGCTCATTAACCGCGACAATTTTTTGGAATTCTGCAACGCTGCAATATGAGGTTTAAATATAATTCTCAATTAATGTATCAAAGGTAGTAGTCAAAAATGCTTGATCAGTAGATCTTCTTAAAGCCCTTATTGCTGTATCAACCTCTGTAAGTTCAGAAACGCTTGCTTTATAGGTATTGACGGTGTTTCCAACAGGAGCGCGTCCGTCTCCAGGAAGTGTGCCAGCTGCCTCTAAAACCGCTAATTCCCTCATAAAAGTTGACGATGGGGCCAGATAATTCTTTATATTTAATGCCATTTGATCGTCGATTGCAGCATCTAGAACTCCAGTGAGACTTGTTTTTTCTGTGGCTTTTCGAATTGAATCTAATTTGCTAATAGCGCCTTTCGCCGTTATGACATCAGAAAGCGCTTCATAAGCCGTTACAAGCTGTTTGAAATCGGTTATCGTAGCTATTGTTGGCATGATGGCAGCGACTTTGTCAGTTGCTACTGCTTCCATATTGTTATCTACGGCGGTTTGAAGCCTTGTTGCTTCGCTTACCTTGTCGGAACTTCGTGTTGTCGAATCTATAAAGTTTATGGCAGTTGAAGCATTCGCATGCTTTGGAAGCGTTGTGTAATAAGCGAAATCTTGTACATCATTTATACTATTTATTTCAGTATTAATGGCGTCAGTAACAGCGTTTTTCGCTACTTTTACCATTTGATTGTCGATCGCCGATTCAAGTTGAGCTTTTAATCTATCCCTGTCGGCATCTTTTTCTGGTGTTCGGACGACATTGATTGCATTATTCGCCTCTGTTACCTCTGTTATTGCTAAATAGGCAAACTTGTCTTGCACCACAATTACTCTATCTATTGGTCCGCCTGATACTATGGCTGTATTAACTTTCGACTGGGCTATGTCATTTATCATGTGATTATCTATTGTATCGCTAAGATGATTTAAAAGAGCGTCTTTCTCTGTCGCCTTTCTAGCGTCAATAAAATTGATTGCTTTCAACGCATCCGCTACTGCTGGCATCAATTGATATGTAGGAAAATTTTGAATCGTCGTTACTCTATTTATTACAGGCTTCGCAGTGTTTACGGCATCTGCGGCTATATCAATCATTTTTTGATCAATAGCCTCAATAAGTTCGCCCGATAACCTATTTTTATCTGAATCTCTTCCCATGCCATCAAGATAATCAATAGCATTCAACGCATCAGCCACTTCTGGTTCTAAATTATAAGTATTAAAATCTTGAATATCGGTTACTGCTCCAACGACAATTTTCGCGGCTGCTACCTTATTGCTTGCCACTATTACCATCTTATCAGCGATAGCATTCATAATTTCATCTTGAAGAGCATTCCTTTCCACAGTTTTTCTATTGTCGATTTTTAAAATAGCATTCAACGCTTCGTGAACCTCTGGCATGGCTTCATAATCAGCCAGCGATTTTGCATCGTTTGGCGCGGCAGTTATGGCAGTTTTGGCATCGTCCCTGTATTTTTCCGCTATTCTGATGCGATGTTTATCAAGTACGGCATCAATCTTTCCCTCAAGAGACCTTATTAAAGCTGGGTCGGTAATGAGCGCGAGTTGTGCTTTTAATGCATTAGCATCAGCTTCAAGAGGATCAGTGTGAAGAATATACGCGCCAAATCGCGTATCCAGTGCAGGGATTTTAGATCCACTCATAACGTCATTGAGCGCCGCATCAACCGCTTGAGTAAGTTCGGTTTTAAGGCTAGCGATATCGCCTGCAGGAAGTCCGCTTTTGTCGATGAATTCGATGGTTTTTTTAATAATTTGTTCATTATCAAGAACCGCTCGGCTAGCAGGGAGAGGTTCATTTCTTGTCCCAAACCGATCCTTAAGATTGCCCTTCACTGTCGTAAAACTGATCTTTATTTCATCTTTTGCGAGATCAAGTACTTTTGCAGGGGTGAGTCCTAATTTTGCAAATACGGCCTTTTTTAAGTGTCCAATCATCTCCGTGTTTTGCTTTTCCGACATTGCATATTGTTCGCTTTTTCTCATTTCATTTTTCCAGTATTGTTCACGAGCAGTCTGTGAGCCATCCATTCCCAAGGCTTCCATGATAGTTTGTATACTGCCCGTTTTGAAAATACGAATATATTCGAGTCCCTTTTGTACGTCTCTTGGAAACATCCCCAATAATTTTTCATTTTCTTTATCAATCTCTTTTCGAAGCATCTCCATGCTCTGCCGCGACCTGTCGAGAGTCGAAGTCTTTACAGCTTCCTCTGCAATTTTATTTGGAGCTTGATTTAAATCAACTTCATACGAACTCCAAGTTCTGTCCTTATTTTGGTGAGAAATCGTAATTTTATTATCCTTCATATCGACCTTATCGCCATTTATCACTTTACTGCTCGCTGCCGTTAAGAGGCGACTCGTGATCGCATTCATGTAGGTAAGTTTTTCCCTTCTGATGGCGCTATACTGTGCTGACTGAGGTGATCCCGCTGGAGCTCTTTTCAAATTTTTAAGACTTTCATTGATAATTTTTAAAACGGCGTCACTTAAAGTACCCAATCCCTTTGTATTATCAATAATGACTTTTCCTTCCAATCCCGTATAATCGAGCGAAACTGTATCTTTAAATGCTTCGCTTTCGGCCTTCGGAGCATCAGGCAGAGTAGCAGGCAGCGCAAAAAATACAAATCGTGCCGTTTCATCGAAAAACCTATTTTTCTTTCTAAAAGTGAGAAAAGTCATGTGTGTTTTTATTAAAAAATTTTATTAAGGAAAATAATATTTTTATAAGCGAGCAAAAATGTATTGTTTAATAATATCATTTTATTCCTTGTCTGTCAAATTTATTTTTTATTTTCAAATATATTTTCCTCCATCTCCTATGCTAGGATAGATGTGTGTTTTTCTTGATATTTTATGTTAAGCCTTTCTCAACTTTTTCTGGCATTCGGTGTTTTGGCGCTGACCATGGTTGGCGTGGCGTTCGTTGGCTATAAGGCGCCGGTGAATGTTCGCGCAGTCAAAAAAGAACAAGAGGAAAAAATTCTGGCAGCTCAAAAAGAGGCTCAGGAAATTCTCGTTCAAGCCAAAAATCGCACGAATGACGTAAAAAAACGAGCTCATGAGGAAAATGAACATTTTCGTCAACAGCTTGAACGCATGGAAACTCTTATGAGCACCAAGGAAGGTTTTTTTAAAAAACGCGAACTTAGATGCCAAGAACTTCACGCACTCCTGAATAATGAACAAAACCTTATTGCCCAGCTTAAAACACTTCTTTCCGATCAAAAAAATAAGGCCAATGACAAACTCGTTGAACTGAGCGGCATGGGAAAAAATGATGCCAAAGAATTGCTCATGGAAACCTATCGTCAGGATATTTTAGCGGAAAAAGAAAAAAGAATCGCGAAGGTGGAAGAAGCTACAAAAGATATGGCAAAACGACGCGCCAAGGAAATTCTCCTCGAAGCGATTCAAAAATATTCCGCTCCCACCTCCGTCGAACAGAAAACTTCAACCGTTACCGTGCCCCGTGACGAGGTCAAAGGATATTTGCTCGGAAAAGATGGATCACTTATCCAATATTTTGAAGAAATTTCCGAAGTGGATGTCATTTTTAACGATCTGCCAAAAACCATTCATGTATCGGCGTACAATCTTATCAAACGCCATATCGCGACCAGCGCTTTAGAAAAACTTGTGAAAAAACGTTCCATTATCACGCAAGAATCGATGAAAAAAGCCCTCGAAGATTCTGAAAAGGAAACGGATGAGAATATTCTTGAAACTGGCAGACACGTGGCAAAAACGCTCAAATTAAAAGATACGCCGCAGGACTTGCTCCGCATTATCGGAAGACTTAATTTCCGCACAAGTTATGGACAAAATATTCTCAAACACTCCTACGAAGTCGCGGCTCTCGCGACCACTCTTGCTTATGAACTTGGCGCTGATGTTGAAACATGCCGTCTGGCAGCCTTTTTTCATGACATTGGAAAAGCAATCGATTATGAAGTTGAAGGCGCTCACGACGATCTTTCCAAGCAAATTCTGGAAAAATATGGATTCAGTCCGGAAATTGTTTACGCCGCCTATGCTCACCATGATAAGGTTCCGGCCAATACCATTCCTTCCATGATCGTGAAAGCTGCTGACGCGATTTCAGCGGGAAGACCCGGGGCGCGACAAGAGTCACTGCAAAAATACCTTGAACGCCTCTCCGCTCTCGAAGAAACGGCTATGTCCTTTGCTGGAGTACAAAAAACCTTCGCGATTTCAGCAGGTCGTGAAATACGCGTTATTGTCGATCCGGAACAAATTCAAGATGAAGGAGTTCGTAAACTCGCGAAAGATGTTGCTCATAAAATCGAATCAGACCTCACCTATCCCGGCAAAATCAAGGTGAATGTTATCCGTAAAACCCGATCGATCGACTATGCAAAATAAAAATTATGATGTCATTATTATCGGAGTCGGACCGGCGGGCCTTTCCGCCGCCATTTATACGGGTCGCGCCAGAATGTCGACGCTCGTTTTTGGCATCGTCGAAAACAGCCATCTCTACAAAGCCCACACTATCAGTAATTATTTTGGCTTTGAAAAAGATATTTCCGGACCCTTCATTATGGAACAAGGGATAAAACAGGCCGAGCGTTTCGATACGCGTATTATTCCGAGAGAAATCACTTCCATTATTATCAATGCTGACGGGACTTTTACGATTACTGACTGCGAAAAAGAAGTTTATGCCGCCAAAAATCTTATTCTTTGCACCGGAACGAGTTATGCGATTTCCGGCATAAAAAATGAAGAAAAACTTATCGGAAAAGGGATTTCTCATTGCGTGACTTGTGACGGTTTCTTTTTTCGCGATAAAAAAATCGCGGTTATAGGACACGGAAATTATGCCGCGGAAGAAGCCATGAGTCTCCTTACTTATTCGAAAGACGTGACTATTTTAAGCCATGGGAAAGAGTTTTTCTTCTCAGATTCGATGCGAAACCATCTGTCGGATTCGCCCGTTATTTTAAAAAAAACGCCAAAAATAAAAGAATTTTGGAGCGATCCGACTAAAGTAGGTTCGGAAAAATTTGAAAAAATACTCTACGAAGACGGGACCGTCGATGAAGGATATGCCGGTGTTTTTATGGCGATCGGCACGGCCGGCGCCATCAGTTTCGCGCAAAAACTCGGCCTGATTTTGAATGGAAATTATATCGTCGTAAACGACAAAGGAGAAACGAATATTCCAAATATTTACGCCGCTGGAAATTGCACGGGAGCTGATCCACAAGCCGCCATCAGCGTTGGTCAGGGTTGCGCCGCCGCCATGGCTATTATTAAAAAAAATCGCGGAGTAAAAGTGTATGTCCAGTACAATTAGTAACTGCCCACCGCTGTTACTTTTTATTCAGATAAAAGAGGGCGGGGACTCCATTTTCGCTACGCTTCGCTATGCGCTCAAATGGTAGTCCCCGCCCTCTTTTTCAAAAAAAACGGTGCGCAGTTACTACAATTAGACTTGACCTTTTTTTTCTACACATTACAATTGAGGATGTATAAATTATTTGTTCTTTATGCCTCCTCAAAATCAAAAGAAAGGACTTTTTCGATTTTTGGATAAAATTTTTATGGGAATTATTGTCGGCGGAGCGGTTGGTTCGGTTATTGGCATGACCATGGCTCCGAAAAAAGGAAAAGAGACGCGCGAACTTCTCAAAGAAAAGGGGAAAGAGGCGTATGCCTTTGGAAAAAAGATAGTTCAGGAACCGAACGCATCGAAAGAAACTCATACCACTGCTCAAAGCGGTCGAATTGATTCTCCAACTTTCAGCCGATCATTTTTTGGTTTTTTTCGCAAAAAAGTTCACGGCATGAAAAATGATTGGAAGGTTTCCCGTGAAGAACTTCGCCGCATTCCCCATGAAAATATTGATGAATTTGATGAAATAGAGTCGTAAAAAAATTTCTATAATGGAACTCTTGAAAAACGTGCCTACTCTTGCTAATTTCGTATTGAAACCACGTTTTTTAAATGTTTTCATTTCTATTTTTTTTGTATCATTAAAGATGTATTTTTAAAATTATCATGAAAAAATTGTTTTTTAGGATTACGATTGTCATCCTTGTTCTCGTTATTGGCCTCGAAGCTTCCCTTGCGTATGCCCAATATTATTTTAATAACCGTATTTTTCCAAACACTTCTCTTTCCGAATATGATCTTAGCTATCTCTCCACGGAAGAAGCGCAAGCGCAAATATCCACTCTTCTGAATCGCTACGAAACTACCTCTCTTACTATTTCGTATGAGGGGACATCTCACTCTTTTTCGCTTTCTGATCTCGGTATTACGCTCTTTACCCCGCCAGAACTTCTTGATGAAATTCCTGTAATGAGTACCCGCAATAATCCTTTTTCCATCCTCAAAAATTCGGCATCCACTCATGTATTCTCTCCATTAAAATCGATTGACTGGTCTATTTTTTCCGATAGATTAGGTAAAAGTTTTCCGACTTTTTATCGTTCGGCTCAGAATGCAAAAATTGTTTTTGATAGAAAATATAACCTTACCATTGAACCATCTCATCCAGGGACGACTTTTGATCGAGCAAAAATGCTTCGAGATATTGAATCGATCTTTCTTTCAGGATCAAAACCCGCACTCACGCTCGCGACAACAATAACTTTGCCACATATAAACGATGATGACGCGAAATCATTTCTTCCCGCTCTTTCAAAAAAACTCAAAACCCGCATCCGAATCGTTTATGAACGTTCAGAGTGGAATTTTGCACTCAAAGATTATCTCGATGTTCTTGCCATTTCTTTCCGAGAGTACGCGAACATCGGAGGCGCTCGCATACCTTTAGATTTTTATGATCGTTCTTTTGATGAAGTGTCAGGCATTTCCTCTAATAAAGCATCAACCATTATCCCTAACGAAGCATCAGTTTTTGCTTCTTATGAAGTGTCGCGCGTTTCACCCAATAATACCGTTTCAGTTGAAGCTGTCGCCGTTCTTTCTCTGCCCGCGGAAACGTTTCTTCCAAAAATGGAAGCTCTTATCGGCAAACATTTTGATATTGACCCCAAAGACGTGACTATTCAAAATAACGATGGAAAAATTTCTTTTGATGGAACCGCTCAAAATGGGAGAATTTTGCAAAAAGATTTACTCGTTCGGTCTTTTGAATACGCGATCAATCACGATCTTTCTCAAATTGAACTTCCCGTGAAGGAAATTTTGGCTTCAGTAAACGCTTCCGATGATCTTAAAAATTTCGGCATACAAGAGCTGATTGCCACGGGCTATTCAAGTTTTGAAGGCTCTCCCGTCAACAGAATTCACAATATTAAAGTTGGTATTTCTAAATTTAACGGCGTGCTTGTGGCTCCGGATGAAGAATTTTCTTTTAATAAAAATCTTGGCGAAGTAGATGAAACAACTGGTTACAAAAAGGAGCTTGTGATTCGGGAGGGAAATACCATTCCTGAATACGGCGGCGGTCTTTGCCAAGTGTCATCAACGGCTTTTCGCGCGGCTCTTTTTGGAGGACTCCCCATTACGCAGCGCAAAGCCCATTCTTACGCGGTTTCTTATTATGCCCGACCTCTTGGTTTTGGCTTGGACGCGACCATTTACCCTCCTTACGCGGATCTTAAATTTAAAAATGACACCGGCGCTCATATTCTCATTCAAACTTATACCGAAGGGACTAATGCCTATTTTAAATTTTACGGCACTTCGGATCACCGCGAGGTTATTTTAGATGGTCCCTCTATCGCCAATAAAGTGCCGGCGCCGCCCGATATTGTTGTTACTACTGACACGCTTGCTCCGGGAGAGAAAAAAAAGGTTGATTCCGCGCATGAAGGATTTGATGCCACATGGTATCGCACCGTGATACAAAATGGCGTTCCACTGCCAAAAGATACATTTTTTAGCCGCTATAAAGCATGGCCGAATAAATACCTCGTCGGCGATGAAACGGAAAAAAAATCCTAGTGAATCGAAGTTCCCTGAAACATCCCTCGATATCACGCCCATTTACTTCGTATTGTATATCACTCCATCTGAAAAGAACGGAGTTTTTCTTTTATGGCTTCGTCATGCGGCCGCAGAAAAAGCATTTTTTTCAAAAGTTGCTGTTCTGTTTGCAAGTCTCCTCGGCCTTGATGATATTCAATGAGCGTTTCCAAATAACTTGCATTTCGCGGATCAAGTTCCGAAGCCTTCAAAAGGTATCGCATAGCCTCGTCTTTCTTCCCGAGTTTCCAGCAAGCATGTGCCATATTTGCCGTAGATTCAGCGTTTTTTGGCTCCAATTGAAGAGCTTTTTCAAAATACACCATGGCCTCTTCGTATTTTTCCTGATTCATGAGGCTCGTAGCCAATGCGTTTAAAGCGATTGCCGATTCTTTAATGGCTATAAGTTTTCGGAATATGGCTTCCGCTTTATTCGCCTCGTTCTGCTCGAGATACATCATTCCAAGTTTCAAATTGGCTTCTATGCTTTCCGGAGCAAATGCCAGCGCGCGAATGAGTAATTTTTTGGCTTCCATGATGGCGTTTCCCGCCCTCAGCAGCATGTCGGCCTTTCTTAAAAGCGTCAGCGCTTCCTGCGTTTCAGCCTGCATTCGTTTTCTTCCCCATAACATTTTAAAATGCCGTTTATTTTCGCCGCTTTCCACGGCCACGGCATCTTCTTTTTTCTTTTCGTCCTCATGTATAAGTTCTTCCTGCAAGATAAAGCCTTTTTTCATCAAAAGAAAGCGGTGAAATACTATACCTCCAAGTAAAATAAGTGATGAAAAAAATATGAAAATGGTAAATTTTCTGAAAAAAATCTGTTCAATAAAAAAAAGGACTATGAAAAAAATATACGCGATATCCACTCCTTTTCGTATTTGCTTCATTTCAAAATGAAATGAAACTAGAGGATTTGATAATTTTATATATGGCATTTTCATGGCATGATTTTTTTATGTTGTTACTTCACGTTTGAGCATTTCATTCTGTTTTGGCCTTTCAATCACCTCCATTATATCACTGATTTTAATAAATTTTGAGCCCGCTCCAGGAATTTCTATTCTCGCTTTTTGATTGATTACATCTATATTTATGATCCGTCCCTGGCCTTCGGATGAACGAACGATACTTCCAACAGGCGGCAATTCTCTTCTTAAGCGTTGATATTCTTCCACTTCATATTTTAAACAGCAAAGGAGTTTTCCACAGAGACCCGAAAGCTTGTCAGAGCCTCTGTTTTCCAAATTCTGCTCGCGAACCATATCCATCGTGATGCTTTCAAATTTCGTAAGGTAGCGCGTGCAGCATGTCTGTTGGCCGCATTTCCCAAAACCTACAACGCGTTTCGCGCGATCCCTTGGCCCAATCTGCTGCAAATGAATTTGTTTTTTTAAATGGAATGCCAGGTCTTTTACGAGTTCACGAAAATCAACCCGCGCGTCCGCGGTAAAAACGAAATTAATTCTTGAACCGTTAAAAGAATAATTGGTTTTTATCATTTGCATATTCAGCATATATTTTTCAATTTTTTGCTGACACAGTTTGAACGCCTCTTCATTGCGCGCTTGATTCGCCTCATATTTTTGCAGATCATGCGGTGTTGCTTTCCGCAGTATGCCGCCTCCCGGAATAATATTTTCCAGATGAAGCGTTTTTTTTTGAATAAAGACAATTTGCCCTATTTCTTCCTGTTTTTCTTCATCGAGAAAAATAACCATATCGTCCACGTCGTAGGCATGCTCAGGCAATGTTGGAATTTCAATCACCTTATAATAGTAAGAACTTTTTATACCGGTCGTTTCCATGAATGAAAGTTAGGGTTATACAGAGCAACATAAATATTTAGGAATTCCCGCAAAAATCGCTTTCGTAACGAGATTGTAAATTTTTGAGCGAAAATCGTGAAGATCGAGCATGAAGTTACGATGCCATATATAGGGCTAGAATTTGAGCATAAAATTTTCACACGCGAGTTTCATATTTACATTTTTTCCAATAAGTTCTTTTGTTTTTTGCGCCTCCCGTATCAAATCAGCAAGAAAAGGAATGCTTTTCTGAAACGTCTCGAGTACTTCAGGTTTTTCCATGCCCTTCAACATGAGATTTCTCAGAAAGTGAAGCGCTATATCCAAAAAAAGCATTGTCTGTTTTTCGTCTTTTATAAGCCTGTCTATATAAGAAAATTGTTTTGTTATATTTGGAGTTTTTAAAAAAATTTCGATATCATTATACGTATTTTCATACCATTGCAAAAGCTCAGAATCATTAATGAGCTTAAGCGCTTTGCCAGGCTTTCCCAATGCGAAAGAAATGATTTTCAAAAGTGTTTTTTCCGGCACTTCTCCGTAACGCTTCCGCAATTCATTATAAAGAATATTTTTTGAAACGAGTCGAAATGAATGAATCCTCACTCTCGAAAGGATTGTGCTTTTCACGACTCGAAGATTGCTCGTCGTGAGCAGAAAAAGGGTTTTTGGAGGCGGTTCTTCCAATGTTTTCAAGAGACAATTCGCGGCTTCCGCAGTCAGCCGTTCAATATTTTGGAGCAGAAGAATTTTATAAACGCTCTGCGCGCTTAAATGGAGTTTCGCAATGACTTCGCGGATAGTTTCAATTTTTATGGATGTTCCGTCGTCGAGCATTTCAATGGTGTCGTAGTGATGGCCTTTTTTGACCTGAATACACGTCGGGCAGGTATGGCAAAAATTATTTTGACACTGCAGAATTCCCGCGAATGTTTGAGCAACGGCATATTTTCCAATTTCTTCAGGACCCGCGAAAAGATAGGCGTGACTGATATTTTTGTTTCGCAACTCACTTTCAAGCGCTTCGAGCGTTTTCGCATGACCGATAATGTGCCAATTATAAAGCATGGTTAATTTTAGGAAGCCCTGATAAAGGAACCTCTGAAAAACGTACCATCTACTGCAATTTTACCATGTCGGCTGCAAAATGTTCAAAGCTCCTCAACGTATTTTATCTGATACGCCTTCGTCGCTTTTCACATTTTTCGCTCGAAATGGTAAAATTTCGTTACGAAGTTACGTTTTTCAGAGGTTCCTAAATATGATTTCGTCATGAAAAATAGAGTAGTAAGCATATTTATCAGGATTTTCTTAAAGCACTCTCATTGTAATGCTCTTTCATTATTCTTCAAAGAGCATTACTCGTACTTAAGAACTGTTACTCTTCGTTCAGTGGCGCCGGGACTCTGCCTCTTTTTGAAAACCAGCCTGCGGTACTCGCTCCGAACTCCCTCCTGCCAGCATATTTTTTCAAAGGGAAAAACGTATGATCTCAAGTACAATTGATTTGAGAACTTTTTTTCTCTATATTGAAAATGTCTTTAAAAATATATAAATATGCATACTTCACACAATTTTCGATTCACTTTTTTTATCATTTTTATGTCACTCTTATTTCTCTTTAATGGCTGTAGTCAAAACTCCAACACTACCAAGAATGTACCGACTCCGACGGAACCCGTCATTCAAAAAGAAACGAACGATATCACCTGCGATGATTCAATTTTTCAAACTTCCTGCCCTAAAAAAGGCGACAAAATCGCGGTTTTCGTGACGGATTTTGGAACGATCAAAATAAAACTTTTTCCTTTGAATGTGTCCGAAACCGTGAAAAATTTTGAAACATTGGCCAATCAAGGATTTTATAACAATCTTACGTTTCACCGCGTTATTAAAGATTTTATGATTCAGGGCGGAGATCCCAAAGGCGATGGAACCGGAGGATACAGCTATAAAGGTCCTGGCACGACCATTGCCGAAGAATTTGATCCGCAGCTTTCTCACGTCTATGGAGCGCTTTCCATGGCCAAAACGAATGAGCCAAATACAACAGGAAGCCAATTTTTTATCGTTCAAAATAAAGAAGGCACTCATTGGCTCGATGGCAAACACAGCGTATTTGGACAGGTTTTTGAAGGTTTGAAAGTTGTGGAAGCGATTGCCGCCATGCCGGTTTCTCCTCAAGATCGTCCTCTTCGTACTATCACCATGAAAACCGTTATGGTTGTGGATTATTCAGGAGAGTAATAAAAAAATTCTGATACATATACTTAATTACCGCATATAGTAAAATTCGACTATTTTTTCAAATGGTTGGTTGTAAATAATAATTTTTCCCATTTTTTTTATTTCGCGCATGACTCTTCCTCAAAAAATTTCTCATTCAAAATCTGAAAAAATACGCCATTTTAATCCGAACGAAATCGGAAAAATCGGCATGAATATCTATGGACTCCCTTTTAGCGAAGAAGAAGCTGACATTGTTATTTTGCCCGTTCCTTGGGAAGTGACAGCAAGTTACGGTATCGGGACGGCTCGCGGGCCGGAAGCCATTTTCAAGGCATCTCCTCAAATTGATTTTTATGATCCCGAATTTCCCGATCTGTGGAAAAAAGGCATTTTTATGAAAAAAATTTCATCGGATTTGACGAAAAAAAATGATCTGCTTCGTAAAAAAACCGCTCAATATATCCGCTTTCTTGAAAAAGGCGGAGACGTAAGCAAAAATCGACCCATTCAAACCACTTTAGACACGTTGAATCAGGCGTGCAAAGAAATGAATGAGTGGGTATATTCTCAAACGAAAAACCTTCTCAATCAAAAAAAACTTGTTGGGGTTTTGGGCGGAGAACACAGTGTTCCGCTCGGATTTTATCAAGCTCTCAGTGAACGCTATAACGATTTTGGCATCCTTCATTTCGACGCGCACATGGATTTGCGAAAAGCCTACGAAGGTTTTGAATTTTCGCATGCCTCCATTATGTATAACACCTTAAAACTTCGACAAGTGCAGAAATTGGCGCAAGTGGGAATTCGCGATTTTTGCGAAGAAGAATTACGCATTGTGAAAAAAAATAAAAACCGCGTGGATGTTTTTACAAATTTGGACATGAAAAAATCCCTGTATGAAGGAAAAACATGGAAAAAAATTTGCGAAGATATTATCCGACGCTTACCGAAATATGTGCATGTCAGCTTTGATATCGATGTTTTTGTTCATGCTCTTTGCCCTCATACAGGCACTCCTGTTCCGGGCGGGCTTCAGTTTGAGGAATCGCTCTACCTTCTTTCGCTTCTCGCGGAAAGCGGGAAGGTGATTATTGGCTTTGATCTCTGCGAAGTCTCACAAAATAATGATGATTGGGATGGCAATGTCGGCGCGCGGATTCTGTATAAACTTTGCGGATTTATGGCAAAATCCCGCGGAATTCTTTCATAGAAACCGCGAATCCATTTTCTGAGATGTTTTCATCGCGAATTTCAATGTTTTCGCTCAAAATTTGCAGATTTCGTGACGAATTCCTATTCATGGATAAATTCTTAATCGTTTTCTGTAAAAATTTCAGCGCCCCGCACCCACATATGGAAAGCATATTTGAGCGGAAGAATTTCGAGATAATATTTTAACGAAACGAGCCGTCTCAGCCACCAAAAAAACGCGCCGGTAAACACATGTTTTTTAAAAGAAAAAAGAGCATCTTTACCGCCGATTGGAATAAGACATATTGCTTCCTTTGGCATGTAAGGCAAAAGTGATTTTCCATGAATGCGCCGAATAATATTTTTCGCGATAGCCGTTCCCTCATGCAAAGCGATTTGAGCCAGCATCGGCAAACGATTTCCTGTATGAAACGAATTTTCCACATACGCATTATCGCCTGCGGCAAAAACCGAAGGAAATCGTACGGATTGTAAAAATGTATTTGTTTGTATCGCGCCTTTCAGATTTTTTTCACCAAAAATTTTCTGAATGAGCGGATTCACCATGACACCGCCTGTCCAGATAAGCATATCATAATTCATTGAACATACAGGAAGTTCGAAAAAATGACCTTTTTCCCGAACTGTTTTGCCGAACCTTCTCGAAGTATTGTTATCTGATACGCCTTTGCCGGCTCGGTTTTGCATCTCGAAAAAATGACTCATTTTCCCGTCGCAATGAAGTTTTACGAAAGTTCCTACAATATTTTTTTTGTTTACCTTTAGAATCTTCGTATTCATAAAGACTTCCATTCCTAAATTCTGAAATCTCTTTTTTATACAGCGCGTTCCCTTTTCTTTGAGTCCCGCAAGTACGTCCGAACCTTCAATAAGCCGTATTATAAGTTTTTCCCGAGGATAATTATACTTTTTTTCGAGTTTTCGCAATGAGCCCACCAATTCCGCCGCGGTCTCGACGCCGCAAGCTCCACCTCCTCCAATTGTTATCACTAATTTTTTTTTCTCTTTCTGGTGTTTTTGTACCAATTGATCCAATTCACAATTGATTTTGAGGGCATCTTTCACGTTCTTCATGGAGAATGAGTTTTTTTCCATTCCCTGTATGCCACAATAATTCGTTACGCTCCCAAGAGCCACTACGAGTATTTCATAGTTTATTTTCCCTTCTTTTTTTAGTTTCACCTGATGATTTTTCGGATCAATGTCCACAACTTCATCATGAATGAAAACAATGGGTCTTTTGGCAATAATTTTTCTGACGGGAATGGCAACGGTACTCCGAAGGCGCGTCAAACAAGTTTTCGTTATGCGTTTATGAAATGAAGAAGCCACCTCATACAAATCCGGCGTATACATGTGAATATCCGCTTTGTCGACAAGCACAATGGCATATTGTTTGTCATGGATTTTTTTGGAAAGTTCCCGCGCGACTCGAATGCCAGCAAATCCCGCTCCCAAAATGACGATATTTTTTACCATCGAGTGTTTTTTATTTCTTCAGGGTCATCGCCGTGCTTGCAAATATACTGATGATGTTCTTCAATTTTTCGCAAGATGCTTTTTTTGAGAGCGTCTCTTTTTTTGATGGATATTTTTTTCGTTTTCGCCGCTTGCTCAATGATGTCGAGGGCGAGGTGATAACAGCTTACTCCGTTGAGAATTTTAAGGTCGAAAGGCGTTGTCGTTGAGCCTTTTTCTTCGTAGCCATGAATGCTAAAACGACGCGAAGTTCCATAATCCCAAAGAATATGTTCGATATCATTTTTATATCCGTGGTATGCGAAAACCACAGGTTTATCTTTTGTAAAATATTGATGCATCTCTCTTTCGGTGGTACAGGATGTTTTTCTGGGACAAAAATCGCCGACGCAGAGCGATGTGAGCTCGGAAATGTTTACGTAACGGATTTTAATTTCCGGCACGAGCTCATGACAAATTTTCACCGCGGACATGGCTTCTTCAGTCATATTATCACCGGCTGAAGCGAGGACTACATCGGGATTTTTACTTGCTTCTTTTCCCGTAGCCCATTCCCAAATGCCAATGCCTTTTTTTGCTTGCTCCCGCGCTTCCTCAAGAGTCAACCACTGTGGAAGTTTTCGCTTTTCCGCCACAATAACACAAATGGCGTCTCGTCTTTTGAGGGTTTCTTCAAACGCCATGAGAAGACTATTCGCGTCGGGCGGAAAATACAGTTGGCAAAATTCACCGTGTTTTTGCAAAATATTACTTATGAAACCAGGATTTTGGTGCGAATATCCGTTGTGCTCCTGCCTCCATCCCACGCTCGAAAGAAGATATACCGCGCTTGCCAAAGGCTTGCGCCAATTTACGTGAAAACTCTGCTTTAAAAACTTGGCGTACTGATCAACCATGCTTGTAATGATCGTTGTAAACGCCTCATAACTCACAAAAATACCATGACGTCCCGTGAGAACATAGCCCTGAAGCCAACCTTGAAGCGTGTGCTCGCTCAGCATTTCCATAACTCTTCCTTCGGGCGCGATATTTTCGTCTGTTTTTTTTATTGGCCACATGTAGCCTCTTTTTGTGGCTTCGAATATTTTTCCAAGTTTATTCGACTCAATTTCGTCAGGGCACATGATTCTAAAATTTTCAGGATTGAGCGTGAAAATACTTTTCAATATTTCGGCTCCTTGCTCCATGCTGCTTGCAAAAACTCTCCCTCTCTTTTCCGAATATTCTGATACTCCTTCGCCGTCGTTCAACGTTTTTTTTCTCATTTTTTCGTTATTCGTTTTTCTTAAAATTCCTTGATTGAGTTTTACTGCATATTTTTTAAGGTCAGGGAGTTTCAGCTCCTTGAGAAGAGTTCCTCCAATGGCATGTTTATTCATTCCGATACGCAACGCGCCCATCGGCACACATTCCATAATGTCTTTTTTTGGCTTTCCGTTCTCATTTATAAGTTCTTCGATATGATAACTTCTGAGCCAATTTTCAATAGCCTTCAGCGCTTTTGGATTTTTTTTCGGATCTTCAATGGGCACGCCGTGAGCGTGAAATGATCCTTCTATAAGATGGCCGGCAAACGCATGAATGCCTTTCCAGCCCTTAGGAGAACGGAGCAAAATAACTGGAAAACGCGGTTTCATTATATTTTTTCCGCTTCGTGCCATTTTTTGTATTTTTTTAATACTCATGTAAGCTTTTTCCATCGTCTCCATCATCTTTTTCTCAAGATTCGGTTCATTCACGATCATGGGTTCATATCCATATCCTAAAAAAAGGCGCGTCAGCTCTTCATCGCTCATGGTTCCGTAAATCGTAGGGTTGGATATTTTGTAGCCGTTAATGTGAACAATCGGAAGAACGGCTCCTGATGTTTTTGGATTGAGAAATTTATTACTGTGCCAAGCCGTAGCAAGCGGGCCTGTTTCCGATTCGCCATCTCCAACCGCCACCGCGACAATGAGGTTCGGATTATCAAATGCCGCTCCAAACGCGGTCGAAAGGCTGTAGCCGAGCTCTCCCCCCTCAAGAATCGAACCAGGAACTGCCGGCGTTACGTGGCTCGGAAATTTTGTATGCGGCCAGCTAAAATCTTTGATGATTTCACCCATGCCTTTGGCATTCACTTCAAAACGCGGCTTGTAAAATTCGTGAAGTGTGCCTTCGAGAAAAAGGTTCGCCAGAATCGCCGGAGCTCCATGACCAGGTCCGGCAATCATGAGCACTTCAGTGTCATGCTTTTTTACGAGATAATTGAGATTCGCGTAGATGAGATTGAGTCCAGGAACCGTACCCCAGTGACCGAGTACCCGATCCTTGATGTGTTCAGGTTTCAGGCTTTCTCTTAAGAGAAAATTGTCTTTTAAATAAAGTTGGGCCACTCCAAGGTAGTCAGCCAGACGGAGGTATTTTTTGATTGATTGAAGTGCTTGTTTTTGCGAAAGCATAGCTATTTTTTATCATATAAGTATAGCATAGCTTCCTTCGACAGTAAATTTCTTTTTTTGTATTTGCCCACCGCTTTTTTTTAAAAAAGAGGGCGGGGACTCCATTTTCGCTACGCTTCGCTATGCGCTCAAATGGGAGTCCTCGCCCTCTTTTATCTGAATAAAAAGCAACAGCGATGAGCAGTTACCTTTTTTACAATTCGCTTACAATTTTTAAAATTTCTTCAGTGCCGAGAATTCCTTTATTTTTTGAAATAATCCAATCGGGATGCTTTTTCAAGGCTAAATGGACGGATTCATGTGATATGCCAGGAAGCATTGCTGTTCCCACGGCTTCTGCCATAGGCAAGTCGTTGTCATCATCAAAAAGCGCAATACTTTCTTCTTTTTTTATATGTTCTTTTTCCATGATGTAACGTACGGCGTTTCCTTTTCCCGAATTTTGAGGATAAAAATCCACTTTTCCCAAATTTCTTGCCGCTGAGATATCACGAGGAAGATCAATACATATATTTTTTAAAAGATTGTTTTCTTCTGCATTTTTCAGACTGACTCGAACGCAGGCTGAATAATCTCTCGCGTCGACATCAAAACCTTTTTTTTTCAGTTTTCTATACAAATCCCAGAGAAGTCCTTCCCTTTCCTCGGGCGCTTTTTCCGTTTCGATCGGCCCCGTTACATGCAGAAAACGCATTGGCCATTTTCGGTCGAGTTCATTTTTTTCGTAGATTATTCCGCCATTTTCGACAATGCCAAAATCGGCTTCAGGAAGCAGCGGAATCCTCATTTTGTAGGTGGATTTCCTCATGCCGCTCACCAGCGCGAAAAGCATGCCTTCGCGTCGAAATTCGTCAATAAGTTCGATGGTTTTTTTTGAAATATAGGCATCACCCAAACCCGTTGATGACGGCAGTATATTGCACAGACGTTCTTCTCCTGAATTTTTATCGCGATATATGGCGGTACGCGTCGACTCATCTCTTTCGATAATTTCCGCAAAATCTTCGAAATGCTTAGGATAATGCGCGAGAGTGCCATCAATGTCGGAAAATACTATTTTTTTCAAAGGAATTTTTTACATATTATGTTTGAGGAGCTATCAGAATATGAATGCCTTACTCATGATTTGCACTGCGCCGCGACATTTTGAATGGCTTTTTGTACCTCTTTTTGATCTCCAAGGTAATATTTTTTGAGAGCGATTCCATGTTCATCAAGTTCGTAGATTAGTGGTATGCCCGTTGGAATATTTACATGAGCGATTTCATTGTCTCCAATGTTGTCGAGATGTTTTACCAATGCTCTTAAACTGTTTCCATGCGCGGCAATCAAGATCGTTTTTTGTTTTTTCACTTGTGGAAATATTTCTTCTTTGTAGTAGGGCATAAATCGCGCGACGCTGTCCTTAAGACTTTCGGTCATCGGTATCTCATTTTCCTTGAGATCCGCGTACCTCGGGTCATTCCCCTCATATCGTTCATCATCTTTCGTGAGCGCCGGAGGCCGCACATCATAGCTTCGTCTCCATATTTTTACTTGTTCTTCCCCATGCTTTTCGGTCATTTCAATCTTGCTTACGCCCTGAAGCGCGCCGTAGTGTCTTTCATTGAGTCTCCATGTTTTTAGAACCGGTATCCAAAGCTGATCCATTTCTTCAAGCGCGAAATTGAGCGTGCGAATGGCTCGTTTGAGAAATGAAGTGTAAGCGATGTCGAATCGAATGCCTTCTTTTTTCAACATCCTTCCTGCTATTTTTGCCTCTTCAATGCCCTTTTCCGTGAGATCTATATCTGTCCAACCCGTGAATTTTTTTTCTTTATTCCAGAGGCTTTCACCATGTCTCAAAAGTACGAATTTTACCATAAGCCTTTCATTAAATCTTTGAAAAAAACTATTTTGAAAAATGTTCCGTAACGCAGCCATGGTACCACTGTTCCGATTTTCCGAGAAGAGAATGGTTTTGGTAGTTTTTCTATTTCGCGGCACATTTTTTTATATTTTTTTTTCCAATTCTTTTAAATTATTTTTAATCCATTTTTCTCCTTCCTGTTCGTCTTTTTCTATCGCCATTTCCACGCCGCGCTTGGCGATTTCAAGCAGGGATTTGGATAAATTATGCGACTTTTGACCACCTGAAATTATTTTTTCAATTTCTTTTTGTTTGTTAATTTCTAAAATTGGAATGATCACCTGTTTTGTATCGTAAGGATAAATGTATTGTTGGGCCAATCCTCTTGAATTCCTGCGAGTAAGTTCTTGTCCGATTTTTGAATTGAGAAAAACCAATAAATAAAACGGATTTATTTTGTCAATCTTTGGACGGATAAGAGTTAAGAAACTACCAATTGTTGCTTTTATATCAGCATTGTAAAGATTTGTTTTTCCAATATATGCACCAACTGAATAAAGAATAAGATCATTTTCCTGAAGAATAAATTTTTTATTTTTTTCAATAAATTCGTCGGTTGTGAAAAGAGCTTCTTCATCTTTCCAGAAATTATCTACTGGAAAATAACTTGCGAGATGTTTTTGAGTAATTATAAATGTCTTATTTTCCGTATTCTCTGTTTCGTATGGTGGATTTGAGGGGTGCCCCACAAGTTTTGATAAGTTTTCTAAAATATCAAACCCGCCTTTGTATTTTTTCACCGCAGAAATTATTTCCTCATATTTCGGCTGAAAATACTCCGCGTCAAAACGATCTGATTGTTTGGTGTCGGAAAAGTTTTTTACAAAAGCAAGTTCATGCTTTGGCTTCCAATCCAAAAGCTCAAGTTCGGAAAGGAGTAATTGTTCGGCTTGAGAGTAGAGGCATGAAGAATTGGACTTGTATTTTCCCGATTCATTAACCAAAGTGTCAATTTTATTTTCAAAATTGGTATCAAATCTAGAAATTGGTAAATTATAAAGATAAGAAGGCGCTATATGAGGTTGTGCCATCCCATAAGAGCCTCTGTCAAGTAATGCTCTGCCCTGCTTGGTATTTAGAAATGTTGAAAGATAGCCACCCTTTATTTCTTTTGAGTTTTTAATAACCAAAACATCGGCACAAGCATAAATTTCATCATCCACCTTATAAGAGGCGGATTGACCAAAATTTGCACCAGAACGAGTTAAAATAACATCATCATATTGTAATTTATTTCTTTTTAAATTTTCTTTTGCCGATTCACTCATAAAAACAACATTTGAGAAATCTAACTCATTATTTCTTACATTTTGGGCTAATAATATCTGTATTCCCCTTTCTTCATAAACTCTTATTATTTCAGTAGGATGTAATATTTTTTTGAGAAAATATTCTTCATGTTTATAAACTTGCTGTAGATAATTTAAATAGTCAACACGATAAAAATCAGCATCAAGCCTAAAAATAGGATCTTCTTTTACTGTTTTATAATTTACAACTGAATATTGCATGGTGAGGTTTTAGCTTTTTTAGCTAAATATTTTTCTATATTTTTAATAAATGCCTCTAAAAATATATTTAAAAAATCTTTATAAGTTAAGGAACATTCAGAATTTGCCAAAATGAAATTGGTTTTGCTTTCTTTTGTTGAAAAATAAAAACAACCTGAATTATAAAAATAAGTTTTTGATGTCGGTCTCCTGAAAAATCTTCCTGTAAAATTACCATTATGAATGTAGTCGTTTCTTACCAAATACAGAATTTCTGCCGGTTCAAATACTTTTTGATACAGCATTTCACCAACATGTCCACGAATTTTATAATTAAGTTGTTCTTTAACGGGGTTGAAAAATCCTTTTACTAAATTTTCATTCACTAATTCATCAGGCTTATTGATTCTGTAAACAGCCTCGGCGCAGGAAACAAGAGTAGTGATTATTATTTTTTCTGTATCTTGAGGCGGTTTCGATTTTGTCAGTTGATATAAAAAATCACATATTGAGAGTGCTTTATCTAATTTGCCAAATGCATTATTAACACAGTAAAAATTATCATATTGTAATTTTAAAATTTCTTCCTTTAAATCATCTTTTTGAGGAAATAAATCACTCCATTTGGAAATCCATTCTTGCTTAAAGAATATATATTGTTCATTCTGCCATTTTTGTTCTTCATCCATAATATGGTATATTACTTATTTTCAAAAACTTAATTTCTCGCCTTTTGCCCATTTAATAAATTTTTTCGCTTTCATATTATTCCTCGAGTAAATTTTTTATAATTTTTATCATTACTTCCTTATCCTTCGGGTCGCTCTCGGCGATAAGCAAAGCCAGCGCGGTCAAAGCATTGTCATTGATTTTCCGTTCGCCGGATTTCTTGAAAAGATAATCGGATTTGTCCAAAAAATACACAAACAAAAACGCGGCCGAACGCTTGTTTCCATCGGAAAACGGATGGTCTTTGATTATCAAATAGAGTATATGCGACGCCTTGTCCTCAATGGTCTGGTAAAGTTCTTTCTTTCCAAATGTTTGATACAACCCCTTGATAATTCCCTCAAAACTTCCATCTCGTTCTTGTCCGAACAAATCGCTCGCTTCTTTTTTGGCTATCAGTTCTTTTTTAAGTTCAGCAATAATTTTTACGCAATCATCGTACCGTAAAACAAACTTTGTTTTCTTTCCCTTTTCTTCTTCCAGCTTACCTTTGTCGTATTGTTCAAGCAACGAAAGTGTTTTGGAATAATCCGCGAGCAGGTTTAAAATTTCCGTTTCTTGCCCTCGCAGAAGTTCTTTTTTGGATTGCTTTTGCAAAAATAAAACCGCTTCGGCAAGTTCGTGGAATTTGTTTTTAGCTTCCAGAAGCTGTTTTTCGTTTATGGTATAGCCCGCCATAATATGTTGACGCAGAGTTTTTGTCGCCCACTGTCGGAATTTGGTGGCATTTGCCGAATTTACTCTATAGCCGATAGAGAGAATCAAATCAAGATTATAGTATTCAATTTTTCTGACGATTTTTCTTTTTCCTTCGGTTTGAACTGTTTCCAAAATGGAAACAGTTGACTTCTTGTCCAATTCACCGATGTCAAAAATATTTTTAGCGTGTTTGGAAATAGCCGCTTTTTGCACATTAAAAAGATCGCCTACCTGTTGCTGAGGCAAAAAAATCGTTTCCTGATTCACATCAAGACGCACCTCCACTGCTCCGTTTGATGCCTGATAAATCGCAATTTGTTTATTCTCTTTCTTCATAATTTATAATGAAATATTGCATGAGTTATTTTTGACCAATGAAAATAAAATCTTTCAATAAATTTTTCCGCCACGCCGTCTGGCAATTCGCCGTCGTGGCTTAATCTCATCGGTGATACTATTATTCCCAATAGTCTCATATATTATCTTTTGTGAGACTATAAATTTATATAGTCTCACGGCTGGCACTATTTAACTATATCTAATAATTTATTGAAAAAATAAAGCTTATTTTTCCTCTTTCTGTTTGAAGACAAAACGCCATTTTTCTCAAGTATTCCAATATATCTAAATGCACTTGCTTTCGGTATTTTGGAAATTTTAATAAAATCTTGGCTTTGAAAAATCGGCATTACAAAAAGCGCGTCAAGAATTTTAATACCAAATTGTGATTTGGTAAGTTCGGTTATTCTTTGTTTTTTGTGTTCATAAAGAGTAATAATTTTTTTGGCTTTGACGATATTTACTTTTGACTGTTCAATAATAGCTTGCAAGAAAAAGGTTATCCAACCATCCCAATTATCATTTTTGGAAATATCCAATAACGCTTTGTAATACTCGTCTCGGTGAGATTCTAAATACTCACTTAAATAAAATGACGGGTAGGAAATGGCTTTTTTGAAATACAAAAATAATGGCATTATCATTCTACCGACTCTACCATTGCCATCCATAAAGGGGTGAATCATTTCAAATTGCGCGTGAATAATGGCTAATTGAACGAGTAAATCTTTGTCTTCGCTGTGGATATATTTTTCCAGATTAGATGCCAAATCGTTTATTTTATCGGCCGATGGTGGAATATAAGTTGCTTGCTCAATAATTGCGCCGGGTTTACCAATAAATACTTGCTGTCGCCTAAAATTTCCACGATCTTTATTTTCACCTCTTACTCCTTGTAACAAAATCTCATGAGCTTTTTTAATAACTCGTATGGAAAGCGAATATTTTTCCATCTCATCTATCGTTTCTTTTAACGCTCTTCGGTAATTAATAACTTCCTGAATATCCTCATATTTTTTTGTTTCCTTTTTCGGGTTTGCTTCAAATTCTAAAACTTCTTTCAAGGTTGCCTGCGTTCCTTCAATACGAGAGGACAAAACCGCCTCATTGGTGGTCAACGGACTCAAAAGCACGGACGGATTAGGGATTGTCTGCAATAAACCATCAAACCGAGCGATGCCCGCGTTTGCTTTGCCAATAAAATGAACAAATGATTCCCATTTAAGATTTTGGATTGGTAAATTTTTTGGAGTGTAGCTATTTGTCATATTATTAAATTATTAAAAAACTATTTCCAAAAACTTAATTTCTCACCTTTTGCCCATTCAATAAATTTTTCCGCCACGCCGTCGGGTAATTCGCCGTTGTGGTTATGCAAATCATGATTGATTATCAAATGGCCGTTTTTGTCCAGCTTTGGCTGGCCGCCCGTGGTGAGCGAAGTTGAACCATTACCGTTTTTCACGAATACATACTCGCCGGAATTGTCTTTGCCGGATTTTTCCGAAACCGCAAAAAAAATCGGGTAGTCTTTTGTTTTGGGACATAGTGGACCAAGTTTTGGGTCTTCGTTCCATTTTTGGACAAACAAGACGCTCGTTTTAGTTCCCGTATGCGGTTTGAAAGTATTTACATTCAACCCAACGACCGCTAAAATTCGCCCCTTTTCGGCAATATACTCGCGAATATTTTTATCCGATGTATTGTTAAAACGGCCTTGCGGTAAAACAATCGCCATTCTTCCACCCGGCTTCAAAAAATTTAAATTTCTTTCAATAAACAAAATGTCACGTCCGACTTTTGATTTTGGTTTGTTTTTGTCGTTATAGCCAAGATCGTATTTGTGGATGATACGGGATTCTTTGATATCTCCGGCAAACGGCGGGTTGGCCATAAGAATATCAAAATTAAATTCCTTATACGAACTTTTATTTTTTTGCAACGCTTCAAGCCGTTTTAATCCTGCTCCATACACTGCCAGCCAATCACGATTTTGTATCGTTTCATTCCAGCGGTCATAATCAAGATTGTTGAGGTGCAAAACATTAGTGTTTCCATCTCCTGCAATCAAGTTTAAAGTCCGAGCCACGCGCACGACTTTTTCATCAAAATCAATGCCGAAAACTTTAAGCACATTCTCTTTTTCTTCTTCTGAAATATTCATGTTTTGAAAGAGATGACCTGTAATTTGAAAAATCGTGTGCACGGTAAATCCGCAAGAGCCTGCGGCGGTGTCTATCATATATTCGCCCGCTTTTGGATTAAGCATTTTGACGCACATATCAATCACATGGCGTGGCGTGAAATATTGGCCTTTTTCGCCTTTGGCCGATTTGCTGATTAAATATTCAAATGCTTCATCAACAATTTGTAGATTGGAATTGAATAGTTTTATATCTTGTAAACTGGAAACGCTGACGGAAAGATGAGAGGGGCTAAGCCCGATTTGACTCACTTCATCAAAAACACCTGGCCATTTAGATTTAGCTTCGTCAAAAAGTTTTTGGATTTTCTTTTTCAGTTCTCCTTCCGATTGACCCGTATTGCGAAATTCAAGAATACGAAAACTGGAATCATCCATAGATGATAAAGAACCTTTTACTAATTCATAATTACTCCTGTCTTCTTCATGGAATGTATCCTCAAACCAAATTTCAATGCGCATTTTATCTTTTTTACTCTGTAATTCATCATAAAGTTTCGTAAAAATCAGTTTAAAAACTTCTTCAAAAACATCTACTCCAGCATTGGCCAAAACTTCATCTTCCATTTCCTGAATAATGGTTTTCAATGATTTTCCCTCGTTCGGAATTTTGTCTTTGATGATTAAGTCTTTGAGCGTAAATCTTTCTTTTAAAATATCTTCAAGCGTTTGTTCAACTTTAGGAATGTCAGTGATGTCCTCAAAATAATTCGGATCTTTGCGGTTATAATGGGAAATTTGTCCTCCGTTGGTCCAAACGGCAATCGGCGCGCCTGTGGCGTTTGTGTAAGAGCGGAGCTGATTTTTCCCATCTTGGAGTTTCGGCTTTTTGATTTCAACGATGATATATTCAACCATCGGACGATCTTTATCAAAAATAACGATGTCGGCAGACTTTACTTCTCTGCCAAAATGGATTGAGTGTTCAAACTTGATTCTTTGTTTTGGATAGCCGTATTCTTTCAATAATTTCATCGCATACAATTGACGAACAACTTCCTCTGGTTTCAAGATTATTTCTTTATCGCGAATAGCGCAAACTACATATGGCTTGCCGTCTCTGATTGTTATGTTCTGTTCTAACTCATTAACAAGCGACTGATTAAACAGCGAAAAACTGTAATTTGAATCTTTGATAATGTTTAAAATATTTTTCATAATTTTATTTCACTAAGAAGCTATAAGTCGTTTGCAGCCAAAATTTGAGCATTGCAGTAGAAAAATTGCAAATAAATTCTCAATCATCTCGCTGACAAATAATTGGCGGAGAGGGAGGGATTCGAACCCTCGATCCCATAAATGGGATACCGCTTTTCGAGAGCGGCGGTTTCAACCACTCACCCACCTCTCCTGCAGATACCAAGTTCTAAAGCACTCTATTCAAACATTAAACACAGAACTCTTCAGTGATGCACTGTATCATCTCTTTGGTTCTTTGTGAATATTTTATAATTTTTTCATTATGCCGTAGCATTTTTTTCTATCAGCCCTTATCATAGTCTTTGCCCACCGATTTTTTTGAAGCAATGGCAGCGGGCAGATACTTAATTATAGTGTTATACATTTTATTTTTCACCATGTTCCAAAAAATTCTTATTCCCATCATTTTTTTCGTTGCGCAATTCATCATTGCTTGGTACGGCTTTTTCACAGGGAAACTCTCGTCTAAGGGGAATATTTTTGGATTTGAATATGATTCTTTTTTGGTTCGTTCTTTTGTCACTCAAGTCAAATATATTTGGATTCTCATTCTTATCAATGTTCTTTTTACCATTGGTTTTCATCTCGGGTTTCGCGAATATAAACAATTTCTCATTCTTGCATCTCTTTGGATTGCCTCCGGTCCGCTCGCGCTGCTTCTTTTTAATATTTTGTTTTCAAAAGAAAAAATCGACCTGCCCATAGTTTTTGGGGTTCTCTTTATCGCGATTGGAGCCATCGGCATTGTTGCGCATAAAGAAATAGTCCAATTTTTAAAGTAATTTTTTTGTACCTGCGCCTTGCCTCAAAAAAAGCGGTTCGCAAGTACAATTTTTTCTGCCCGCAAGCAGTCAATTATGGAAGCGAGGTTGTTTAATCGAGTGGTGGCAACGGCCATGCAGCAAAAATGCTCGACATAATAAGCATGGAAATAAGATAATAGCCTGCGTTGATAAGAAAAAGCTTGAATGGCTTGCCTTCCCAAAGCCATCCTCCCAAAATAACCGGCGCAATGAAACCCAACCACAGCAAAAAACCTATTTCCATTTCTTCTAACATTCTCGAATATACTCCTCCGGAATTCACAAAGACTAAACTCACAAAAGCCAATACATGAGCCATAACTAATGCGGCAACAAATCCAATGATGTAACCTTTTACCGCTTCGTTTTTCATTTTTCCCATGTCTTTTTCCGTCATTCCTAACATTTTCATCCACGATTTGCCAAAAAGAAGCGGCGAATACCAAAGTCCGCCGAGTATCATTGCCGCAATGCCCGAAACCAAAATAGGAGCAATCCACACACCCAAAACATTAAAATAACTTTCTAATACCATATATAAAAATTAAGTGATACAAACATCAATATATTAATACAATTTTCCTCCCAATGGTACAATTTTCTCCGGCTCAATAAGAACGCACTCGCCTACTTCATCCGGCACTCCAAGCGTTAAAACTTCTGAGACTGCCGGACCAATTTGTCTCGGCGAAAAATTTACGACGCAGAGCACGAGCTTATTTTTCAGTTCAGTTTTTGTATAATTTTTTGGAAGTTGAGCGCAAGATTTTTTTATGCCAATTTCTTCGCCGAGGTTTATTTTGAGCTTATACGAGGGTTTTCTTGCCTCTGGAAAATCTTCCACTTCGATAATTTTCCCTACCCGTATATCCAATTTTTTAAAATCCTCAAAGGTAGCCATATTTTATTTTTTTAAAAAGTTTTTCAAATCGCGTATACCCAGAAGCTTCGTTAAAATGTCCCGCGTTCTTTATCAAACATATTTTTATACCAAGGTTTTTCGCAAGTTCTTCGGCTTTTTTGAGTTTCACATACGGATCATTATCCGAGTGAAAAATTACATAATGCTTTGCATTGCTTCGAATCGCATCCCAATTAAATTTTCTTTGGGCGAATGTTTTTATGCCATCATCAAATTGTTTTCCTAAATGTCCCGTAAATCCCGCCACGAAAAACGCGGCGCGGACTTTATGTTTTTCTAAAATATTTAAGAGAAATGTAACGCCCAAGCTGTGGCCGATTACAATAGAATTTTCGTTCAAATATTTTTCATACGGCTCGAATGCTTTCAACCAATTTTTCAATGTTTGACCTTTCGGAGTTGGAAACTGAGGAATAAAAATTCTATTTCCCTCCGCTTCGAGCTTTTCTTTCAGCCACGGAAACCAATTTTCCCGTGAATTTCCATTCACGCCATGGATGAAAAATATATTTCGCATGATCATAAGGTGTTGATACGTTCTTCTTCTGTCAAATAAATCGGATATGAAAAATTTTTTAGTGAAAATAAATGTAAATATTTTTTTTGAATATATAATTTGTATCAAATGTGATGAATAAAACCATAAATTTGGAATTCTTATTTTAAATTGAAAAACAAAATATTCATCGGATTTATATGGATTTCTGTCATTATATAAAGTATAATAAATGTTGTAAGGTTCTATTTTTATTATAGCATTTATGTATAAAAATAAGCGTATAATTATTTCAAATAATATTCTTCTTGGAAAACCTCGTATTAAAGGTACGAGAGTGAGTGTTGAGCAAATACTCGCCTGTTTGGCAGAAGGTTGGTCCCATAAAAAAATTATAAAAGAATTTGATATTTCAGAAGAAGATATTAAAGCGTGCATGGAGTTTGCGCATCAATCAATTTCGCGAACTCGTTTTCTAAAATCTTCTTCTGTTCATAAAGCTTATGCTTAAATTTTTAGTTGATCATAATATACCGAAATCTGTTAGTAATTTTTTGAAAAAACAAAAATATGATGTTAAACTCGTGAAAGATGTAGATCCTGAAATGTCAGACGATGAAGTATTACAACTGGCGGTAAAAGAAAAAAGGATTGTTGTAAGTAATGATAAAGATTTTGTAAATCTTTCTCTTAAATACGACAAAATAAATATTATTTTATTTGACTATCTAAGTCAGCAAGCAGATGTCCGTATCAAAGCTCTCTCCAGAGTTTTGCCTGATATCAAATTACCCTTTGGGATACTTATCATTTTTCAATAAAATGCCAATGTAACGCGCAAAGCCCCATTTCTACTATTCATCCTTTTTGAAATATTTTTTTCGAATAGTTTCCATTGCGAAGCTTATGCCCATGGAAATAAGTCCGGCGGCGAAAAGTGTTATGGGCCAGCCAACGTCATTTTTAAAATATTCCGCGCCAATATCGAAAATGTAGATAATCAAAAAAAAGGTTCCCGCAAAAAGAAATTGCGAAGCAGATTTCGGAATGCTTCCAAAAATAGCGCCAAGACTCGCGATCAAAAGCAGTGTTTCGTAGAAGAATTTTTTACCATTCGAGCTTAAATAGAGAATTGCTCCCAATATCATAAAAATACCTACCGTGCTTAAAATTTTCGCATAAGCTCCTATTATGTTCCATCCTCTTTTTTCCATTTTTTCGATTGCCATGCTTGCCAAAAGATATATTCCACCGACAATGACAAACGACCAACCCACATGAACTTGATCAGGGAAATAACCATTTGAATTCGGCATGAACGCTTTTATGAGATCTGCGTTTAGAGAGAGCCGCCACAATGCAAAAAAACTTATCATGAAACCAAAAAGGTAGATCAATGTGCTCATTTCTTTTTTCTTTCTTTTTTCCTGAAACATTCCCATGAAAACATAGATCAATCCGAGGACAAGAAACGCCCATCCCCATATTTCACTGCCGTATATTTTATCGATATGGAAAAAATCCAAAGTAAAATAATAGCTCGCAGTCCCTGCGATTAAAGTTAAAAATGACCAAACGTAAAATGGAAAAATGAAATGCAAGAGAATATAAAAAACCAGAGATGAAAGAGATATGGCAAGATTAAAATTGATAGTTTCCTGTGGCGCAAAAATTTTAAGCTCGGTAAGCGTTACCGACATAAACAATGGAAAAAGAATTGCTCCTGTAAATAAAGTCACGACGGCTTTTTCCTTTTTTTTATCAATCCAAAACTTTGATCCGCCCGCAAAAAGAATCAGCATGGGAATCAAAATCGCTAAAATTCTTTCAATAGGACCCCAATATTCCCAATGTATTCCGACGTATATAAAACCCGCAATCACAATAATAATACTCCCGAGATACAGAAGAATTTGCGACGCGGAAAGCGTTCCTAAATCCAAATTCCAACCGGATTTTTTCGGAGCCAGAGGGAGTGTTTTTGTCATTTTTGAATCCTTCATCATCATTTCATCGGCCTGAAAAAAAGCATCATTTATTTCTTGATTTGTCCATTCCGCGGAACTCAACGCTTTTTTTACAGACTGCCTTGAAAAACCCTTTCTGAGAGTACTTTGAATGTACTCAATAAGTACTTTTTGCGACATAGAACGCTTTTAAAAAATCAAAAAAAACTATGAAAAAGAAATTATTATTTTTACATTAGCATAGAAAAAATCTGAAAAATAGATTTTCTCCCGCAAGCTCATATTTCATAACGAAAATCTGTTTTTCAAAGACTCCCTAACAATATTTATTTCGTCAAAATTTTACGTGAACAGCTTTTAGAAAATTACTGCGGCAAAAGATGGCCGACCGATTGCCAATTTTTGATTGCGTCAATCGGATACATGAGCATGATAATGTTGAGCGTCAGATTATCACGCACCCAAAAAAGCGTTCCTACTTCCATTATAATAATTAAAACAATAATCAGCCAAGTCGGAAATTTATACGCTAAAAAAAATCCAAAACCCGCCATGAGAATATCACTCAGCGAGTTGAACACGCTGTCTCCCACATAACCAAGTGAAATAGTCACTTCGCGATAACGGTTGATAATCAGCGGGGAATTTTCAAGAATTTCCCAGCCGGCTTCCAAAAGAAAAGCTGTTATCAATCGGTATTTCAAAGGCAGTCGTTTTGCCACGAGCCACAAAAAAGCATAAAACAGCATGCCATGAATCATGTGAGAAAAGGTATAGGGATCAGCAAATCGCTGTGATTGCTCGCTGCTCCAAATATTTCCTTCCCACAAACCAATTTTTCCATCCGGCCCCCACGGCAACCTGCCCATAGATAACTCAATGCTTGCCGTAATCGCCAATATCGCAATGACTGAAATGATAATCCATTTATATTTTTTCATTTTTTTCTGTAATTAACAGTAAATGAATATACAATTTCAGAAATCGGCGAATGTTCAATTTGGCGGAGAGGGTGGGATTCGAACCCACGGTCCCGCAAGCGGGACAGCGGTTTTCAAGACCGCCGCTTTCGACCGCTCAGCCACCTCTCCACGCCTGCGCTTTGAGCGATTTTACTTTTTAAATATAGTGAAAATCTCTATCTAAGTCTAGTTTGAAAAACTTCGATCACCATAGATACCACACGCCTCTTCACTGCGTTCAGTGGCGGGGAACTCTGCTTAATTTGAAGAAGCTGTTCACATAAAATCCATTTCATCCTACCCTTGTTCTTCGAGACATGCTGAAATTGTTTCGCGCGTTTTTCGTACACATACAGATAACCCGACGAGGCTTTCTCCGCTGCCAAACTTTTCTATTTTTTCTTGATGTCTTAAAAGCAGTTCAAATTGAGGTCTGAGCGGATCATTTTTACTAAAATTTACTTCATCTTCAGAAAGTGGCGGAAGAACAGTAGTTCCTTCAGAAGTACTGGTTAAAAATACAAAACCTTCAGGAGCTTCTCTCCTTGATAAAATACCTTCATTTTCGAGATATTTTTTTAAAATTATTCTTAAAGATTCTACTTCTTTCATGCATTCATCCTTTACTATTCCTCCCCAAGAAAAAAAATACCCGCATTGTTCAGCCATTTTCCTTCTCGCGCTCATAGCAGTCGGCGTTTTTGAATATCCTAATGACGCGTATGGATTTTCATGAAAAAACATCCTTGCGAGTTTATTCCCATATCCGTTCCCTCGTTCTTCTTTTTTAACCATTATATCTCTCGTCAACACCACCCTTTTTTCATCATTTAAGATATCTTCAGTACTTGTGAAACCCACTATTTGATTATTTTTTCTAAGAACATAAACGTCGTCAACATTCTTAAAACTTATAATAATTTGATTAAGAGCTGAGCTATCCGTCAATTCAGCGACAGATTTTCTTTCATACTCTTCAAAAATCATTTTTCCAAAATATGGCACGAGAGTACTGAGCGCTTCATTCCATTTTTGTTTATTTATGATCTTGATGTGTAATATTTCAGCATCCTCATCCTCTCCGTCTCTCATTTGGGTTACTTGGATTCCTTCCAATGATGATATTTCATCAAAAAATTGTTTAAAATCACTCATCACATCTGTCTTTTCCATTGTATTCATTATTAAAATGAGTTTAGGAAACCCTGATAAATATGCTTACTACTCCAAATTGCAAAATTCGGCTACAAACGCTTCAGACCTCCTCACCGTATCTTTTTCTGATACGGCTTCGTCAGTCATTCAGCGTTTTCGCTCGAATTTTGCAATTTTCGTAACGAAATCATATTTATCAGGGTTTCCTTTAATCGTTGTATAATTTAAACTTATTTTAATAAAATGTCAACTCGTTATTTAAGACACCTGCCTATCGCTTTTACTGAAGCAATGGGGCGGGGGATAATGGATATCTGAAAAAAAAGATTTTTACATTTGCTCTGGAGCTTCAATGCCAAGCAGAGTAAGTCCGTTTTTCAGAATGGTTGCCGTGGCTTCTATGAGCGCGAGTCGAAAATTTCTTAAAGACTCATTTTCGGCTTGTAATACGGGACAATTTGTATAAAAACTGTTGCAAACCTGGGTCAATTCGTAAAGATATGTCGCGAGAAGATTGGGTTTATACATTGCCGCCGCTTGATTTATGGTTTCCAAAAAAATTACCATTTTTCGAAGCAAGAGTAATTCGTATTTCCATTGTTCATTGAAAAGAAAATCATGGTCAATGATTATGCCGGCTTCTTTCCCTTTTCGCAGAATACTTCGATACCTGGCATAGGTGTATTGAAGATAGGGCGCGCTATTGCCTTCAAGCGCCAGCATTTTGTCCCAATCAAAAACAATATCGGTCATTCGATTTTGCGAAAGAATACTGTATTTTACCGCTCCGATTCCTACTTTTTGCGCAATCGCTTTTTTTTCATCCTCATTCAGATCGGCATTTTTTTCATTCACAATGGCATAAGCACGTTCAATTCCTTCCATTAAAACCTCGTCCAAACGCACAATATTTCCTTTTCGCGTACTCATTTTCATGTCCTTAAATCTCATTCGTCCAAAAGCCACGTGCACGGCCTGCGCGCCGCCCCATTCAAAACGCCTCGCCGCCTCAAACAATTGTTGAAAATACAGCGACTGCGCCGAATCAACCACATAGAGAATTTTTTCGGGGCCATAGGTCTGTATTCTATATTTGAGCGCCGCGAAATCTCGAGTGGAATAGAGCGTCGCCCCGTCTGATTTCTGAACAAGAAACGGCGGATATTTTTCTTCCGAAAATTCGACAATCAACGATCCTCCTTCACCTCGCACAAAAATCTTTTTTTTCTTCCCTTCATCCAGAATGTCGTCCATTTTATCACGAAAAAAGCTTTCTCCCTGGATGAGATCAAAATGAATACCACTTAAAAAATCATAGGTTTTTTGCACCTCCTTCATGCTTTCTTCAACGCACCACTGCCAAAGTTGCAAGGCCTCTTTATCTCCCTGCTCCAATTTCAAAAAAGTTTTTCTTGCCTCATCTTCAAGCGCAGAATCCTTTTCAGCCTCTTCATGAAACCGGACATATAGCTTGAGAAATTCATCAATGGGATTTTTTTCAACCATGCTTCTATCGCCCCATTTTTTGTAAGCGACAATAAGTTTCCCGAATTGAGTACCCCAATCTCCAATATAATTTATACTCAAAACATGGTAGCCGAGCGTTTTGTAACAATTATAAAGCGATTGGCCGATAATCGTTGAAAGCAAATGATGTACTCCAAGAGGTTTCGCGATATTCGGCTGAGAGTATTCAACAATAACCTTTTTCCCTTTTCCGAAGTCGCTTTTTCCATAATTTTCTCCTTGATTGAGTATTCTTTTCAATTCTGAAATCAGCCATGAAGGTTTTACAAAAATATTGATAAATCCAGGGCCGGCGATTTCCGTTTTCGAGATGATATCATTTTCGGGGATGGATTTTATAATTTCTGAAGCGATTTCTCTTGGATTTTGACCAAATTCTTTTCCTAAAATAAGGGCTATATTTGTGGAATAATCACCAAAATTTTCTTCAGGAATTTGTATTCGCACATCAGAAATTTTCGCGCTGACATTTTTTCCTTCGACATTTTTTTTTTGAAATGCTTTCGCGGCGGCTTTTTGCATCAATGCCGCAATTTTTATGGGAGCTAAATGTTTATCTGGTAAATACATGGTTGACGCGTAACATTAAAGTAGTGACTGCAGACCCCTTCGCTTAACTTTAGGCAATGTTCAAAGCTCCTTGGACGTATCTTAATGGCGTCTCGCGGCTTGCGTCCTCATGCCATAAACGAATACATAAACGAGTATACGACGAATTTTAACCTGAAACAAATAAATTTGGCACAGCAAAAAAAGCGGTTGACAATGACTCACCACCGTATTTGCCGACTGCCGTTGCTTTTTATTCAGATAGCAATGGGGCGGGGACTCCATTTTCGCTACGCTTCGCTATGCGCTCAAATGGGAGTCCCCGCCCCATTGCTTCAAAAAAGCGGTGGGCAAGAAAGGATCGCTCATTTGTGCTTTATCTTCATTTTCGTTATAATAAGTATTGTTTATATTTGTCTCTTAATCCACATTTAAATCGTTTTTAAAAGCGATTTATGCATGAATACTAAAATTTTTTTCTTTTCCTTTCTTATTTTTCTTTCGGCCTTTTTTTCTGCCGCGGAAACGGCGCTGGTCGCAGTCTCTCCATCAAAAGTTCGTGAACTTATAGCCAAAAAAAGACGTGGAGCTCTCAGTCTTGGAAATCTTAAAAAACATCCTCAAAAATTTCTCATAACCATTCTTGTCGGAAGCAATGTCGTGAACACGCTTGCTTCAGTATACGCAACGGTTATTTTTACCGAACTCTTTGAGGATCGCGGCGCAGGTATCGCGTTTGGTCTCGTAACATTTCTCACTCTTGTTTTTGGAGAAATCGCCCCAAAAACCTTTGCCCACAAATATCATGCTTCATTTTCCCTTTTCATCGCGCGATTTCTTCTTTTTCTCGAAATTATTTTTTATCCGATTATCTGGTTCCTCGAGCGGCTCGTCACCTTTCTTATGAAAATTTCCGGCGATAAAAAAAGCTTTTCCATGACCGAAGATGAGCTCAAAGCCATGATTTCTCTCGGCGCAGAAGAAGGGTCTCTTGAAAAACAGGAAAAAGAGCTCATTGAAAATATTTTGGAATTTAATGATATCCAAGTCGTTGAAGTCATGACACCGCGCGTGGACATCAAAGCTCTTGAAGCTGACGCGACGGTTTTTGAAGCCGCAAAGTATTTTCGCGAGCATCATCATTCAAGGATTCCTGTTTATAAAGGAGACATTGATACTATTATTGGTATTTTGTCCGTGAAAGAACTGCTCAACCAATTTGCAAAAAAAAATCTCAACGCGACACTCGAAAGTCTTGAACTTCTTCCTGCTTTGGATGTTCCGACTACCCGAAAAATCAATCAACTTTTTAAAGATTTTCAGAAAAAACATATTCACATGGCGATTGTGATTGATGAACATGGCGCCGTGGCGGGCTTGGCGACCCTCGAAGACCTACTTGAAGAAATTGTCGGCGAGATAGAAGATGAATACGATGTTGAAGAAGATCTTATCACGAAAATTGACGCAAAAACTTTTCTCATTAAAGGCAAGACGCCCATTCATGATGTTTTTGAAGCCGTTGGCCTTGAATTTGAAGGAGTTCCTGACTATAAACCTTTCAGTTTTTTTATTTTGGAAAAACTCAAACGTTTCCCTACAACTGGCGAAAAATTCAGCATTAACGGTTTCCAATTTGTCGTTACAAAAATGGGACGCAAAAAAATCGAATTGGTTGAGGTTATAAAAAAATGAAATCAGCGAAAATACCCTTCAACTCTCGTGATAAAAGGATACATTTTATAAAAATATTAAAATATGTAACCTTTCGCGACCTAATAAGTAGAAAAAAATAATATATTTTTTATTTTAATAAACCCTGATATATATGCTTACTACCGCTCATTATAAAATTCGGTTGCGAACGCTTTGGGCATCACGTTTTCTCGCAAGCGTTCTTATTTTCGGTCTTTTTGCGTCAACTAATGTCGTATTTTCTCAAGTTCGCGCGCAAAAGGAATTTTCAGACGTAAATACTGAGCATAAAAACTTTCAAGCCATTGAATTTTTACAAGAAAGAGAGGTAATCGAAGGCTACCAAGACGGCACTTTTCAGCCTGAAAAAACCATCAATCGAGCTGAACAGCTGAAAATTCTTCTCGAAGGGCAGGGCATTTCTCCTGATTCTGGTATTTTTCTTAACTGTTTTCCCGATGTAAAAGATGAATGGTTTGCAAAATATGTATGTTACGCGAAAGAAGCCGGTTGGGTTGAAGGCTATTCTGATGGTTATTTTTATCCTTCCCGCGCAGTGAATAAAGTTGAATCTCTTAAAATGCTCATCGAAACTCAAGGCGTCGGCGAAAATGATCTTCAAACAGCAATCGATGAACCGCTCTATGAAGATATTGATGAAACCGCTTGGTATGCCAAATATGTTCATTTTGCCAAACAAAAAGGACTTCTTGAAGAAACCGGAAGCGCCTTTCATCCCGCTGAAGGCATGGAGCGCGCAAATATCGCGGAAAATCTTTATCGTTTTATAAAAGTTCGTGAAGAAAAAATCGACAGTTTTCCAGGAGTTCAATATGAGACTTTTCCTCCAAAACCGATAATTACACCCAAAAACGTTCCAAAAGATGATCGTAACGCAGAAGGCCAATCCGTAGAGCATTTCTTGAAGGCAGGTTCTTTAAAAAGACCTCTTCGTTCTGATTCTTTGGAAAGACAGCTTGTTATACGACCAAACCCCGCCACTCCACAAATTACTACTCTGCCAAAAGGAGCATTCGCGGAGGTTTTTACATTTGATCTGACCGCTTTAGAAAAAAATGTCATTATTACGAGTTTATCATTTTATCGAAGCGGTGAGGGAAGCGATGACGATTTTTCAGTACTTTACCTTTTTAGAGACTCTCATCGCGCGAGTTTTGGTTCCACTCGCAATCCAACCAATCATATGGTGCGTTTTGATAATCTTTTTATTCCTCTTGCTCCAGGAGAAACTACGACTCTTCGGTTAAAAGCCTCCATAAGCGCTCTTGCGAAAACAGGAAACGCATCGAATTTTATGTTCGGCGGATCTGACATGATTACCACCCAAGACAAAACCAATTTGATTTTGCCTCGCGGAGCCATCAATGGACCGGTCTATACTATCGGCTCTGATACCGTAGGCAGTTTAAATATTACCGCGCATGGAACGATTTCAAATGTTTACGCAGGCTCAAACCATGCTAAAATTGCAGAATTTCAACTTTCTCCGTCTTTTGAAAATGTTTTTGTTCATCAAATTGCTTTGCATATTGGAGGAACCATTGACCCTCTTCGCGGATTATCAAATTTCAGACTCTATGCCGGCAATGATTTTTCAGGGACGCCGATTGCTCATGCCGCGCTTGTTTCCAAGCCCTATGGCCTTGTTCGCTTTAGTATTCCTTTTGGCTTACGAATCGAGCAAGGAAGCAACCCCTTTTTTACGGTGTTCGCGGACATACATCGCATGGCAAAAACAGGAGACAGCATTAACGTCTATCTTGCCGATGAAAACGATCTCTATGCCACGGGTCAAACTTACGGTTTTGGAGTGAACGTCAATGCCGATGGCTATAATAACGATAATAATGGCAGTCATTCCGTGGTGATTCAGGGAGAAGGAGACTTTCCACGTGGTCCGCAAAATCCTGATTCTCAAGTAAATATTTCTTTTGAAGGGCCAAGCGCTTCAAATGTTCCAATAGGCGTTCAAAATGTACGTTTTTTTGATTTTTCCATAAACCCTGAAAAAAATATTGAAGTAAAAGAACTCACTTTTACAATAAACATCAGTGTTTCCGGTTATGAAGCAGGCTTACTCAATTCAGACTCCAAGGGGTCATTTCTATCACCGAATTTTAGTAATATACGAATTGTTGAATTTTATCCAGGCGCAAACGGAGGCATATCCACGATTATGGGACCACAAGAGCTCAATCCCGCAGGAAGCGATACTGCGCAGAGTCTTACTTTTAAAAATGGTTTTAAAGTCGATTCAGGGGAAATTCGTCATTTCTCCTTTGTGATGGACATTGCCGACAACTCCATCTTTTCTTTTATTGATCCTCCTGGTTATGTTACGGTTACTCTCCAAGCTCTTAGTAAAACAGCTATTGTTAATCGTGAAAATGGGACATATATTACCGACATTCATCCGTCGACCCGTATTACAGGCAATCCGCTCACTCTTACAACCAATAATGCTTCAGCTCTGATAAAAGAATATGGCGATACCGACGATGACGCGGGTTACGGCGCGACTAAAGTTCCTCTGCTCGATCTTCAAATTTCCGCGAATTCGGACGTTACCGTTAAAAAACTTTACTTTACACTTTCCTCTCTTGGCAAATCCGGCGGACTCATTAATGAAGCCAAAAAAACGACAAATTTTAGCAATATTCGTCTCGTTGACGTTGAAACATGGGAAAATATTCTCTTGGGGCCAATCGAACTTGTCATGAACGGAGATGATAAGCTCCAAAACTTTGCTCTCTCGGGTTCCTGGTTTCTCAAAAAAGGATCTGTAAAACGCGTCCTTCTTATTGTTGATGTTGCTTATGACGAATCTCTCGTTGGCGAGCAAATCCAAGCCCGTTTATTCCAGGGTAATATCGTGGAAAACGGATATGATATTGTTCCTCAAACTCTCGAAGGAAGCAACCTTACAATAATTAAAAGGCTAACTCCTTAGTATTTTTGGCATAAGGGATATTTTTATTCATAAAATTAAAAAAAGATAAAAACAACCCTTTTCAGCCACGCGAAAAGTTCCATTATTTCCCATTTTGAGCCACAGAAAAAAGTACATTAAGCCTGCAATTTGCAAAATTGGCTGTAAATTTTTTACCGCTATGTGATCTTTTTTTACTACTCGGGTTTTATAATGCTTTTTTTGCCAGTTCGACGATTTGTTTGAATTCTTTTTCATTATTCACTGCCAAATCCGCAAGCACTTTGCGATCAATCTGTACATCCGCCTTTGAAAGACCATATATAAACCTGCTGTAATTTAAACCTTCCAATTTAACCGCGGCATTGAGACGAACAATCCAGAGTCGTCGAAATTCTCTTTTTTTTCGTCTTCGATCGCGATACGCGTTCGTGCCTGCTTTCATCACGGCATTTTTGGCCAGCGTAAAAACTTTGCTGCGACCGCCGCGATAGCCTTTGGCAAGAGCTAGCATTTTTTTATGACGTCTTCTTACGGTAACTCCTCTTTTAACGCGAGACATAATTTATAAGTTAGGAAGCAATTTTCTAATACGACTCACATTGGTACTATCGAGCGGCATTCCTTTATTATAGGAATTTTTTTGACGTTTGGATTTATTTCGAAGGAGATGGTTTTTACTCGATTTCTGCATAAAAATTTTCTTCTTTTTTACAATAACCCGTTTTTTTGTGCCGCTGTGCGTTTTTTGCATGATATTCTTTATTACTTTTATGGTTTTCCTCCTGCGATGGGATGGAGGATCATGAACATATTGTGTCCTTGTACCTTTGGCTCTTCTTCAACCTTTACTTTATCTTTGAGCGCTTCGTAAAATTTGAACATTTTTTCACGGGCTAAATCTCGATGCGCCAGCTCCCGTCCCCTGAAAATAAGCGCAACTTTCACGGTATGTCCATCCTTGATAAACCGCTCCGCGTGATTTATCTTGACTTGAAGATCGTGTTCTCCTGTTCGAAGCGATAGTCGTATGCCTTTAATTTCCGCTTTATGCTGTTTAGAACGATGCTTCTGTTCAATCTTGCTCTGCCTGTACTGATATTTGCCATAATCGAGCAATTTGCATACAGGAGGCGTAACGTTAGGAGCCACTTCCGCAAGATCATATCCTCGTTCCTGCGCCAATTTCAGAGCTTCGGCCACAGGCACCACTCCGAGCTGTTCCTGATTCTCGTCAATGAGCCGTATGAACGGCGCATGTATTTGTGCATTAATTCGGAGTCGTTTCGTAATACAGTGACGTTTAAAGATAAGACAAAGGAAATAGTAGGCAAAAATACCATGAAAGTCAAGTTTTTTAAAGGCGCTTCAAAAGCTTTCTAAAATGTATTTCGCCGCGGCAAAAATATTCGAGTCGTTTTTTATTGGCTAAATAATACCTTTTTTCCTCTGTCTGTCCTTTATTTCCAGCTTCATACGAACTTTTTAGAGCCGGAAAAGTCTCGTGATCGACAAAATAAAAATGGAGCGGTCCATTCTGAATATTTTTTTTCTTTTGATACCTTGGTTCGATATTTTCTCCAAAAAGAAGCGCGTACTCCAAAGGTATTTTCATGTCCGGTTGATGGATTACCGCAAGAACTTCTCCATCATGAAAATACACCAGCGCATGAACGATGCTTTCCGGATGAATCACAACCTGAATTGACTCGTAGGGAAGGCCAAAAAGATAATGCGTTTCGATCACCTCGAGACCTTTATTCACCAGTGTCGCCGAATCGATGGAAATTTTCTTTCCCATGCTCCAAACGGGATGTTTCAGCGCTTCTTCAAGAGTGACATGCTCAAGTTCGTTGCGTTTTTTTTTAAAAAATGGTCCGCCTGAGCATGTTAAAACCACTCGTTCTATGCTCGACGCATCAAACATGCATATTCCTTCTTGTTTACATTTTCCATTTTTTCTCAAATCACCGAAAAAAGAGTCTTGCCGAATCGCCTCTTCCACTTGCTCCAAAAGTCCGTCCGTAATTCTTACTACATTGCCGCGCCGCTCGTTGTCCAATTTTTTTATCGATGTTGATTTTTCATCAGCTTTTCCATTTTTTTTATTCCACCGATGTTTTAAATAAAATTCCTGACCATGTTCCAGCCCATGTTTCAGATTATATTGCTCGCCATATTCCAGATGATGATTTAATTCATATTTCAAATGATGCTCCAAACGATATTCCAGACATTGAAAAATAGCGCAGAGCTCAGAATCAGCCGGAATAATCCTTGCGCCTGTTTTTGACACTTCTTTCCGTATCTTCGCTCCATGGCATACCACGACTTCTTTATTGGCAAGTATAATGTCATTTTTTGTCCTAATTGCGGCTAAAAGCGGATGAAGCGCTTCTTCTCCGCTCATTCCAATGACTATCTTTTTAGTCCCAGCGTAAGCGGCTAATTCAGTTATGCCTTTGATTCCTGAAAGCACTTTTATTGAAGAATTTTTGAGTTTTTTTTTAAAACGAACTGATATTTTTTCATCTCCAACCGCCACGACTTTCGGATGAAATTTTTGTATTTGCTTTTCCAAAAGTTGCGTGTTCGCGTAACAGCTTAACCCATACACTTCAAAATGTTTGTTATTTTCAAGTATTTCAAGTGTTTGTCTGCCGATTGAGCCGGTTGATCCGAGAATAGTTACGGGGATCATGGTTGCAATTGTAATTCGTAAAACTCGTCAAAGCTTTCAAAGTATATATTTTTTTCATCATCGCTCAAGCGTATATTCTTTATTTTCATTGATTCTTCGGCTTTTGGCTCATAAACGATTCTGTATATTTTTTCCAAAGGAAAGTATTCAATAAATATTTCCGAAATATTTTTGGATGAGTCATTTTTTAACGATTTTAATTCGATTTTTTCTTCGAATTCAACCTTCACGCGCTCGACACTGAAATACGTTGAGTCAGTTTTTTTCTTTATGTTCCGCGCCGTTGCTCCAACAAAAGTATCGGAAGGCATCCAAATAAATTTTTCGAGTTCAGATGGCGTCAGCGCTAATGTTTCTTTATTTTCATTTTCCATGTCAAATATATAGACCGCGTATTTTCCTTCCATTTCCGCCATAAAAATTATAAATCGCGACGAAGGGCTGATTTTTACCGAATCGACGCCCTTTTGATCAAGAATCCGTTTTCGCGTTTTTTTCTCAATATCAACGACATACATTTTCCGAATTTCTTCCGTCGCATCCACTACGACAACCACGTTTTCATCATTTGAAAGAAAAAGTTTCGCTGATGAAATGGTATTTGGAAATATCGCGAGTGTTTCAACGATCTTCTTTTCCCGATCCATTTTAATGAGTGATTGAGCCGCGTCTGATTTTTTTTGTTCGAGATAGAAAAAAATATTTTTAGCTTTTCCCTGAGCAGCTGCGCTATTTTCAGGCAGCCTCGGTTCGCCCTTGCGCGTCATCCAAGTATCGCCATTCTCCGATGTTATTTCTGCCGCCGAACGTTTTTTGAGCATGGGAATAAAAGTTGGCGTTATTTTCAAAAACGTCTTCTGCCATCGTGAAATACTTAATTGCTTCGTCTCGCGGTAATAACCGCTTTTTTCAAAGGTTAACGTGTAATCATGAGGAAATATTTTGATTACGCATGGATCAATTTCGCACAATATTTCCGGACCTTTTGCCAAAATAACGCGATATGGCGGTTCGGCCTGAACTTCAATGGTTCCTTTATTAAGGACAAACATCCATAAAGTAATGGCTGCTATTCCGGTACAAAGCAAGCCGAGAAAAAGAAGATTTTTTTGTTTTTGTGAAACCATGGGAATTTACCTATAAATTTTGTTGTTTGAATAAAGGAGCCTTGCTCGAAGATTGACTTATCTTCTTACTCATCAATAAACATCCTTGATGTGTTCTACTTCTCTTGCCGACCCGTCCGCGGCGATATCAATGGCGATAATATCAAATCGCCATTTTAAAAATTTTAAAGCGGGATGTTTTTTAACATATTCGAAGCCAACGGAAAGCACATTTTTTTGCTTTTTATGTGAAACGGCTTCCTCTCCATGCCCAAAGTTTGTTCCTCTCCGCGTTTTTACTTCGATAAATATAAGTTCTCCATTTTTTTCCGCAATGAGATCGAGTTCCTTATGTTGAAAACGGACATTACTTTCGAGTATTCCGTAACCCTGACTTTGCAGAAAATGCGCCGCAAGACGCTCGCCTTTTTTCCCAAGCATTTGTTTTGCGGAGAATGTATGGTTCAAAGTAATTTTTTATTTAGCGAGAGAGAATATTTTAGGCAGTGTTTACATAAAATTTTTACAGATGGAAGAGTCATATTTTGTTCAGTTCAAGGAACGACGACGAGAGTGTACCCAGAGGTACATCGAGAAGGAGTGACGCAGAAATGGACAAAATATGTCTCTTCCCTTTGGGTTGGACGGAAAGATGTCCGTCTTCTTTGTTGCTCGTCGCTTATGGAGCACTGCTCCACTGCGCTCCTCGCGCCTTGAATCCAGACATCTTTTCGTCCAACCATCGCAAAAATTTTATGTAAACACTGCCTAGATTTATTGACCTTCGGAACTTTCTGTGTGAAACTGGAATCCCATAGAAATTCTCGTAAAATTGCAGTAGAAATGGGGTTTTCGGGAGTTCCCATACTAATTTATCCTCTTTTGTCTCTTGCTACAATATGAAAATTCCTCCTCACAGTCTCGACGCGGAAAAGTCAACATTAGGGGCTCTTCTTATCGATAAAGATGCTCTTATTAAGGTCGCGGATTTTCTCTCTCCAGATGATTTTTATGTTGAGCAGCACGCGATTATTTATTCAACAATACTCGAT
>JACPHH010000007.1:0-23017 GCA_016188705.1 Candidatus Peregrinibacteria bacterium | reverse complement strand
TCACTATGGCGAACGCGCTCAAAGATAAAAAAAAATTAAAAGATGTCGGAGGAGAAGCCTACCTTGCAGAGCTTACTGACGCGGTTCCTACGGCTACCCATATTTTTCAGTATGCGTCGATCGTGAAGCATAAAGCGACACTTCGAAAGCTTCTCAAAGCCGGCGATGAAATTGTTGGACTTGGATACGATGAAGTGAGTGAAATGGATGAACTGCTTGAGGAAGCGGAAAAGTGTCTTTTTTCTGTTTCTCAAAATTTTATACGAAATAAATTTATTCATATTAAAGATATTCTCGCTCAGACCTACGAAAAAATCGCGGATCTCCATGATCCTGAAGGCAAGGAAAAATATCGCGGCACTCCGACTGGCTTTAAAAGCCTTGATAATCTTCTTTCCGGCCTTCAACCATCCGACCTTGTGATACTCGCCGCCAGGCCTTCCATGGGGAAAACATCTTTTGCCCTCAATATTGCCCAAAATATCGCGAAATTCGGAAAAACTGTTGGCGTTATGTCTTTGGAAATGTCGAAAGAACAGCTCGTGGAACGCATGTTTTGTTCACTTCTCGGAGTTGATTCTTGGAAGCTTCGCACCGGAAAATTGAGCGATGAAGATTTTGCGCGCATCGGTCCCATTATGGATGAACTCAATAGCGCGAAAATTTTTATTGATGATTCTGTTGGAAATTCCATTACCGAACTTCGCGCCAAAGCACGGCGGCTTCAAATGGAACATGGGCTTGACGTGCTTATCATCGACTATCTTCAGCTTATGAGTCTCGGAAAACCGCTGAATCTCGTGAATCGAGTTCAGGAAATTTCAGAAATTTCCCGTTCCTTTAAAGCGCTTGCCCGCGAACTTTGCATTCCCATACTCGCGCTTTCGCAGCTTTCACGCGCGGTTGAACAGCGTCCGAGTAAAATTCCCCAGCTTTCCGATTTGCGTGAAAGCGGAGCGATTGAACAAGATGCCGATGTCGTGATGATGATGTACCGCGAAGATTATTATGAGGAAGACACTGATCGAATTGGCATTACGGATATTTTCATCCGCAAACACCGAAATGGTCCGACCGGCCGCATTGAACTTATGTTCAAAAAAGAACAGATGCGTTTTTACGACATTGAAAAAAAGAGAGACGCAAGAGAAGCCTTCCCCGTCGCGGCTTTTTCGTAATTTTCTCAAACCGGTCTCGGTTAAAACAATTTAGGAATAAGGGAAAATTTTGAAATATTGAAAGTTATTCGGCTCGAATCATGAAGGGCGTTGCCTCTGGAAAAAAGCGTGGAAACATGGTAAGGTTGCTGAGTATTCTTTTATTTTAATCAGTGTTTTTATGTTTTGGGTGGATGAAATTTGTGAAGATATTTTAAAAAAATATCCGGAAAAAGATCATTTTCTTATTCGTGATGAAAAAACGCCTTCTGGCCGTGTTCATGTCGGATCCATTCGCGGCGTTGTTATTCATGGAGTCATTGCTCAAGCGCTACGTGAAAAAGGAAAACAGATTCGATTCATCTACGAAATCAATGACGCGGACCCCATGGACGGGCTACCTATTTACCTTGATCCCGAAAAATATAAGGAACACATGGGCAAACCTTTGAAAGACGTGCCATCGCCCGAGAAAGGCTATGAAAATTACGCGCATTTTTTCGCGCAAGAATTTATTGACGTGATTCATTTTATGGGCTTTGAACCTGAAATTATTTTTTCTTCGGATCTTTATAAACAGGGACTGTATAATGAATGGATTGATTTCGTGTTGCTCCATCCGAACGATATTCGCCGGATTTATAAGGAAGTAAGCGGCTCGGAAAAGCCTGAAACATGGAATCCGCTTCATGTCATTTGCGAGCATTGCGGGAAGGTTGGCACGACTCACGTGCAAAAATGGGATGGCAAAGAAGTGGAATATGTCTGCGAGCCAGAGATGGTTCGTTGGGCGAAAGGCTGCGGTTATCATGGGAAAGTCTCTCCCTATAATGGAAGAGGGAAGTTTCCATGGAAAGTGGAATGGCCTGTAAAGTGGGCCGCGCTCCAAGTAAACATAGAAGGGTCTGGCAAGGATCATAACGCGTCAGGAGGATCACATGAAATCAGCGAAATGATTTGCCGAAATATTTTAAAAAAGCCTGTTCCGTATAATATTCCGTATGAATTTTTCCTTATTTCCGGCGCGAAAATGAGTTCTTCCAAAGGACTCGGTATCGCGTCAAAAGAAATTTCGGAAATGATGCCGCCGGAAATTCTTCGATTTCTCATGATTCGCACCCATTTTAATCAAACCATCGATTTTAAGCCGGAAGGGGAGACTATTCCGCGGCTTTTTGATCGTTACGACGAGGTCGCAACGGAATATTTTGAAGGAACGACTGGAAATCCCGACTGGAAACGTATTTTTTACTACTCGCAACTCGATCCGAACCATATTGTAAACCGTTATCGTCCGCGTTTTTCGCGCATTGCTTTTATGCTGCAAATTCCCCATCTCAACATCGAAGAAGAAGTAGCGAAATTAAAAGGATCGCCTCTTACGAAAGAAGATCTCATTGAATTGGATATGCGCGTGGATTTCGCAAAACGATGGCTTGAAAAGTATGCTACCGAAAAGGAGAAATTTATTATTCAGGAAGAATTTCCGGAAAAAGCGCGGAGTCTTACGTCGGATCAGAAACAGTTTCTGCTGGATATCGTGAAACTTTTGGAAGAAAAAAAGCGCGAGGGCGAAGAGCTTCACGCGGCGATTCATGAACTTCGCAAACAATCTCCGCTCCAACCAAAAGAGGCTTTTCAAGCCATTTATTTGGCTCTTCTCGGAAAGGATTCAGGTCCTCAGGCCGGATGGTTTCTCGAAGCCCTCGAAAAAAATTTTGTCATCAAACGATTTCGCCAAGTCGTTTGATATATAATGGATAGAAAGGCAGTAGAGCGATGAACTTTTGCCTGCCAGCGATATGTACTTTTTTTCAAAGTAATATGCGCATGATCCGCAAAATGCGGGATATTTACTGCAATTTGACTGGTATTTTTTTATTGAAGGTGTTATACTTTTATTCGCGCGGAAGGTATTCGCGCGGAAAGTTATGGTTGTTTTTCTCGAAATATTTAAGAAACCTCTTCTCTATCAATTACGATGAGATATTTGTAGGCGCATCAATTTTTTTATAAATATTTTTCAGTCGGCCCAAAATTTTCAGGGTGTTCTCCTAATGTATGGATAAAATAGTGGTTCTCGACTTTGGCGGGCAATATGCCCACCTTATCGCGAATAGAATTCGAAAACTCGGCGTGTACTGCGAAATCAGGGCGCCATGGACTCCCGCGGAAAAACTTGTGAACTCACGGGGGATTATTCTTTCAGGCAGTCCTGCAAGTGTTTACGACAAACATGCTCCGAAATTTGATAAACGTATTTTTCAGCTTGGAATACCGGTTCTTGGTATTTGCTACGGGCTTCAACTTATGGTTCATCACCTCGGAGGATTGGTTCAGCAAGGTAAAGTTTCGGAATATGGCAAGGCGGAAATTACTCTCAAAAAACGAGAAGGGATTTTTAAAGATTTTGACGTGAGTACGATTTCCGTGTGGATGAGTCATGGCGACGCGGCTCAAAAACTTCCACTAGGATTTGAAGTTATAGCGATGACTCGAGACTGTCCATTTGCCGCTATTGCCAATTTTCAGCGACACTTTTATGGCGTTCAATTTCATCCTGAAGTCCAGCATACAGTCAAAGGAAAACAGATTTTGGAAAATTTTATTACGATTTGCGGAGCTGCCCGGACATGGACCATGGAAGGATACCTTGAAAAAACCATGAGAGATATTCAAAAACAAGTGGGTGAAAATAAAGTTTTTATGCTCGTGAGCGGCGGAGTCGATTCCACCGTGGCATTCGCGCTTCTCAATAAAGCGTTGGGAAAAGAACGCGTGTATGGGCTTTTTATTGACACAGGATTGATGCGGCTTAATGAGCGTATTCAAGTTGAACAGTCGCTCAAAGAAATAGGACTCGATAATCTCCATGTCTACGATGCCTCTAAAGAATTTATGAGGAGTCTCATGCGAGTCTATCATCCGGAACGAAAACGGCATATTATCGGCAATAAATTTCTTTCCATCCAAAAACGTGTCGCTTATAAGCTTAATCTTAACGCTCATGAATGGCTTATCGGCCAAGGGACGATTTATCCCGATACCATAGAAACAGGTTCTTCCAGCAAACTCGCTGATACTATTAAAACTCACCATAATCGCGTGCCTCAAATTGAAACTCTCATAAAGCAGGGGAAAATTATTGAACCACTGAAAGATCTTTATAAAGATGAAGTTCGGGAGCTTGGAAAAAAAATAGGGCTTCCCGATGAACTCGTGTGGCGGCATCCATTTCCGGGACCTGGACTTGCGGTACGCTGTCTTTGCGCCAGAAATGAAGAGTATCCTCCGCGTCATTTAGAGCTTGAACGAGAGATTAATATGTGCCTTGGCGATACCGAACTTCGTGGCAAAATCCTGCCGATCAAAAGTGTCGGCGTGCAAGGCGATAGCCGAACCTACCGCCATCCGCTTGTGCTTTTTGGCGATACGGACTGGGACACTCTCGAGCAGATTTCGACCCGGCTTACGAATCAGTTTCGCGAAATCAATCGAGTGCTTTATAGCGTTACTCCCCACGTCATCGAAAATATTTACGTCATGAATCGTTTCGTGGGGCCGAAACGTATTTTTTTGCTTCAAAAAGCAGATAAAATTGTCATGGATATTCTCCAAGAAAAAGAATTGACGCAGAATATTTGGCAATTCCCCGTAGTGCTTTTGCCTCTTATTATCAATGAAAAAGGGCAGGAATCAGTTGTTTTCCGTCCTGTTCAATCTGAAGAAGCCATGACCGCTAATTTCGCGAAAATTGATTGGAAAACGATTCATGAAATGTCAAAACAAATTCTTGAACTTGAAGATATCGGCGCGGTTTTTTATGATGTCACGAATAAGCCGCCCGGCACCATTGAGTGGGAGTAGGCAAAAATTTTAAAATAAGCCAGAAAAAGATGATTTAACTGGTTATGGTTTATTAAAATTGGCAGAAGAAACGTCTGAAAAACGTGCTTACTACCGCAATTTATAAAATTGGCTACAAATTTTTTTTACAGTATCAATATAATAGTCCACCCGGCGACGAGCGGAATGACGACATTATCATCGAGTTCAAAGCGTCCGATTTTCAAAGAAAGCGATTCCACCAACATCCCAGCCATACTCCCAAGAAAAGCCGGAAAAATCGGAAGAAATATATTGGCTGCCAGTGTCGCAAGAATGATGCCAGTTATTGTTCCTTCAATTTTCTTTTTTTGGTTATAAAAATAGTGTCTTTTTCCAAAATATCCGCCCACAATATTGGTCACGCTGTCGCCAATCGCCATAATTATAATCGATGCAAGCGCGATATTTTGCGGAAACGTAACAAGGGCGAGAAGAGCTCCAAGTACCATAAAAAATGAACCTTTTCCTGGAAAATTTTTCATGTGATGAGGCCGTTCAAAACATGCAAGAACCCTGTGCAGGAGCGGAACGGTTTGTTTTTTGGCAATGAACGAAAGCAGGCCGCCAAGAACGAGAATCGCCGCGAGAATTGATGCGTCAATATACCCAAAATAAATAAGTCCTACTATAATAACGCCGGTCAACGCGTGTCCAAATTGTCTTCGAATTTCAAAAATGCCGGAAGGATGTTCTACCATTTTTTCTATGAAATGGTATTTTTCCTGCAATAATTTGATCAAAAAACCTACAAAAAATCCCAGCAAAGCTCCGGCTACCACGTCGCTGAAAAAATGCACGCTTAAGTAGAGACGGCTCCACGCGATCATTAAAGAAAAAAATATCCAGGGATAACGATATTTTTTGAGTTCATCGTTGAAAAACGGCAAAGCGGCAAAAACAAAGGCGCTATGCATGCTCGGAAATGAAGAAAACTTCGCGGTTGTGAGATTTGCTATCTCAAAAAGTTGGTAGGGACGCGGGATATTGAATACACTTTTAGCAAGATATCCCAATTCGAGCGCCGCAATAAAACTCATAATGAGTAAAAATATTTTCTTCCAATTTTTCCGAAAAAAAAGAAAAATAATGAGGAGAGTTGCTCCGATGCCCGGTCCCAATTTTGATAATGCGATAACGGCATTATTGAGAGCTTTTATTCGCATCTCCTCTGTGATTGTTAACACCGATTGATCGAGAAAAAAACTCAACAAAAGGAGTATCAGCAAAATGAATATGATAAAAAATCTCTTTTTCGTGAATATTTTTAGCTGATTCATGCGTTTATTTCTTGTAATTGCGCTTTTTCGATGTTTTTTATTTCAAATCCAAGAAAATTTTTCCCTAAAGACGCGAATTTTTGGCAATCACCTGTCGTGTAAAATGTTCGCGTTTTCTTTTTTGAGAGATCTCTTTCAATTTCTGGATGGCGATTCAGATAGCTTTTTAGGCTTTTTGCCACGATAGTCGAGTCATCCAAAACTCTGCAATTTTTTCCCATGATACGAATAAAATCTTTCATCATAAAAGAATAGTGCGTGCATCCAAGAATGAGGGTATCAATCTGATGTGATTTTAACGGCCGCAGGTATTTTTTCAGAATCGCGCGAGCTTCAGGCCTCATGTGCCAACCCTCTTCGACAAAAGAAACAATAAGCGGACAAGGTTGTTCCAAAACTACGATTTTTTTATTCAATTTATGGAGTTCCTTTGGAAATGACTGTGATTCTATGGTCGCAGTCGTCGCAACGACACCTATTCTCCCTGTTCGCGTTACTGAAACCGCTTCTTCCGCGATGGGCATTGTTACACCAAGCACCCTTTTGCCTTCTTTTAATAACTTTGAATGATACTTCTGCTGGATATATCGAAGAGCCTCAGCTGATGCCGTATTGCAGGCAATTATAATCAGTCTGCATTGTTTATCCCATAAAAAATGCATGGCTTCTTCGGTATATTTTTTCACAATATCTTGACTCCGAATTCCATAGGGCGTTCGGGCATTATCTCCCAAATAGACGTAATCATACTCCGGGAGCGATTGCAAAATAGCTTTCATGGTTTTCAATCCGCCGAATCCTGAATCAAATATTCCAATCATGCGACTATCTTAACAGGACATATGTATCATCGCCACCTTTAGTATTTGCCCACCGCTTTATTTTTTATTCAGGTAGAAGAGGGCGGGGACTCCATTTTCTCTACGCTTCGCTATTCGCTCAAATGGTAATCCCCGCCCTCTTCTTCAAAAAAAGCAGTGGGCAGTTCCAATTTTTACATTTGCCTTTTTATAACTTTTAAGTTATAATAAACTAATATATTTTAGACCTTCATGTTGAAAAATCTTAAAATACAAGAGCTTATTCGCGCTATCGAAGAACGCGATGATCTTGTGGAAAAAGACGAAATGAAACGCGTATTTCTTGATTATTTTCATACTCTTCCGCTCTACAACCATCGAGAACGCGGAATTTGTTATTACTATATTCTCCGTATCATTCTCAAAACACATCAGCTTTATGAGACTCTCGAAGCGCAAAAATACTACCACAAGATGATGAATTGCCTTCGAAAACAACATGAACAATACAAAGAAAAACTTCGAAATCGCTCGAATCTGAATAAACAAAGTATTTCACGAATTGCCCATTTCTATATCATGATGGAACGGTTTTATTCCTCTTTAGAAGTGCTTTATGACAAGAAAGATTTTATCGATGCTTTGAGTCGGGCCTATGAGGAAAAAATGTACTATCGAAAACATAAATTTTTGTTTCAAAAGAAACGCTGGCGCTATTTTGAATATGAGTTTTTAGATATTACCTGCAAATATGGAGACAGTTTTGCCCGATGGGGTTTGACAGCCTTTCTTTTTGCTTTGATTATGTCCGGTATTTATTTTCTTATTGATATGTCGCTTCCCCTCAGTGATCGAATGGTGGGAATCAATGGGCATTGGTTTGATTATATCTATTATTCTTTGATTACAGTAACGAGTCTTGGTTATGGAGATATTCTTCCGACAACATTCGCAACAAAATTTCTCGCGAGTTTTGAAGTTTTTTTCGGTTTTATAATGCTTGGGGTATTCGTGAACCTCATTCAAAAAAAGCTTTAAAATTTGAAAAACGTCCTTACTACTGTAATTTGTAAAATTGGCTGCAATATACTTCCTCACATCCCCGAGGAGAGCATTTCTATATTGTCTTCCTGCGTAATAGTTATTTTGAGTTCAGGATAAGCCAATTTAAGACGCGAAGTCAGTCCTCCCGCTTGAGTGAGCGCTTTATCGAGCACCTTTTTTTCTCCAATGGCTTTTATCGCGTACGGCGGAGTCAATAAAGTGTTTCATTAATGCTTATGGCTTCAGCTCCCGCCGTAAAAAGCTCATTTACCGTGTCTACGAGCCAAATTGCTTCGATCGGCGTTTCGATACGAATAGTAACCCCCTGCCCTTTTACTGGTACTGTGCCGAAGAGCATTTTTTTTTGTAAAAGTTCTTTCTGCAGCGCCTCCTGTGCCGTCCATTGGTCTGATGAAGTCGCAAGCATCGTTTTAAGATTTTCAATTTCTTCTTCAAGCGCTTCATTACTTTTTTTCAACACATGAATTTCGCTAAAAGCATTGGTATTTACATCACGGGCGACAATTTCCGAAATTTTTTTGTATGAAATATACTGACTTGAAGCCAATATTCCTAAGAAAGCGCCTGTAAAAACAATCAGCCATTTTTGCTTCATATTTCTGAAGAAGATAATGGTTCCAAATATTTCATCTGCAGACTTCCGTTGTACACAGGAATGATAAGATTTTCTTTTTTCTTGAATTTAAACTGCAGTTGATCCTCCCTGACGCGTCGATCAATATCCGGAAGCAGAGTCGGATCACTCAATTTTCGAATAATGAAATCGGGATCACCAATCGCCCAGATCGTAAATGGAGGCAAAAGATGAAAATTATCAACGAGTATGCTGTTTCCAACGCAGTTAATAGGAGTCTGGACGAGCATTCTCTGATTATTTATGGCGATGGCATCGACGCGCGCAAGACGAAGCACGTTCACAATATCCCGAAGATCAGCGGCATGCGCCAACGTGTCATCATTAATATCAAGGTTTTCACGAATGCTTTTCGGACTGTCATCCAAAATAATTTCTATCCCCTGCCCAGTTACTTCAGTCAACCCAAGATCTTCTTTAAGAATTTTTAATTTTTTCAGATCTTCTTCACCCGTTTCAAGATTGGTTTGCAGCGTATCGATTTCCTCACGAAGGGATACAATCTCTTTTTTAAGCACAGACTGTTGATCGTTATAATCTTTTACGAGGCTTTTCTGTGATTCGAGTTGATCCAGCGGGTACGTACTTCTCGAGGGAACAGACGCCTTCATCTGTGCCGTTAAAACAAGCCCGACAAAGATACCTGTCAAAACCAAACAGAGAGAGAGAAGCAGTGAGAATTTTTGAGATTTTACCATAAAAATACCATCAGAAACAGGTTTAGGAAACCCTGATACATATGATTTCGTTACGAAAATTGCAAAATTCGAGCGAAAACGCTGAATAACGTACGAAGCCGTATCAGAAGAAGATACGGTAATGAGGTCTGAAGCGTTTGCAGCCGAATTTTGCAATTTGCAGTAGTAAGCATATTTATCAGGGTTTCCTTTATGATAGCAAATGATGTTAAAAATGCCAAATATCCCTTTTTAATCCCACTACCTCACCATCATCCAAATAATTGGTTGCAACGCTACTATAATGCAAAGAACAATGGCATAAGCGATTTTATTCATCCTTTCTATTCGGAGCGCATAGTTCATTCGTCTCGCTTCTTCCTGGCGGACCAGTTTCACGTTGCACGTTTCCTGCTCTTCTTTTTTTAAACGTTCCATCATCTGGTGTTCCCGTTCCTTTTGTCGAGTCGTTTCCGTCTGATATTCGAGCAGGGGAACGGTATTTTTGAGTTCAGCTTCAAGCTGCCCTACGCGGTAATTCGCGCCTTCCAGCCTTTTTTGCTGCTCCTTCATCTCCCGAATAAGGTCGGTATAAAGTTTCTGAAAAATAGGCTCGCTTTCCCTGCGGTCGGATTCTTGGCGACTTGATTCTATTCGTGATGGTTTCATCTGAACTGATTCCATCTGCTGAGTTAGATTTTCGCGAGCGACATTTTCAGAAGACTTCAATCTATCGCCTTTCCCTGTTAAAAATTCGAGATCATCCCGATTGAGCACCACCCTTCGATCAATTCTCCTAAAATCACATTTTCCACTCTTGATATATCGATCCAAAGTTCGGAGAGAAATACCAAGCATTTCCGCGGCATCCTTTCTTTCAACTGAATATGGATTGGCAAGAGGGATTATACGCACGTTATTACGTTAAAAAATATTTCTTTTCTCACCCATTTCTTAATTATCAAATATTTACCCGACCCCTGTCTACTACTTGTCTACTCACTTTCTTATTTACTTAAGCCATTATTTCTTATTTGACTATTCGGCACCTACCCATTGTCTACTCGTTGTCTACTACTTGTCTACTCGACTGTCTACTCAATTTGAGTATAAAAATCTCTTTAAATATATGATATCTATTTTTCCTTATTTGTCCAATGAAAATTACTGATCATCTTATCATTCATTTTTTGATAAATTTCATACCTTATTATTTTCTCACTTTTTCACTGTCTACTCGTTTTGATAAACCAATCTATGTTTTTTGTTTATTTTAAGCTATTATATTCACGTAGACACAAGTAGACACTTTTTGTCTACTCAAAATATTACTTTTTCTTATTTTCTGGCTCTTACTCCTACTTATTTGAGTAGACACATGCTGTCCAGTGGACATGTCTACTCGTGTCTACTCAAAGTTAATATATCCTAACTTTTTTCTTTTTACGGCTTTCTATTGAGAAAATTCTTCTTTAAATCTTGAAGCGACTATATTAGACTCGTTGCGCAGTAATTTTTCGTAGCGAGTCTATTTTTGTAAAATTTCATCTTTTTTTCCTTACTGCTACAATGTCCTATAGGTAACTACAAAATACTCTTCCGACCAGATCCTCATCTCTAAAATTATATTAAGTTTTCTCATGTTTTCATCCCCCATAAAACACTGGAAAAAATATTGCACGCTCCTGTTTCTCGTTATTTTACTGATTATCTGGTATGGCATATTTGGTTTTCATAAAAAAAATCCTGGATATTTTTATAACACCCAAAATAACGCGGTATGGCTGGAACATCGATTTTCCGAAGATTTTACAGAGGATTCTGAGATAGAGAAGCTTGCCCGTGAACTTCATAGCCATGCCATACGCTATGTATTTCTTCACGCGGGTCCATTTGAATCCGACGGAACTATTTCTGCTCAAAAATATCAGGCGGCAAGTCGATTCCTCAAAATCGCACGCCAGACCGAACCTGATATCATCTGGCTCGCGTGGATAGGACAACTTCGCTCACTCGTGAATATCGATGATCCTTCCATACGGTTCAATATGGTCAAAACCGCGGAAATCCTTACTCGGACAATAGGATTTGATGGCATTCATGTTAATATTGAGCCGATTCCGCATGGAAACGCGTCATTTTTATTACTCCTCAAGGAAATGCGAAATTCTCTGGGTGACTCAAGCTTTCTCTCTGTAACCTCTGATGAATGGCAGTCACAATGGATGAGTGAGATACTTTCATTTTTGCTTCGTCGACAGATTGAGAGCTATTGGGGAACGTCCTATTTTACGCAAGTTGGTTCCATTGTTGATCAAATCGTTGTCATGACCTATGATAGCCGTCTTACCAAACCTTGGCTTTATTCTTGGTGGGTCGAGCAGCAAACTATTTATTCCACGAAGGCTCTCAAAGGAACTCGCGCTAAAATACTTATTGGAATTCCCGTTTATAAGAAGGCGTCGGCATCTTTTTTTCCTGAAGCGGAAAATATTACCACGGGACTTATCGGCATTACTCGCGGACTCAATAATATTCGCGCCACTCTTTCCGCTTTTGATGGAGTGGCTCTTTATCCGTATTGGACTCTTGAGGAACAGGATTGGAAAGAGTACGATAGGCTTTGGGGTAAAGCCAAAAATGGTTATTCAGGAAATCTTTGATACATATAAGAAGCTTTAAGAAAAATAGATTTTTATTACGAAAATTGCAAAAAAAGCATTGCCACAAAAATAACTTATTCGCACATACAATTTTGCATGGCTCCAATTGTTCTTCATTATAGCAATACAACCTCTTCGCCTATTCAAAAAAGCATTTTTAAGAAGCTTCTGACTCGAACGCTCGAGGTTCTCTCAAAGGATCGATCTTTTGAGACTTCGCCTTTCTCAGGCGTACTTGAGGTTACTATTGTGAACGATGCCGCCATTTGTAACATTAATAAAAATCATCGTCATAAAAATTACCCGACGGACGTTATTTCATTAAGTTTTCTTGAAGGAATGGCTTTCCCTGGCAAAAAAAAAATTCTTGGCGAAATATATATATCCGTTGATACGGCTCGAAAACAAGCAAAAAAACAAGGCTACTCGCTGGAACAAGAACTTCATATACTTTTTGTTCACGGGCTTCTTCATATCCTTGGATACGATCATGAGCATGGAAAGAAGGATGCTCAAAAAATGGCCAAGAAAGAGCAACAAATTCTTCATGGCATCAAGGGACTTATCGCCGATTGACCTTTTACATTTCTTTTTCTATACTCAGGTTTGCGTTTCTCCTGTTTAAAAAACGTGATCATTTAATCTTCGGGGTGTGGCTCAGTTGGCTAGAGCGCCTGGTTTGGGACCAGGAGGTCCTGGGTTCAAGTCCCAGCACCCCGATTATTTTAAGAAACCTCTTAAAAATATCTTTTCTACTGCACGTTGCAAATTTTTGCTGTAAATTCTTCACCACTTGGAAGTTCAAGAGCATTAATGCTTGGTAAAACCGAAGCCCCCATTATTCCTTCCAAGTCGCCGTAAAAACCTGCTGTATTTTTTATAACTCTATCAATTTCTTTTTCTCGACGATTCCAAATTTTCTCCATGGCTCGCTTCTCGGCATCGAGACCGCTTTTTAAGCTCATAAAGGCCAATACAATCGTCTCAATGCGATTTTTGAACTCGACTCCACCCAAATAATTGTACAAAAGCTCTTTTTTTGTATCTTTTCCAACAAACGATTGCTTCATCCTGCTCATTTCAGAAAGTTGATATCGTAAAGCCGCCGCTAAAGGCAACGCGTACTTATAGGCTGTAATCCAAACGCCGTCTCTAAAACAAAAAGTATCAATACCTTCCGGCAAAACCTGCGTCGCGATAATTACCACATCGGCTTTTATATTCGCCTGATCATCTTTTAGTTTTTTTATCCATTCGGCATTCCAAACCTTGGTATTTTTTGATTCCCAAAGAATAATGCCCTGTTTTTGCGCCATAGATGAAAATACTGTTTGAACCAAATCAGCTCCTCTTATACCTGTTGGAACATCTTCGATTGTATCGGTCGCAAAAGCTTTTTGCAGAGCCAATTTCAGATCTGTTTCTTGCGCGTCTCCCTGAATCTGCATCGAACCCTGTTCAGCCTTCCGCTTCGCTTCTTCAAGAGCTTTTTGCATTTGAGCAATCGTTGTATCTTTTTCAAGCAATTTCTTTTTTGAAGCATCATCGGCTTCGAGCTTCGCCTGTTCTTTAATTTTTTTAGAATCTTCCTCCATTTTTTTAGCATATTCCAATTCACGATTTTTATCTCTTGTTTCAAGTTCACGAGCCTTATCCATAGAGGCGATTGCCTGTTTTCTCATTTCCTCAAGTTGTTTTTCTTTTTCCTTATCTGCTTTTTTTAAATTTTGCATTTCCAATTCAATCTTTTTTCCGGCTTCCTCTTTCGCGGCAGCCATAATTTTAATCTTTTCAGCATCTACTTTTTTACTTACTTGCTCATCAATATTTTTCCGCGCTTCCGAGAGAGTTTTTTCTTTAATGGCCAGTTGCTTTTCTTTTTCAATAACGTTTTTTTCCATTTCCTCTTTATATTGTTCCCTAATTTTTCCCGTTAAAGCATCATTGAGTGGAATTTGAGTGGCGCATTTCGGACATGTGATTGTCTGGTCTGACATATTTTATTATTACTTCAAACAAGCGCTTGAAATTGTATCGACATTTGCTGCGATTTTTTGACTCAACGCGCCTAAATCGGCGAGATCTTTCTTTATGGCTGTCGCGTCTTTTGATTTTAACGCTGTCTTGAGTGTATCAATTTCAGTTCGCAATTCCGCCAGTTGATTTTCAAGTGTTTCAATGGTCGTTTTTTCCGATGGACATAGCACTTTTAACGTCGCGAGCAGTGTATCGAGTTTTTTTCGTAATTCCTCGGCTTTTGTTGCCGCCTTTTCTCCAATATTTACAATTGTTTGTCGAATACTTTCTTTAATGGCGTCCTTATTTTCGACAATATACGCGACAATTTCTTTATTCAACGCGCGAAGTTCGTCTATAGTTTTCGCCCCGTCAACACGAGATTTGTAATTCACAAGAGACGTTCTTATACGATCAAGCGTTTGAGTGGCTGTCTGCTTAACCGCTGCGTCGAGCTTGGTATTATTTTCAATAGTTCCTTTCACTGAGTCGATTTTTTGTATCGCGGTATCAAGAACGGCCAATACAGTTGCTTTAACTTTGTCAAAATCCGAATTGTCTACAATTTTTTTTATCGCGTCCTGCAGAGCTCCTGCTTGAGCCGTATAAGTAGCTATTGGAGCAAGAAAAAGTGTTAAAGCGACTATCGTGGCGAGTGATTTTTTGAGTAATGATTTTTTGAGCATCATAGAAAGTGAGTTAAAAATATATTGGTACATTTAAAATTCTGAAATTTTTGCAGAAAAATGCGAGATATTAAATGCAAAATATAAAAATATGAATAGAGGAACCTAGAGATGAAACGCATAACGTCTTACAGCTCGGTATTTTCATCAAGATTTTTAGAAGATTGACTGAGATCGGTCAGTTCGTTGACCAGTGATTCGATTCCGGCGACTTCGACTCCATTGTCGCTTTTTTCTCCAACTTCGTCGTCTTTTTTCGTTTCTTCATCTCCTGCCTGTGTTTGTCCAAATCTTTCTCCTATGCCTTTTTCTCCTTTCTTGAAGTCATTTTTTTGACCTTCTATTTGACCTCTTTTTTGCTGAAACACTGTGTCATTTCCTCGTTTCAGGCATCCCGTAACGAAAATCAAGCTTAGTACGAGCACCGAAGTCACGAACATGTATTTTTTCATTTTGCGTGGTTTAAAGAAACAGCTGTTTTATTGTACCATTCTTTCTTTATTGTCCATACAATTTGTCGACCCGAGTTACACTTCGATGAAGTCGTTATTAAGGAACCTCTGAAAAACGTACCATCTACTGCAATTTTACAAATTTCGTCACGAAATCAACGTTTTTCAGAGGTTCCTTTTTCCCATTGGGGGATGAAGGACAAATATCGCTCAAAACACACGTCTCGCATTTGGGAATTCGCACGCAAACGGCTCTACCATGCATAATAAGGTATTCGTTAATCTCGAGGTATTGATTTTTTGGAAAAATTTTTTCGAGGTCGGTAGCGATTTTATTAGGATTTTTGCCATAAGTCAGCCCTAACCTCGGAGCGAGTCGCGCGACGTGGGTATCCACTGCGACACCCGTCATTACTCCAAAAGCTTTAGCCATAATAAGATGAGCGGTTTTATTTGCCACGCCGGGAAGATCGAGAAGATATTCAAGTTTGTTCGGAACCTCGCCGTTATATTTTTTTACGAGCATATTACCAATACCTTTTAGGTATTTTGCCTTACTCTTGTAAAAACCCGTTGAGTAAATTTCTTTTTCCAGCCACGAAATATCGGCATTTGAGTAATCGAAAGCGTTTCGATATTTTTTAAAAAGTTTTTTGATTACCCGATTTACCGTTTTATCCGTACATTGAGCGGAAAGAACGGTACCTATTAAAAGCTCAAGCGGATTTGACCACTCAACAAAAGGGCCGCGTTTCGGATATTCCCTTTTAAGTCTTCGAAGAACTTCCTGAGCATACAAACGTTGATTTTTTTGCATTTTAAGAGAGGACTAACCTTAGGAACCTCTGAAAAACGTACCATCTACTGCAATTTTACCATGTTGGCTGCAAAATGTTCAAAGCTCCTCAACGTATCTTAATCTGATACGCCTTCGTCGCTTTTCACATTTTTCGCTCGACATGGTAAAATTTCGTTACGAAGTTACGTTTTTCAGAGGTTCCCTTATGCTATAATTATAGTGGTTGTAGCCTGAAATATTAAAATGTTTTTTCTCATACATTATGACTTTAGTTGAAAAACTTACAAAAGACATTGAATCAATCAAGGTCAGAAATAAACGAGTGGAATCTGACAAAGCATGGGAATTGAGCTGGACTAGAAAGGTTGTTATTTTAATCCTTACCTATCTTGTTATCGTCATTTTTTTCTTTGTTTCAGGCCTTCCAGAGCCGTTTCTCAATGCCATTGTTCCTTCTTTGGCCTTTGTTCTCTCAACTTTGACTCTCAATATTATAAAAAATTGGTGGCTCAAAAGTTTTCACACTAGGAACCACTGAAAAACGTACCATCTACTGCAATTTTATAGAGTTTCCCACTATGAACCAATGCAAGCAGTGTAAAAATAGCTTTGAAATAAGAGACTTCGATCAGGCATTTTATACAAAAATAAATGTTCCTGCTCCCAAAAATTGTCCTGATTGCCGTTTGATTCGGCGTTTCATGGAACGCAATCCCAAAAATCTCTCCTACCGAAAATGTGATTTCTCAGGCAAACAAATCTTGTCACAATATCATAAAGATCAACCTTTTCCCGTGTATAGCTCTGAAAACTGGTGGAGTGATCACTGGGATCCGCTTTCGTTTGGAAGAGCATTCGATTTAGAACAGCCGTTTTTTGAACAATTTTTAGAATTGAAACGCGAAACGCCGCATCGCGCTCTTTTTAATACCATGGGTACTATCCAAAATAGCGACTACAACAACTGCACGGCATACATCAAAAACTGTTATCTTATAGCGGAAAGCGACTACTGTGAAGATTGCTATTTTTCCAATCTTCTTAAAAAATGCACATCCGTCGTCGATTGCTCAGTCTGTTACGAAGACCAACTTTGCTATGAATGTATCGACTGTACCAACTGCTACCAACTTTTCTATTCACAGGATTGCCAAAATTCCACGTCGAGTTATTTTCTTAAACATTGTTCTTCCTGCGCTGATTGCATTGGCTGCATCAATCAGCGGCATAAACAGTATATGATTTTTAACAAACAATATTCAAAAGAAGAATATGAAAAACATGCCTTTGCGCTGCATGCCAATGCTGGAGTCGAGCAATTATCTCAAAAATGCGACCAATTTTTTATAACCCAGCCTTATAAATCTCTTACGGCTGAGCAAAATGAACAAAGCAGCGGCGATCACCTTTTTCATTCAAAAAATGCTTTTCACTGTTTTGACAGCATGAATCTTGAAGATTGCGCTTACTGCGCGAAATTGAGCCTGGGCGTTAAATCCTCGATGGATTACAATTCATGGGGCAACCAGTCTGAGCTTATGTATCAGTGTTCTTCTTCGGGAGATAATTGTTACAATTTAAAATTTTGCGTCCATTGCGAGGTTAACATGAGTGATTCGGAGTACTGTATTGAATGTTTTAGCTGCTCGAATTGTTTTGGCTGCGTTGGATTAAAAAAAGAACGTTTTTGCATATTGAACAAACAATATTCCGAATCCGACTACCATTTACTGAAGGGGAAAATTATTGAACATATGCGGCAAACCGGCGAATGGGGCGAATTTTTTCCTATTGCCGTTTGTCCATTTGGCTATAATGAAACTTTAGCCATGGACGCCTTTCCTCTAACTCAAAAACAGGCGTTAGATAAAGGCTTTACATGGCATGAAGAAGTAAAATATGAGCCAAAACTTCAAACGTACGTGATGCCGGAAAGTATTTTTGATGCCGATGAAAGCGTTACGAAGGAGTTTTTGCAATGCAAATGCGGTAAAAATTTCAAAATTATTTCACAAGAATTTTCGTTTTATCAAAAACTTCACATTCCTCTTCCCCATAATTGTCCTCTGTGCCGCCATAAAACTCGTATGAGCAAACGAAAACCTCTTACATTATGGGAACGGACCTGTATGAAATGCCATATGCCCATTCAGACAAATTATGCCCCAGACAGGCCTGAAACCGTGTACTGCGAGGCATGTTATTTGAAAGAAGTATATTAGAAACCAAAAATAATCTCACTCTATGCACTCCATCGCGCTTATTGGAACCGTTACTCTTATTCATCTGCTTGCAATTATAAGCCCTGGTCCGGATTTTATCATGGCGGTTCGAAATTCTCTCACATATTCGCGAAAAACAGGCATATGGACCGCCGTTGGTTTTGGGCTTGGCATCGCTGTCCACATTTTTTACTCGCTCGCAGGCCTTGCTTTGATTATTTCACAGTCCATTCTCCTTTTTAATTCCATCAAACTTTTTGGAGCAGGATACTTGATTTATATTGGCGTGAAATCATTTTTTTCAAAATCTTCACATATTGAGCTCAAAGAACACGTAAAAAAAATCGATATTTCTGTTTTTTCGGCTGTTAAAATTGGTTTTCTCACCAACGTGCTCAACCCCAAAGCAACTATTTTTTTTCTCAGTCTTTTCACCATGGTTATTTCTCCAGAAACACCATCTCAAATTATGGCGATATTAAGCGTTATTATGATTGTCGATACCATGCTTTGGTTTTCGCTCGTCGCTATTTTTTTCACTCAAAAAAAAATCCGATCCTCTTTCGAACGCTACCAAAATATTTTTAATAAGACCTTTGGCGGGCTTCTCATCGCCCTTGGCGTAAAAGTCGCGCTGACGAAAAAATAGGTTATTTTGTTTAGGCAGTGTTCATATAAAATTTTATGTGAATACTGACTAGGAAACCCTGATAAATATGCCTGCATTTTATGAACCGTGGATTTTGGAAACAACTTGCGAAACCTTTCTTCGTTTTGGCTCCGATGGCTGATGTTACGGACAGCGCTTTTCGGCAAATTATAGCCAAATACGGCAAACCCGACGCGTTTTTTACGGAGTTCGTTTCAACAGACGGTCTTTGTTCGATAGGACGCAAAAATGTGATGATGGATCTTTATTTTACCGAAAGTGAACGGCCGATCGTCGCGCAGATTTGGGGGCGGAATCCCGAACATTTTTATACATCCGCGCTCTTGCTTCAAGAACTCGGCTTCGACGGCATTGACATCAATATGGGTTGTCCCGATGCCAATGTGTGCAAACAGGGCGGGGGAGCCGCGCTTTTGAAAGAGCCGGAGCTCGCTCAAACAATTATTCGAGAAACGAAGCGTGGCGCAGGCAAACTTCCTGTTTCCGTGAAAACAAGAATGGGCTATAACGTCGATATTTTAGAAGACTGGATTCCCAAACTCTTGGAAACTGAACCGGCGCTTATCACGGTTCACGGACGCACAAAAAAGGAAATGTCCGATGTCCCGGCTCATTGGGATCGCATCGGTCGCGCCGCGGAAATCGTTCGTTCGCGTGGCTCAAAAACTCTTATTTTGGGAAATGGAGACGTTCAAACACTCTTCAAACGAACGCGCGGACGAAATGCCCGCTCCGTCCATTCAAGAACGAATACGCGTGATGATCGAGCATACTTTTCTCTTTGAGAAACTCTATGTTGGAGAGAATCATCTCAAACCCGGAAAAAATTTCGCAATCATGAAAAAACATTTCAAAGCCTATGTTTCAGGCTTTCCTGGCGCCAAAGAACTACGCATGCAACTCATGGAAGCCAAAAATGCGCAAGAGGCGGAGAAAATTGTTCAAATAACATTCGGAACACTGTAGTTTAGGGAGCCTCTGAAAAATGCTATAATTTTGTCGCATAGAGAAAGTCCTTATACATATGCCTACTACTCCAAACTATTCCGTCCTTCGTGATCAATTTTCTTTTCATCTCAAAGAAAAAATGCTTGCTCACGAGTCTCTCTATAAATACTGCAACTATCGTATTGGAGGGCCCGCTGATCTGTTTTTTGATGCCCGCGCCGTCGAAGAACTGAAACAAGTCGCTGAGGAAGCGGCATCTTTGCGCTTGCCGTTTCAAGTCATAGGACGCGGCACGAATATTCTTTTTCGGGATGAAGGTTACTCAGGTCTTATTATCCGCAATAGTTCAACATGTCTTGATTTTATTTCGAAAAATGACACATCCTCCAATAAATCGAGCTCATCCAGTTCAGAGCATTCAAATGAAACTTTTTTCCTTCGCGCTGCTTCCGGCACTCTTATGTCTGAATTTATCCGATACGTCGCTGAAAATAGAGCTCTCGATTTTGATGCCGTCGAAGCGTTTCAAGGGCTTCCAGGAAGTCTTGGAGGCGCGGTCTATGGCAACGCAGGATGTTTTGGCAAGGAATTTGGAGAGCTTGTGGAGGCGGTTGATATTCTTGATTTATCAAGTGGGAAGGCTCTTTTCAGAACTTTGAAAAAAAATGATCCAATTGATGGAATTACTTTTTCCTACCGAACGAGTACGCTGAAAGAAATGAATTCGTCTCAACAGAATCAATCCACTCATGTCGTTATTCTTCAAATATATCTTCGACTCCCAATGACTCAAACTCAAATGGTCAAGAGCGATATTTTGAAACTCCGCGCTTCAAAACAGCCTCCAGGATATTCCTGCGGTTCTTTTTTTAAAAATCCACCCGGCAAAAAATCCGCAGGCGAACTTATTGATGCCGCAGGTTTAAAAGGACTTCAAGTCGGCGGAGCTCAAATTTCTAATAGACATGGCAATTTTTTTCTCAATATCAAAAACGCTTCAGCTCAAAATATTATTACATTGAGTGAAATAGTGAAAAAAAAGGTCAAAGAACAATTTGGTATCGATTTGGAAGAAGAAGTAAGAATTTTTTAAAAAAAGACTTGACCTCTTTAGGTAAAATTTGGTAGAATGTATAGATTAAATAAAAGATCAATTACCTTTATAAATACATAATCTAATATTTTCTATGAAATACCTCAGTAAATTGCGATCTCTTATCATTCTTGCCATGGTAAGCGGACTTCTGCTCAGCACAACTCTTCCCATGGTAAGCGCACAGCTTATTGATCCCAATACAGATAAACCAAAAAATCTCAATGACGCATCCCCTTATAATAATTTTCGGGATGTCGCGCTTATAATGATTGACTTTTTCTTGAGTTTTCTTGGATTTATCGCCGTGGTCATTGTTATGTATGGCGGAGTTCTCTATGTTACAGCCGCAGGGCATCAGGATAAAGTTGATACGGCGAAAAAAATTATTACCTATGCCGCGTTGGGACTTATTGTCATTCTCCTTTCATACGCCTTTGTGAACACTATTCTCGCAGCAGGAACCGGTCAGGCTCCACTGAATTAACTATTTTCTTCATATACTAACCATTTCTCTATGAAATATCTCAGCCGTCTCTCAACTGCCTTGATGATTCCAATTCTTGCCGCGACTATGTTTGTCGCTTCGTTTCCTATCGCAAGCGCCCAAAATGATCTCATTGGTCCAGGAGACAATCCTGATCTCGTTTCCCAGCGAACAGGAGGAATCGGCAGTTTCCGCGAACTCGCTCTCGTCATGCTTAACTTCTTCTTGAGCTTTCTCGGATTCGTTGCCGTAATGTTCGTCATTTACGCAGGAATTCTTTATGTAACGGCAGGCGGTGAAGAAGATAAAGTTACCAGCGCGAAAAAAATTCTCACCTACGCGGGTCTCGGTCTTATTCTGATCCTCCTTTCATTCGCGTTGGTCAACACGCTTCTCGCCGCAGGAGTCGGCGTAGAGCCAGCTTAATCTTCGAAGATTTCTCTTTATTTAATAAGCCCTTTCAGGTTCTTATGGCCTGAAGGGGCTTTTGAAACTTTTTTCGGAAATACAGACAAGGGAGTCATAGACACCTTAACCGCCACTCACTTCGTTCAGTTGCGCTTAAGGAATCTCTGAAAAACGTACCATCTACTGCAATTTTATCATATTGGCTGCAAAATATTCAAAGCTCCTTGAGCGTATCTTATCTGATACGTTTTCGGCCACATTTTCATTTTTAAAATTGCGTTTTTTAGAGGTTTCCAAGACATGTATCGGCGGAACGTAATTTTCCCGCTCTCGTAATGAGATCTTTCAGCATAATTTTTTTCATCAAAATCTGTTCACACACAATTATGGCGTCTTTTCTGATCTCCACTATCTGCGTCGCTGGAATAATTCGCTTATCATAGGGAAAAAGGATGGCATTTTTCGCCACATACAATGAACTTAGGATACCTTTCTGTATGTCAATAATGCAATCCACCACTTTGCCTATATACTGATTTTTTTCAGTTTTTACCGTATTTCCCATAATTTTTATCCCTGAATCGAGCACTTTTTGAATTCGGACGATATCTTCAGGAAGCATCTGCACCGATCCGTTCATAATTTCTATTTTTGGCTTCCATGTAAGAATATCCTGAAAAGCTATGACATTTTTTCCCGCGTGGACACCTAAAATTTTCCCATTTTCATGGTCAATGATAATGCTCTGTACCCGAGCGAGCGCTTTTGTATCATCTCTTGCGATAATCGGTTTTTCGATGAACTCCGATTGAAAATAGAGCATACTGATAACCTAGATTATTTTATATATTACTCCTTTTTCCCTTTCATGTTAAATTTTTTCATTGAAAAATATTTTGAGTGGTTAAGGATCATATGCTTTTTCCTTTGAAAAAAAAATATATATGGATCATGCAATTTTTGGTTTGAAAAAATTTTAGGGTAAATTTAAGGGGTATACTTTATTAACCCCTTTTCACCATGAACGAACATGAACTTCTGTGGGATATTCTTCCTGATGGACTTAATGAGTATT
>JACPHH010000027.1 GCA_016188705.1 Candidatus Peregrinibacteria bacterium | reverse complement strand
ATCTACTGCAATTTTACCATGTCGGCTGCAAATCGTTCACAGCTCCTCGACGTATCTAATCTGATACGCCTTCGTCGCTGTTCACAATTTTCGCTCGACATGGTAAAATTTCGTTACGAAGTTACGTTTTTCAGAGGCTCCCTTGCTTCATGACTTTTAATGAAGTAAACTCAAAGGGCTTTAAAAAAAACATCTTTTCTACTGTAATTGCGCATTTTTTAACGAAAATTTATTTTTCAGACGTTCCTTAACATTTATTTGTATGGCATCACAAGATGGTTCAACGGGAAAAGATCAATCGGATCAAGAAGCAGTCAAGAAACAGCTTCAAATTCAGATTGATAAAGAAATGCAGGAAGGGAAGTATTCAAATGCTGTTTCTGTCAACGTAAACAGTAATGAAGTGGTTCTCGATATGGGTTATATTTTGCCTAATATGAATCCCACGACTATAAAAGTCGTTTCCCGCATCAATATGAATCATCGCACGGCTGAATCTTTTATGAAAATTCTTCAAGACGCGATGCTTGACTGGAGAAATAAGCAAAAAAAATAACAAAAACATCTTGATTTCAGATAGTTTTTTTGGCGTGTTTTCTTTTTTATGATACAGTGTGTCAAGAATATTTTTGTTTTATCAATATGGTCGTTACTATGGAAAAAATAGTTTCGCTTTGTAAGCGTCGAGGCTTTATTTTTCCAGGTTCGGAAATCTATGGAGGATTGGCAAATACCTGGGATTATGGTCCGTATGGTATTGAGCTTCAAAATAATATAAAAAAAATATGGTGGAAAAATTTTGTTCAAGATAGACAAGATATGGTCGGAATTGATGCCGGCATTTTTATGAACCCGAAAGTTTGGGAAGCGTCCGGGCATATTCAGTCTTTTTCTGATCCACTTATGGATTGTAAAAAATGTAATGAGAGGGTGAGAGGTGATAAACTTATTGAACAATGGTCTTTGGAAGCGGGACAAGGGAGGCTGCCCAAACATTGGGCAGGTGAAAAAACTCCGTCAGAAGATATACTTGAATATGTCATGAATGAAAAAATTGTTTGTCCAAAGTGCGGCGAACTTGCTTGGACGAAGCCGCGTCGTTTTAACCTTATGTTTCAAACTCATCAGGGAGTTATTGAAGATGAGCAATCTTTGGTGTATTTGCGTCCTGAGACCGCTCAGGGTATTTTTGTAAATTTTAAAAATGTTCTTCAGAGTTCCAGAAAAAAAATTCCTTTTGGTATCGGACAGATTGGAAAAGCGTTTCGAAATGAAATTACTCCGGGAAATTTTATTTTTCGTACCCGTGAATTTGAACAGATGGAAATTGAATATTTCGTGAAGCTGAATGACTGGAAAAGTCTCTATGATGGATGGAGGCAGCAGATGGAATATTTTTATACGGATATTTTGCATTTTCATGCCGAAAAAATGCGATGGCGCCAACATTCTCCTGAGGAACGCGCTCATTATTCGGATGAGACCTGGGACGTGGAATATCATTTTCCTTTTGGATGGGGAGAGCTCTGGGGTATTTCTTATCGAACCGATTTTGACCTTAAAAATCATAGCAAATTGAGCGGTGAAACGTTGGATTATCTCGATCCTGAGACGAATGAGCGTTTTGTTCCTCATTGCATTGAACCTACTTTTGGCGTTGGGCGGACGGTTTTGGCGGCGTTACTTGATTCGTACGATGAAGATCAAGCTCCTTCTGAAAAAGATGGCATGGAATCCGATGCTCGAACGGTTCTTCGTCTTCATTCGAGTCTCGCGCCTGTGAAAGTTGCGATTTTGCCTTTGGTTAAAAAACTCAGTGACCGCGCAAGAAATATTTTTTGCGATCTTCAAAAGGATATGATGGTGGAATTTGACGAGAGCGCTTCAATTGGCAAGCGCTATAGACGTCAGGATGAAATTGGCACCCCGTTTTGCGTGACCATTGATTTTACGACGCTTGAAGATGCCACGGTTACTGTTCGTGATCGTGATTCCATGAAACAGGAGCGCGTCAATGAATCGATGCTTCGTTCTTTTTTTTCTGAAAAATTTCGTTTATAATTTTTAATTTTTTTTATGGATATTCGTGTTGAAAAATTGCCAAAATCCGAAATAAAGCTCATGGTCGAGCTTAATGACTCCGAGTTTTTAAAATTTCGAACGGAAATTATAGAGGAATTGACTCATGAAGTAGAGCTGCCGGGATTTCGGCGAGGTAAAGTTCCAGCGCATGTTATTGACGAGAAATTTGGCGATACCGTTCGCTCCCAAGTTATGGAACGGGCTCTTATGAGATCTTACGCCGATGCTATTCGTTCACAAAATATTCAGCCAATTTTGGTTCCGCACATTAAAATCATTTCTGAAAAACCTTTCAAATATGAAGCCACGGTAGCTTTGCAGCCGGAAATTTCTCTTAAAGATGAAGATATTTCCATTCCATCTGAAACTATTGAAGTGACACAAAAGGAGATTGATGATTATTTTTTGGAGGTGCGTCGAAGTTTTGCCACTTTTCAGGATGTTGATCGAAAAGCTCAAAAAGACGATCGATTGGAAATTTCCTATGATGTTTTCGATGGTGTCGTGAAGATTGATGGCGCTGGGAGCAAACACCACCCTTTTATTCTGGGAGAAGGTTTTTTTATGCCGGATTTTGAAAAAGAGGTTACTGGCATGAAAACAGGTGAGGAAAAGCGTTTTATCGTGCATTTTCCAGGAGATTATCATTATGCGCCTTTTCGAGATAAGGATCGTGAATTTGTCGTTAAGGTTGAAAAAGTTCAAGAAGTGATTCTTCCTGAATTTAATGAAGATTTTATTGTAAAAGTAACTGGCGCCGCGAAGGATAAAGCCGAGTTTGAACGGGAAACACGGGAACTTATTTTGGAGTATAAGAAAAAAAATGAACGTGAACGGAGAGAAAACGCTTTATTTGAAAAGTTTATTGCGATTTCTTCTTTTGAAATTTCAGACATGCTTATTGAGGCAGAAATTGATTTTGAAATTGAACAGCTTAAAAAAGACATGGAACGTCGAAATGTACCTTTTGAACGTTATCTTGAAATGATCAAGGAGAAGAAAAAAGATATTCGAACTGAATTTCGTGAAAAAGCAGAAAAACAGGTTAAAATTCGACTTATTTTGCAATATTTGTTTCGGAAGCATGATTTTAAGGTGAGTGATGATGAAGTGGAGGAGTTTCGAAAGAGTCATAAAAATTCGACTTTAGCTTCCGATCGTATCAGGAGTCAGCTTCTTTTAGATAAGCTTTTTTCTTATTATTTAAAATAACAGTATGAAAATTTTTTATTTTATAGGTTCTCTCCTGATGACCGTTTTGATACTTATTTTTTCTTTTGAAAATATTCAGGGCATATGTAGCTATATCCAATTTCTTTTTTTTGACGTTAGTAACATTTCTCCAACTTTTTTGTTTTTTGGCACCGCGATTTTAGGTGTCATAACAGGCATGTTTTATTTTGGTCTTTTACATTCACTTTTATCCGGGAAGGGTACCGATGAAGATGAAGATTTTTAAGGATAGGCAATAGTTGTTGGAAATTTTTTGACTTTCACGTGGTTTTTACCTTTTAAAAGCCGTTTTTTTGTTTATTTTTTTTATTCAATAGTCGCTTTTCGTTTCGGTAGTTGTTTTAAAAATGTGTTCATGCTTGATATTGTTTTTAACAAGAAGAATGTAATTTTATATAATCTAACCAGAAAATTTTAGGCTTTTAAAATTGTGTAATTTTACTAAGAGAAAAAAAGTTTTTTTGCATTTTGAATAAAAAATATTGCTTTATGGAAAAAAAACTTGTACATTTCCTATGGTAGTGTATAAATAATGTATCCAGTTTTAATATCATTTCAATGCTTAAACAACTCTTTACTTCTCAGACGCGAGCAAAACTTTTATCAATTTTTCTTCTTAATAGTGATGAAGAATTTTTTGTTCGTGAATTGACTCGTAAGCTCGATGAGCAAATTAATTCTGTACGCAGAGAACTCGATAATTTAAAAAAAATTGGTCTTCTCAGGAGTCGAGTGAAAAGTCGAAAGAAATTTTTTGTGGTAAATAAAAATTTTATTCTTTTTCATGATCTTAAAAATATTATCGTAAAGTGCATGAATTCTCATGATACGATTGTAAAAAGGATTCAGCGTTTTGGTAATGTCGATTTTCTTCTTATGTCAGGTGTTTTTGTTGATAAACTTTCTTCTGTTGATCTTCTTATTGTAGGAGAAGTCGATCGTGAAAAATTGGAGCATTTTTTGAATACTGAGCTTGATATGAAACGTCCTTTGAAGTTTACAATCCTTTCAAAAGATGATTTTTTGTATCGTCTGAAATGCAAGGATAAATTTATCCGAGATCTTTTGGAAGATTCCGGCAATATTATTGGACTTAATACTCTTGATGATCTTATGACCGCAATGTAAGGGTTGTGGTCATTTTTCCTTGATTTTTTGAGAAAGAGCTTTTATAATTCCGAAGCCTTCTAGAAAATATTTTTTTTATTTTGTATGTTAGAACTTCTTAAAATTTTTGAATCCGAGGCAAAAAGTAAAAAAGTTCCAGAAATCCGATCCGGTTATACTGTGCGTGTACACCAAAAAATAGTTGAAGGCAATAAAGAGAGAATCCAGATATTTGAAGGACTTATTATTAAAGTAGGCAGTGGAACAGGAGTGAATCGAACATTTACGGTGCGTAAGGTGGTTGAAAATGTCGGTGTTGAGAAGGTTTTTCCTCTTTATTCGCCGAATATTGTAAAAATTGAAGTTGTTAAAATAGCTCAAGTGCGGAGAGCACGCCTTTATTATATGAGAGAACGTTTTGGAAAGGTTGCTCGTTTGAAAGAACGGCATGTAAGTATCAAAGATGATAAAAAAGGAGAAATATCTAAAGGAAAAGCCTCTCCTGTGGAAAAATTATTGAATGAATAAAAAATAACGGCGGTGGTCAAGTACTGAAAATGTACTCGATGAATAATGAAAAATGTTTTAATATATGAAAGAACATTGATTTTGTATGAAAAATCTTCTCATTTGTGGAAATTACGGAGCTACAAACTTTGGAGATGAAATGATTCTCGCAGCGCTTCTTCAACATATTCGTTTTATTGCTCCTAAAACTCATATTACAGTTTTGAGCGCTGATCCGTCTCATACCAAGGTGTTTCACAAAGTAGAATCTGTATTTTTTTTACCTTTTGGATTTCGATCGTTTTTTCGAGGTTTATTTCGTGGTGAACTTATGAAAACATTTCAGGCATATAGGAAGGCGGATGCTGTTTTAATTGGAGGCGGAGGGCTTTTTACCGATGAACGCATCTATGCTATTTTTTTATGGGGATTTCATGTATTAGTCGCAATTATTTGTTTTAAGCCTTTTTATATTTATGCCCAGAGTATTGGGCCTTTACGGTATTTTTTGAGTAGAAGTATTGTTTCTTTTCTTTTTAAAAAAGCTCAACGTATTTCCGTGAGAGATTACGCATCAAAAAAATTGCTTATAGCTTTGGGAATTCATAAACCCATTCTTGTTCTTCCTGATCCGGCTCTTTCATTGAATTTTGACAAACATGAAGTTGAAAATCGATTTCGTCTCTTTTCAGCCCGATATGAACTCAAAAATGGATCATATTGTATCGTTGTGATGAGAGATTGGATGAAAAAAGTTTCTCATTTTGAATCAATAGTTGCTGAATCTATTGATGAAATAGTAACAAGAAAAAAGCTTAAAGTTTTGTTGATTCCTTTTCAAACATATCGCGATGATGATCGTTTTATTTTGAATAAAATTTTTGAACAAATAAGGAATAAAAAAAATGTTCATCTGTTAGATTTTTCTCTTCATAGCAGGGATTTTTATGATTATATTTCTCTTTTTTCACATGCGAAATTTATTATTGGAATGCGCCTTCATTCGCTCATACTTTCGTTCAGGCTCGGAATTCCTTTTATTCCACTTGTTTATTCACCTAAGGTTTCACGTTTTCTCGATATGCAATATTTTGACAGACTTGTTCTTCATGTTGAAAAAGTAAATGCGCTTTCGCTTCGAAAAAGCATAACATTCCTTTTTGAGCATTATAATGAAATTCGTTCTGATATTATAGCGTCTGAAGGTCGTATGAAACCTGAACATCGCTTACATTTTTCTTTTTTACGATCGTGCATTTTTCCAAGTTCATGAAATTTCCTAGGCAGTGTTCACATAAAATTTTATGTGAACACTTTTTAAAGAAGAATCACAAACAACAGCTGTAACGAAACCACCTTTTTCAGAGGTTCCGTAAGCAATTACAATAAAATATTCAGCGATTGTTACCACGTCGGCGTTTCAGTTTTGAAACTTTTTTTGTAACGTTTTTCAAATTCATCACGAGTAAAAAAATGATTTTGAGTGCCCTTTTTTTCCACTGAATATGTCCCCATAAGCGCTGCCATTTGTCCCATTGTTTTTCGTGAATATCGTTTTTTAAGTCCTTTCAGAATACCAGCTCGATAAGCGTCTCCGCAGCCTGTTGGATCGATAATTTTTTTTGTTTCACTGATGCCTATTTCTTCTTTTTTTTCGCCTTCTTCAATAGTAGAACCTTTTTCTCCTCGAGTAATGATCAATAAATGTATTCGTTCGCACAGATCTTTTTTTGTTAAATTTGTTTTGTTCAATAAGAGTTCGAGTTCATATTCGTTGAGAATCACTCCCTCAGCTTTGTCGATACATTCGAGCAGTTGATGAGGCGTAAAATTTGGAAGCTGCTGTCCTGGATCGAATAGATAGGGAATAGTGAGTTTTTTGCATTGTAAGCACATGTTTAGCATGCGATGTATGTTGTCGGGTGAAATAATCGCGATGGCAATGTCTTTCGCGAGTGGTTCGAGATTGAAACAGTGATTACTATCCATTGCGCCAGGATAAAAGTTCGTAATTTGATTTCCTTTTCGATCTGATGTAATAAAAGCAGATGCCGTATAAATATTTTGTTCAATTTTTATTTGTGAAGTATCGACTCCAAATTTTTCTAACCAGTGCTTATATTCCTGAAAGTCTTTTCCAGCTAGGCCGAGGAGAATAATATTTTCTCCAAGAAGTCTGAGATTATAAGCAATATTCCCTCCTGTTCCTCCAAAATGAAGACTTTTGTCTTTAATAATGAAACATACATTCAAATGATGAACATGTTCAGGAAGGATTATTTCATGAAATTCTCCATCATGAATCATAATGTGGTCATAAGCAAGTGAGCCGGATACAAGAATTTTTTTATGCATAATTGTCAATATAGTGTTTAAGAGCTTTTTTCCATGGACGAAGGGAAGGAAGCTTTGTATTAATGAGTATTGAACACTGAGGTCTTTTTGCTTTTCTCGGCATGTTTTTATTTGTCACATGTTTTATCATTGTAGATTTTCCGAGAAGCCGAATAATTTCTTCAGCATATTCTGCCCAGGTTGTGATACCACTGTTTGTTAGATGAAATATACCTGTTTTTGGATTTTTAAGAAAGTTCATTGTAGCCTCGGAAATATCTATTGTGTAGGTTGGTGAACCTTTTTGGTCGGATACTACTGGAATTTTTTTTTGAGAGTGCGAAATGTTTTTTATGGCTGTAACGAAGTTTTTTCCATTGGGACCAAAAAGCCAAGAAGTCCGAATAATGGCATAATTTTGTATATTTTTTTTGATCAATCTCTCACCGTATGCTTTTGATTTACCATATGTATTTATCGGATTTATCTGATTGTTTTCTGTATAGCCTTGTTCATTTTTTCCATTGAAAACATAGTCGGTTGAATAATGAATAAAAAAAGTGTTCGTTTTGAGACAAGCTTTTGCTATATAACCGGGTCCGTAGGCATTTATTTTCATGGCTTCTTTTTTTTTCTCTTCTGAACCGTCGACATCCGTAAAAGCTGCTGCATTGATGCAATAATTTGGCTTAAAAGCTTCTAATGTTTTTTCAACTTTTTTTTCATTGGTAATATCAAGTTCGTTTTTTCCAAGAGCCACATATTTCCATCTTTTTTTTTGCAGGGCTTTTTCTAATGCCCATCCCAGCATCCCGTTTTTTCCGATAAGAAGAACATTCATTATTATTTAAAAATGATTTTTGTACCATTCAATAGTTTTTTGTATACCTTCATTGAATGATGTTTTTGCTTTCCAATGGAGTTCGGAATGAATTTTTTGCGTAGAGAGGCTGTATCGAAAGTCGTGACCAGGTCGATCTTGAATATACTGTATGAAATTTTCAGGCTTTTCGAGTTTCTGAATAAGAAGATTTGCCACTTCTTTATTGTTTTTTTCACAATTTGCACCGATGTTATATATTTCTCCAATTATTCCTGAATGCATGACTTTATCTATAGCTTCACAGTTATCTTCGACATAAATCCAGTCTCGGATGTTTTCTCCGTGGCCATAGATCGGTACTTTTTTATTTTTGAGTAAATTTTTGATACAAACTGGAATGAATTTTTCAATGTATTGTCTTGGTCCATAGTTGTTGGTTGAACGGGTAATTATTACAGGAAATCCATAGGTATAAAAATACGATAGAGCCAGGAGATCGGCGGAAGCTTTGCTTGCAGAATATGGACTTGAAGGTTTTAGAGTTGATTTTTCCGTAAAATGCCCTTTTTTACCCAATGATCCATAGACTTCGTCGGTTGATATTTGAATAAAACGTCGAATTTTTGCTTTCAATGCTACCTGGAGAAGCACATGCGTTCCGATTATATTTGTTTTAATAAAGGTTTCAGGACTTTGAATGCTTCTGTCGACGTGCGATTCCGCAGCAAAATGTACAATAATATCTATTGAGGAAGTCTGACATATTTTTTGTATCAATTTTTTATCGCAAATGTCGCCATGAATAAAAAAATAGTTCTTTTTTTTCTCAATAAGTTTGAGATTTTCATGATTTGCCGCGTAGGTTAATTTATCCAGATTAATAATCGTATAATCGGGATATTTTCGAGCTATGTGGAGAATGAAATTTGATCCGATAAATCCGGCGCCACCGGTAATAAGAAGATTCATAGTTTAGATATTCCAATTGAAATGAATTTCGGGGTCGTCGTGCGGCATTCGACCTTCGTCGGGATTTTTCGCGTCATACGACATCGTAGTATGATAGAAAAGCAGGAGTGGTTTTTCCCCTAAAACTTTATATCCATGTGCTACTCCTATTGGAATAAAAATAAGCATTGGATTGTTTTCTGTTACATGAATACGCTGGCTCTGCCCAAAAGTAGAAGAGTTTTTTCGCATGTCGTACAGTCCAACCAGTGCTTCGCCTTGTGCTATATACCAAAGATCATCTTGTTTTTTGTGCCAGTGAAATGCTTTGATCACGCCGGGATGCGACATTGTAACCGAAGTTTGGCCGAAGCGACTCATAAGATGATCGTCATCACGAAGAATTTCTCGAAAATAGCCCCGTTCATCTGGATGATTGATAATTTTTTTTATTTTGACATTTTCAAGCATAGATTTGACATTTTCAAGTATAGAATAGAGATTATTCAATACTATCGAAGTAATACTATCCGAGCGAATGAATCTTTTTTTCTTTTTTTGAAATAACAAATATATCGCGTTCCTGAAGCGGTATATCAACTCGGCAACGAATACCGCATTCTTGTCCTTCGGTTACTTCTTTGACAGTAGCGTCGACTTTTTTAAGAGTAAGAATGTCTCCTTTTCCTATTTCTTTTTCTCCCCGAAAAATGGTAAAACGGGCTTTATCTTCAACTCTCCCATTAGTTACACTGCAGCCAATAATCATTTCATTCCTTTTTGTAAGAAAAATTTTTCTCACTTCCGCTTTTCCAATTTCAACTTCGATTATTTCCGGTTCGAGAAGTCCATTTAAAATCTTTTTGAGATTTTCGGTTAGTTTATAAATGATATCGTATATGAGAATTTCCACATTTTCACGTTCTGCTAATTTTTGTACTTGAATATTTTTTAAAACTTGGAATCCTATTATCATTCCTTTGCTTGCTGAAGCCATAAGTACATCGGATTCCGTGATATTGCCTACTCCGGCATGAATAATTTTAATGGCTACTTTTTCATCACGCAATTTTGCGAGCGCCATGGTAATAGCTTCCAGAGATCCTTCGGTATCGGCTTTTAAAATGATTTTGATTGTTTTTATTTCTCCGCTGATAATTTTTGCCATAATTTCATCGACTCCAAGTCCGCGTTTTTCGCGTAATAAGGTTTCGAGCATGGTTGAGATTTGTACTGCTTGGCTTCTTGCGGTTTTTTCATCAGCCACCACTTGTAAAATATCACCTACCTGTGGAGCGGCGGATAATCCGGAAATTTTAACGGGAGTTGAGGGTTCTGCTTTTCTGAGGCGTTTTCCGCTCCAGTCTTCCATGGTTTTAATACGACCAAAAGTCGAACCAATGACAAAATTGTCCATTATTTTGAGTGTTCCTGTATTCACTAATACTGTTGCCGTATGTCCAAGATTTTGGCTTAAATGAGTTTCTATCACGGTACAAACGGCAAGTCTATTTGGATTTGCTTTAAGTTCGTTCATTTCCGCCACAAGGAGAATACTTTCCAGAAGTTTATCGATACCCTCACCTGTTTGAGCTGAAAGTGGAATCATGATGGTATCTCCTCCCCATTCTTCAGGCTGAAGACCATGTTCTCCCAGTTCGCCCTTTACTTTATCCGCACTAGCGATTTCTTTATCCATTTTATTTATGGCAACAATAACTGGAATTTTTGCTTCCCGGGCATGATTGAGGGCTTCGATGGTTTGTGGTTTTACTCCTTCATCGCCCGCAACAACAAGCACGGCAATGTCCGTGGCTTGAGCTCCGCGAGCTCGCATGGCTGTAAATGCTTCATGGCCGGGCGTATCGAGAAAGGTGATTTTTTTTCCTTTTTTTTCAACTTGATATGCTCCTATGTGCTGGGTTATATTTCCTGCTTCAGTAGCAATCACATTGCTTTTTCGTATGGTATCGAGCAAGCGCGTTTTTCCATGATCCACATGACCCATAATACTTACTATCGGCGGCCTGCGTTCTAAAACTCCCGCATCATCTTCTTCTAAAAGTTTTGTGAGATTTTTTTCTAAAAGATCTACTATTGCGGATCGCTGATGTTTTCTTTTTACTTTGATATGAAGATCCGAAGCGATGATGCTTGCGGTTTCAAAGTCAAGCATCTGGTTTATATTCGCGAGTATGCCATTTTTCATCAATTCTCCTATAATTTTTGCGGCTGAAATGTTTGATTTTTCAGAAAATTCTTTGACGGAAATGGCGTTTGGAATTTCTATGATTTTTTGCGTTTGAGGCATTTCTTCAATTTTTTGAGCCTCAGTTTGAACCGCCGCGTCTTTTTTTTCTTTTCCCGCTGTTTGTTTTCTTTGTTTTTTTATAATTTCTTTATCGAGTTCTTTTTCTATGAGTTCTTCGTAAAGCTCGGCTTTGCTTTTTTCTTCTGATACATTTTCTTCTGATTTTAAAAGTTCTTCTTTTATGAGTTCGGCAATATCATCAGCAAGAGTTGTTGCTTTTGTTTCAATATGAAAGCCAAATTCTGTTATTTTTTTTCGGAGTTCCGCTGGAGAAATTCCAATTTCTTCCGCGAGTGTTTTGAGCTTTACAGACATAGAAAAATGCGTTTTAAACCAGGACAAATGTATCATGTAAGCATTCTTCCTGCAAGTATCCATTTTGGCTCTTTTTGAAAGCCTGACCGTGTAACTCGTTACGAAGTTTCGTTTTTTAGAGGTTCCTTTATTCCAAAAGGATTTTTTCTTCCTGTTTTTCGAGCATTTCTATGGTTTTGAGTTTTTGCTCAAAATTATCGAGCCGTTTTTCAGAATTGTCGTAGCTGTTTTTTGCTCTATTCAAATGCGTTCCGACAAGTTCGAAATCTTCACCGAATTTTGTAAATGTGGTTTTAAGATTGCTGATATAGCTTAAAATTTCTTTCGCGTTTTTATTGATTTGAAGTCCTTTGAATCCCATAAGAATGGCTTGAAGGTAAATATAAAAACTGTTAGGGGAGACTGGAATAACTTTTTTACTGATGGCATATTGGCATATTGAATTGTCTTCTTCGGTTTTTACAATCATTTCATAATAAACATTTTCCGCGGGAATATACATGAGCGCAAAATCGAGAGTTCCTTCGTCTTGAACGATATATTTGTTCGCGATATCGTCAATGTGTTTTTTTACGTCGCTGTAGAAATTTTTTCGCGCTGCTTTCGCTTGTTTTTCTTCAGAAAACTCAATCACTTTTTTAAAATTTTCTAAAGGAAATTTGGCATCAACCGGAACGAGAAGCTGATTCGGAAAATGAATGACGGCATCGACCTTGGTGTCATTTTTAAAACTGTATTGGAGAGTGAACAGTTCTTTTGGTAAAATTTGAGCGAGGAGGTCTCCCAGAAAAAGTTCTCCCAAAACGCCACGGAGTTTTGGCGCTCTGAGAATTTCCTGTAAACTTGCGATGTCTTTTCCCACTTCAAAAATGCGTTGATTTGCTTCCTCGATTTTCGCGAGCCTCCCTGTAATGGTATTGACTGCTTTTGCCGCGTTGTCGAGTCGTTCGCCGACGGATCGATGAGTTCTTTCCGTCATTTCAGTACTTTCTTTCAATCTTTCATTTACTTGCTTTGTTACTTCATTGAGCTGGTGAAGAACGCTATTCGTCACCCCGCTCAGATTCGTTGTCATGTGCTGCGATAAAATATCCAGCCGTTCACCAAGACTTTTTTCTTCGTCTTTTTTTTGATTAAGCTTTTGTAAGGACTGATGAGTTTTCCAGTTATACCAGATAGAAAGAGCGATAACTGCAATAATGACGACCATGAAAAGATTTTCCATATTTTTTTAGATTATGAAACCTTAATAATTTTTATTTTTGTTTCATTGCGTTTTTACAGGTTTTTTATTATTATATCGTAATTTTTTAGATGTCTTCTATTGACAATTTTTTAAATAATGTTATTTTTTAAAATAGTTTTTATAAAATAACATTATTTTTGTATGAAATTTCGATTTTTTGTCTCATTTTTTATTCTGGTTGGGATTGGATCTATTTTTTTATCTCAAATTGCTCATTCTGAATCAAGAAATTTACTTTTTCGAGATTCGCTTTATGCTACGAAAAATTGCGGCTTGGATATACAACAATGCATATCGTTTCCTGACCGCGCTGAAATCGTGAGAGAACGGACTGCTTTTTTAGATACGAATTTTATACCATTTATTATTTCGAATTCGCTACCAGCCGATTCAAAAACTGTTATTCAGTTTTTTTCTGATGCTCAGGTGAATGTGGTTTGGACAAAAAAAATACAATTAGATACTGAAAGAATCGCTCTTTATGGATTTGTTTCAGATGATAATTTGAATTCTTTTGTTTTTATCGTGAACACCTCTGGCGGATACATAAGTGGCGACATTAAGGATCACAATAATAGAATGTATAGAATACGCCCAACGTCAGGAAGCCAACATTTTATTACTGAATTGAAACATTCCAATATTCGTGATTTTCATCTGGATCCTGAAATGATAAAAGAAGGAATGATTTTTTCTCATGAATCTGAAGAAAATAGCGTTGAAAAAAAAGAATTGTCTCATGTTGAACCGAAACTTAAGCTTGATGATGGCTCTGTTGTTGATATTCTTGTTGCATACTCAGCATTAACGGATATGAAATATATTGATATCAAATCAGAAATAGCTCTTGCTGTAGAAAATATGAATCTTACCTTTGAAAATAGTAATATCGATACAAAATTACGTCTTGTCGGACTTGATAAGGTATATTATGATGAGACCGATCCCAATACATGTGATATTTCGACTATTTTGTTTGCTTTGATTTCAGGAAAAAGTGGACTTGAATCCGTTCATGAAAAGCGTGATGAATATGGTGCTGATTTGGTAAGTTTTTTTATTGATTCAACTTGTACAGAAGGAATAGCAGGAGTTGCATTTTCATATTTTCTTGAGGAAAGTTTAGCTTTTAATGTTTTAGTAGCAAAATGGGCTAATTATCCTGATGTCGGAGCATTTACTCATGAAACGGGTCATCTTTTTGGAGCCGGTCATGATCGTGAAGCTCCTGGTTCAAGCGGCGCTCATTTTGATTATTCATTTGGTTATTTGCCTCCTGATAAATCTTTTAGAACAGCAATGGCTTACGGGTCATCTTGTGATTGGTCATGTCCATTGCTTAAATATTTTTCAAATCCTGACTTGCAATATCAAGGACAGGCTTTAGGCATCCCTGAAGGATTGATTGATCCTCATGGAAACAATATCGCTGCGGATAATTCAAGAACGCTACAAGAAACAAGAATTTTAGTATCGAATTATAGAAGAACGAATCAAAATGATAGTTACGATACAGGTTGGAGCATATCGGACATTATTTATGATTTTAGAAATTGGTCATTATTTAGAAAACCATAAAGGTCCGATTATACTGTAACTGCTCACTGTTTTTTTTGAAGAAAAGCGGCGGGGATTACAGGAATAGTGGTTGGCATATACAAAAATTTTTTATACTGCATAGCAGAGAAGTTTATAGTCGCAGAATTGACACATAAATGATGGAGTTGCTTTGAAATCCGATGTTTCCATGCTCGATGCTAATTTTTCGAGAGTTTTTTCGGTTTCTTCTATTTGTTCATTGGTTCTTATTGTTGAAATTTTTTTATTTTCTTCGAGAAAATAGAGACTTAATTGCCGCGCAGGAATATTAAAAGCCTTTTTGCAAGCCAACGCGTAGAGTGAAAGTTGCATGTCTTTATCTACTTCGTTTTGTTTTTTGAGCGCGCCTGTTTTATAGTCAATTACTTCAAAACTTCCATCTTTCAATCTGTCGATGCGATCAATTCGACCGTTGATCATATATTTTCCTATAAGGAAGCTAAAATTTCGTTCAAGGTATATCGGAATCGTCCAGCATGTTTTATGTATTTCGTAATATTCCTCAAGAAGAATCCATCCTTTAGATTTTCTTTTTTGCTCGTGGGTTTTATTTAAATATCCTTGCGAAAGCCAATTTTTTTCATAACACTCTTTGAGGTCGTGTTTTTTTGCCAGAGTCGGATTTTTTTTTAAAATTTGATAGAAATCCCTCAAAGTGTTGTGAATCGATGATCCAAAACTTAGCGCGTGATTCAGCGGTGTTGGCACTTTCCATAAATAATTTAATTTATATTTATGCGGACATATTTGGAATGTGTCGATCTGACTGTAGGAAAGTTTTCGTAAAAAAATTTTCGAAGTCAGCATCAGTACATCGTTCGTTGTTTTGAAGTTTTTTATATTTTTTTTTTCAATTCCCGCGATAGGGAAAATTTCAGGCGCTACGATTATGCCGGCATGATTTCGATGAGGGCTTATTGATTCATGTTTTCTCGTTGAATCATGATGAATCTCTGAAAACTCTTTTTCGCAATGGCGTTTTTCAGAAATTTCATGAAGGAGACATCCGGAATTTTCAGTTTCAGTAACAAAAATACTTTTTTTCCATTCTTTTTTTCCTTCGTAAAAATCACTGTAACTTAAAAAGAGTTTTTTTTTCGTCCGAGTACATCCGACATAAAAAAGTCGCCGTTCTTCTTCAAAATGAGTATTTTCTTTTGGCAGCGTTTCAGGAATGAGTGATTCCGGAATTTCAAATGGTTCATTTCTCTGTTTCGCCGGAAATCGTTCGTTTACAAGATTGACAAGGAAAACGTAGGGAAATTCCAGTCCTTTGCTCGCGTGAACCGTGAGGATATGAATTCTATCGATGTCGATATAATCTTCTTGAACGCCAAAGGATTGATTTTCTCCTGATTCTTCAAGTAAACGAAGGTATTCGGCGAGGCTGAGCATTGTTTTCTGTTGATTATTCGCCTCAAATTTTAAAATTATTTTTGAAAATTGCGCTATATATTGTGTTTTTTCGTAGGCTTCTGATGTTTCAAGAAGCGTTATATTTTTAAGATATTCTGATTTTTTTAAAAAAAGACCGATAATTTGACTTGGAAGATCCCGTCTTGTTTGTTCCAGAAGTTCGGTGAGAAGATCATGAACCGTTTTGATTGAAACATTTTTTTTGAAAAGATCAGGGTTTTCTTTGAGATTTTTGAGAAAGAAAAAGAGCGGAATTGATTTTAGTTTTGCTTGTTGCACCCACAAAAGAATTTCCTCCATGGAAATGTTCCAGAGCGGCATGCTGAGTATCCGAAAAAACGCAATATCGTCACTCACGTTGCTCATAATTTTTATAAATGCCATAAGATCTTTTATTTCTTCGCGGGAAAAAAATCCTTGATTTGAAGCTGAGTGGTAGGGGAGTCCGTTTTTTTTGCATTCATCAATGAATGGTTTTGCGTGGTTGTTTGCGCGCACTAAAATAGCGCAATCGTTATATGGTATGGATTTTTCGTTGTGAAGTTTTTCAATTTCTCTCAAAACAGTTTCAACTTCTTTTGAGAGATTTTCCGTGTGAATAATATCAATGGGAAGATTTTCATTTTCCTGTACGGCCCTCAGTTTTTTATCGATATTTTCTTGAATTTCAAGTCGATTGGGATTGTTATTTTGAATAATGGAATGACTGAGCGAAAGAATGTTTTGTGATGAACGGTAATTTTTATTGAGTACTATTTTTTTACATTCCGGAAACATTTTTTCAAATTTGAGAATATTCGTTATCGACGCGCCTCGCCATTTGTAAATGGACTGATCATCATCACCGACAACTGTAATATTCTGATGAGTATGGGCGAGGAGTTCCACGAGTTTATTTTGCGCGTAATTAGTGTCCTGAAATTCATCAACCAAAATATGCTTGAAGCGATTTTGATATGTTTTCAGGATATGAGGACGTTGTTCAAAGAGTCGCAAAGTATAGAATGCGAGGTCTCCAAAATCAAGATATCCCTGTTCAATCATGAGTTTTTGGTATACTTCGTAGCATCCTGCCAATTCTTTTTCTTTTTTATATTCATCGGAATCGTTTTCATTTTTTTTGTTTTCCGCATATTCACGATATTTGGAAGGGGAGATATCTTCATCTTTGAGTCGGCTAAAATGGTCAATGAGCGCATTAAGGCATTTTGTGGGATTTCCGAGAGGACGAAGGGTATCCAGTGGAAAATCAAAAAGATGATTTTTGCAAAAAAACCAGAGTTCAGGAGTTGAAAGTATTTTGTAGTCTGTGGGAAGGCCGATTTCGAGTCCATATTCCCGAAGCACCGATTCACAGAATCCGTGGAAGGTTTTTATCCAGAGCGTTTCGTAGCCCAAGGGAAGCATGAGATCAATTCTCTCCATCATTTCATTGCTTGCTTTTTCCGTAAATGTGAGCGCGAGTATTTCTCCAGGTTTATATTTTTTTGTTTCAATGAGGTGAAAAATTTTTGAGGTAATGACAAATGTTTTTCCCGTTCCTGCTCCCGCAATAATTAAAAGCGGCCCTGAATCAAGGGTTATCGCCTGACTTTGTTCCTGATTTCCAAATATTGGTTCCATTGTCACGATTGTATAATCCTCAGGAGTTCTTTTTCAATCTCTTTGTCATGAATGTCCTGTAAAATTTCTTTAAATTTTTTTTTAAAATGGTATTGTATGGCATTTTTCCCTTTTTGACGAAATGCTTTTTCTATACAATCTTTTTTTTTACAGAGGTACATTCCTCTTCCAACGGTCGTCGGTTTGTTTATTTTTATTTCACCCTTCGGTGTTCCGACTATCCGAATGAAAGCTGATTTTTCCGCCTTTTTTTTACAGCTCACGCAGGTTCGAACCCGTACTCCTATGGTTTGTATGTGAGATTTTTTATTATTTTGCAAGGGCAAGAAGTTTTTCAGCTGTTTTTTCTCCAATTCCTTCAATTCCGAGAAGGTCTTCTTTCGTTTTTCCTTTGAGATCATCAATCGATTGTATACCGGCGTTTTCTAAAATTTTGATTGTTTTCGCGCTTACTCCAGGAAAATTTTTCACGGAAGAAATTTCTTCATCTTTTGTAGACTTATTTTCTGACGCGATTTCGTTATTCGAAGCATCTTCTGATTTTTTTTCATTTTCTTTTTTCGTTTTTTTTCCTTCTTCTTTATCTTTTTCCAAAGCTTTTATACTCAAACCAATGCGATGTTCTTCAAGATCAACCGCTATAATTTTCGCGCGGACTTTTTGTCCTGCTTTTAAAATCTGTCCAATATCTTTAATACTTGGATCATCTGTAACCTCTGAAAGGTGAATGAGACCGTTTATTTCATCATTGAGTTTTATAAAAGCTCCGAATTCCGTAATTCTGGTGATTTCACTTTCAATAATTTTTCCAACTTGAAATGTTTTTGCGGCTTCGATCCATGGATCTGGAACGAGACGTTTCATGCTGAGCGATATTTTTTCATTTTCAATGCCAATGATAAGTATCTCGACTTCATTGCCAAGTTTTCCGTAATCTGAAGGATCGTTGACATGACCCCAAGCAATTTCGGAAATGTGAACCAGTCCTTCAAGTCCATCAAACGCTACGAATATACCAAATTTTACCACTCCGCTGATTTTTCCTTTCACTTTTTGTCCAGCTTTGAGTTTTGATAGAGCATTTCTTCTTTGTTCTTCCATCCCGGCTTTTTCAGAAAGAATGAGCTTTCCGTTTTCTTTATCAATATTGATAATTTTTACTTTAAACGTGATGCCGATGAGTTTTTGCAGGCGTTCGAGGATTCTTTGTGAATCCGCTCCGTTTACTCGCGGGTAGTGAAGTGGGGCAAGCTGTGATACAGGAATAAACCCTTTAATTCCGTCAATTTCCAAAAGCAAGCCTCCTTTGTTGGCTTCATGAGGACGTACTTCGATAATATTTCCATTTTGATATGAATTTTGAAAATCTTCCCATGTTTTTTCCTGACTTGCTTTGCGCAGCGAGAGAACGACGAGTCCTTCGGGATTTTCTTCTTCAATAACGTAAGCGGTTATTGGATCGCCCTCTTTGAGTTTTTTTATTGTATTTGATCGATCGCGACTTTCACGACCGCTGATCATACCTGTAACCGTGCCATCCAAATCAACGAGTATTTGGTTTTTTTGAAGAGAGAAAACCTTTCCTTTTACCAGTGTTCCTGCTTTCGGCATGATAATGGAAGGGGAATTTTGTATGAGTTCGTCGAGCATACTATCCCGTTCTATGGTTTGACGAACTTTTGGAGTTTTTTTTGCCATAAAAAATGTATTCGCAGAGTATTAAAGAAGTACTGCTTGAAAAAACGTCTCTGCTTTGTTTCGTTTTTTAACAAGCTTTAAGATTGTAGAGAAAATGGCGATTCTCGTCAAGGGCAGTTGAAAAAATTTTATGTGAACAGCTCTTAGATGGAAGTGTTTTCGGCTCCAGAAGTGGTAGGTTGTTTTGTTTCTTCTTTTTTTACTATTTTTTTCAGATCAATTTTATCTTTTTTCTTTATGATCTGTACGGTATCTCCCTCTATAAATTCACCATCAAGATAACGTTGCGTAAGCGGATCTTCGATAAGTTCTTGCATTTTTCTTCGCACAGGCCGCGCGCCGTATTCAGGATCGTAGCTTTCTTTTGCCAGTATTTCAAGCGCGTCATCCGTAAGATTGAGCGTGATTTTTTTCGCATTCAATCTTTCCTGGAGTCGCGCAAGATGGAGTTTTACAATATCTTTGATATTTTCGTGAGTGAGCGGTTCAAATACAAGAATCATGTCGATTCTGTTCAAAAATTCCGGACGGAAGGCTTCTTTCATTTCATGCAAAATTTCTTCTTTTTTTTCTTGAAATTCTTCTTCCGCTTCTTTAAGTTCATTCGATGAAAGATTAAATCCTATTTTTGATGCTTTTCGCGTCAATTGTTCGGCTCCGATGTTTGAAGTCATAATAATAATTGTATTTTTGAAATCAACTTTTCGTCCTTTAGCATCGGTTAAATAGCCATCTTCGAGTATTTGCAAAAGAAGGTTGAAAACATCGGGATGAGCTTTTTCAATTTCGTCGAACAGAATGACGGCATAGGGTTTTTTTCGAATAGCTTCGGTAAGCTGTCCGCCTTCTTCATAGCCAACATAACCGGCTGTTGCTCCCACGAGCCTTGAAGTATTGTGGCGTTCCATGAATTCACTCATGTCAATTTTTATCAGAGCATCTTTGTCGTTGTACATTTCTTTTGCCAGTGTTTTTACGAGTTCGGTTTTTCCTACTCCTGTTGGTCCGAGAAAAATAAATGATCCTATTGGACGATTCGCGTCCGCAAAACCCGCTCGCGATCTTCGAATGGCCTTTGAAACAGCCTGGATGGCTTGTTCTTGGCCTATAATTGATTTTTTTAAATTTTCCTCCAGTTTCATAAGTTTTTCCACGTCGTTTTTCATAAGTCTCGTTACGGGAATTCCTGTCATGGTTGCCACTACTTCCGCAATATCATCTTCCGTCAGTTTCGGTCTTTGAGCCTTGGGAATTTTGACATTTCTGGAACTATTAATTTTTTCAATCAATTCGAGTTCCTGTGCCCGTAATTCCGCGGCATACTCATAATTTTGGCTCGAAACCGCCTCTTCTTTTTTCTTGATAATTTTGTTGAGTTCTTTTTGGAATTTTTTTACATCCGAAGTGTTTTTTTGCGAACGTATGCCTTTTAAGGCCGCGGCTTCATCAATGAGATCGATTGCTTTGTCCGGCAAGTATCGGTCGTTAATATAACGTTTTGAAAGCTGTACCGCATTAAAAATAGCGCTATTTTGAATAACGAGATTGTGATGTTCTTCAAATGATTCTTTTAGACCTTTGAGAATGGATTCCGCGTCTTCAGATGACGGCTCTTCGACCATGATTGGCTGAAATCGCCGTTCAAGAGCCGCATCGTGTTCAACGTGTTTTCGATATTCTGACGTTGTCGTCGCGCCAATAACCTGAATTTTTCCACGGGAAAGCGCTGGTTTTAATATATTCGCGGCATCAAGACTTCCTTCAGCAGATCCTGCGCCAATAACCGTATGAAGTTCATCAATAAAAAGTATGACATTGGTGAGGCTTGAAGCTTCATCAATAACCTGTTTTAGACGCTCTTCAAATTCTCCGCGGTATTTTGTTCCAGCAACGAGAGAGCCCATGGACAGCGAAAGGATACGTTTATCGAGCATTTTGTCGGGAACTTTTTCTTGAACAATGGCTTGAGCGAGTCCTTCAGCTACGGCGGTTTTTCCAACTCCAGGTTCACCGATAAGCACAGGATTATTTTTCGTTTTTCTCTGGAGAATGCTGATAACTCTCAGAATTTCTTTTTCACGGCCGATTATAGGATCAATTTTTCCTTCACGTGATTCCTGCACGAGGTCGGTGGAAAAATAATCGAGAGCTGGTGTTTTTACCGTTTTAGAAGGATGGACGCGCGTTTCTCCGGAGTCATTATTTTTGTGTTTAAATCCGTCCTGGAAATTTATATCTTTATCATTTCCGACAAGCACTCCATGAAGTCCGTTTAAGAGAAATTCGAGCGGATTCATCATTTGAGGAGGAATGTTGGGTTGATTTCTTTGTGGATTTTCAAAGAGATTTATCACCTCGCGTTGCACATCTTTAATATTTACTTTCATATTTTCCAGAATGACGGTTGCTGCGGTATTTTCTTGGGCAACGAGACCATAGAGTAGATGTTCGGTTCCAACATACATATGTTTGTAGCCATGAGCGCATTTTACAGCGTCTTCAATGGCTTTTTTTGCGAAACCGCTTAATCCCGAGGAGGTATTTTTTATATTTCCTTGTGGAGCTGCTTGGCGACCTACTGTTTTAAGGACGAGGTTTACGTTTTCGAGCGATACGCCATAATTTTGAAGTATAATCGAACTGATCGCGTTTTTTTGACTGAGAATACCTATAAGAAGGTGTTCTGTTCCCACGTAATTGGTTTTGGTCTTGCGAGCAACTTCTTGAGCTATTAGAAGCGCTTGCTTGGCCTCTTTTGTGAATTTTTCAAATTGATTGGAGTCTTGCATAGATTTTTTTTTATGTCTTAAAATTATACGATATTTTTGACTGAATTAGAAGATACATTTTAAAGATACGCTTTACTTTTTTTTGATCGATGGTGCTTTGCATGCCTTGAAAAATTTGCAAAGTACAGTAGAAAAGATGTTTTTAGAGGCTCCTTAATGGATAAGTTCTCATGGTGATGTAAAAAGCGGTGGGCAGGTACAAACGATGAGCGCGTTATTGATGTTTTTTAGAATTTTCATAAAAGTTATTTAGCAATCTCTATTGTAGAGTGCTAATTTTAGAAAGTCAAAAGATTTTTCTGTAATTTTTTTAAAGAAATATTGATAAAATAAAAATTTTATTGTATTATAATATATACTCTTCAATAATAAAAAAAATTTATGACAACTGCAGATGACAAAATGGCATCCGAATGCGAAGCAGGTGATGAAGAGCTTGCAAAACTGATTAGTCTTGTCGATAGTAATAAGCGTGATAGAATTGCCGAAATCGGTTTGCGATACCTTGACGTTCACAAAAAAATAAATGTGAATGAAATGAGTGAATTTATGAATCGAGTCAAGCGCGAACTATCACAGATTGATCAAAGAATTAGAGATATGGATGAAGATATTTGTCAATGTTTGCAAGATTTGGCTGATGTTATGCTGGGGTGGATATGGATGAATACTCCACCCTCAAAAAAACATAGAAGTCCCCTTCAATCATCTTTCCGGCGACAAAAGTCTGTCAATGAGGTTATTCTAGAAAATGATTATGTTGATGTCGCAAAAGTTGGTAGAATAAGATTATTGGATATGATTGAAGAAATTCGTTTTTTATTTTTCCTTATTGAAGATTATCGAGAAGAAATTGAGAGAAGCTTGTTTATAAGTATGGCAGAAGAATTTGAGGATTTGAATGATGTGCCATCGGAAATTCGATTACAACTTGGCAAGGAAGGCATTGAATATCTCACAAAGTATTATAAAGATAAGAAAGAATTTACCGCTAAACCAATATCGCCTGAAGTAAGGACTACAATGTATAAATTTAGAGATAATTTGATTCAAAACTTAGTAGGTTCTGCAGAAGGTCTACATCCTGCCATATTAGACAGAAGACGCGGTGTCGCGGAAGAAAAAATAAATCGTGAATTAGTAGACGTATTTAAAGAGTTAAATGCTCGAAAAATTCGACTTAAAGCTTTGTTTAAGATAATTCCTCTCGATGAATTAAGTTCAGCATTTTTTGGAAATATGAGAAATGTGCTGTGAGTTTTTTTGTCTCAGTTTTTTACTCCTGCACATTTTTTTTTGAAGCTTCGTGCTCTATTTTTAAAGCGTTTTTACCAGAAAGTTTTTTGTCCTTTTTGGTTGTTTTTTTCTTGCAAAGGAAGTTTGAGATGTTGATAAGCGCGTTTTGTGACGATCCGGCCTCGCGGCGTTCTTTCGAGAAAACCAAGTTTAAGGAGAAAAGGTTCGTAGATATCCTCAATTGTGCCTTGTTCTTCGGAAATAGCGGCTGAAATTGTGTTTAATCCCACGGGGCCGCCATGAAATTTTTCAATAATGGTTTGCAAAATGTGTCGATCGGCGTGATCAAGACCGAGAATATCCACTCCGAGCGAATCGAGTGTTTCATTTGTGGCTGTTTCATCGATAATTTCCATGTTATGCACTTCGGCGTAGTCTCGAATTCGACGGAGAAGTCGATTGGCGATTCGTGGCGTTTGTCTTGATGTTTTTGAGAGATGAATCATTGCTTCTTTTGTGAGTTTGCAAGCTAAAATATGAGAAGATCTTTGGAGAATTTTTTCAATTTCTTCATTTTTATAAAATTGAAGCGTGAAAATATTTCCAAATCGATCTCGCAGCGGAGCGGAAAGCATATTGAGCTTCGTGGTCGCGCCGATAAGCGTAAATCGAGGCAGGGATAGTCTCATGGAACGCGCCGAAGGACCTTTTCCTATAATAATATCGATGCAAAAATCTTCCATGGCGCTGTAGAGAATTTCTTCGATCACTGGTTTGAGACGGTGAATTTCATCGATGAAAAGGACATCACCTTCTTGTAAATTTGTTATAATGGCGGCTAAATCTCCCTGTTTTTCGAGCGCAGGCCCGCTTGTAATTTTGATATGAACACCCATTTCTCGAGCAATGATATTGGCAAGAGTCGTTTTTCCAAGCCCAGGAGGACCGGAAAGCAGCACGTGTTCAAGTGCTTCTTTCCTTTTTTTCGCGGCTTGCATGAAAATAGACAGATTTTTTTTGATCTCTGTCTGTCCGATATATTCTTCGAGATTTTTTGGTCGTAAACTCACTTCAACGCTGTCGTTTTCATTTTGAGATGATTTTGGAGTTACAATGCTTTTTATTTTTTCCTGATTTTTTTTGCGTTCAATCATAGAATTGTTAGGTTTTTCGCAAAATTTACAAGTGTACTATACTGCATTTTTTGAAAAATAGCGAACAATGTGGCAAGAGGGAAAGATTTGTCCTACAATGAAAAGGCTCTAATTTTGTCATTTTAGGGAACTGTTAACATACAATTTTTGATACAATTTTCGCGATGAATTTTTTTTCTCCTTCAACAGATGCGGCGCGTGTTCCTTGGACGATGCGTGATCTCATAAAGGTATTATTATTGATCTTAGCGCTTGTCGCGTTTTTTTTCTTTTTAAGGGATTTTTTTGCTGATTCTTTATTTTTTAGAAAAATAGAAATTTTTCAATTTCAAAGCCTTGTTACGTTTTTGCTTTTTATGCTTCAAAATGTGATTTTTCTTTTTCCTTTGTATTTTTTTACATTGAGAAAGTATGGGTCGAAATTTCGTGATTTTGGTTTTCGAAAAATAGGAATTTTTCGTTGTTTTGGTCTCGCCTTGAAATACTATCTGCTTTTTTTCGTTGTTATGATGGTTATTTTTACTCTTCTTCCTTTATTCGGAATAGATCATCTTCCTGGTTTTGATCAACAGGAGCCGCATTTACCTCTTTTTGGCGATGATTCCTTGAGTGTTTTTTTGGCGACTCTTGTTGTTATCATTCTCGCGCCTGTCGTGGAAGAGTTTTTTTTTCGTGGTTATCTTTTACAAATTCTTTTGAAGAAAATGTCTATTCCAGTCGCGAGTATCGTAAGCGCTTTTATTTTTTCTTTCGTTCATTTCGAATTTTCCAGTTTTATTCCGATTTTTATTCTTTCGCTCATTCTTAATAGACTTTTTATTCGCAGCCGAAATATTTGGCCAGGAATCTGTTTTCATTTTTTTAATAATTCACTCGCGCTTCTTTTTGAATATTTCGTGCAACACGGAATTATTTCTTTCTAAAAATCATTTTTTTAAGGTTTCCCCAAAAAATACATCGAGGAGGAGTAACTCAGAAATGGACGAAATATGTGAACAGCTCCTAATAGGGATCATACGTAAATCACTTTGAATAAAAGATTGACTGATATTTTAAATATAGAAAATTGAAACTCTGAATAGCACCTCAGTCGCAAGATCTTTCTTTTATTTTTTGATATTGCTATACTTTTGTTCGTGAAAATTTGTTGTGCTGTCAATATTGATTCCATTGCCACAATGCTCCAGTAGCTCAACGGATAGAGCAGCGCCCTTCTAAGGCGAAGGTTGCAGGTTCGATTCCTGCCTGGGGCACCATTATTAAGAGATAATTTTGATTGTTTTTATTTTTTGCTTAACTTGCAAAAATGTTTTTTTGTGCTTTAAATTAATATAGAATATTTTTCCACTCTTTTATTTTTAAATTGTATGAATCCATTATTTTTTTGGAGTCGTAAAGTTGTGGCGATTTTTTTAATATTTTTTTTCATATTTTCGCTTTTTGATTTTGTATTATTCAATGGGAATATTGTTTCTGCTGAGAGCAAAGTGATACCTCATGAGCAGGATTCGCGAGATCAAGAGATTCAACAATTTTCGAATGATGAGCTTAAAAAAGTTTCTGAAGAAGTTATTTTAGATCGTGCTTTTTCCCTTAATGATGCTTTGCAAGAATTAAAAGCGCATCCGAATGAGCCATACTATGCAAAGCTTGAATTTTTTCAGCCGGTTCTTTATAGCGAACTTCCGAATTTTCTTGAAGGCTATAACCTGACCGTGCGTGGTTTTCAGCATCGATTTGGAGAAAATGTGAATTGGTATCCGAAACGTTCTTATCAAACCGTCGAAGATGCTTTAAATGAATTTTACAAGCATCGGTTGAAAATGCTGAAAAAAACGATTGCGAGATTTGATAAAAAACTTCAGCAAGAAGATCAATCATTGACTACAAAACTGGATCGTGCCAGCCGTGATGATTTTCAGGGACAACTTTCTTCTATTGAAAAAAATGGTTTTTCGATTACGGAGATAGACGTGACAGGAGAAGCTGAAGAATTTGAAAAATTTACCAATGAAATTCCTCACATGTTTAGTTTTTCCAATGTGACATGTTTGGCATGTGGTAAAAACACAGAATCAATTTATGCTGAACTCCGCGACATACATGCAATTCAATCAGTTGTATCGGATAACCAACCGCAAACTCTGGCCACAGATGAAACGGTAGGAGAATCTTTTTTAAACTATGATTGGACTCCTGATGTAGGTCGTGTGGAATATGTTGATAACGAAGAAATTACGACTCGAATGGCTTGGTTGGAAAATAATTTTAATCCAATAGATCATACCTATGAGAATGATATTTGGATTGATAATAAAAATTTTATGAAGTGTGATAAAGAAACAACTAAATGGATTCTCGTGGAATATTGGACTGATTGCGATGCTCCTTTTTCAAGTAAGTTGCCTCATGCGTATATTGATACTCGTTTTGACGATGATGATCCGTTTTTGGAGAATTTTGGTATTGGTGGCTGGAATTTAGACGACGAACTGAAAACCTATAATGCTGACGATAATGACACTTGGTACTATGCGACTCTTTTTATTGAAACCGAAGATACCTCAATAGAGAGTACAACGGCTCGCTATGCTCCCCAGTTGGGACATTGGGCAGATAAGAATGGGGATGGATATTTCGCGCGTCAACTTTGCACGTCACATGATTCGTGGCTGCTCTCTGAATCTCAAGCATGTGTGACCTCAAGTGAGAGTGTGTTGATCCAATCACAAGGTATTCCTTTGCAAATTCATCATGTTGGAAATGATACTGAGCCGATACTTGAGAGTGTAAGTTGGGATATTTCGAAACAACGTTTTATGAATCTCAATATTGTCGATGACTCTGTTCAATTCGTAAATAAAGGAAATGGGAATTACGATTTAAATTTTCAAATTCAAAATTTGAGTACGTTTGATGAAAATCGAGATATTATTATTGAGTATTCTATAAATCCAGCGAATGTTCAATCTGGCAAGGACGTGGGTTTTGCTTATATCTATGATAAAGGTCTTCGTTCTGGCGAGACTTCACCAATTTTAACTTTTTCTCTCAATAATTTTTCATATTCAGGGAGTGGTAGTCTAGGAAGTTTGATAATTATTTCTCCAGAATTAAAAAATTATTTTCTTGATAATTATGTTTATAGGATCGACGATTCCGATGTTGAGAACGTCGTCGATCCGTCCGGTGTAGATTTCAGCGATATTTCCATCGCGGGCATTGATATAAATCCTGATACCGGTTCGATTGATTTTATTCTCAATGCGATTTCCGGTAACGGAGCCGATGCCAGCGTAAGTCGTGAAACGGCGCGGGAAATATTTATGACTGCACTTGCGATTCCCAATTGGAAACAATGGATCAGTCTGCCTTTGGGTGGCGTGGAAATTCAAGCGCCTTTTGAACAAACCGAGCTTTCCCGAGTCATGCTTCGAGCTGACGTACAAATGAAATTCGATCTCTTTCATCCGAATGTCACGAATATTGGCAGTCTGACCGACCAGTGGGTTTCGATGGTAAAGCAGAGTCCGTATTGGTCCATACTAAAAACCTATGGTTTTAACGAACTTCCATCATGGCGTGCGAGAGGAACTATTATTCCAGGAGATATTTCGGTCAACGCGGAAGAGAATAGGATATTTCTCAATGATGCTGATCTTTCACTGCAAACAATCGTAGAATGGGTCAACGTTGATGTTTCAAAATATAATTTTGGTTCATCTGATGCCGCCGTGAAGGCTTCACTGCAAACATTACTTGAAACGTGGAAAACACTTTTGGCAGAGAAACTCACATCGCTTGAGCCGTCTATTTCTGAAAAATTTCGTACAGATTCTCGTTACCGCGAACTCAGAGAAATATATCCAATAGTTGCTTTAGCTCATTGGTATAAGACGCTTTCAAAGGAAAATTTACCGTATGCGGATTTTATCGATTCTGAGAATATTGCCGATTTACAAGCAGATGCTGTCTTTGATGAGGCTTATTGGAAATCGCAGTCTGATCAGTATATCTCCGATTATTACGTGCATGATTTTTACGGAAATACACAAACGTGGAATGTCCATGGAGGTGTCGAACTCACGGTTGCCGATCCAGAAGTGGATCAGGAACTTTCCAATGATCAAAAGGAAGTTTTGACAAATGTTTTGGATTCATATTCAAGCGAGAATACACAAACACCCGGTGAGTATTATCTCTACGGCGGAAGTATGACAGTACCCTATGGAGACGCGAGTGGGACTTTGGATATTGATTCAGACGCGGTTGTTCCGGGTAAACCTCTTGAAATAAACGTACAGATTGCGAATCTTGGAAGCGAAAGTATCGAATCATCTTTTGTCTATGATTTGATGGTAAAAATTGAAAATGAACAAGGTACGATAACTGAATATAGTATTGCTTCAGGAAATGTCAGTCGTTTGGATGGCTGGGGAACATTGAACGCCACACATTCATGGACACTGCCGACCATTTTTGGCCAGTATGAATTTATTTTAAAAATTGACCCTGATGGCAAGCTTTCCGAAACTTGGACTGGAAATAATTCCTTCAGCGTGAAAGTTGATGCCAATATGGCCTCTCCGAAAGCCGTTATTTATTGGCCTTCCGAAGGGATGCTGATGAGTGCGACGGACTCTACTTTCTACGGAGGAATCGAGGATGAAAAAGATAAGGTTCTGAGTGATGATCATTATTCATGGTATCTCGACAATGCCACTTTTGTTGGTAATGGAGATACAGTCACGATTCCTCAAATTGCCAGCGGCCTTCATACCATGACACTGAATGTAAAAGACTCTGATGATCTCACGGCGAGTACGATTATACATTTTTCTGTTCCTGATTCGGGACCACCCGTTTTACAGGTGTTATCGCCCGTGGAAAATCAAATTTTTCCCAGTGAAAAGGCTATTATTTTTTCTGCTGAAGCCATTGACTACGAAGATGACTATTTGGGATTTGGGAATATTGTATGGACAACGGATAATGGGAGTACTGGAGGCATGGAAGAAATTGGGACAGGGGATTATTTGTCCGTAGATACTTTACGGATCGGTCATCATAATATTACCGTTACTGCCACTGATTCTGACGGAAATAGCGTTTCTGATATGGTGTATATTGTTGTTGAAGAAGGTCCGCCTGTTCTTTTACTTATAAATCCGGATAAAACCGATTTTTTTGAAGATGAACAAATACCTTTTCAAGCTCAAGCAAACGATCGACAGGATGGAAATATCAATGCAAAAATTGAATGGTATTCGAGCCGTGATGGTTTTATCGGTACGGGCGGAGGGCTTTTTTCTAAAAATCTTTCAGTTGGGGCGCATACGCTGACGGTATCTGTCATGGATTCCGATGGTCAGAAAGCAACCGTTGAAAAAACGATCAATGTCAGTTTCCGAGCTCCTTCTACGGTGACGATCTTGGCTCCTTTGGACGGATCTACGGTTTCATATAATGAGGCGGTTACTTTCTCCGGTTCGGCCTCGGATGTGAAAGACGGGCTGCTCTCTGGCGATCATTTGATTTGGGAATCCGATCGCAATGGTTTTCTTGGGACAGGCGAAACGTTCAATGTGAATTGGCTTGTACCGGGTGATCATGTGATTACCTTGCGAGCTTCAGACAGCGATCATGCCGAAACGACATCGAGCATTCATTTGATGGTGGATGCCGGCCAACCTCGTGTTACTGTGAATTTTCCGACCCAAGGAAGTGAACTTTTTTATGGATATGCCTATGATTTTAATGGTTCTGCTGTTGATGAAATGGATGGTGATATGACTGGTGCAAATTTGGTTTGGACTTCAAATTTAAATGGTATTATTGGCACGGGAAAAACACCTCATGTCATTGGATTGTCTCAGGGAAATCAAAGAATTGCTTTGCAGGCCACGGATAGCGATGGTTGGGTCGGAGAAGCTTTTATGGATGTAAAGGTGATTGGACCTCATGCGCCGGAACTTTCTCTCGTGAAACCCAGTGACGGGTTTCAAATGGTTCATGGAGGCACACTCTCTTTCAAAGCCAATGTTTCTGACTACGAGGATAGCCGTCGTGGATATGCCACAAGAGTCAATTGGTATGTTGATGGACAGGCGCTGGCTTCGGGATCGACGTATGAAATTTCCACCACGGATGGTCGTTTTGGAATTGGTAATCATGTCATTATGGTTGAGGCGATTGATGAACTGAATGCCAAGACGCAGATTGCGAGCAATATCCAAATTTTAAACAGTCCTCCGACAGTTGAAATAACTTCACCGACTTCGAGCGATAATATTTTTGTGCAAGGAAAAGATACCGTAGCGCTGCGTGGAACAGGAAGCGACCTCGAAGACGGGATACTGTCAGGGAATTCTCTCGTGTGGACTTCAAATCTGAATGGCGAACTTGGTCGAGGAGTTTCGATTGATGTATCAGCGGTAAATTTAAATGTCGGAACGCATACAGTAACTCTGACTGGCCACGACAATTCTGGAGCAGAGAGTGAGGCTGAAGTGAATATTATTATAGTGAAGACTGGCGTTGGGTTTATTAATACTTTTGACAACGGGAATACAGAGAAAGTACTAGATTTTACTGCTGGCGGTAGCAAGGAAAAATTGTACTTAAAAATCCCATCAAATGCTTTTATTGAGCACGCACAAGTAAATTTTCAAGGTGAGCAAACCTTTGGTATTAATCTTTCTGGAGGAAATTATTTTTTGGGAACAAGCTACTCAGCTATTGCTTTTGCAGATATTGATAGTGATTTTGATAAAGACCTTTTTGTTGGAAATGTTGACGGGACGTTATCTTTTTATCGTAATGATGGGAATATTGTAGCTCCTCTATGGCATTATGTCTCAAACCCTTATTCACAGTATGATGTTGGTTGGTATGCACGGCCATATCTTGTTGATATTGATGGTGATTTCGATTACGATCTATTTCTTGGTGAATCAAACGGAGCAGGAAAAATACGTTTTTATAAAAATGTCGGTACTCGAACAGAGCCAGAATGGAATTATGTTACTGATAATTTTGCTAACGTCGATATGGGTGGAGTGGGAATTCACCCTGTTTTTGTTGATATCGATGGTGATTCTGATTCTGATCTTTTTGCAAGTCCATACGATACTGTTTATTTCTATGAAAATAATAACGGTTTTTTTGAATTTATAACAAGTCAATATGCCGATGCTTACGTTTCAGCTTCGGCAGCTCCTGTCTTTGTAGATATTGACAATGATAACGATTATGATCTTTTTATAGGTACTGGAGATGGCACTGTGGAGTTTTATAAAAATATAGGAAATTCAACATCTCCTTCTTGGCAACTGATAGATGAGAAATATATGAATATTGATATTGATACCATGGCTTCTTCTTTGGTTGATGAAGGGGCAGCACCTTCGTTTGTAGATATAGACGGAGATAATGATTACGATCTTTTTATTGGAGAAGGTGCTGGTAATATTAATTATTTTGAAAATAAAGGTAATGGGAAAAATCCGAACTTCGAATTGAAAACAGAATATTATCTTTTTGATGTTGGAAATTCATCAAAGCCGACACTGACAGATATAGACAGTGATAATGATCAGGATCTTTTTATAGGTGAAAAATATGGTTACATCCGATATTTTCGTAATGATGGTAGTCAGTCTGCTCCTGCATGGACTTTTGTAACGAATAACTATGGTAATATTGACTTAGGTCCATATTATAATACATCTCCCTCACCTACGTTTGCTGATATCGATGGTGATTCTGATCAAGATTTTTTTATTGGTTTATCGGATGGCAGGATAGATTTTTATAGAAATATTGGAAACAGATATAATGCCACGTGGCAATTAGCAGAAGAAAATTATAAAGGAATAGATTTAGGAAATGATCCTTCTCATCCTTACTTTGTCGATATAGATACTGATGGAGATCTTGATTTATTTACTACAAAGGATGGCCTCATTTATTTCTATGAAAATATTGGCACAAAGGCGAATGCGGAATGGTTGTCACCATCAACATACATTTTGGCTACTGGTGCACAAGCAGATCCTGCTTTTTATGATATTGATGGTGATTTAGACTATGATATTTTAGTCGGTAATAAGGATGGTACAATCCTCTCTTATCTTAATAATGGAAATCTTTCTCATTTTTCTTTTGTTCAGGATAATATATATTATGGTTCTATAGATATAGGCTACGAGTCATCACCATATATTGTGAATATTGATGGAGATTCATATGGAGAAATTTTTATTGGTAATAAAGATGGTGGACTGAGTCTTTATGATGCAACGGGACCACGGAATCCTTCCTTGGATGTTGGTGATGATGTGGACAATGAATGGATGTATTTAGGAGAATTTATTACTAGCGAGTCAACTGTCAACTTTGCTGATTCAATAAATGATTATTTGGAATATTTTTTATCTGGGGCTGATACTTCCATCCCTTTGATTATTCATTCTCAGAGCGCTGGTCGTCTTCGAGTAAACAATGTAAATATTCAATATAATACCATTGATTCCGAACCTCCTATTTTTGGCACGGGAACGAGCATGAATTTCGTTTCAGGTATTTCGCAAACAACCTCTTCTACTCTCGCTAGTCCCAACCCGGTCTATGCCGGACAGAATCTGACAATCAACGCGAATGTGACTGATAATCACGGCATAGCCTCCGTTACCGCGAATTTTGCAGGAAATAATTATTCCATGACAGCAAATGGACCTACGTGGTCAATAAATTTTCAAGCTCCTACTCAAACCGGGCGTTATACTCTGACACTGACTGCTCTGGATACGAGTGGTATTTCTGCATCCATTAGTGAAGAAGTCGATGTCAGGGCATCCGGTCAAGATTTAGCGGTGATCGCGGATGAAATTTCCATGAGCAATAAAAATCCAGATGAAGGTCAGACAGTAACGGCTCATGTAACCGTGCATAATTTTGGCGATCAAACCGCATCAGGAGATATCGCAATCTATGCCGGCGATATTCAAATATCCGAAACCGATCGGATATTGACCGTTTCGCCTCTTGGTTCATGGTCAGGAGATATCAATTTTACCGCGCAAATCGATATGACGAGCATCAATGTCCTCGCTGATTGGCGCAAGAACCTTTCCGAATATGATGAAACAAATAATAGCGCTCAAATTGCTTTTGAAGTTCGAGATATCAGTCCTCCTTCTTTGCAAAATATGACTTTTCCTGAAGAAGTGAGTGTGGGAAGCACAAATACTATGATGATCGATGTGACCGATAATACTGCTATTACTGAAATAAACATGTTTATTGATGGGCAGGAATTTCCTTTAAACTTCATTTCAGGAAATAAGTATTCAAGAAATTTTTTGATCACGACTTCCGGAGAAAAAGTTTTGGAAGTGATGGCAACCAATGCTCAGGGACTTTCTTCTACAGTGAATGGAGTCCTTCATGTGTATCCGCAGGAGCCAGATCTTGTTTTTCAATCAGGCGATCTTGTTTTGAGTACGAACGAGCCAGCGGCTGGTGAAACAGTTGGAATTGATGTGACGTATCGCAATGAAGGATATAAAAAGAGTCCGGATACAAAATTAGTATGTTCAGTGAATGGTATGCCGAAGAGCGATTTTACCATTCAGCCAAATTCCGGCGAAATCCAGACCGTTCACTTTGAATGGATGGCTGAGCTTGGCAGTCACAGTCTTGAATGTATTCTTGATCCGGATTCTCGTGTTACGGAAACAAAAGAAAATAATAATACGCTTTCCACGGTTATCTCCGTAAATTCCGCGGATATTCCGCGCATCGACACACTGGAAATTCAAGAAAATATTGTTGAGGGCGAAGCATTTCTCATTCAAATAGGTCTTGCTCCCGCTGTAAGCTTTACCAGGTTGCAGACGGTAGGTCAGGAAAATGTCCGCGTGCAGACACAATATGAAACCTCGATATTAACTTATGATCCGAATGATGGTTTGTATCACGGTTCGCTTCAATATCCTCTGAATGGTGACGAATACATTGAAGTGTATGCAGAGAGTGCGGCTGGTATTTCTCATGCGGTCAGACAGTCGGTGCTCGTTCGACCGGATATCGTGGATATTGATGTCAATGATAAGGAAATGGTTTTCAGCGACACGGTTCCTTCTTTGGGCGACTCTTTGAATACTTCTGTTACATTAAAAAATCCTGGAGGAAAGGAAGGAGTGAAAGTTCCCGTGCATTTCGTTGTTGAAAAATCTGCGCAAGGCTTGAAAAAAGTGGCGCAATTTTTTGGCGCTGACAACCCGATTGTTTTTGAAGATTTTAAAACGGTGGATATTAACGCAGGACAGGAAATACCTCTTTCTTTTACATGGCTTCCTGATGTGCCCGGCGATTATTCGCTCCGCCTCGAAGTTGATCCTGACGGTACGCTTCCGGAATTTGATGAAAATAATAATACAGCGACGCGGAGCTTGAAAGTCGTGGATACAACTTCGCCACAAATTTATACCGTTCAACACACGGAAAACCCTTATGAACAAGGAAATCTCGATGTTCAAGTGTATGCCGTTGATAATGTTGCTGTATCGACCGTTTCCGCATTTTTTGGTGAGAATACGATTTTGCTTGATTTTAATGAAGAAACATCAATGTATGAGGGGAATATTTTTCTTCAATCGAGCGGTGTGCAGACCTTGAGTATTGTCGCAACGGATAGTTCAGGATTGAACTCTTCCGTATTGACAAAAAAAATTATGATATATGCTTTGCCTCCTGATCTTTTCGTGAATGGATATGAAGTTGAAATGGTCGGTGGCATTGCGGTTGAAGGAAAATCTTTGACATTCGAAGTTCCCATTGAAAATCACGGAGGGAGTGATGCATTGAATTTTTCAGTCGATTTTTTGGTTGATGGAGTGGAACAAAATGCCTTGAATATACCTCAACTTTTAAAAGGTGAAACAACCAAGGCGGAGTTTTCATTCGTATCAAGTTTTGGACAGCACTCATTTGAAATACGCGTTGATTCCGAAGAGAAAATTGTCGAAAGCAATGAACAAAATAATAATTTTATCGGTGAATTTTTTGCGGTTGATACGACTCCGCCAACGAGTCCGAATCCAGTAGCGTCTCCAAGTTCATGGACCAGCGAGAACAATTTTACCATTACCTGGAATGAAGTGACGGATTCTCAAGGCATTAAAGATTATTCGTATAGTATTGATGGCGGATCATTTGCAAGCGTTGGATCCGAGAAGAGTGTGTTTTTAGAAAATCGCATGACAGAAGGCGTTCATACCATTGCCGTGAAAGCCTCCGATACGCAAGGAAATATCAGCGATGCGAGACAAGTATCTATTTATTATGATTCAAATCCTCCCGTGGTTCCTACGGTAAAAGAAGTAGCGAGTGGAAATACATGGACGAATCAAAATGTTCCGCAATATGTTTGGAGCGCGGCGATGGATGAGGGAAGTGGCGTGGTTTCTTATCGCGGAAGAATCGATGAAGGTGAAGCTTTTGATATGGGGAATGTCCTCAATTTTCGTCCAAATCCCTTGAGCGAGGGGGTACATACTTTTCAAGCGAGTGCCATTGATGCAGTTTCCAAGCAGAGCGATTGGAGTAAAAACGTTACCGTAATGATCGATATTTCAGATCCAGTTGCTCCGATTATTTCGTCGTCCACCCATTATGCGTATAATGATGGAGAACCCGATGAAGGGCAGGCAGGCGTGAACAATAATACTCCTGAATTTCAATGGCAAATTCCCGAAGATATTTCAGGAATTGCAGGGTATTATTATATTTTTACTTCCAATCCTGATGAATTGCCCGATCAGTATAGTTTTTGGATATCGGCTCAAGATGATGTTGGCACACCGATTACGAATAAAATAATTGATACTTTGCCGTCTTTAAATGACCCTCAAGGGAAACGTATTTTCGATGGTATATGGTATTTTCGTATGATCGCGAAGGATAACGTGGGGCATATTTCTAACATTCCAAGCACGTATGCTATTAAAATTGATGTTATCGAACCACTGTTGATTCCTTATAATCCGCTTCCAGCTCATGAAACTTCCAATGTTGAAACAAGCACGAGTTTTGCGTGGAATATGAAAAATTCGTGTGAATTAATAAAAGGGAATATGACTTTTACCCTTTATTTAGGAGAATCTTCGGATACACTTTCTCAATTTGCTACTTTATCGAATCATACCTGCGATGAAACGAGAATTATATTTCAGCCGGAAATGCCATTAATACGAAATAAAGAATATTTTTGGCAAATAGAAACCGTGACGGAAATCGATGGTCAGCCGGTGAATGAAAAAAGTGATATTTGGACATTTAGAACCAAAATACGACCAACGCCTGTTGATGTTTTGGATCCAAAATTCAATTGGAAATTTCTCAAACGATAAAAAAAGTATTTGCGTAAAATCTCTATTGGTGATACATACAAAATATTGAAAAATTTTTTTTATACATTATTTCATTTTTTATAACTCGTTAATGCGTTGAAAAAAAGTAAAAAAACGAACGGGAAAAATTATAAAAAAATTTGGGGACTTGCGGATAAAAGATTTAATACGGATTATTTTCACATTAACAAATTCGGCGAACTTATTATTCGTGAAGGAAATTATCAGTATAATGTCCTCAATCTCGCGCGTAAATTTGGCTCATCGGTTGAAATTTTTATGCCGTTTATTATTGAAGAACGCTTAAGCCATATTTATAAAGTGGCGCAGAATAATATTAAGAAAATGAAATATAAAGGGCGATTTACCTATCATTTTCCGCTCAAGGTGAATCAAAACAAGGAAGCCATGCTTCCTCTTCTTTCCGAAGGAGCTCACTTGGAAGTGGCTTCGGCGAATCAACTTTGGATTGTGAAAAAAATGTGGATGAATGGTAATTTTCATTCAAAAATTAAAGTCGTGTGCAACGGCGCGAAGACCGCGGACTACGTGAAACTTATTGTTGAGCTCAGAAATATGGGACTCGGCATTATTCCCATTATAGAAAGCATGGAGGAACTGAGGACATTTAAAGGTTTTTCGGGAGATTTAGGTATACGGGTAAATCTTAAAACGAAGGTGAAATCCCATTGGGATAAAAAAATCGATCAATTTGGTCTTGAATTGGATGAAATATTGGAATTGGGGCGAATACGAAATTTAAAAATGCTTCATTACCATCTCGGTTCCCAAATTATGTTGGAAAATGACATGGTTCAAGGACTTCGTGAAGGTTTTGAAGCTTATAAAAAAATTCGTAAAAATTGTCCCTCTCTCGATACGCTCAATATTGGAGGGGGCCATGCCATTCCACACGAAAAGAAAAAATTGTACAGCGTTGAATCTGTTCTTTATCGGATTTTTTATAATTTAAAAAAATGGAGTGAAAAGGAAACGATACCGCATCCTAATGTTGTCGTGGAATGGGGGCAATATGTCACGGGGCCGGCTCAGATGACCGTTTATAGAATCGTTATGTCAAAAGAAATTCCCAAGGGAATCGCAAAAAAGTGGTATCTCATCGATGGCAGTTTTATCAATGATCTTCTTGATACGTGGGCGATTCATCAGAAATGGCATGTTGTTCCGGTGAATAATATTGACGCGCCGAAACGTCATCGCGTATGGCTTGCAGGATTAAGTTGCGACTCGGACGATAAGTATTCCGGCGACGGTTATCTTCTTTTACCGAGGCTTGAGGATTTGGAGAAGGGTGAGGATCAGTATATAACCGTTTTTAATACTGGAGCCTACCAGGATAGTTTTATGGCGCATCATTGTTTTCTTTCTTCTCCCGCGAAAATTGTTTTACAAAATGGCATTGTGAGCGTCGCTCGTAAGCGCGAATCGCCGGATGATGTTGGTAAATTTTTTGGCTGGTAACGAAATTATGTTTTTAAAAAGTTTTTTCATATCCATTTTATGCGATGTGTTTTGTTTAAAAATAGGATTTTTTTTGAATGTGTATTTGTAAAGTTTTTGGCATAATGAAAAAGTTTTTATCTTACCAACGATTGCAGAATTTTTCCGATTTTTTTCCAAAAAACTTTGAAATAAATAATATTTATTAAAATAAGAGCAATGATGATAATGGCGTCATAACTCGGACGCAGCCAATAATCCTGTTCCAAGTGAAGCCACATGCCGAATTCATCAAATGTAAGCCCTAATCCTATTCCGTACATGGCGGCTGTTTTTCTCAAATGTTTTTTATCTTTATGAATGAGCGCGAAAAAACCGGCGATCGCGAGAAAAATAATGCCGAAAGCAAAATGATGAATATGGATGCCTCGAATGTAAATGTAACGAATAAAGGGTATTGTTTCGGTTTCAATACCGATTACCACAAGTCTCGAAAGTATAAAACTGAGTAAAAAAAAGAAAAAAATAATAAAAGGAATTTCTTTTCTTCTTTCCAGTAAAAATTGTTGAATGAAACGAATAATCATGAAGCATCGTAGGTAATTTTTTTTCTCCAAATGGTGCCTCCTGGCGTATCTTCGAGTTCAATGCCTTTTTCTTGTAAAAGCTTACGCAGACTGTCGGCTTTTTCGAATTGTTTTTCAGTTCGCGCCTTGTCGCGCTCTTGAATAAGTTTTTCCATTTCCGGGTCGAGTTCGGTTTTTTTGAAATGCCATGAATCAAAAAGAAGATTCATTTTTTTAAGGAATGCCATGATTTTTTTCGCATCGGATTTGGTTATTTTTTTCTTCGCAAGAAGGGTATTCACTTTTTTTATGAACGAGAAAAGATGGGCCAACGCTTTTGTCGTATTGAGATCGTCATCAAGCTCTTTTTCAATATTTTTGCGTGTTATTTTGATTCTGTCGTTCAAGTTTTCTTTTTTGTCAGAAGTTTTATTTTTTGTTTTTTCTTTTTTTGCATTTTTTTGTATATCGAGAAGTTTTTGAATTGTTTCTTCAATTCTTTCAAGTGCGTTTTTTGCTGAATTTAATGCCTCAAAAGTGAAATTCAGCTTTGTCCGATAATGATTACTTGTAACGAAGTAACGAAAATATCTGGGATCGTATCCTTTTTTTTCAAGATCTCGGAGCGTGTAAAAATTTCCAAGCGATTTACTCATTTTTTTTCCCTCGACCATTAAATGTTCGTTATGACACCAGAAAGTGGCGGGATTTTCTCCGAAGCCGGCGATAGATTGGGCAATTTCATTTTCGTGATGCGGAAATTTTAAATCCACCCCGCCCGTGTGAATATCAAAATGAGATCCAAGATGTTTATGGCTCATGGCTGAACATTCGATGTGCCAGCCTGGCCGACCAGGAAAATTTTTCCCATCGATCATAAAATCAAAACTCGGTTCATCATTTTTTTGAGCCTTCCACAAAACAAAATCTTTAAGATTTTCTTTTGTGTATTCATCCGAATCGATACGGACTCCGTTTTGAAATCCTTCGAAATCAATATGAATAAGTTGTCCATAACTCTGTTTTTTTCGATAGGTTACGAGATCAAAATAGACTGATCCTTCTTTAATATAAGCGAGTTTTTTTTTAATAATCCGGCGTATGAGGTCCTGCATTTCTTCAATATGTTCCGTTGCCCGCGGATTTTTTTTAAAAATATTTTTGGATGGATTTTTTTGATCAATTCCTAGAGAAAGTTTATGAAGATCTTCAAAAAAAGTCGATTCGTATTTTCGAGTGAATTCGATGAGATTCGCGTTGGGATTACCTTGTTTTTTTGAAGCCTGAATCGTTTTATCATCAATGTCGGTAATATTCATGACCCATTCGACTTCGTACCCTTTAAAAAAATGAAGATAGCGATATAAAAAATCCGCGAAAAGATAGGCCCGAAAATTTCCTATGTGGGCAAAGTCGTAGACCGTTGGTCCGCAGGTATACATTGTTACTTTTTTTTTGTTTTGCGGATGAAAAATTCTTTTTTTTTGTCCAAGAGTATTGAAAAGTTTTAGCATTTAGGCATTGTAACGAAATCATATTTATCAGGGTTTCCATAACTTGATGAGGAACTTTTTACATACAATTTTTAAAGATGGAAGAGACATATTTTGTTATCATGCCTTATGAACCCGTTATGATGAAAACGAGAAGGCGTTCTAAAATTTGTAAGCCGATAAGCGCTATGATGGGCGAAAAATCAATAACGCCGGTTCGCGGCATAATTTTTCGCACCGTTCCTAAAATCGGTTCAGTGGTTTCGATAATGAATCGCACAATGGGGCCTGAAGCTCCCGGCGCCCGAAACCATGAAAGGAGCACTCTCGCGATAATAAGAAGATTGAGAAGTTGAAACAAGATGGAAATGAAGTCGAGAAGAAATCGTAGAGTATTCATAATTTCGTAAAAAAATATCTTGGATAATGGTATCATATTCTAACCACTCTACCAAATTTTTTGGCTTAATGGAAAATTTTTGTAACTGTTCGCTGTTTTTTTTACTTTGAAATTCGTATGTTAAAACAATCGTTTTCGTTGGTATTTTGTTGATTTTTTGCTGATACGTTTAATGGCGTTTTTGAACTATAAAGTAACGCATATGATTTTTTCCATTGCCAGTACCGCTTGAGGAGATAGGTTTCGCCTCCAAGAAGTGACAGTATAATTATCAAATTCAATGAAGGACCGTTATCGGGCGTTTTTGGCGGACTGGGAGGGGATTTAGGGAATCCTTTTACAATGTCGCTATTTTCCAAACTTTCGTTGCCGTCTGAGTCGATGGCGGTGACCGCGAAATAATACGTGACATCTCCAACGAGTTCTGAAATGTACCAAGATGTTTGATTATCGTAGGTATTTACCGTGCCTTTCAAAGCGTTTTCTTCGGTGCCGTAATGAATGCGGTACGAGCTTATATAAGTATCATCTTGTGAGGGTTCCCATGTGATTGTTACTTTTTGGATGTCATCTACAACTTGCACATTTTGTACTTTTTCTGGGTATACGATCCCAAGTGGCATGGCACTCACTTTTTCGCTTTGTTCCATGCTTTCGTTATTTTGTTCATCAAGAGCGGTTATTGCGAAAAAATATTCTTTTCCGGGTTCCAGATCAGGAATATACCATGATGTATTTGAATCCTGCGTATCAACGGTTTGATCCAAATTATTTTCATCCTTTCCGTAATAAATTCGATAGTGACTTATGGTATCGGAAACGCCATTTTCCCATGACAGAATAATACGCCGCTCTTCGGCCTGCGCAGTAAGTCCTGTTACTTTTGATGGACTTTGTATTTCTTCTACAATTTTTAGCGTCGAATATGATTGATAGGATGATTCATTTCCAAGTCGGTCAGCGAGAATAATATCAATCGGATACTCGCCCGGCGTTTTGGGCGCATCGATTTCTGCAGCGTAGGTTCCTTTTTGATCGATGTCTTCGATGAATGAAAAAAGATTATTTTCCAGTATAATGGAAACTTTTTCGAGAGTTGGCTCGGTGATTATCGTCATACGGAATTTTTGTCCCGCCGGTAAATTTCCATCAGGCACCGTGGTAATGGCATCAATTATGGGCGACTGAGTGTCCACGGTAATGGTCACTTTTTCCGATGTTTCAAGTTTTTTTTGATTGTCATCGAGAAGCGTTATATACAATGTGTGGAGACCGTCAGTAAGATTTTTCATGGTAAAACGAAATCGATTATCAGCTCCTGCCATCGTTTGTCCTATTTTTTCATCATTATCATAGATTTCCATAGTTTTTCCCGTTGGCGCTTCGCCTTCGAGAGTCATTTCAGATTCGCCATACGTCCCTTCCCGAGGAGTAATAATTTTTACTGTTTCGCCCGCCGCATGAGTTGATCCGACTTGAACAATTTTTTCATCTTTCAAAACAGGATTACCGATATCGTTGATTTCAATGGTCTGCGTGCCTTCCGAAAGAAGAGTCAGCGCGAGACTGAAGGTATGGGTTCCGAGGTCTTTGGGCGTAAAGCTGTAGTCTTGCGGTAAAGATGCATTTGTATCCGAAGATGAAAAATGAATAGTCCCGCTATAGTTTGTTGATGTATTTTTACTTTCCGTATACGCGGTAACGGTAAATGTCATGACTGTATTGGGTTCAACTTGCTCCGGAATATTTTCTATTTTAAGAGAACTTGTTAAAAAATCGTTGTTTGCTGTTTTTTCTTGCGCGAGAATAACATTTCCTCCAATGCTTTGAATTTGACCACCTGAAAATGGATAGTAAGCGATTTTGGCTCTTTCCTTTAATGTGACGCCTGCCGTTGAATCAAAAATCGTGTAAACCGATACGCCCGGTTCCTCCGATGAAAGAGCGAAATGTGCTATCCCCGCATCATTCGTAAAATATTGAGATCCTTTTGTAATGGTATCGTTGGATCGGCTTGAAAGCACTTCCAGCGTGTGATTTGGCAATGGGTTTCCATAGACATCCATCAGATTCGCCGTCAATGTCGCTGTGTCGTATCCATTCGCGATAGCGGTATTTTTATCGAGCGATATGGAAGATTTTTCAGCGGAAATGTCAGACGCGTACACACGAAACGTTGAAACAGGTCCAAAATCGCTGTCTTTTTTGAATCGCGCCGCCACTTGATAGAATCCTGCTTTTTTTGTGTGATAGTCGTACAGATCCAGTACGGCAATTCCTTCGTCATTCGTTTGACTTTCGATGAAAAGTTCACCGTTATCCGGTTTTTTTATCCAAAATTCGATATTTGCGTCGGGACGCGTTTCTTTTGTTTTTATAAGGGCGCTGAAACCTGCCACGGTATCGATTCCATAGGCAATAACTTGATTACTGTCGGAATAATACGATGACGCTTGGGTTTCCAACATAGGGAATGCCGTAAATATCATCCAGAGTATGCCGAAAATTATGCTTTTGATTTTTTTGAGGGTTTTTTGAGTCATTTTGTTTTTTTATCTTATAATTTTACTTTAAATTTCTGTATCTGTCAAAACAGGCAACGTCTCTATGTAATATAATTTTATTATTGTCAATTATATTTTTTAGATCAGGCGGGGGTTCGGAGCGAGTTACGCAGGCTGGTTTTCAAAAAGAGGCGAAAATGAGCGTTAAAAAATGCGTAGCCGATAGCATTTTTAGCGAATTTTCGTCCTTTTTGATCCAGCCGAGTATCCGAGCGACGAGCCTCCGCCTCCCAGCGATATGTACTTTTTTTCAAAGAAATTTGCGTATGATCCCATATTTGATATTCTTATAAAGGAATTTTTGTAAAATTCGCTTTCGTAACGAAATTTTAAATTGCAATAGAAATGGGGTTTTGTGGGAGTTCCTTCATGAGGTTTTTTAGAGGATTTTTATAGTTGATTTTTATTATGGAAACTGTTCAATATATTTGGATGAATGGTGTACAGGTGCCATGGGATCAAGCCCAGATGCATGTTTTGACCCATTCTCTTCATTATGGCGGCGCTGTTTTTGAAGGAATCCGATTTTATGAAACTTCCGATGGACCTGCTATTTTTCGTCTTAAGGATCATGTTGAACGTTTTTTTCAATCGGCTCGTGTTCTTCAAATGAATATTCCTTATTTGAAAGATGAGATTATAGCAGTTATTCGTGAATTAGTGCGTTCCAATGGTATTACTTCGGGTTATATTCGTCCGATTGCTTATTTCGCCTATGGAAAGATGGGTCTTAATCCTCAAGGTTGTCCTGTTCATGTAGCGGTAGGGCTTTGGCCTTGGGGAGCCTATCTCGAAAAAGATGTGGTTCGGGTTAAGCTTTCACAATATCGACGTCTCCATCCAGAAACCATTCATGTTGAGGCGAAAGTTACGGGTCACTATGTGAATTCCATTCTTGCCTCGCTTGAAGCGCATGGTTTAGGTTTTGACGAGGCTTTGCTTCTTGATACTGATGGTAATGTCGCGGAAGGTCCGGGAGAAAATATTTTTTTTGTAAAAAATAGTATTCTTTATACTCCTAAACGTGGGAGTATTCTTCCGGGAATTACACGAGACAGCGTGATGAAGCTTGCAAAGGATCATAATTTTGAGTGTAAGGAAAAAAAAATACGCATGAAAGAACTTCTTCAAGCTGATGAAGCTTTTTTTACAGGAACTGCCGCGGAAATTACCGCTATTGGCTCGATCGATGATGTTCCTGTTCGAAATGGCTCCATGGGGACTCTTACAAAAATGTTTCGAAACCTTTATTTTGATGTCGTTCATGGAAAAAACGATGTCTATCGTCATTGGCTTGACGTGGTATAATATTAGGGAACCTTTGAAAAATGTTTTTACTTTTGTAATTTATATATTTTGGCTGCAAAGCGCTCATTATTTTTTATTTTTTTATGTCTCATTTTTTTCTCTGATAGTTTTTTTGGGGAAATTGTTTATGCTCAGGAGCAACTTGTTCCAGCTTTGTCTCAGCCTGAAATTCCTCTCATTCTTCAGGCGATTATTCGCGGTCCGGATGTCGCTACGCAGCAGAAAAATGTGATTTTCGATGCTTCTCTTTCGGTCAATCCTTTTGCTGATGAGGCTTTGAAGTATTTTTGGGATTTTGGCGATGGAGTAACCGCGCAAGGTGAAGAAGTTGTACATCTTTATAAAAATGCCGGTACTTATGCGGTTCATTTACGCGTTCGAGATAAGGAGGGAAATGAGCAAGTTTCCACAAAGGAAATTTTTGTTTATCGAGAATTTCTTCTTCTCGTTACCGATGACGGAGCTCAAGAAGAGCGTGTAAAAAACCTCGTGGCGTTTGCCAAGGAACGAGGTATTTTTATTCAAGTTATCGCCCATTTTGAGCCTGTTTCCGATTTTGTCGTTGAAGAAATTTTGATAAAAAAAATGAGTGAAGCTCTTGATGATTTTACAAAAGCCGACCGTATTGTTTTTTGGACACGTTCAAGCCTTGGTCTTACCTTGCTTTCTCAATTTAAACCGTCTTTTCTTGAAGCGGGGATTGACCTTACTTCTCATGATATAGTGTTTGTTTCTGATGGTTTTCTTCCACTTCTTGTCAATATAGCGCTTGGTCCCTATCGAGCATTACGACCTCATAGCATCATTTTAACCAGAAGTGAAGGACTTTGGACTTTTGTAGACAGTCCCACTTTGGATATTTTTCTTTCAAATTTGGCTCAAAGAGCCATACCGTATCGCATTGTCGCTGAACACATATCTCGCGTTACTTTTTGGAATTTTCCTTCCCACATACTGAATTTCATGATTCATCGCGGTATTCCGAGTAATTCGCTACAACTTCTTCTTATGATTCCCGTCATTGTTACGTTTGTTGCGTTCATGAAACAGATCGTAGGCGTTACAACTTTTGGAGTCTATACTCCTTCAATTGTTACTTTGTCATTCATTGCTTTGGATATTTCCTACGGTCTCATTATTCTTATTATTTTGTTGGTTATCGGCACGCTCATTCGTCTTTTTCTCCGGCGTTATCGGCTTCTTTATATTCCCCGCATAGCGATTCTTCTTACTTTTGCGAGTATTACCATTGTGGGGATTCTTTTTTTGGGCGCGCTTTTCGACATTTCCGATCTTGTTTCTATTTCGATTTTTCCCATGCTTATCATGAGTACTCTCGTTGAAAAATTCGTAAGCATTCAAACAGGAACAGGTTTTAAATCCGCTCTCGTGCTTATTTCTGAAACTATTGTTGTTTCCATTCTTTGTTATTACCTTGTGGAATGGGATTTTTTGAAAATACTCATGCTGAGCCATCCTGAACTTATTCTTGTTTTTCTCGTCATCAATGTAATTTTGGGGAGATGGACGGGACTTCGCATTTTTGAATATGTTCGTTTTCGAGAAGTGATTCGACACGCAGAAGAATAATTTTTCATATATGTTTTTTCATCAGAGCGGCATTCTTGGAATTAACGCGAGGAATCTCTTGTATATACGTCCCTATAATAAAAAAAAAGCTATTCGTTTAGCGGATAATAAACTTCAGACGAAGCATTTTTTGTCGGCTCGCGGCATTCCCGTTCCGAAGCTTTATTTTACAATCCGCGATCATCGTCAGCTTGAAAAATTTGATTTTAATCTTCTTCCTGAAACTTTTGTTCTTAAGCCTAATTTAGGTTTTGGAGGCGAGGGGATTATACCTATTGTTGGACGGGAAGCTGAAGTATTTACGAAAATTGGAGGCTATAAGCTGAAGACGAAAGATTTGTACGATCGCATCAGCGATATTTTGGATGGAAAATATTCATTGAGCGGACTTGATGATACTGCTTTTTTTGAACAACTCATTTTGTGTAATGAAACTCTTTCTCGTTTTTCGTATGGAGGACTGCCCGATATTCGAATAGTGGTGCATAATCTTATTCCCGTTATGGCGATGCTGAGATTGCCTACGAAGGATTCTCAAGGATTGGCGAATCTTCATCAAGGAGCTATTGGAGTGGGTATCGATATTGCTCGTGGAGAACCAACTCATATTGTTCAAGGATCGAACATTATCCATGAAATTCCTGGCGTTGAAGAAGATATTCGAACTCTTAGAATTCCTTATTGGGACGAGATGCTTCTTATCGCTTCCCGAGCTCAGCTCATCACGAATCTTGGATACATGGCTATTGACATGGCTGTTGACAGGCAGCTCGGACCCGTACTTTTGGAAATAAATGCTCGAGCTGGACTTGGTGTTCAAATAGCTAATCTTGCTCCTTTACGCCGTCGATTGGAACGCATTCACGGTATTAAAGTGAGTTCTCCTGAAAAAGGTCTTCGTATCGCGCGGGAACTTTTTGGACAGAAGGTTGAAAAAAATAGTAGGGAGTTCAATGACAAAACTATTATCGGTACGGAAGAGGAAGTCGAACTTCTTGTCCATGACGGGACAGTTTTAGTGAATGCTCGAATTGATCCGGCTCGGAAAATTTCTCTTTTGGATCGGTCACTTGCTCGTGATATTGATCCAAATTTGGAATTACTCGATTGCCATCAAATGAAGGCGAAGTATATTCTTTCTGGTGTTCGCGTTCAGACGCTTCTTGAATTGACGGATTTTTCTCATGATCCTTTCAAGATGATTATTGGATCGCGAGATCTTGATTCTTTTCTTATTGATCCTAAGAAAAAAAATAAGAAAGCTTTGAAAAAAAAATCAGTTGACGATGTTGTTTCATATACTTCCCATTTTTATTATACCGAGATCGATAAAAAGATTATTGATATTGATAAGCAGATTAAACTTTTGTACCACTTGCAGCCTTTGAATTTTGAGCAGGAAAAGGCGTGTTTTTTTCGAGATCGAAGGTATGATCCGCAGTTTATGTATCCGGATCTTTCATTTGATGGGTATGCTCTGCGCGAACTTTTATCAGAAATACGCACAGATGACACTCCTCTGGGGATTATTTACAAACATAAGTGTCAGGAAATTGTAGAAAAAATGAATCTTCTTGAGGCGATTGGCACTGAACGATTTACTGAGAAATCTGAATTACTTTTTGGTGCGGTTAATACGACACTTTTGGCGCGAGCGTTTGAATTTCATCGTGAATACCCGCTCTCTGTAGATATGGGAGATACTGAATTGATTGATGAACGCGGTATACGGCAGGAGCTCCAAATGTATCTTAAAAATCACGGGCTCGGTCATTGGAAAATCAGAGAAAAATCAGCGCTTGTTTCAGGCATGCTTGCTGGAAAAAAAAATACGCTTTTTATTCGGAGCGGGCTTAAGTTATCGCGACAACGCCTTTCTGCTCTTATTGCCCATGAAATTGAAACACACATTTTTACCGCGGAAAATGGTAAAATTCAACCTTATAAAATTTTTAATCGAGGGCTTGCTTACTATTTGAAAACGCAGGAAGGGCTTGCTGTCTATGATCAATTTCGAGTAGTGGGACGGGAGTCGCGCATTGCTCATCTCGTCATGGCTATATCTTTGGCTCGGGAAAAGAGTTTTTCAGCGGTTTTTAGCGCGCTGAAGGATATTGGACTTTGCGATGAACGCGCTTTTCTTATTTGCGCAAAGGTTAAACGCGGGCTCGAAGATACCTCTCTTCCGGGCGCTTTTACGAAAGATTTGTGTTATCTTAAAGGATTTTTTGAAGTTGAATCTTACTTCAATAATGGAGGAGACGCTCGAAAACTTTTTGTTGGAAAAATACGTTTAGAAGACATTGATTTTCTTGAAAAAATTCCAAATATGAAGCCTCCTCGATATTTGCCGAATTGGGTTACCGTATAAGCATGTTATCCCGAAAACTGAAAAATCGATAGCGTTTTTTAGAAGTTCCTATGAATAATCAACCAAGGATGTTTTTCCGAGGTCAGAGTCTTCCCATGTCGTGGATTCGAAGGCATGTTCGTCGGAAGGATTTTTATGTTTGATAATAATGAGCGTCATGTCGTCTTCTTGAACATGTTTTTGTGTAAATTTTGAGAAGTCCCTAGCAATAGTTTTAAAAATTTCTGTCACGGTATAATTTTGGATGCCACAATTTTCAACTGTTTTTTTAAGCCTTTCAAGTCCGTACATTTCACCATGTACATTTTTTGCTTCAGTAATTCCATCCGAGTAGGCAACAAGGATATCACCCTCCGTGAAGCTGATTTCTCGTTCGCATGCTATTTTTGTAATATCATCAATCATTCCGAGCGCGATGCCTCCGGATTTTTCAGCGAAGCATTTTTTTTCGGATTTTTTGTAGGTAACGATGTGTTCATGGCCGGCTCCGCACATAAACATTTTTTTGCTTTCATGGTGCCAGCGAAACATCACTATTGTCATGAAAATCGTATTGTTAATTCGCGGTTTTAAATATTTATTCGTATTGATTAAAATGGTATCTGCTTCGCGGTACATGTCGGTAAACGTGTCAATGAGGGTGTCCACCATCATCATGACGAGACCGGATGGTACTCCGTGGCCGGTAACGTCGCCGATATAGATAAATGTGTTTTCGTGCGCTTCGATAAATCCAAAGCTGTCCCCGCCTATTTCCGCCGCGGACCTTGTTTTCGCCAACACATTGAGTCCGGGAACAAGCGGCGCTTCTTTAGGAAGAATATCTTTTTGAATTTTACTCGCGATATCCAATTCCGCGGAAAGCCGCCGTTGTTTTTTAATATCTTTCGATGCGCGTTCGAGCGCTTCGGTTATTTCATTGAAAAAGTGTGCGATGACGCCAATTTCATCAATTCTTTTTGTAAAAATTCGGTTGTATTTTCTTCCTGTCAGCAAAGATTTTATTTCTCTCAACACAATATTGAGAGGATTGATCGTATAATGGACAAAAAAGTACAGCGCCATGAGCACGCTTATAAGTATCATTATCAACACAAATTCCGTGCGGATGAACGGGTAGCGTGATTGCAGGAAAAAATACCAAAACCAGGTTATTCCTCCTAAAAGGAGGAATGTGAGAAGTGTTGCCTTTCGAGCTATGCTCATCAAAATGTATTTCATAGTATTTTTTAGGGATTCACTGTTTTTGCGGAAATTTCCGTATTTTTGTTATCGAATTTTTGTGCGCGATTTTTCGCATTTTTTGAGAGAAACTGATCGATTTTTAGAACTTCATGGTGTTCTTCCACGAGTTCATAGAGTTCACGTAGGCGTTTCAGAGTCATTTCATCGATGGTTTCGAGACTTTTTTCTTCAGAATTATTGAGGATTTCATTCATTTCTTCAGATACTTTTCGATGCAGCTCTTTTTCTATATTTTTTTTCATTTTCTGTGGCAGGGTTTTTATCAACGTGCGCGTTTTTTCCACGAGTGTTTTTTCGCCTTCCATGAGCAATGGGAGGAGAAGTTCATGGCATGTTTCATGACCAAGTTTCGCGAGAGCAAATATCGCGTTCGTTTTTAACTCATCGTTTTTGAGCATTTCCACGAGAAAAGGAATATAACTTTTTTCATTGAGTTCACCCAATGCGTTGATTCCCGCTTTTATCGTTTGATTGTCATTGCTTTTGAGCATTGTTTCGAGTTTTTTTTCTGCTCTATGCTGATATTTTGGAAAATGCCAGAGCGAAACGATGGTTTTTTCCAAAATTTCCGGATTTTCCGCATTGAGGTAAACTTCAATGTAATGCGCCGCGTTTGGGTCGTGGAATAGCCCGCATGCTTCGATACAATCGCGTTTTATGCGATCACTTTTTGCGGTTTTCAGTGTTTGAATAATAAAATCCGCTATTTCAGACTGTTTGAGGTTCGCGAGTATTTGGATGATATATGAATGAATTTCTTCTGAGTTTTCATTAAAAAAGAGTTTTTTGAGTGTGTTGATGACACGGTATTTTGAAAATGCCTGGGAAAATACGTGTTTTCCGAGATTTCGAAATTCACTGAGAGCCTCGAGCGCGTGAAGTTTTATTTTCTCACTGGATTCTGAAAGGCAATCAAGTATTTCCGGTATAGTCGTTGGATCCTGGAGTTTTCCGAGCATTTGAAGAGTTTTTATTTTTATTTTTTCATCTTCATATGGATCAATGAGTCTTTTTACTATAATTTGCGCTGCGTTGGCGTGTCCTTTTTGACTTAGTACTTCGAGCGCCGTATATTTTTCAAAATGTTTTCCATCTTTTTGCAGAATATTGGTTGCCTCTAGCGTGTATTTTGTTTTTATATTCCACAAAATGAGTAAAATGATGAAAAGGCTTATGGCCATGATGCTGTTGATGGAAAAACTTAATGTTTCATCAAGGAGAAAATTTTGAAGATTGAGAATGATCACCATGCCAATAATGGCTCCAAGCGGTTTGATAATGCCTTCCATGAATTCTCTCGCGTTTTCGCGAATGTTCGATTCAATGGTGTAAAAAGAGGAAAGATAGGCATTTTGATAAATAATGTGAGTAATTTCGAAACTTACTTTTGTCATAATGGCTGAAAGCGCGTTGAATCGAATCATCAGAAGAATAACATTTACAAGCATTACGAGCGGTTCAAGTATCAGGCTTCCAACGATGCCTAGAGCTTTAATGATTCGACTGGCCATCAGGAGTTGCACTGTGAGGGCGCTCGCAAAAAACAGCATATGCAAAAATCCAAGTTTTTTAGCGAGAGAACTTTCATTATCTGCGCTCAAATTCGCAATGCTTTTCTGAATGGCATTTATATATTGAAATTCTAGAAGATTAATAAAAATCCATTGAAGCACGATGATGACGATAAGGCCTTTAAGGAAGGGAATTATTTTCATTTGAGAGTATCCTTCCATCATTTTTTTGAATCTGCCGACAACTTTTCGATACTTTTTTTTAAATTCAAGAAATGGCACTTTTTTAGCATACGACTGAAATGCAAACATTACAGGAATAATGAGCAGTACCGAGATAACCCAAATGTATATGAATTTCCAGGGCGGAAGATAATTCGCGAAAGCGCTGACAATAAGACCTGCGACTATACCTCCAATGGTATGCGAAGATTCAATGATGGGAAAAGTTCGTTCGCTTTCCATGGGAGAAAAGAGATCTTCTATAAACAGCGAAATGATAATGTCAAGTTGGGACAGCAGAATTGATCCGGCGATCAGCACGAAACCAAAAAAAATGAAGTGATTGTAGCTTGGAAAAAATGTTGAAAAATATAAAATGAAGCCTGAGGCAAGAGCTGTAAATACGATAAGTGTTTCTTTTTTTACTCGATGGATTATTTCCGAATAGAGAAATGTTCCGCTCATAATCAACGCGGCGTTTGCGAGAAAAAGGTAAGGCAAATATCGTAAACCGATTCGACTCACGAACATCGAAAGCACGATTGTCCATCCAATGACGAAGCCGAGTTGGAAGAGAAATCGAAGCGTCCATGAAATGACGATTCGCGGCCATTCATCATCGGTTACATTGAGAATACGATTCAGGAAGAAATGTTTCATTTGTCTTTTTGTTTTTCTTTCTCTATTATAACAGAAAAATCGATTGTTCTCAATTGTTATGAGTCGTAAGCATATCATCAACGGAGCGCTGCTCCTTGGAATGTCTTCACTTTTAAGCCGAATTCTGGGAGTTATACGAGATCGAATTTTTGCTGTTCAATTTGGAGCGCTTGATGCTCAGGGTATTCATGACCTTGATATTTATTTCGCCGCTTTTCGCATTCCCGATTTTCTCTATAATTTTCTTGTGCTCGGGACATTGTCTCTTGCCTTTGTTCCGATTTTTTCCCGCTATGTAGTGGGTGAGAAACGAGAGGATGGTTTTCGCTTTATCAATACTCTGTTTCATTTTTTACTCCTTACTGTTGGAGGAGCCGCTATTTTGGTTTTTTTCCTTGCTCCGTGGCTTGTGCCTTTGATTGTACCGGGGTTTAATGGCGAAAAGCTTGATGTTACGATCCAGGTTACCCGAATTATGCTTTTAAGTCCGATTTTTTTCTCGTTCAGCAGTCTTGCTCAAAGCGTTCAGACTTCTTACCGTACTTTTTTTTATTATTCACTCGCGCCAATTGGTTATAATCTCAGCATAATCGTCGCGACTTTTTTTCTTTCTCAAAGTTTGGGTGTGTACGGAGTGGCCATTGGTGTTGTCATTGGAGCTTTTCTGCACTTTCTCATTCAAATGCCGGCTCTTTGGAAATTAGGATACCGTTATCGATTCCATTTTGACTGGAAAATACCAGAATTGCGTGAAATGCTTCGTCTTGTTGGACCGAGAATCATTGGTGTTTCAGCCATGCAATTTATGCTGCTCGTCGATACTTCACTTGCTTCCGTTCTTCCGAAAGGAAATCTTACGATCTATTCGCTTGCCATAAATCTTGTGTCGCTTCCTTTAGGAATTGTTGGAATTTCGTTCGCTGTTTCATCGTTTTCGACGCTTTCGGATCTCGCGGAAAAAAAGAAAATTCAAACTTTTCTTTTGCAGCTTTCTTCTCTCGTTGAATGGATTTTATTTCTTATCATTCCTGCGACTTTTGGTATGTATATTTTGCGAAATGAAGCTACCGCGTTTATTCTTCAAGGTGGAATGTTTAGTTCGAAAGATACTTTTTTTACCGCGCGGATTTTGGGTTTTTTGCTTTTGAGTTTGCCTTTTCAAAGCCTCAGTCCTCTTTTTTCACGGGCATTTTTTTCGTGGAAGGACGCGAAAACTCCGGTTCGTGTCGTTCTTACTTCAGTCCTGGTTCATATTTTTTTGAGTGTTTTTTTTCTGCGCTATTTGCAATGGGGCATGTCGGGTATCGCCGTCGCTTACAGTTTTGCTGAAGCTTTTCAATTTTTTCTCCTCGTTCTTTTTTTCAGGAAAAAATTTACCGTTTCACTTTCGTCCTTTGTTCCGTTTCGTTCCATCTTTTTTTTCATTTTTGCTTCACTTTTGATGTCTGGCGTTATTTTTGTCACTCAATTATTGATGAGCTCGTTTTTTCAATTTTTACCTTTCGTGATTTCGTTTTTTATTCCTGTTTTTTTCGCGGCTCTTTTTTATTTTCTTTTCGTCCGTCTTGTTTTTGGGAAAAAGGCTTCCTTCCCATAAAATATCTGTGCCGATTTTTTTGATTTTTTTTTCTTTCCATTTAAGAGAGGCAAGTGAAAAATCTATGCCTTTTTTTATGATAATCGGCGCGATAAAAACTACCATTTTATCAACTATTTGATGTTGTAAAAATGATTCCGCTACTTTTTTTCCGCCTTCCACAAGGATGTGCCTTATTCCTGTGTCAGCCAATAATGTGAGAATTTTTTTGAGATTTTTTATGTTTTCAACCACGATGATTTCCGCTTTTTTCGAAAGGAGATTTTTTTGTTTTTCAGAAGTTTTTTTCGTGGTGATGATGAGCGCGTTTCCGTCGCGAAGCACTGCTGAGTCAAAATGAATTTTGAGCGAACTGTCGAGAATGATTTTTTTCGGATTTTTTCCTTTCACGTGTCTCACGTTGAGATGCGGATTGTCCGCAAGAATAGTATTGATTCCGACTAAGACGGCATCGACGTTGCGGCGCAATTTGTGAACATATTTTCGCGATTCGAAACATGTGATATAAGGTCCTTGTTGTCCACTTATTTTTTCATTGAGACTGAGCGCCATTTTTAGCGTTATGTATGGAAGACCAGTGGTTATGTACTTCAAATATGGCGCGTTTAATTCTCGTGCTTGTTGTTCCATGATGCCCACCGTATATTCAATGTTATGTTTTTTGAAAATCGTCGTCGTATTGTGGCAGAGGGGATTTGGGTCGCTCATTGCAGCCACGACCTTTGATATTTTGGCATCAATGATGGCTTCGGTACATGGACCTGTTTTTCCGTAATGGCAGCAGGGGCTTAAACTTACGTAAAGCGTTGATCCTTCTGTTTTTTCTCCTCGTTTCCCGCAGTCGTCTATGGCGATAATTTCGGCATGTGGTCCGCCTGCTTTTTTATGCCAGCCTTTGCCGATGATTTTTCCGTTTTTAACGAGAATTGCTCCAACGCAAGGGTTTGGAGATGTTTCCCCCAGACCTTTTTTTGCGAGTTCGATTGTTTTTTTTATAAAAAATGTATCCTTCATGGAATTTTTTTGTTTATAATTTGTAGATTTCGTGATATACATAATGTCTTAAATTATTGAACATATATCGTTTAGTTTCTCACATTACGATGGTCAAATATCTATGACGCTATGTATAGATACTTTATTAAAAACGAAATGATAATCTTTTAAGAGTTTCGTTTAAACCTGTTTTAGAAGATGTCCCATTTTTAGTTTTTTAGTATGGAGGTATTTTTTTGTCATTTTCGTTGGTTTTATTTCCAGAGGAATTCGTTTTGTTACTTTAAGACCATAACCTTCAATTCCTATAATTTTTCGAGGATTGTTTGTCATGAGATGAATGCTGGTAAGTCCGAGGTCTGCGAGAATTTGCGCGCCCAGGCCGTATTCGCGAAGGTCATCCTGAAATCCGAGTTTTTCATTCGCTTCAACTGTGTCGAATCCTTTTTTTTGGAGATTATATGCCTTGAGTTTATTGATGAGGCCGATACCGCGTCCTTCTTGTCTCATATAAAGAATCACGCCTTGTCCTTTTTGGGATACGGCTTTTATGGCTGCTTGCATAATGCACGCGAACCAATACGTTTTTTTTCCTTCGAATGTTTCCTTTTTTGAGTACAACGTGTTCTCTTTGATCAATTTTGTTTGTATAAACCATAATGGTAAATGCGCCATATTCGTTTTCAAAAGGAGCTTCGACCTGTTTTTCAATGAGACGTTCATGTTTTCTTCGATATTCAATAAGATTTTTTATGGTCGCTATTTTGAGATGATGTTTTTTTGCAAATTCAATAAGATCCGGCAGACGGGCCATTTCTCCATCATCACGCGTAATTTCGCATAAAACGCCTATTTCAGCCATTCCAGCGAGCTTTGCGAGATCGGTGGTAGCTTCGGTGTGTCCAGCGCGTACAAGTACTCCTCCTGTTTTGGATATAAGTGGAAAAACATGGCCGGGCCGAGCAAAATCTTCAGGTTTTTTTTCGGAATTTGCGAGAGCCATGATAGTTTTTGCTCTGTCTGACGCGGAAATACCCGTTGTAGTTCCTTCTTTTATATCAACGGAAATCGTAAAATTTGTACCTTTTCGATCTGTGTTTGCCGCGACCATAACAGGCAAATGAAGTTCCTGCGCTCTTTTTTCCGTTAGCGGAGTACAAATAAGACCACGTCCATGAGTTGCCATAAAATTTATCGATTCTTTGGTAATATGCGTAGCCAGAGCGACAAGATCCCCTTCATTTTCTCTTTTTTCATCATCCGTCATGATGATCATTTTGCCTTTTTGCAGTATTTTGACGGCTTCTGGAATAGAGCAAAATACGTTCATGGTTGTCTTGATACGGAATATTTTTCGTCATTATTCAATCATAAAAATAGCCTTTATGCCAGACTTTTTCAGAGGCTCCTAAAGTTTTAAAGTCCTCTGATTTTCAATTTAAAACCGAGACTCTCTTCTTGCCTGTTTTGCTTGTCTTCTCAGTTCTTGAAATAATATTCTGCGAAAACGCTCTAGTCGTTCTTGAGCAAACTCTCTATATTCATCCTCTTTAAAACTTGACGGAGGGATTAACTCAATTGGCTCCTCTTTACTAAGTAATCGTTCGTAAAGTCGCTCTCTTTCTGTAGTTTGTAAATTTTGAGTGGCGTCAAGCAATGCCTGCATTATTATGTTAACCGGGTAAAAAAATCGGATCATGCAATTTTTGGTTTGAAAAAATTTTAGGGTAAATTTAAGGGGTATACTTTATTAACCCCTTTTCACCATGAACGAACATGAACTTCTGTGGGATATTCTTCCTGATGGACTTAATGAGTATTTTGAACTTGAA
>JACPHH010000028.1 GCA_016188705.1 Candidatus Peregrinibacteria bacterium | reverse complement strand
GAGCGCCTTGGCATCCATTGGAACACTCTCGAAAAATATCTTAATCACCTCAATGAGACTTTTTTAATTTTTAGAGTCGATAAAACCAAATCAAAACGTCTCGAAATGAAACGTAAATCAGGACATACAAAATTTTATGTAAGTGATATCGCATTCAGAAATGCTTTTTACAAATATGACGAAACTATCTTTGAAGATGAAAATGAAATGGGTATTATTGCTGAAAATCTGGTTTGCTCATTGGCGCAACGCTGGATTTCCGTGCCATATAAGGAAGATTCAATCCAGTTTTATCGTGACAATACCGGTGAAGTTGATTTCATAGTGAAGCAACCAACGGGCGTTATGCCAATCGAAGTAAAATATCGAAGCACAATCAAAAAGCAAAAAACTATGGAAAAAATATGCAAGAAATGGGATATTCAAGAAAGCCTGCTTATTACCAAAGAAAATGATTTAAGCTTCCAAAATAGTCAGCTTTCTATTCCGCTTTGGTTTTTCCTGATGATGTTTTGAAAAATTTATTTTTTTATTTTTATGGAATATCATCGTTTCAGTAATACGCCGCTCCATTGCACATTCAAAGTTTCCATTATCGGTTGCGGAAATGTCGGCGCAACGGCGGCTTATGCTCTTCTCTTGGATGGAACACCCACCGATCTGACCCTCATTGACGTCAATAAAGAAAAAGCGCAAGGCATACTTCTTGACCTCGAACACTGCCTTCCTTTTACGTCCTACACGAAACTCGAAGCAACCGACGACCTTCATGCCTGCGAAGGGTCTCAACTTATTATTATTACAGCAGGGAAAAAACAGGCTCCGGGCGAAACTCGTCTGGACCTTATCAAAGCCAATCGAAACATTTTTCAAGATATTATTCCAAAAATCGCAGCTGCCGCGCCGAACGCGATTTTACTTATCGTGAGCAATCCCGTCGATATTTTAACACATGAAGCGCTTACAATTTCTGAATTTCCCAGTCAGCGTGTTTTTGGCTCAGGCACCATCCTTGATACGGCTCGTTTGCAATTCCATATTTCCGAAAAAATTCATATTCATCCTCGAAGTATCGATGCTTACGTCCTGGGCGAACACGGTGATTCGTCTTTCCCTGTTTTTAGTTCCGCTACGGTTGTTGGGAAGCATCTCTTCGATTTTCCGGAATTTACGAAAGAAGTTGCTGAAAAATGCTATGAAAACACGAAAAATGCCGCCTACCGAATCATTCATGACGTTGGTTTTACGTGTTATTCCATCGCAACCGCGATTCGCGAAATCACTCGCAGTATTTTCGAGGACACTCATCAAGTTTTTATGCTTTCCACGCTGCTGCAAAATTATTATGGACATTCGGATGTCTCCTTGAGCGTACCCTGCGTGCTGGGACGAAAGGGAATTTTGAATGTTCTTGAAATACCGCTTGACCCGACTGAACAAGAAAAACTCAAACACAGCGTTACGGTTCTTAAATCCGCTCGAAAAACGTAAAATACCGACATCTTACGCAGACCAATTTATTGTGATGATTTAAAAAATTCCAAATAATCAATTATGGAGCCTTAAAAAAAATATCTTTTCTACTGCAATTTGCAAATTTCGTAACGAAAATCTATTTTTCTTAAGGCTCCTTATTTGATTTCCGCTTTTTTCTGCGTATTCTTTAGAGAAATAATATTCACCAGAACCACTACCAAAGAAATCAGCGTGAACATATATGAAAAACCCGAAGCTCTCGCAATTCTGAAAAGCGTTTCAATAATGAGTCCCAGCGTTATGGCATGTGTTCCGATTTTATATGACGCGCCGTAGCTGAATGGCTTTTTGGCAATTTTTGCCACAAGCCAGACGAGAAGAGCGAAGAAAAAGAGGTAGGAAATCCTCCAAATGAAGGAAAAATAATTTCCGATGAAAATGCCGAAACATAAGAAAATCTTAAATGGTCCTATCCAAGGCAAGATTTTTTCCACGAGCTTTGTTATTTTTTTTTGATTTATGTCCGTATCGGGCATTTTTGAAAGATTGAATGCTCGCACCTGTTCGCGTTCTCCTTGTTCCATGACGATGGCGTCTTTTGTTATCCACGCAAACGAGCGATATTCTTGAAATTTTTCAAATGAAAAAGGCGTTTTTGTATCGATAACTGCCAATTTATAACCTTTTAACTCTTCGGAAAAATTTTCCGGCACATTAATAAAAATTGGCTCCAACTCAGAATTCGTAGACACTTCGCCATTTCGAATATATATCTCAAGCTCGGGCGGATATAACTTCACCACGTTATCAATAAAGACCCTTGCCTCTTTTTCTCCCTCCGTGAAAAGCTTCAAAGCAGGCGCGATGGACGCGATAAAGGCTAAAAAAAGGGCTAAAAGAAAAAAATATCCTAGAACTGTTCGGAGTTTTTTTTGCGGGATATTTGCATAAAATTCCGGAGAGTAGATGCTTTTTCCAATGTTTGTAAAAAAGGACATGGTTATTTTTTTTTAAATGAAGTAAAATTTCTTAAATTCTCATTTTAGGTAATTATTATAGCATTTTATTTTGAGATAGAGAAAAATGCGTATTTGCCCACTGCCTTGCTTTTTATTCAGATAGAAATGGGGCGGGGACTCCATTTTCACTACGCTTCGCTATGCGCTCAAATGGGAGTCCCCGCCCTCTTCTTCAAAAAAAACGATGGGCAGTTACAGAAATGCGTACTTGCACGACGCTTTTTTCTTTAAAACTCTATTCGCGAAGGAGTAACATAAAAATGTTAGACCTCTACCTTAGGTCTAGGTATCTATTTTTTAACTCACCCAATATGATCGAACCCCATCTTTCAAAAACGCGAAACAATATAAAAAAAGTCCGCGGCCAAATGGACCTTGTTCTTAAAATGCTCGATGATGGCCGCTATTGCGTCGATGTCATCCAACAGTGTAATGCCGCCATTGGCATGCTGCGGCAGGCAAATAATGTCATACTCGAAAGTCATCTGACCACTTGCGGAAAGAAGCTTAATTCAAGTAATTCCAAAGAAAAAGAACAATTCATCCGCGAAATTATTCGAGTTTGTAATGTTTCCGCGCGAAAATAATATTTTTTTATATTCACTTTATGCAATTCACCTTTCATGTATCAGGACTTCACTGTAAATCCTGTGAAAAACTCATATCTCAAGCCGTTGAAAAAATTCCTCAAGTAAAAAGCGCCACAGTAGATTTTGATACAGGCCTTTGCGTCGTTGAAACAAAAAAAAACGTCGAAGAGGACTTTATTAAAAAAACAATTGAAGCGTTGGGGTATCAAGTTCATCCCATGTCAGATTCTTCTAAAAAAGATTCCGCTCAAAAATATCATTCTTTGAATAAAGATGAAATAAATAATACCGCATTGGGTAATACTTCATTGAATAATATTGCATTGGATAATACCGCGACCTCGTCATACTCTATGAACGCGGCATCTTTAGAAAACTTTTCACAAGAAGAAAAACCATCCCAAAAAGAAAAACGGGTTGTTTTTTCCGTAAGCGGCATGCACTGCACTTCTTGCTCCGCGATTATTGAGCGCAGTGTCAAAAAACTTCCAGGCATCAAAGATATTCACGTGAATTTCGCGGCTGAAAAGGCTCACGCGACATTCGATTCGGCTCTCGTGAACGAATCGCGCATTGTTGAAGCAATAAAAAAAGCCGGCTATAGCGCGCAGGTTGTTTCTAAGGAAAATCCAGAAGAGGAGCGTCAAAAACGCCAGGCGGAAATTCGAAAGTATAAAAATAAATTTCTCATTGGTTTTGTTTTGAGTCTGCCGATGCTGTATTTCATGTTTTTTGATTTTTTTTCCTTTCTGCCGGGTCGGGCGACGTTTCTGCCGTGGATGGGTATTATTTCCCTTATACTCTCAACGCCGGTTCAATTTATTATCGGCGCAGGTTTCTATAAAGGCATGTGGTCGAGTCTTCGCATGAGAATGTTCAACATGGACTCGCTGATTGCCATTGGCACATCGGCTGCCTACTTCTACAGTGTCATTAATTTTGTAACGTATGCTTTGCAAAATAATGGCGTGATTGGTGTCGGAGGTGAAAAAATTCCGGAACTTTATTTTGAAACCGCGGCTTTTCTTATTACATTTGTTATTCTAGGAAAATGGCTTGAGAGTAAGGCAAAAGGCGCGACATCCGAAGCCATTAAAAAACTTATGGGACTCCAGCCTAAGACCGCGCGCATTATTCGTGACGGAAAAACAGTTGATGTCATTATTGAAGAAGTGAAAGCAGGGGATATTGTGCTCGTTAGACCTGGTGAAAAGGTGCCTGTGGATGGAATGATTGTAAAGGGTTCTTCGTCTTTGGACGAATCGATGCTTACTGGAGAAAGTATTCCAGTTGAGAAAAAAGAAGGCGATACGGTTATTGGCGCCACTATCAATAAAACAGGCAGTTTTGAGTTTCGCGCCACTAAAGTGGGCGCCGATACCGCGCTTTCGCAGATTATCAAGCTTATCGAAGAAGCTCAGGGTTCTAAAGCGCCGATTCAGGCCTTCGCGGATCGGGTATCTTCATGGTTTGTTCCCGCGGTTATTGGCATCGCGATTCTCACGTTTCTCGTTTGGTTTTTCATTCTCAATGCTTCGTTAAGCTTTTCACTCATGGCTTTTACAGCGGTTCTCGTGATTGCTTGTCCTTGCGCGCTCGGACTCGCGACCCCGACGGCCATTATGGTGGCGACTGGCAAGGGCGCTGAGCATGGCATTCTCATCAAGGGCGGCGAACCTCTTGAGGCCGCGTGCAAAATAAAAGCCGTTATTTTTGATAAAACAGGAACGCTTACTCATGGAAAGCCCGAAGTTACCGATATCGTTGGAGCAGGGCTTACTGATGAAGAAGAAATTTTGGAACTTGCGGCAAGTTTGGAAAAACAATCGGAGCATTCACTCGCAGAAGCCATTTATAAACACGCGGAAGAAGAAGGAGCAAAGCTCAGAGAAGTTACAGGGTTTAAGGCTATTCCAGGACGCGGAGTGGAAGGAAAAATAAACGAAGTTCTTTATTATTTTGGCAATCGAAAACTTATTGAAAGTATCGCGGGGCTTGAAACGGATGCCATTGAGCGCAAACTTAATCGCCTTGAAGAAGCCGGAAAAACAGCCATGATTTTGGCAACAGAAAAACAAATTGTCGGTATTATTGCCGTAGCTGACACTATTAAAGAAACATCAAAAGAAGCTGTTTTTCGGCTCGAAAAAATGGGCATTATGGTTTATATGATCACAGGTGATAATCAGCGAACAGCCCAGGCTATCGCAAAACAGGCAGGCATTCATAACGTGCTTGCCGAAGTTCTCCCAGAAGATAAAGCGAATGAGATTAAAAAACTCCAATCCACAAGCATTAAAGTGGCCATGGTAGGGGACGGAATTAATGATGCTCCTGCTCTGGCCCAGGCCGATCTCGGTATCGCCATGGGCAGCGGAACGGATGTGGCAATGGAAACCGGCGGTATCGTCATGGTTAAAAATGATCTCATGGATGTGATTTCCGCCATTGAACTGAGTCGAGCAACGGTTTCGAAGGTGAAACAAAACCTCTTTTTTGCTCTGTTTTATAATGTTATCGGAATTCCTATTGCTGCCCGTGTTTTCGCGGGAATTGGCATCATTTTACGGCCGGAATTGGCAGGTCTTGCCATGGCATTTAGTTCGGTTTCCGTTGTCACAAATTCACTTTTTCTGCGCCGATTTCAGCCAGGAAAACGCAGTTGGTTATCCATCCTCGCTCCTCTTGTTATGGCAGGTTTATTTACCTTCATTTTCATCTTATTCGCACGTTTAAGTTCCATGAGTTAAGGAAGCTCGTCTCTCGGATACTCGATCGAATCAAAAAGGGCGAAAATTCGCTAACAATGCCAAAGAAAAGCGTATGATCCCTGTTTGACCGAAGAAAAAAAATATTGCAATTTCATTTTCTTTATGATATACTTCAAGTGAATATTTTCATTATGAATACATCTAAACTTCATTCTTGGGTAAGCGCGTTCGTCCTTTCTTTTTTCCTTCTTTTTGGAATCCTCTCTGTTAACATGGCCATGGATTCAGAAATGCATTCGGGCGATTGTCCTTTTATGCTCAATGAATCAAGTCTCTGTACCATGAATGGACAAGCTCATGTCGCCTTTTGGAAAAGCATTTTTAACGCTGCTTTTTCTGTTCAAATTCTTCTTATTGTAATGTTTGTTTATTTTCTTCGTCCTTTTATTTCGTTTTCAGAATATATCCTGCGATTTTCGAGAAACATGAATCTTAAATGGCGACTCCAAGCTTTAATAAATTCTCTGCTCAATCTTTTTTCTCCAATAGCGAAACTCCTTTCACAAGGAATTCTTCATCCTAAACTTTACGCGGTGGCTCCTGTAAAAGCGTAAAAAGGCAGCATATTTTATATGTTTTGACCTTGTTTATACTTGTTTTTTGTATATTTTTTTATTTTATCATCCTGAATATGTCGCTTCCAAATCTTAAAAAAATCTGTCTCAAGATAAACGGGATGCACTGCGCAAGCTGTGAGGTGCTCATTGAAAGAAAATTGAAACAATTTCCCGGCATAGAACGTGTAAATGTTAATCACGTACAAGGAAAAGCTGAAATTTTCTATTCTTCCTTTCCCGGTACCGTGGCTCTTAACAATCTTCTTCAAAATCTTGGCTATACGGTCAATCTCTGGCAAGAGGGCAAGGAAACGGCTCAACCCGCGTCTTCAAAAAATACTTCCAAAGATTATGCTGAAATGGGTACGGTTTTCATGATTCTCGTCGCTTTATATCTTCTTCTCAAGCAGTTCAATATATTGCCGCAAAACTTCGGAATTTCTGACAATATGAATTTCGGCTTCGTTTTCCTCATCGGCCTCGTCGCGGCGATGTCAACGTGTATTGCCGTCACAGGCGGTCTTCTTGTAGCCGTTGCCGCAAAATATAATGAACAATATCCACACTTAAACGGGGTTCAAAAATTTCGTCCACATTTGTATTTTAATATCGGCAGAGTGGTATCGTATACTGTGCTCGGCGGGCTTGTTGGGGCTCTTGGCTCTGTAATATCACTGTCGCCCAGAGTCAATGGAATGCTCACGGTCTTTGTGAGTTTTATCATGATCATACTTGGCTTTCAGCTTCTCAGACTTTTCCCAGGACTTCGGAGATTTCAGCCAAAAATGCCCAAATTTCTCGCTCACAAAATTCACGATCTCACTGGTCAAGATCGAAAAAGTACTCCGTTTTTTCTTGGCGCTTCGACATTTTTCCTTCCCTGCGGTTTTACGCAAGCTCTCCAACTGTATGTCTTGAGCAAGGGTGATTCGTTAACCGGCGCACTGACCATGCTCGCTTTCTCACTGGGAACTCTGCCCGCGCTCCTTTCTTTAAGCGCTCTTTCGAGCTTTGTTAAAGGTTCATTTCAACGGTATTTTTTGAAATTCGCAGGCATTCTTGTTATTGTTCTTGGGTTTTCCAATATCAATAACGGACTTAATCTCGCGGGTATTCGTTTTTCTTCGGCTTCACTTTTTGATATCGGTCAAACAACCGCATCTCAAGATAATCTTGTCAAAATTGTGAATGGCGTACAGATCGTGGAAATGAAAGTGAATGGTTACGAGTACTCGCCCAGCAATTTTACTATCGTGAAAAATGTTCCAGTGGAATGGCGCATAGATGGATCCGGGGCCAAAGGTTGCGGACAAGTTATCGTAGCGCCAAATTTGGACATTTCGGAATATTTGCCAAAAAAGGGCATAAAAACCATTCGCTTTACTCCAAAAGAAACAGGTGAAATACCGTTTAACTGCAGCATGGGGATGATGACGCCTGGCGCCTCATTCACCGTGATTGAAAACGCCTCAAATATTACTGACAATTCAAGTCGATCGATTTCAACGAATTCTGATAATTCCGTTAATGCTCTTGTCGAAGCCGACGCTCTTAATACAGGCCGAACAGATGGCTGTGATCCCTCGATTGAAAGCTGTCCAATTCAAAAATTTTTCATGGAGGTTTCAAATGAACGCGGTTTTTATCCGAATACTTTTGAAGCAAAAAAGGGTATTCCCATTGAACTTGAAATCGATGACAAAGTCGCCTTAGGCGGTTGCATGGGAACAGTCGTGGTACCGGATTATGATGTCGCGAAACGCCTCACTTTGGGGAAAAATACGCTCTCCTTTACTCCAACGAAGGAGGGAAATTCACTTCTTACATGCAGCATGGGGAATCCGCTTGGAGAATTTATTATTCGTTAATTTTTTTATATGCAAACTCAATTTACAATAACAGGAACGCATTGCCGTGCCTGTAGGCTCCTTATAGAAGAAGCGTGCAAAGAAATTCCCGGCGTTTTCGAATGCAATGTCGATTTTGAAACAGGAAATACTCTTCTTGTACATGATTCTCAACTTGATCTTGATATTGTGAAAAAAAATATTGAAAGCTTGAGTTCTTATAAGGTTAAACTTTGAGTCACGAGTAATTGCTCTCATAAGACTCAAAAAAAAACGAAAAGAGGGCAGTTACCGTCGCGAGCTTTTATATAAGAAAAAAATATGATACAGTAACCATGTTTTTGTCTTGTATCTCATGAAAATCGGTGTTTTAGGATTTCATGGTTCGGTTTTCGAGCATGAACGTGCTCTTAAAAAATGTGGCGCGATTTCGCGGCAAATTCGCTGCGTCGAAGATCTTGATCAGGTAAATGGCCTTATACTCCCGGGCGGCGAAAGTACGGCCCTCGGAAAATTTCTCCATATTTCAGGATTGCATTCAGCCATTATTCGTAAAGTAAAGAAAGGATTTCCTGTGTATGGAACTTGTGCGGGAGCTATTCTTCTTGCTCAAAAAGCCTATGGAAAAGAGCCTGAAATTCTTCGCGTCATGGACATTGAAATAGAGAGAAACGCGTATGGAAGGCAAATTGAAAGCTTCATAACTTTGATTTCCGCGCCGAAAATCAGTCAAAAAAAACTTCGCGCCGTTTTTATACGAGCTCCAAAAATTGTTCATGTCGGGCCGATGGTCGAAGTTCTTGCAAAGCATGGAACCGACAAAATACTTGTTCGCGAGGGCAATCTGCTCGCGTCGACCTTTCATCCTGAAATGACTGATGATACCGCGATTCATCGATATTTTATTCAAATGTGCAAAAAAAATTTTCTCCATCATTTTCATACATTATGAAAAAAATCTACCCTTTAGAACTTATTCGATCTCTTCTCCTTTTTATTGGAGAAAATCCCGAACGCGAAGGTTTGAAAAAAACTCCGGAACGCGTGATTCGCAGCTATGAAAGGCTTTTTTCTGGATATAAAAAAGACCCGCGAGATCTCCTCACTGTTTTTGACGGAGAGAATTATGATGAAATGATTGTGGCAAAAAATATTGAATTTTATTCCACGTGCGAACATCACATGCTTCCTTTTTTCGGCGAAGCACACATCGGTTATATTCCCCTAAAGAAAATTATCGGACTTTCAAAACTTCCCCGCATGGTCGATATTTATGCCCGCAGGATGCAAAATCAGGAAAGACTCACATCTCAAATTGCTCAGAGTCTTCAAAAACTTTTAAACCCGAGAGGCGTCGGCGTGGTTTTGGAGGCACGCCATTTTTGCATTATGTGCCGTGGCGTAGAAAAACAGAGAAGCCAATTTATCACTTCTTCACTTCTTGGATCGTTTAAAAACGACATGAATACGCGATCGGAATTTCTGAAACTCATCGGAAAATAGTTTTTTTACAATATTGAATCTTTTGAGTTGTGGCGTTATAGTATGTATGCAACTTTTTAAGCAATTTTAAAAAAACGTTTTTTTATTATACATTTCGTAATGAAAATCTGTTTTTCTTAATGTTCTTTAGGGCTTTTTTTCATTCTCATCGTATTATGGATTTTCTTCCACAGTCACTCCAATCTCTCATTCATGAATTTTCCGAACTTCCCGGCATTGGCACAAAAACCGCTCAAAGACTGGCTTTTTATCTTCTTCGTTCCCAACATTCTCTTCACCAAAAACTTGGCACAACTCTTCTTCGCCTCAAAGAAAATATTCTTCTCTGTGAAAATTGCGCCATTCTGACGGATCAATCTTTTTGTACTATTTGTTCGGATTTTTCACGCGACACATCGACGATTTGCGTTGTCGAAGAAGCCCTTGACGCTCTCGCCATTGAGAAAACTCACGACTATAAAGGGACGTACCATGTGTTGCATGGCGCTATTTCTCCCATTGATGGAATTGGTCCTGAAGATATCACGATCGCCCAACTGGAAAAAAGGCTCAAACGAAATGATCCCATTATTAAAGAAATTATTCTTGCGACGAATCCTACGATGGAAGGCGAAGCAACCGCTATGTATATTCATAATCTTCTCAAACCGTACGATATAAAAATTAGCCGAATTGCCTGCGGTATTCCCATGGGCGGGGATCTTGAATATGCCGATCAAATGACGCTTAAAAACGCCCTCGAAGGACGACATATATATTAGGCAGTGTTCACATAAAATTTTCTACAGCAATGACAAAATTTGCAAATTTCGTAATGAAAATTTGTTTTTCTTAAGGCTTCTATAGTTCGTTTCCAAAATTGTGTTTTTCGGAGGCTCTTTAATATACACTGAAAATCATTCCGCCTGAACCGCTGAGTCCAACATATTTCGCTGGAGTTTTTTTCGCCCTATGAAAATCAGAGGCAATGCGCGGAAATTTTTTTTGAATCAAATATTCAAAATCATTATGGAACAATTCAAATATTTCATTTTTAGGAACTTCAAGAAACGTATCTTTCAACCGTGTTTCATTTTTAAAAATGTGTTTTTCAAAAGTTCTTTTATTTTTTTCTTTTCTTAAAGCTTCAACAATCTTTTTCGTATTGTCTTTATTTTGTCCGCACTTTCCGCAATCCAACTCCGCATACGCCGCTCTACTTTCAACTTCAAGCCCCGTGTGAAATAACATGATATCCCCATCGAATGACGGAAGCATTTCTATTTTTTCCCCAAAATGCGTGCCGTATGCTGTTCCGCCTTCGATAAAAAAAGCCACATCCATACCTATTTTTGCCGCGATTTTTCTCAATTGTTCAACATTAAGCCCGAGATTCCATATCACATTTAATCCTTTTAAAACCGCCGCAGCGTTACTACTTCCTCCTCCAAGTCCCGACCTTAAAGGAATATTTTTTTTTTTTTTTATTTTGAGACCTTTATTAACGCCGTATTTTTCTTTTATGAGTCTCGCGGCACGAACCGCGGTATTATCTTCTTTTTTCGGTTCAGAAAAAGCCTCCGCGTCCATGAGAAACTCGTTTTGATTCATGATAATGTGCGTTCCCATATATTGATTCATCAAATTGTGATGCAATGGCCGCCACTCTATTTGAATTTCATTTTTCGCTATCTCTTCTATGGTAATTTCGTCATAAAGCGGAATTTCTTGATAGACTGTTTGTATTTCGTGGTAGCCGCTTTTTTCATCTTTTCCAAGAACATCGAGAGCGAGATTGACCTTCGCGGGAGATTTAAGAGTTATCATATTGATTTTTTGTATTATTTCTTTTTTTCCAAAAGCGCAACGCAGGTACATTTCATAACTTTTTTCCAATCAGGAAGCCCTTCGCCCGATGTGGCCGTAAGCCCGATATGGTTATTTGGCATCTTGAGAATATTTGAGAGAGAATCTTTTATTTCCTTTGCGTGATCATCGATTTTTGGTTTTTGGGTAATCAAACTTATAGCGAGATGACTCACTTTAAGGTTACGTTTTTGCATAACTTCCAATAACGGCTTAAGATAGACGGTACTGTCTTTTATTAATTGATGTTGAAAAAGGGAATCTGCCGTTTTACCAAGAGAATCACCGCCAATGGCAGAGGAAAGCGCGTTAAAAAGAGCATGAATAATAATGTCTCCATCAGAATTCGCGTCGAGTTTTTGATAATAGGGAAAGTATATTCCTCCGAGAGTAAGCCCTTTTTCATTTGAAAACACATGACTATCCTCTCCAATTCCAAAAGAATAATTGGTATTATTTTCCTTTTTTATTAGCCATTTTTTTATATTATTACATATCATTTTTAGCTCATTTTTGTCATTTTCTCTTTTTTGATCTTTTTTATCGTCATTATTTTTACCTTTTTCTTTATTTAAAGCTATATTTTTTAGTCTTTTTCTGTTTTCAATTATGCGCCGCATGTACAAAATATCGCTTTCGAATGTTATTTTTTTATTTTCTTCACGCGCTTGCACAATTTTTACTTTTTTCCCTAACTGCTCTACTAAACTCACATCGTCCGTAAAAATTTTTCCCTCTTTTTCAGCCTTTTTCATCCCTTCCACGAGCCAGTCAAATCGAAGAGCTTGCGGTGTCTGCATCACCGCGAGATTTTCCCGAAGTATTGTTTTTTGCACAAAACCACCCTTTACTTTTTTTATAGTATCCACAAGCGACACTCCGCAGGCGGCGGCTCCAAATGATTGAGCGGCCATTAGCACGTCTGTTATTTCCTTTTGAGACACGAGTGGATTGGCTCCGTTATGTATCATGATGATATCGTTTTTCTTTGGCTTTTTTACTTTTATAAGCCACTCCAGTCCTTTTTTTACACTTTTTTGCCGAGTTTCCCCGCCATTCACCAAAGCTTTGACTTTTTTTATTCCTTCTTCCCGTAACATTTTTTTTATTTCTTTTTGTTCTTCATTTCGAACGACAATGATCACATGATGAATGCTTGGGTGTTTTTCAAAGGCTTCAAGCGTATAAACGAGAATTTTTTTTCCATCAATTTCCCGAAAAAGCTTTTTTTTGAAACGCCGTGATTTTCCAGCCGCCACGATAATAACGAAGGAATTTATTGACACGTTTTTAATATAATAAGGGTATTCATCTTAGGAACTTCTGAAAAAAGTACCAACGACTGTAATTTTACCATTTTGGCTACGACTTCGTCACTCCTCCTTTACGTATCTTATCTGATACGCATTTTTTAACGCTCTTTTATTTAAGGAAACCCTGATAAATATGCTTACTACTGCAAATTGCAAAATTCGGCTGCAAACGCTTCAGACCTCCTCACCGTATCTTCTTTTGATACGCCTTCGTCGGTCATTCAGCGTTTTCGCTCGAATTTTGCAATTTTCGTAACGAAATCATATTTATCAGGGTTTCCTTGACAAACAAATATGAGAAGTGGTATTTTTTAAATACCATGACCTATGGTATAGGTATTGGTATTTTTATAATTTTTATTCTCTATGATAAAGTCATATCAAAAAAAATACGTAATTATCTGCGTGCTTACCTTCGTTGTCGGATTCGTTTTATTCATCGCGACAACGAATCAGTCTCCCTCAAACAACAACCTTCTTGCGGGGAAAAATGCCGTTGTCTATCGTTCGGTAACGTGTGGCTGCTGCGCCAATTTTATTAAATATTTACGCAAGGCAGGCGTTCAAGTTGAAGAAAAATTAACTGAAAATATGGCCACGATAAAACAACAATTCGGCGTTCCCGATAATCTTAAAAGTTGTCATACTACTCGCATCGAAAATTATACAGTAGAGGGCCATATACCCTCGGAAGTTATTCAAAAATTATTAACTGAAAAGCCTGACATTGACGGCATCGCCCTCCCTGGAATGCCCTCAGGTTCTCCTGGAATGCCTGGTGGAAAAATAGGAACTTTTGATATTTCCAGTTTTAACGCGGACGGTACTTCGCTACCCTATTTAAGTTTCTAAATTTGAACTTTTGACACCTTACATTGGCAGTAAAAAAAATATGAATATCGCGCGGTCTCATTTAAGAAACCCTTATAAATATGCTTACTACTGCAAATTGCAAAATTCGGCTGCAAACGCTTCAGACCTCCTTACCGTATCTTTTTTTGATACGGCTTCGTCGGTCATTCAGCGTTTTCGCTCGAATTTTGCAATTTTCGTAACGAAATCATATTTATCAGGGTTTCCTTTACTCATTGAACCTCTAAAAAACACTGTTTTCAAAATGAAACGCAGTCGAAAGAATGTTTTTCAGAGGATCTTTATCATTGGAATTGGCTTCAGCTCTTTTCTACTTCCTGCTACTGTCTTTGCTCACTGTCCTCTTTGCACAGCGGGGGCAGGGCTTATAACTCTCGGCGCTTATTGGCTCGGAGTCAACGGTTTGACCATAGGAGTATTTCTTGGTGCTTTTGCCGTGGCTATGGGTCTTTGGATTGCCAGAATCATCAAAAAAAAATATTTGATTTATCAAGATGCTATTCTCGGCGTGTTTTCCTGGATTACCACTATTCTCCCCTTGAAAATGCTCCTCTCGGACTATACATCCATATATATTAACTGGCGCGGGCCATATGGATCACTTCTTAATCGTACATATCCTATTAATTTATTTCTCGTTGGCAGTTTTACTGGCGGCATTCTTATTTTTCTTACTCCTCGACTCAGTCGATTCATTACCGAATATCGCGGCATAACATTGCCGTATCAAGGCGTACTGCTCACTCTTGCCCTCCTTGGCATTATTTCAATCATAACGCAATTTATTCTATGAGCGTGTTACCACTCCTTATCCTTTTCACTACGGCTATTTTTGTCGCGGGCATCGCAGCACAAAGTTTCTTGCGACTTAGATTTTGCGCGGTCTGCGTTGCGGTGAGCGGTACTTGGCTGTTACTTTTAAGTTTTCGTTTTTTTGGCTATAACGTCAATTCAACACTTATTGGTGTTCTCATGGGAGAAAGCGTCGTTGGTCTTTATTACCTCCTTGAAAAAAAGGCGCCGGTCAAGTGGCAGCTCTTTCGTTGGCCATTTATCATCACCATGACTGTTATTGTGTATCTCTCAATTGGTATTCGAGACGGCGTCATTATGGCCATGACATTTCTGGCTTTTCTATGGTTGGTATTCACGGGCATATATTTATTTCAAAATCATCCAAATATGCAAAAAATTATGGAACGGCTTATCGCCTGTTGCCGAGATTGGTAATACATTTTATTTTTTTAAAAAAAATACAATGACTCAAAAAAAGACGGCAAAAAAAGTTCTTTATAGCTTATTCGCAGGAGCAACAATTCTCACTCTCGGTGTCGGCTTTGTTCTTGGTGATCTCTATGGGCCAGATTTAAGGGGACTTTTCTTTCGTAATAGCAAAACAGCTCGAACCCTGTCAGAAAATCGAACAAACACTACATCCATTAGCGATGTTGACATTGATATTGAGAGTCTGACGAAACTTGTTTTACCATTGGAAGGGATTGAACTTCCTGCCAGGTGGGGGGACTTGGGAAAACAGCTCGTTCAAAAGGGTGTTATTGATCGCAACCAGCTTCTTTCTCTCTATAAAGAACGACCCGGATTTGGTCCAGACGAGCAAAAACTTGTGGACGAAAGTGAAAACGGAAAAATAAAAATTACAGCTGATAATGCCGGTTTTATTCTCAATATGTTTTGGGCGCTTGGACTGAGTAATAAAAATGAAATTTTGAACTCAGGCCCGATGTCTGACAAAGAATATGGCGGAGCTGGAAATTTCGCTTCAACCGGCGGCTGGACGCTCGCGAGTGGCGACGCCATGGATCATTTCAGTAAACACGAATTTATCAAGCTTACTTATGACCAACAAATTTTGGTTGAAAATGTTTCGAAAGGAATTTTTCGGCCGTGCTGCAATAATTCAACCTACTTTCCTGATTGCAACCACGGCATGGCTATGTTCGGACTCCTTGAACTTATGGCATCACAAGGCACGTCGGAAGCTGATATGTACAAAATGGCCCTTCAGGTGAATGCTTATTGGTTTCCAACTACCTATCTTACGCTGGCCAAATACGAGTTAAAAAATGGTATTTCCTGGGAAAATGTTGATCCAAAAGAAATGCTCAGCGCCCAATATTCCAGTTCAAAGGGATATCGAGCCATTCAATCGCTTGTCCAACCTGTACGGCAAAGCGGTGGCGGCGGTTGTGGTGTGTAAACAATGGTAAAGCTCCAAAAAAAATATATTGCAAGTCTTTTCATTTTTTGATATTATATAGAGATATATTTTCATTTTTCTATCTCTATTTCAATTTCACTCTCGCACACTATGAAAAAAATAACCTTTTTCCTCTTTGTTGGCCTTTTAAGCATTTTAATCTCGTTTCAGGCCGTACTCGCTCAAACGAAAGATGTTACTTCTCCCTCAGAACCAGAAAATGTTATTGCTACTGCCGGTGATGGGCAAGTAACCCTTCGATGGGATGCTTCGGTCGATAAAGATACTGTTTCTTACAAGGTGTACTATGGCATTGAATCTGTTACGGTTGATGGCGGCCAGTATCAATTCCCCATTGAAGCAGGCAATGTACTTACTTATACGGTCAAAAACCTTAAAAACGGGACTACATACTATTTTGCGATAACAGCTCTTGATGCGGCAGGAAATGAATCTGAAAATTACAGCTATGAAGCAAGCGCCACTCCAAAAGGGAGTACGACTTCCGTTGATACGGTAGCTCCAACGGTAACTTCGGCAATAGCCCTGACTAACACACAAGTAAGAGTTATTTTTTCCGAATCCATTACACTTCCAGCCGATAAACCTGAAACCGCTTTTTCCATTGAAAAATCCGACACGCTGGAACCTTTATCTGTCACGAAAGTTGAAATGGACATTGAAGACATTCAAGGAAAAACGGTTCTTCTCACTACTGCTCAACAAGTCGCAGGCGCCTCATACATTCTTACCCTTGGAATTGCGGTGAAAGATACCGCCGGCAATCCTATTGAAAGCGGAGAATCGGATACGGCGAGTTTTACAGGAGTTTCCTCAACCACTCCACAACCGACTCAACCCTCTTCCACGGATACCGTCGCTCCTGAAATCATAAGCGCCGACGCGACCAGTACAACTCAAGCACAGATTACTTTCTCTGAACCTGTCGTCGTGAACGGCAGTGATAATTTTCAAATTACAGAAGTCGATGGAAGCGCTGTAAATCTTTCCGTGTATAGCGCCAGTCTTAGTGATGATAAAAAAACCGCGACTCTTACAACCGAAGAGCAAGTCGCCAATACGGAATATGAAATAAAAGTCCAAAACGTGAGCGATCTCGCGGGTAATCTTATTGCCGATGATTATACTTCGCGAGCACGTTTTGTGAATGAGCAAGCCATTAATTCTAATAGTGACACCACTCCGCCGGAAGAGGTCACGAATATTATTACCGCTATTCAAAATAATGCCGCAAAACTCAGCTGGACAGCTTCCTTAAATTCAGCAGGGGATCTTAAAAATTATGTCGTGTATGTCAGTACCGATATTGGCAAAACTTATGATCAAGGCACAATTCTTGCTCCAGATTCCACAAGTTATGAACTTACTCTGGATCCAACCATGAGTTATACCTTTAAAATTTCGACCCGAGACACGTCAGGCAATGAAAGCCTCGGAGTTACCGCAAGTTCATGCCTTCAATGTCCATCGGAACTTCCAAAAACCGGTCCGGGAGGACTGATAGCGCTTTCTCTCCTTTCCGGAATATTAGGTTTTGCGATTGTACGAAAAAAATTTGCGCTGAAAGTATAATTTTTCTTTAATTACGACAATAAACAGATGGATAACTTAAAGAGCCTCTGAAAAACGTGACTTCGTAACGAAATCACGTTTTTCTTAAAGCTATTAAACTCACTGCGCAGTGAGTCTATTTTATTTCTGCTTTAGAAAAATTTTAACTTTCTTCTGTATGTTTTGAGGGAAGATTTTTCTATGAACGCAATATCCTTTTCACGTTTTTGGTTTTGGACCTACGGAACGATTTTAACCGTTATTTTTCTTCTTTCGCTGTTTCTTAGTCGTCTTCCGAACAGCGATCCGGAAATTATTTTTTTCGATATTGGCCAGGGCGACAGCATTCTTATCCGCACTCCGCTCTTTCAAAATATTCTTATAGACGGAGGACCTTCTGAGACCGATGAAATTACTTCTCTTGGCGAGGTCCTTCCTTTTTTTGATCGAACCATCGACTTCATGATTCTTACTCATCCCCATGCCGATCATGTACGAGGGCTTTTAGCTGTTCTCGAACGCTACGAAGTCAAAGGCGTTCTTTTCACAGGTGTCGCTTACGAAAGCGAATTTTATACCACTTTTCTTCAAAATCTTACATTAAAAAATATTCCTGTTTTCATCGCAAGAAATGATGAAGATTTTTTTCTAGGAAATGGCATGTACTTGGACATTCTCTATCCTTTTTCTCCACTGACCGGCAAGCATGTCAGTGATATCAACAGTAGCTCCATTGTGCTGCGATTCGTTTCAGACAAGGTTTCCGTGCTTCTTACCGGCGATGCTCAGGAAAAAATAGAATCGCAAATACTCAAAAAAGGATTTACTCTCTCCTCAATCCTCATGAAAGCAGGACACCATGGGAGTTCCACGAGTAATTCCGAAGCCTTTATCGACGCGATTCAACCCCGCTATGTTGTTATACAATCAGGGCAAAACAACAATTATGGCCACCCTCATAAAAAAATCTTACAACGCTTTTCCGATCGTGCTATTGAAATTTTTCGCAATGATATTCAAGGTCGAATTAAAGTCACGCTCACCGATAATGGATGCCTTTTTACTCTTGAAAAAGGAAATCGCATAATGATCACGTCTCCTCCATTTTTGTAGCGGAGACGATTTCACAATTTTTCCTCTGAGCGCTGAATCGAAGCGCCCAAACTCCGCAATTTTTTATCAAGATTTTCGTAGCCTCGATCAATGTAATAAATATTGCTGATTTCGGTCGTGCCTTTGGCAATAAGCGCCGCGAGTACCATGGCGGTGCCGGCTCGAATATCACAGCTTGCCACAGGCACGGCTTTGAGCGCCGTCGGACCATGAATACGGGCCTGATGAGGATTTATTATTGCCAGTTTTGCTCCCATTTTTTCAAGTTCAAACAAATAATTCAGTCGGCCTTCAAACAGAGTTTCAAAAATAAAACTCTCTCCGTCCGCTTGCGTCAAAAGCACTGAAAATGGCGCCTGCAAGTCAGTGGCAAAACTCGGATATACCGCTGTCCTCAGCTTTTCAACGGCCATAAAATGGTCCGTGGGATATATGGTGACTTCGTTTGTCTTGAGCTCAAATTTTGCCCCAACTTCCTCAAGTTTATTCCAAAACGAGTCCAAATGATGGGATTCTATGCCTTTTATAGTCACGGTTCCTTTCGTGAGAGCCGCCGCGAGGGCAAGTGTTCCGACTTCGAGATAATCTGAAGTAATTTTGTATCCCGTTCCCTTCAGTTTTTTTACCCCGTGTATAATAAGCGCGTGGGTTCCAATTCCTTTAATACGAGCCCCCATTTTATTAAGAAAAAGACAGAGATCTTGAACATGCGGTTCGGCTGCAGCAAGCCGTATAATTGTCATCCCTTCGGCTAATACCGCCGCCATAATGGCGTTTTCCGTCGCGGTAACGCTTATTTCCGACATAACAAAATTTTTTCCTTGTAAATGATTACCGCGAAGATGAATATGCGTGCTTTTTCCCTCAATTTTTCCACCTAATTCCTGAAGCGCATGAAGGTGGGCATAAATGGAACGTTTTCCAAGAACGCAACCGCCGGGAAAGTTCAGTCGAACATCTCCAAGCCGTCGCAAAAGTGGTCCAAGAAGAAGAATGGAAGCTCGAAATTTTCCTACTAAGGGGTCATCAATAGCTGTTTTTTTCACTTTTTCCGCGTGAATAAGCACTGTATTATTTTGAAAACGCACTTTCACGCCGAGTCCTTTTAAAAGGTGAATCATGCTATGAACATCGGCAATATCGGGTACATTTTTGAGAGTGCAGGGTTCGTCAGTCAAAAGGCAGGCCGCGAGTATTGGAAGCGTGGCATTTTTTGAGCCTGAAACATGTATTTCGCCATTGAGTTTTTTTCCGCCGTCGATGAGAAATTTTGGCATAGAGTAATGTTTTTTTTATTGAGATTTTATTGTAACCTCCCGCGACTAAAGAATCAAACGGTATAAAAAATGGCAGGCAGTTAGGATCATACGCTTTTTCCTTTGAAAAAAAGTACATATCGCTGGAAGGCGGGGGCTCGTCGCTCGGATACTCGGCTGGATCAAAAAGGACGAAAATTTGCGTATGATCCGGCAGTTACTAGGCAGTGTTCACATACAATTTTCTATCTTTTTCTTGTTTATTTCATGGCGTTTATGTTAGGATTCATTCCTCAGTCCTTTTTTATCTTTCCATCAAACTATCCATACTATGCTATGCAAATTATGCGGATATGCGTTATCAAATAAGCGAGGATAATTTTAAGCGAAGATCATTTTATTTTTCTCTATTTTTATATATAAAGTCCTTTGAGAATCTACTTTCTCCTGTAAATTTCATAATGAAATTATGTTTTACAGAGGACTTATACAATTTTTAACTCATCTTCCATGGTTCGAACATCCTTTATGGCTCGCATGACTCGAAAAATATTTTCATCCTTTCTCCTTTTTTCCTTGCTTTTAAGCCAAACGGCATATGCAAGCGTGGCGGTTTCAAAAATGGCATCGTTTTACTTCATTCGAGGAACGGTAACTGAATCATCTACTCGCGCGCCACTTTCACAGGTGGTTATTTTAAGTGAAACAAGCGGAAAACAAGCCGTGAGCAGCGAAACAGGTCGATACACGCTTCAAATTCCCGCCACGGACACGCATCAAAAACTTCGCGTGGAAAAAGATGGTTATGAGACTCTGTACGCTGAATTTAATGTTTATGGCAATACAACTTACAATATTGCGCTGACTGCCATTCCCGATCTTACTGTTTCAAATATTATAGTTACTCCAAGCAGTGAACCTAAAGTAACGGATCCAGTCTCTTTTGATGTTACGATAAAAAATAATGGAAAAGGTGCCGTTGATCCAAGTAAAACACCATTTACTCTGACAATTTTTGATCAAAAAAATTGGGGTTTTGAATATGAATTCCAATCTTCCGCTGAAAAAATTCCTTCAGGAGGAGAATACGTTTATCATTCAGATTTTCTTCCTTATGAAGAACGAGCTTTAAAACTTTCGAATAACCCTCATGTTTTTACAGTCACAGTGGATGCCACTAATACCATCCACGAACTGGATGAAAACAATAATACGACGCAAACCAATGTAGTTTTTAAAAAAGATACCACGACGATTATTGACAACCTTTACCTTTCCGATGAAACTCAAAGCAATAGCAAGAATCCCTTATTGTTAGAATGGACCGCTCCCAAACGCGGCGACTATATTGAAGGCGAGGTAAAATATTTTAAGACCGATCTTGATGCCGCTGATCCTTACCAAACCGCCTTTTACGCAACATCGCAGACATCGAAGGGCATTGAGTATTCCGTCGGATATTTGGAAGATCAATACCTCGATGATGTTTCACAGTGGTCAACTCTTTCAGGAACCGTTACGAGCTGTCCAGGATGCAGTGATATCACCTATGTCGCCGAAGACCTTTCCGGCCAATCGACGTATTATTTCATTCTCAAATATAAAAAACAGCGAACAGGTCAATATGTTTATAGCAATGTGATGCGTGTTAATTTTTATGGATCGCGGGATGAACTCATTGTTTCACTCAGTCCAGATAGCCCAAAAAGTTCTGCTGTCCCCAAAGGAGCAACGGCTGTGCCATTTCTTGCGGTAGATTTGAAAAATACCGGTTCGGAAAATGTTGAAATAAATGGCATGACGTTTCATAGAATAGGAGTTGGATCCGCATGGGATTTTAATAATGTTTATCTTTATAATGGAGATGAACGCCTTACTTCCGGTCATTTGATCAACACAGATACTAATGAAGTTTCCTTTAATAATATTGATGTAACGGTTCCTGCTGGGGAAACTTTTGAACTTACGCTAAAAGCTGATATCTCTGCCGTGGCCGCCACGGGAAATGAAAATGCGTTTGAACTCGCGGGAGCTGATAAAATTAATTCCAGCGCGAAAAATATAAATTTTAATGGCACTGTTATTGGTGAATATATGCGAATCAGTGCATCAACCGTCGGCAGCATTAAGATTGCAAAAAATGGTTCAATCCCCAATCCACACGTTGGACAAATGAATGTAAAAATTGCTGAATTCCAACTCACGGCCGCAAATGAAGATATGAGTGTTCAGAAAATAGCATTAGCAGTGAAAGGAAATGTATCGGCAAGCGCCGACCTTTCAAATTTTAAACTCTATCAAAGCACAACTGAACTCGCGACGGATGACATGGTCAATGAAGATGATATTATGACCTTTTCACTTGCGACGCCTTTTGAAATTAAAAAAGGTGATAACCGCATTTTTTATGTTTACGCTGACGTGAGCGCTAAAGCTGATCCAAATGATACCATTCAAATCTTTATGGAAGAAGATACCGATCTCGTTGCCATTGGTACCGTTTACGGATATGGAGCGCAGGTTAATCGAAATGATTATGACGGCGACCAGACGACCGACTCTGATGGAGATGGCAGCGTACCCGACTCATCCAATTCCATTATTGAAGGAGGACAGGTAACTATTGCCTTCAATGGTCCAGTTGCTACGGACGTGGCTCTAAATGGAAAGGATGTTCCATTTTTAAAATTGAATCTTTCAACTCAAACAAATATCGAAGTGCAAAAACTCACGCTTACGATTACCGCGGCTTCGGCCAATACATCAACGCCGGCCGCTAATCTTTGGAATAGTTCTTCTATGGTTGCCAATTTTAGCGATATCAAAATTATTGATGCCGATAGTGGCGCTTGGCTGATGGGACCCAAAGAATTAACTTCAACCACTTCCGTGGGTACAGGATATGATATTAGTCAAACACTGACCTTTACGGATAGCTGGCCACTTGCGGCAGGAAAATCGAAAAATCTCGTTGTTACCATGGATATTGCCAATCAATCAGCTCTCAGCGGCGAATCAATCTATGTAACACTTAATCCAGTCAGTACAACGGATGGCATTTCAGATACAAATGGTCATTATATCACCAATATCGTTCCTTCCAGCGCTATTCAGGGCAATAATATGACGATTAAAATGCCTACGCTTACGATTGGCCTTGCGTCCAGTCCTGTTTCTGACACCTTCGTCAAAGGCTCCTCGAATGTACCAGCGGTAGGATTCACCTTCACGGCCGGAACAGCCGCAGATGTACTCGTTACCGACGTGGTACTTCAGGGTTACTTCGATGAAAATGGCGATGGAACGTATGGATCTGCCGGCAGTGATAATGGTAAATATTTAAAAGATACCGTTCAATTTGTTGATATTTACGACGGAAGCGGAAACAAAATTTCTTCAGTTTCAAAGAATGTATCAAATACTGGTTCTGTAACATTCTCAGGATTGACTTGGACTTTAAAGGCTGGAATCATTGAAAAATTGGAAGTACGAGTTCAAATTTCGACTACCTCTCCACAAAACAACACGAATGATAGATTTTCATTTGACCTAAGCTCAGTAACGGCTCAAAAAGCGGATGATGGAAGTTCCATCACGGTAACTCCTGGCAGTCCAAATGGAGGAGCTACGCCGTCAAGAGTTATTACAGTCACTTCGGCCGGCACTCTTTCGATTGCCAATGCCGACAATGTGGTAACTGATTCAAAAATCATTGCAGGAGTCAATGGTGTTCTTGTATCGAAATTCAAAGCTACGGCGACAGATGAAGATTTCATGATCACGAAGCTGAATCTTCAAGCCATCAATCTTTCACAAGCTTCAACAAACGATGTTGAATATGTCTACTTTAAGTATCCTGATAAAAATGGAATAACCGTCACAAGTCCAAAAGTTCTTCTCACTGGCACTACTACGAAGTTGGCAAATTTCACAGGTCTTTCCTTCTATGCGCCAAAAGATAAAACTGTAGAGTTCTCCGTCTATATGGACACGGATACTATCGAAAGCGGAGCAACTCTCAGCGGAGACAGAATTCGCATTGATTTTGACGCGACGGACGCGACGGATGAATTTGAGGCAATAGGGCAGTCGTCAGGTTATTCTATAGTCGATAACGTGACTTCCAGTGATGCCGATGTCAGTAACAACAATCATGTCGCGCTCTATAAGACTGTTCCTACGTTTGCCACGAACTCCACTTCCTCAGGCTGTCCTACGAATTCAACAAAGCCTGTCAGCGGCACGAATAACATCTACTGTTTCGATGTAACGGCTGATTCGAATGGATCGGTAGATCTCTATAAAGTAACTCTTCAGGTAGCAGGTTCTTCCATTACGCCTGGCACACTTTCACTTTATGATTACAACGATCAATCTACGGTGCTCGCGACAGCTTCCGTGAGCAATAATATGGCTGCGTTTAAACTTTCAACCCCTGATACGATTGGCGCGGGTGGAAAGGTAACGTACATTGTAAAAGGATCACTTACGATTGATACAAATTCTCAGAACAACAGCATTAGTACGCGTGTTCAGGACGATACCAGCTTCGCGACCAACGCGGCAGCCGCAAGCGTCAGCGGAAATACTGTCTGGTCTGATAGATCAGCTTCCAGTCATTCCACTACTACTACCGATTGGACAAATGGATATAAATTAAGCGGTTTACCAACTGATCAGGTTAGCATGAGCCTGTAGCAATTTTTTTTTCCAAAAGCCCTCTCAAGCGAGAGGGCTTTTTTCAGATAAAAATGGATCATACGCTTTTTCCTTTGAATATATATGCTGGGAGGCGTGGGTTCGGAGCGAGTTACGCAGGCTGGTTTTTGGTTTTCAAAAAGAGGCGAAAATGAGCGTTAAAAAATGCGTAGCCGATAGCATTTTTAGCGAATTTTCGTCCTTTTTGATCCAGCCGAGTATCCGAGCGACGAGCCCCCGCCTCCCAGCGATATGTACTTTTTTTCAAAAGAAAAAGCGTATGATCCCGTATGATCCAAAAAACGGTGAGCGGTTACATAATATCTCGTTGTTTTTTATATAATTTTATGTTAATATGTACTGATAAATATATTTTTAAATATTCATACAATATGAAAACAAACAAAAAAATAACCTTTGCCATTCTTCTTATTTTATTTTTTGTTTTCAGCGAGCCTCTATTTCAACCTTTCCTCAATATTGCTCAAGCTGCCACTACCTACTATGTCAATGTGAATACAGGAAGCAACGGTAATAATGGCTCTCAAGGCTCTCCCTGGAAAACCATTACTTTCGGACTTACTCAAATCGCCAGCGGAGACACCATTAGCGTCGCCGCCGGAACCTATAATACGGCCAGTGGTGAAACATTCCCGCTGCGTCCTTCTTCCGGCGCCACTCTTACAGGGGCAGGAGCGACTACAACTATTGTTTCTGGATCAGGAAATACTTTTGACATGAGAGGAGATACAACTGTCAGCGATGTAACCATTTCAGGATTTACTATTACTACTGATTCCGGCCAGGTTGGACATGGCGTTGAGCTTCTCAATGTTAATAATATTATCATTCAAGACAATATCATCAGAAATAATGGCAATGATGGCATAAATCTCTGGAAAAATGCCGATAATGTGACTATTCGTAGAAATTTTATTTATTCCAATGCTATAGACGGCATTCAAGTTGGCTCTGACGATGTATCCTTAATAAATGATGGACTCACTATTTCAAATAATGTTATTTACAGAAATACCACTGACGGCATTTGGATCAATCCATCGACGAGCGCCACTCTTGTCAATAATACGATTTTCAGTAATCCTGGAATTGGAATTGGAATTGGAAGTTTTGTAGCATCAACTGTTACCGCAACAAATAATATCATATCGAATAACGCTACGGGTCTTACTAAAAGTTCGAATACTACTTTGACGAATACTTATAATAATATTGTTTCAAATAGCACAAATTATTCCGGCGGCGCATCTGCCGGAACAGGGGATATTTCTTCCGATCCCAAGTATATTTCTACGACAAGCGGCTCTGAAAATTTCAGACTTCAAACCAGTTCGCCTTCCATTAATACAGGCACTACTTCAAGCGTGACAAACGATATCGTCGGCAACACTCGTCCTTACGGTTCCTCATATGACATGGGAGCCTATGAAAATGATAATATCGCGCCCAGCATCAGTAATCAGTCTCCTGCCAGCGGAGCCACGAATGTCGCTCAAAATGCGAATATCAGTTTCCGACTGACGGATGCTGATTCAGGGCTAGATACGAGCCAGATTAGCCTCACTGTTGGAGGGGTATCGGTGACACCAACCGTCACTGCTGTTTCCGCCCCAAATATTTACGATGTGACTTATGATCCTTCGTCCAATTTTGCCGCTAATTCATTGATAACCGTGGTGGTAGGGGCGCAAGATTTGTGGTCTACTCCAAATACCGCTTCGAGCTCATGGTCATTTACAGTCATAAATCCCGATAGCAGCCCTCCCGTGATAAGCTCACAATCTCCCGCGATAAATGCAACAAGCGTTTCTTCAACTGCTGTTGTCACGTTTCGGCTTACTGACGCTGGCACAGGCATTAATACAAGCTCGATTTCAATGCAATTTGATGGTTTGGCGGTCACTCCGACAATCACGGCGATTACAGTTCCAACTATATATGATGTAAGTTACGATCCGCCAGGCTCCATGTCAGTAGGAACTCACACTGCTACTTTGGTGGTTGACGATACTGTCACTACAGCGAATCGACTTTCCACCTCATGGTCATTTACCGTCAGCAGCACTGAACAAACTACCTACGGAGGAGGAGGTGGCGGCGGAAGTAACAGCAGTGGAACTTCTTCTTCCGTTGAAACGCCTGCTATTGATACTCCTGATCAAAAAGTAACGATCAAAAATCCTCAATCTTCTGATACAACCTCTCCCGAATCAACTTCCTCATCGGACGTAACTCCATCGGCAATAACGACGACACCCGAATTAACTCCTTCGATCGAAGTAACAACTGCCCCAAAAACAACTTCTTCGCCGGAAATAACGACTCAGGAAACGGCAACAACTAAGAAGTCAACGACTGAAAAAATGACGGAAAATACATCAACTTCTTCTCAAGTCACAGAATGGCCATCTCAAACTTTTGACATTAAAAAATTTCAAGATGTCATTGTTTCCGAAGAAGAGCCAGCGCGAGAAGCTTCAACTTCTTTTTCTCCAAAAAAACTTGAAGCGGCTCAAAAAATTTATCGAAATCTCGATACCATCAATATTAAAGAAGCGCGTTTCACTTATGAGCCCTTGGCTAAGATAGTAGAGTTTTTAAAAAACGCGACAAACATTGATATTAAAGTGAATGCTGATATTGCCGACGAGGTTGTCAGTATTCGCATAAAAAATGCTTTGCTTCCGGATGTTCTCAATAATATTCGTGAAAAAATAGATAATGTTGATTGGGCAATCAATGAAGACTTTATTCTTATTGCGTCGAGCGATTATTTTTCCAATCATTACTATAAAAATATCGACTTTTCAGTGGATGAGGCTGTTACTCTCGATAAGCCTTGGATTCATATTATTTTAAATTATAATCCTTCATGCGGAAATGGCATTATAGATTCGACGGAAACTTGTGACGACGGTAACACGGAAAGTGAAGATGGATGCTCTAATATTTGCAGCGAAGAAGTCGTTGAAGGCAGCGAAGAAAATTCGGATGAAAATCCCTCAACAACTGAAACTACTCCAACTCAGCAGGAAACTCCACAGGAATCCTCTCAACCTTCAGAGGAGACTTCTACTCCTTCACAAGAAACTTCTCCCTCTCCGGAAAGTACCGGCGGAGGAGCTCCCGCTTCATCATCCGATTCTCAAACAACTTCCGGCTCTTCCACAACTTCGGAAACTAATGAAAATCAAATACTCATTCCCTCGAGTGAAACAAGCTCTGCTGAAGAAACTTCAGGCATAAATGAAGAAAAAAATGTTGTGGAACAGGAAAATACTCAATCCACTGGAGCTGGTGAAAATAGCCCTCAAACCGAAGAAATGGTCGTATCTTCTGTGGGAATAGAGACCATTGTTCAGGCTGTTGGTGGAGGAAGTCCAGAGAACAAGTGTGATTTGTACAGCGGAACAACTGACGCGGACAAGGATGGCTTGAGCGACAGGTCCGAATGTCTCATTGGAACGGATCAAAATAAAATCGATACCGATAACGATGGATATCAAGACAGTGAAGAATTTCTCGATTACAACACTGACCCGAAAAATATAAAAAGTTTGCCAAAAATTGTTCAAACTGAAGGTCAGTCAACTGAAAATACATCTTCCGAAGGCGAACTTGATATAACTCCTCCTGTCTCTATGATTCCTTATTTCACAAATCTTCGCAATGGCGACATTATTGCCGATAATACACCTGTAATTCAAGGCGTTGCCGAGCCGAACAGCACAGTGTCAATACAATTAAAAAATGAAGAAGGTCAGATTTTTGACCTTGGAACGTATCAAGTCACGAATAAGGGAAAATTTCTTTTTGAAATAGTCAACGGACTTCTTGATGGCGAGTATCGTATTATAGCACGTTATAGCGATTCTTCTCAGGTCACGAGTAAAGAAATATCGTTTATCATTAATACCACTCTTGATATCACTGCTCCGAAGCTCACGCGTCTTTCCGGCAAACAAATTATTTCCGGCCGTCATTTGACAATCAATGATCTTCGACCCTATCTCATGGGAGTGGCTGATTATAACAGCGTTGTCGTGCTTCATTGGAAAAGCGCCATTTTCTCTTCATCCCTGATCGCAGACTCGCTCGAAGGCACATTTTCTAATATTTCTCCGCAAGAACTTGAGCAAGGTGATCATACTATTTGGGCCTATGCCATTCGCTCCAAGGATAATGTTCGAAGTCCGGATATTAAAATTGAATTTACCATTCAAGAACCGTCCGCGCTTTTTTCTCCACGTTGGATTGTGCCATTTACAATTGTTCTTACCGCAACTCTTGCAATTGCCACAATAATGCGCCAGAGAAGTAAGCCAAAACTCAGGTTGCGCGCGATAAAAAAATGATTTTCTGTCAGCAATTTCATGCTTCTATGATGAATAAAGCGTTTATGGCAAAAAAACATTTTTTAAAGGCTTCGAGGTTCCTGTAGTATTTCATCCGTTAATCTGATAAAATGCTTCCGTATCGATACCCTTACGCATGGAAACTCTTAAAATACGCAGCGGAGAACTGACGGGAATGCGCGGACAGAAAAATTGGATCAAACGTGCCGCGGCTCGAGCTATGTTACGGGCTGTAGATTTTACAAAAGAAGCTGATTTTGATAAACCACTTATCGCCGTAGCAAGCCCTTATACGAATGCGACTCCCTGCAATAACCACCTTGAAAAACTTGGACATCGGCTCAAAACCCAGCTTATGGAAAAGGGGAGCATGCCTCTTATTTTTGGAACGCCCATTGTGAGTGACGGCATAACGATGGGAACCGCGGGGATGAAATATTCACTCGTAAGCCGCGATCTCATCGCAGACGGCATTGAAATGATGATTGACGCGTACTATTGCGACGGAGCAATTACGCTTGGTGGCTGCGATAAAAGCATCCCCGGAGCGGTAATGCCACTCGCGCGGACCAATGTTCCGAGTATTTTTATTTATGGAGGAACGATTTTGCCAGGTCGTTATAAAAATAGAGACCTTACGATCGTGAGTACTTTTGAGGCTATCGGGGCATATTCTCGCGGAGAAATGAATCAGAAAGATTTTCACCACATTGAATGCCATTCGTGCCCGGGAAGTGGAGCTTGCGGAGGAATGTATACCGCCAATACAATGTCTTCAGCTTTTGAAGCGCTTGGGATAAGCCTTCCAAGGACGGCTTCCACACAGGCCGTCGATCATAATAACCGTTTAAGTCCTCAAAAACTTGAAGAAGTAGAACGGGCATCGTTGGCGATTTTGGAGCTTATTCGACAGCGTATTTCGCCACGAAATATTATGACTCGCGACGCTTTTTTGAATGCTGTTTCCGTTGTTATGGCGCTTGGCGGCTCAACAAACGCGGTGCTTCACCTTCTCGCCGTGGCTCACGAGGCGAATATTGATTTCACATTAACGGATTTTCAAAAAATTTCCGAAAAAGTCCCACTTTTGGCCAACATGAAACCATTTGGTGATTACGTGATGCTTGATCTTGATCGTATCGGCGGTATTCCAATGGTCATGAAAGAGCTTATGGATGCTGGTTTTATTCATGGCGACTGCGTGACAGTGACTGGTAAAACGGTACGAGAAAATCTTATCGACGCTGGCCAGATTCCGACTAATCAAAAAGTGTTTTTTCCTATCTCAAAGCCGCTTTCCAAGGCTGGTCATCATCTAAGAATTCTCCGTGGCAATCTCGCTTCGGAAGGTTGCGTGATGAAATTAAGCGGGAAAGAAATTAAATGTATTACAGGACCGGCGCGAGTTTTTGAGCGCGAAGAAGACGCTTTGGATGCGATTTTGGATGGAAAAATTCAAAAGGGTGATATTATGGTGATTCGCTACGAAGGGCCGAAAGGAGGACCGGGTATGCGAGAAATGCTTTCCGTTACTTCCGCGCTCGTTGGAGCTGATTTAGGAAAAAATGTTGGACTTATTACCGATGGTCGTTTTTCAGGAGGGACTCATGGAATTATGGTTGGGCACGTGGCTCCGGAAGCTCAAGTCGGAGGAACGATTGCTTTAGTGGAAGAAGGGGATTTGATTGAAATTCGTCCTTTTGAAAATACCATCACTTTGCATGTTTCCGAAGGCGCCTTAAAGCAGCGACGAGAAAAATTGAAAATGCCCGAAAAAAAATACAAGCGCGGAGTACTCGCCAAATACTACGACTGTGTCGGCTCGGCAAGCAAGGGAGCCATTACGACGTAATTTTATACAATTTTTAAGGCGAGTGTCCGTGTGGATTTTTTTACTCCTGAATTTCAAGCATGTTCAAAGCCAAAAACAGAGAAAAAATGTGATCGCATTTTACTCAGTGTTGTTTTATGAACCGTTCCCAACTCTCCAAGAATAAGTTTTTTATTGATCGTTGCTATTTTATCGAAACGAAACAAAGAACTTACTTTCAGGCCGGTTTGTTCAAAGCATGGATCGATATTTTTTAAAAGAAAATGACCACTCTGGAGTTTTTTACGCGCTTTAGTGGTAATAAAAACTACCATGATATCTTCGCTCTGTTGGTTTGTTTTCGATACAATCAACGCAGGTCTCAATTTCGCCGACGTCAGGTCCGTAAAAGGGAATGGCACAAGAACAAGTGTTCCAAATTTATACATAACGTTTTTTTAGATCATTTACTGAATACATTTCAGGTTCTTCTGCTAAAAAATCAAAGCTTTGGGAAGCAGTATTTATTTCAGATATAGGCAACGATTCATCAGTATCAATTTTAGGTATAATCAGCACTTCTGCTTTTCCTCGCCGCCCGATGGAAATAATTACTTTTTGATATTTTACTCTGTTTATAATGTCATTTAACTGCTTTCTGGCTTCTGAAGTATTATAATAGAGCATAAAAAAATTATAATAATTGTACAAACAGTCTAATTATAACAAATTGTACAAAAAATACAAGTATTATTTTAAAATTCATACTATCGGTACCTTCCGCTCCAGATATTCAATTTAATATATATAAGCTCCATAAATGTCCTTAAACTATCTCTTATGGGACGCAATCGACTTTCAGATGAATTGTACCAGCTTACGGGCACTTCGCTCACCGTAAAATTCAGCGACTGAGCGATGGCGATCACCTCCATGTTAGAATGTATTATGTGCGATGTTTAACGTCTTAACACAGAAGATAACGTGGTTTTTTTAGGTTTAAACTCTTCTGTGTTTTTTTGAGGGTAAGCAATATTTGCGGCTACCAATCTGACCATCTTCGACACCTCTTCGGCCATATTAGAGAAGCGCATGTTAGAATGCTTTTCTTTTAACTTTAATAATTCATGAGCGACGGAACGAGAAATAAATTCGATTTTACTAAAATCTAAAATAATTTCATCATCTTTCTTCAGTTTTTTTATTAATTCTTTTACTGATTCTCTTGAGGAAATCGTAGTCGTGGAGAAAATATTAATTAATTTTATTATCATAAATATTTTAGGTTAAGGCATTGTAATTTATTCTAAATATTGATAAATATCAACTGCTCTTTCAGGGCAAGGAATTCTATAAGCCATAATCACTCCTTGCCAATAAAAGCCTGGTAAAGTAAAAATTTGATTTTTTGTTTTATTGGCAATAAAACATTCTTCTCCTGAAATTATTGAAAAGTCACCATTAAATCCTTCACAGACGGTCTTTTTTGATGTCCTGATGCCGTATCCTCGATCTAGGCTTTTGGTTGAATCTCCGGATAGTGCTTTTTCGATTGCTTCTTTATCTGTAAGATTGATATTTTTTTCTTGTTTATAAGATTGCACCAAACCTCTTCCTTTGTCTAAAATGCAAATATCCAAATGTTTCTTTTTACTGTAAATTTGTCCAAAAATAAAACCGTAATCTTTTTTACTATGTTCGGCAATATTCGTAACCAATTCAGTTATAGGGTAAAAAATGGCGCTTTTGTTTACTTTTGGAATATTATTAGTTGTTCTGTAAATTAAATTTAAAAAACAATCGATAATTTTATCTCTTTCGATCGGATTATTTTCTTTAATCAGGGTTATTGGAATAAAACTTTTTAATTTCTGACAACTTTCAAAAGTATTCACCCCTTTCGGGAAATGAATAATGCTTAAATAGCGATTAATAACATTATTTGAACGAGTCTGATAATCACTATTGGTAGCATAAATATGAGAAGCAATCGGCAGAATGATTAGCGGATGAATCCAATTTATTTCCGACAAATCAAATATCACATTTTCGTCAGCAGCAATATTTTTGAAAGTTTTATAAAAAACCTCTAATTGATGAATTAAACTGTCGCTTTTAGGCTTAGGAACTATAATATTTTTCATATTATTCAAAATGGATGAACGTATTTACTATAACCTTGAAGCCATTTGAACGAAAGGTTTAGTTTGAGATACGATGCTTTTGCAAACTTTTTAGAGGTTCCTTAAGCTTTTTGACTTTGTCTGCTTATTTATAAACCTGACAATGAGTGCCGATATCGATCAATTTTGCACTGTTTTGATCGAGAAGACGATAGATGACGCGAAAATCGCCGGTAACGGAAAAAGCTCTGCATCCTACGAGATTTCCTTTCAATGGATGGACTTTCAGGAGCGGATGATTTTGATTTTTTATAAAAAGTCCGAGTCGTTTTTCAAATTGTTTTTGGATTTTTGGTTGCAAGAGTTTGTACTTTTTTTTAAATCCATCGGTGAAAATAATTCGCATATTTTGCAAAGGTTTCCTTATTTTTTCAAAGCTTTTATTGTTGATTTTGCAGTTGTAAATGGGCCAAAGATTTTATCGTTTTTATCAGAAGCGAGAATTTCAAGCTCTTCGGCCACAGTGAGGCCATTTTCAGTGATTTCAACGAGTTCGATTTTTAATTCTTTCGTTAACAGGAGTTTAATGTAGGCGGACGTATTTATCCCTTTTTTTTGGGCTAAAAGTTCGAGCTTGTTTTTAAAATTATCGTCTGCTTTGAAAGAAATGGTTGGCATGGAGTGGTTTACTTAGTATTACTTTCCAGTACTATTGTATGCCTTTTGCTTTTCAGAGTCAATGCGTTTTAAAAAATTATCTTACTTCAATTTTCAAAGGTAAAGTATATTCAGGGAAGGAAAATTCTTCGAGCTTATAATAATCTGCACCTTGCTGGCTCGGTTCTTTCATTTTTACACAATCCCTTTGTCCATCAGGGTAGGTGAGTCGGCTATTTAGTTCTCCTTCTTCGTATTCTGAAGTTGTGTAATATTTATGATTTACTGAATCTTGTCCAAACACATTGGGATTTGGAAGAACATAGGTATTGAATCCTGTTAAGGGCGTTCCAGTACAATCTTCGCTTTCAAACCATTGATTTGTCAGATACCATGACGTGCTTATTTCCATTTTTTCTATACTATCAACTATATCATAAACTTTATTGATATTTGTATCATAAACACGATACATCCAGCCTGATGTGTCAGGCCCCAAGGAAGAATCAATCAAAAATCCCACCTCTTTTCCTTCAGCATCAACTACTTTCAAATTCTTATCTGATTTTATGCCACTCACCTGATTTTGTATTTCTTCGGTTTTTGTTTGCAATTGCTCAACATCCGTTCTTAGAAAACGTAGGAGTTTCATAATGACGTCTATTGGCGTCTCGCCTGTACTGGCCATTGCTACGCCTGTTGTCGTCAGAGTGATAGCCAAAATGGTAATAAAAAAATATTTTTTCATAAAATTTAAATGAAATATTATGTTTTTCTTAATACTCTCTTTTTAAAGAAATATCAAATCTTGCTTATTTATAAGCCAAAAAATCTATTTCTTGACTTTTTGTTTAAAATACCGTTTAGTAAATTCTTAGAATTTTTCTAATAATCAAATGCTATTACCTTCATCTTTTCATGTCGATCTGCCAATATTTATGTCGCCAGCTTTTGCTCCTTTAATTTTGGAGAATTGTCGTGGATTTCGAGAACGCACGCATAAATTATTAGAACAATTAGAAAATTTAGACTCAAAAGGATTCTTAAAAGACGCTAACGATTTAGCAGAAATACGAAGAATCCATCAACTTGTACAAGAAGAAATAGATGCAATTTTTAGACAAATTAGTGTTCCTATAAGAGCTAATACGGATTTATGTTTTTGCGATGCCAACATGCCTGATTCTACCAGCAAACCATGTCATGATGATGTATGGGAGAATATTCCAAGCCTTGTATGCGATGTAATAACAGATGGTCAAACATCTGCGAGCTGTAATACGGCATTATTTTACACGCCATGGAGTAACTCTTTTGTACATGGATCTGATTCATTATTGGCAGTAACAGAATTGATTCGTCATCTTTTACAACCCTCAGAAGCTATTCATCTCATGCGACGTTTTACATGGCGCAAGCCACTACAGAGTAATTTAACATTATCAGCTTCATCTCATGATAATAAAGCACCGAGCCTTTTTAAGAAAACACGAAACATTGTTAAGAATCGACTTGGAACCCAACATCCTATTCCAAATGCACAAGATATCGCATTAGACGGTGAATTTGTTACAAACCAAGGCAGAATAATTCGAGTTGTAGGGCGCCTAAATAATAACGCTATTACAAATACGACTCATAGAAATCCTTTTGCGCACAATACTCTTTGTAATTGTCCAAACTGTTGTCAACGGCCATCAAGCGATGTTTATAGTTTCGCTTTACATCCTCCAACCGCAGAGGGATGTTTTGATACTTTTGCACAATCGTCACCAGTTAGCCTTTCAACACTGGTTGAAATACTGACAATTGCTTTATCTCATATCAGATTAGACTCTGCAGAGAGTACCGTTTTACGTTTACTGGGAGGCGTAAACAATTTGGAATTGCCTTCTAATATGTCAGATCTTTTTAAAGATGACTCAAGACTAGAAGTAAAATTGAATACTCCTCATACACGACTAGGAAAATCAGGCTTACAAATTATACCTTTTACCTACCAATTTTCGCATCAAAGTCAACCCGCATCTGGTATTATCGCTTGTACTACTTCGGATGAGATTACATCAAGACACTTATGCGAATAATTTTGTATCTCAAATTTTGAATTTATTACCGTTTTATCGAATTGTCGGGGCGCAGTAGACAATGTTAGAACGTATTTTTTGGATGATTTACTTAATTCAATAAACGAAATTGTTGATTTAAAGTCTGTTGTTTTATATAAAATATTATGGAATTTTGTATACAGGCGCCTCAAAAATGACTAACTAAAAAATCATGAATTCCTCTCAATTTTTTACCTTGCCGGAAAAAGATAAAAAACGAATTATCAAAAAAGCCATCCGCGCCGCGAATAAAGAACAAATGGATTTAATGAAGAAGTACAAGCAAATGAAAAAGATAGAGGCAAAGCGTTGAAGTCTTATGAAAAATTACTTTATGGAGCGAAGTGCGAATCGAGATTGTGTGATCAATTTTCCCATTTACCAGGGATAACAAGACCACAATTTTCAATTCTTTTACGATTTTTAGCAAGTGACCCCTCATCTTTACCAGCAATTACACCGTACACTTTGGTTCGACTTCCATCGACTTGCAAAGCTGAAAGCACGGCTAATATATTATAATTCATTGCTGTTCTACAAGCAGCAAGAGTCTCGTCTAATGGCCGATGAGATATAAATTCTGTTGAGAGGAGGGCTCGACTATTACCAGTACTTGTTAGTTTAGGCTTGAGAAGATACGCGGGAGTCATACCAGTCAATCGAAGATTTGCATCTATGACTTTTGGCTCGTCATCACGTTGATCAGTAATAATATCGAGGCCAACAATGCCAAAATAACCTGCCTGAAAACATAAAGAGGCCGCACGTTGAATGATTGGAGTATAGGCTGCTGGAATATTCTCGTCATAATTCACCAAACCACCCATATAGTGTCCTTCTCGATCAACTACTTGATTTGCCACTCCCATAAGCCTTATTGTACCGCTTTTACTTAAATAAAACTGAATACCGTGATTAATTGTATGGGGTATTAGATCCTGTAAAATTATTTTTTCTAATGGCTGATAACGAGCATAAGCTTCTATGAAATCCAAAGCTGCTGATAAGTCTTTGGGTTCACGAGCAATTTTTTGTCCATCACCAGAAAGTCCATGTAATGTTTTTACCAGACGAGGGGTTTTAAGCAACATTCTTATTCCTGTTATCACACTTTCAAGATCATTATCAAAATTCATTATATGAGATTCAGGGCTAGGGAATTCACCGGTTATTAACCACTCTTTACTCAACAATCTATAGTGTTTCTCTGGATCAATCACGCAACGGTCTTTGTGGATGCGATCGTATGGAAAAAGTGTCAATACTCTTCTTTGTTCGGCATTGATCACGTCGCAATATGTCTCAGGTGGTAAAACCTCCACTGTTTCTGGATCAAAATCGAATTGGTCCTTAAGGCAGGCAATCAATACGTCTGGTATTGGTTGAGTAACCAGACCTTTAATGCCTCTACCTAAAAGAGCAGCGTGTCTGCCAGGTTCTAATACTCTTCTTGTGCCATTAGAAACTCTTACGTCTGCAGTACTCCCATCTTGAATGTAGAATTTATCTTGATTTGGATCGCTATCTCGCGCTGGATCTGAAGTAGGATATGGAAGTAGCAGCTCATCACCCTGATCTAAATCTTTACCATATAGTTCTGAAATGGTTCCAACATCACCTATTGTCTCGATTGGCCTATTTTCTATAGCCATTGTAGTTATTTATAGGATTATTACCATACAGGATGATGGCTTTTTTGCAAGCGCAAATCCCGTAATTGCTCACAAGGCTTGAAAAATGTCCAACCTTGCTTGACTTTTTTTCATAATCATTTATATTCACTTCCTGGAGTAGGGAAATGTGTGTCGTTTGTATGTTGTTCGTATTTTTTTAATATTTATATATGGAAATATCAGTAATAAAGATGATAGAAATCATGCCCTCAAAAGATAGTATCGTAAGTGATCTAACTTTTGTAATTAATTTTTTAGGTAACTTTATTCAGAACAATGAGCCTCCTTTTGGTTTAGATAATGGCGCATCAAAAAAAGCTGCAGACTTTACTGAGCAGTTCGTAAAAATGAAAACTCAAATATTTTCTTTCCAGTTGCCTTCTGCAGATGCCGCAGAAAGTCTTTTGACGCAAGTTTTACATTTTTTAGAGCATGATCCAGTAATGGAATTTTACAGATCCGGGTATTCTGGCACATATCATCGAGATGGTGCAGACGCTATATCTGCCCCATCATCTCCAAGTGGAGAAGAGTTGTATATTGTGAGTGTCGCACAATGCTTAAGAAGAATAGTTGACTCAATAATTGAGATTTGTAGAGTTGTTGATGATACTCAAGCACAATGTTGGAATACCGTGCATCAAGCAGTGGCTCTTCCAGAACGGCCACAAGCTCCTCCACGCCCCACTCAGCGGGAGAGAAAGATTTATAAGACTCTCAATTCTTATGAAAGATTTCTTACTAGTTTGAATTCGGCACAGGAAATTTTTGAGCGTAGAAATCTGACCTCACGTCCAAATCAGTCATCGATTCCTGATTATCGAACAATATTTTCTCGCGTTCAAAATTGCTTCATGAGTTTTATTCAAGCATCCGACAAAATAGAACAGATATCTCTATGCCACAGGCTCCTCGGTTTTGCATTATTGGATCTGCAATTATACTGCCATGCTTCAGCAAATTTTTTAGAAGGTAATGCTTCTGCTTTTACTGAATTGAAGGATTATTATGAAGCCATCCAATTGTTTTTAGAATTATCTCAAGGGAGACTCTCTCCTGAACGGCAAATTGATTTCTCTACAAAAATTCCACTTTTGAGTTTTAAAGATAGAGCACAGGCGGACCAACGACTTCCTGTTAACATTACATCATTGCTTGAGGTTGCAAAACACATCACTCCAGAAGTGGCTTTGTTGGCTAATCCCCATTGGACAGGACTTGGAAGTCAAAAAAAATATCAAGAAGTAACTCCGAGATTGAGTAACATGAAAGCTTATGATATTTGAGATGCCAGTTTTTTAAATAAAATTCTGTAAATAAAACAGAAAAAGTGGTTCGTATTTTTTTTTGATTTGCAATATTTTTCTCTGGCGGGACGGACGGGATTTGAACCCGCGACCTCATGCGTGACAGGCATGCGCTCTAACCAACTGAGCTACCGTCCCACGGTATTTTTATTTTTCCACTTGATTAAGCGGTTTTGAAAGCGGAAATATGATAACGGACTCTTTTATTCTTCGCAAGTTCTCCTTTATAATGCCTAAGCAGTGTTCACAAATAAGATTATACGCACATTACTTTGAATAAAAGCACATATCGCTGGCAGGAGGGAGATTGTCGCTCGAATACTCGGCAGGATCAAAAAGGGCATATGATTTGTAAAATTTATCCATCAATACATATTCTAAACATATTCTAGGAAAATCTCTGTAGTATGGATGCGTTTTAAATAAAAGAACTATAGAAAAACTTTGTTACGCTTACGTCTTTTTCTCACTTTATGCGCATTGGAATTGATTGTCGGATGTATTCAAGCTCGTTTACGGGTATCGGGCGCTATGTTTTTGAGCTTGTTCGGCACCTCGGCATTATAGAAAAAACCCTTCCGAAGGAGGAACAAAATCAATATGTTCTTTTTTTCAATGATCCCGAATATGATCTTTTTCAGGCTGTACCGCCGTATTTTACAAAAATTCACGTGAATGCCCATCATTATTCTTTCAGTGAACAGACGAAATTTTTGCGACTTCTTCATGACGCGAAACTCGATCTTATGCATTTTACTCATTTTAACGCGCCTATTTTTTATAAAAAACCTTGCGTTGTCACCATCCACGACCTCATTCTTTCCTTTTATCCCGGCAAGAAAATGACCAAACCCTGGCATCGCTGGGGCTATAATCTCACTCTCAGTTCCATTGTAAAAAAAGCGCGCTCCATTATCGCGGTTTCAGAAAATACCAAACTCGACCTTCTGAAACTTTTTCGGCTTCCTGAAAGCAAAATACGCATTATTTACGAAGGAGTTGGAGAGGAATTTCGAATGCTTCCTGAAAAAGACGCGCAAGAAGCGCGATCAAAATATGACCTCAATAAGCCTTTTCTTTTCTACGCAGGAGTTTGGAGAAATCATAAAAATCTTGTCAATCTCATTCGGGCTTTTCACAGCCTTCGAACAAGCTATCATCACGACATTTTACTCGTTCTTACCGGACGAGAAGATTCGGCTTATCCCGAAGTCAAAGCCACTGTACGCGAACTTTCTCTTGAAAATTTTGTTCGATTTCCCGGGCTCGTCAACGAAAAAAACCTCGTACAGCTTTACAATGCTGCCGCAATTTACGTTCAGCCTTCTTTTTATGAAGGCTTTGGTCTCAATATTCTTGAAGCTTTTGCCTGTGGCACCCCAGTCGCCTCTTCAAATCGTTCCTGCTTGCCGGAAATTGCAGGAGATGGAAACGCGCGTTTTTTTAATCCGGATAACTATCGTGATATTGCCAATACTATTCATTATATGCTGGAAAATGAAAAACTCCTTTCAACATTAAAAGAACGCGGGAAAATTCGCGTGAAAGATTTTTCATGGAAAATCATGGCGGAAGAAATTCGAAGGCTTTATACTCGGTAGTGTTATCATGCAATTTTTAAAATAAGAATAATTATTCCAAAGAGCATAAATCTATAAACAAAAGTAAAAAAAGCCCTTATAAATATGATTTCAAAGTTTTTTGCGATCATTAACCCTTACACTTTCATGTTTACTCAACTTAAAGACCTTTTACCACGCGCGACTCGAAAAATTGAAATGGAACGCACTCTTAACGCCGCTCTTGTTTGTGAAGTTTTTCGGCAAATTCGCGCGGAAGTTTTGGGTGATTATGCTCTGCGAGAAGTTGAACCGAAACACTATCAATCGAAAATTCTGACTCTTTCGGTTTCATCGTCTCCAGCTGCTCAGGAAATTTTTTTTCATAAAAAAGAACTCATTGAACTATTGAATAAACGTTTTGGTAAAGATGCCATTCGAGATGTCCGCACCATCATAGAAACGGTCGTTCTTGAAAAACAATAACTGCCCACCTCTGTTGCTTTTTGTTCAGATAAAAGAGGGCGGGAACTCCATTCTCGCTACGCTTCGCTATGCGCTCAAATGGTAGTCCCCGCCCTCTTTTTAAAAAAAAACAGTGGGCGATTACAAAAAAGAGACTTGACCCCTCATAAGCATTCTGCTAGCATACTTTCTGCATTTCTAAATGCATTGTTTTATTTTTTAATGAATATTGTAACTTGCTCAGAATACGACTCTCTCGAACAGGTCGCAGAAATCAGCCAAAATTTCGTATTGTTGTGGCCGAAGCGAGAAACCCCATTAAAGGAAAAATAACTGAAGTTTTGGGCCATTATAACCCTACTTCTCCAAACAAAGACATTCATTTTGACCAAGAGCGTGTTCATTTTTGGATTTCACGCGGAGCTCAGCCTACTGATAGCATCGCTTCTCTTTTAAAACGCGCCGGCATGCAAAATATGGAACGCTACATCGGACCGCGCAATTTTCAACATAAAAATAAAAAAGAGATGAAAGCGGCAGGAGCAGACGCTCAATCTAACGCTCCAGAAGCTTCAAAAAAGCCCGTGGCATCAGCAGTATCAAAAGATGCGGCATCAAAAGACACAGTATAAAAATTTGCGCTCGTTTTGCATATTTTATTTTTTTAACACCGAATTATGATGGCCGACGACACACAAACTCTCGTTGATACTGATCCTACTCAGGGGCCGGATCGTGATTTTATTGAATGGGTAGTCAAACAGATCGTAGAAAAACCCGAAGAGGTCGTGGTGACTCGTAGCGTTGATGAAATGGGAGTGCTTATCACCCTTCGAGTAAGCAAGGATGACATGGGCAAGGTTATTGGAAAAAGTGGTCAAACCGCCAAATCACTCCGAATTCTCCTCCGAGTCATTGGATCCAAGCATAACGCCCGTGTCAATCTGAAAATTGTTGAACCTGATACGGAAAATGCTGTCAGTATTCCGGACGATAACGAATAATTTTTGTTTTCTTTTTGGATTCCGTATATACTATCCGCAGAGGGGGTGCTATTTTTAAATAGATTTCTTGGTAAAGTTAAGGGAACCCTTGATAAATATTATTTTTTTATTTATTCCTATGCCTGCTCAGTCTATCGTTGAAGCCGCCCAAAACTATGACGTGGTTGAAATTATTAACCGAGGTATTGCCTATACGATAATTGTCGCTGGTCTTCTTTCGGTTATTTTCGTCTTTATTGGCGGTATTTCTTTTATTCTCTCAGGCGGGGATGAAGGAAAAATCAAACAGGCGGTAAGTACTATACGTTATTCGATATTTGGTCTTATTATTACGGTTTTGGCTGTTGTTGCCGTAGCCACGGTTGGTCGGGCTCTTGGACTCGACATTATTCGATATATTAATTTTGGCGATATTATTGATACTGTCCGCAGCATTGGAGAATCCGGCGGTTCCAGCGGCGTTGATACCTTAGACTAAGTCTATGATTCAGGATTTGTTTCGATGGATAGTCGTTGTTCCTCAGCAAAATATTGATTTTTCCAATCTTGCCAATATAAACATAGTCGAAATTATTAATCGCGGCATTGCTTATGCCATTATTCTTGCCGGACTCCTATGCGTGTTTTACGTCATTTACGGAGGCATAAAATTTATTCTTTCAGGCGGTGATGATGCTAAAATCAAAGAAGCAGTCGGAACAATCCGCCATGCGATTATCGGGCTTATTATTACGGTGCTTGCCGTAGTTCTCGTCGCAACAGTCGGAAAGGCTTTGGGTCTGGATATTATTCGATATATCGATTTTGGAGAAATACTCAATACTGTTCAAAATATTACAGGCGAAGGAAAAAATGGAACGCTTCAATAATGGCATCTTTAGAAAAATAAATTTTCGCGCGAAGTTTGCAAATTACAATAAAAAAGATGTTTTTCAGAAACTCCCTAATGAAACCACGTTTTTCAGAAGTTTCCCATGGAAATAGCTGGATTAAAGAATATTCTTGGGGGCTGAAAAGTTGATATTTCTGTCATTCGCGTTATTCTTTTCCCTGCTCTATGATATTTTTCCAGTCATAAGGAAAACGATAATTTTCACAGGCCCTCACTACTTCCGCAAAAATATTCCAAGCAGTAAAATGATCAAAAAGAAAACTGTTTCCTTTTTCCGTTACAGGATTGTAATTTGTAAGATTTTTCAGCTCTGAAAAACCCTGCATGATAGGCACAACCTTTGACCGCAGAGCGCTTTTTATCGGCACAAACGAGTGATATGTTTCCATGAGAAAAAGTGCCATATCGCTCGCTTCAAAGAGCCGTTCCATACTTTTTTCGGAAATAAAAATAGCATTGCCATTTTTTGGCAATTTTACGGCATTTTTTAAAAGATCTTTTGCGGGCTCAATAATTGCTAACTGAAGAGGAAGCGTCAAAAATCCTTCAATGAGAAGCGGCAACATTTCTCTCTTTTCCAAAGGAAAATAATCGATAAAAACCGTAATGAGCGGCGTTCCAGAATCAATATTCAAGTGAAATGTTTTTTGAAAGGAAATTTTATTCTGTTTTTTTCGAGATAACGCCATTATTACAATGCTGAATCAATTATATTATTATAACAAAAATTCTATGTTTTTTCCAGATATTTCTTTATAATTCATGAGTCGTCATGTACTTCAAAAACTTATGCAAAAACTCGTTCTTATCGACGGAAATTCACTTTTTCATCGAGCTTTTCACGCTTTGCCTCCGCTGACGTCTCCATCGGGAGAGCTCGTGAATGCCGTTTATGGATTCGCGAGCATTGTCATGAATATTCTGCGAAAAATGAATCCGGAGTATATGGCTGTCGCTTTTGACAGCTCAAAAAAATGTTTCAGACACGATTCTTTCCCTGAATATAAGGCTACTAGAAAAAAAACGCCCCAAGAACTGTATGATCAAATTCCAAAAATCAAAGCCTTTGTTACGGCTCTCGGCGTGCCAATTTACGAAGCTCCGGGCTACGAAGCAGATGATATTCTCGGGACACTTGCCAAAAAAGGCGTCGAAAAAAACGATGTCGAAGTTATTGTTGTTTCAGGCGATCTCGATACTTTTCAATTAGTCAATAAAGTAACAACAGTCGCCACGCCGGGCTTTCAAGCATTTGAATTTTATACTCCTGAAAAAGTCCAAGAACGTCTCCACGTTACTCCGACGCAGGTAATAGATTTCAAAGGTTTAAAAGGGGACGCGAGCGATAATATTCCTGGAGTGCGCGGTATCGGCACGAAAACAGCAGAATCGCTTCTTGAAACCTATGGTTCTCTTGAAAATATCTATCAAAATCTCGCGAATATTCCCGAAAAAACGCGTCGAAAACTTGAAAATGATCGAGATACCGCTTTTTTAAGTAAAAAATTGGCCACGATTTATACCAGCGTTCCCGTTGAACTTCATTTCGAACAGTGCCAAGTACGTGACCTTGCGAAAACAGGAGTTCCAGATTTCTTTCGAGCGCTTCATTTTACAAGCTTGCTCAAAAAACTTTCTCTTGATTCAGCTCCAGAACAAACAAAGCTTTTTTAAAAATTGATTTTCGCTACGCCACGTTTCGCTCTGCGTTCAAATTGTAGTAGAAATGCGGCGGGAACTTCATTTTCGCTATGCTTTGCCACGCGCTCAAATGGCAGGAATTCTCACAAAACCTCATTTTCGTAACGAAATTTTGCGGGAGTTCCTATATGTCTTTCCCTCTGCTTAAAAAAAAATCATGAGCAGTTATTAAAAAATGTCTTGCGTTTTTTCTTTTTTTATTTCGCGATAATCAATTTTAACAACCTTCTTTTTTAAATATCGTCTTTAAGGCTTAAAAAAGCCATTAAAATTCATTTTTTCGATTTTATTCGTTGAAGTTATTTTTCTTTCATTTTTTTTAAAAAAAATGAAAAGCGCTCATTTTTTTTTATAGATCATTTTTCTTTTCATAAGGCTGTTTTTTACATGTTTGTATATTTTTTTTATTCAACTTCTTAATGGAATAAATAATTTATTCGTATTTTCTTCTTATTCTTGCGGTATTTTACGCTTAAAAATTGAGGTGTTTTTAAAAGACTTTGTAGCCTCTTTTTGGCTTAGAGCAGAGGAGGGGATTGAATAAGAATTTGATACAAAAGGCTTAAATAAGCCAAAAATTGAACAATATATTTGTAAAATGGTTTTTTTTCGTTTATATTTTTTTTAGACGTAGCGTAGAGATTTGTAGGCTTTATTTCTTACTTTTTTATTTTTTTACACAGTATGCCTAAAGTACAGTTGGTAGCAGGACTTGATATCGGATGTTCAAAAATTCGAACCGTCATAGGTCGTCTGGAAGATAAAGGCGCTCTTCCTAATATTATTGGAGTCGGAGTGGCTCCTTCCAACGGACTTCGAAAAGGGCTTGTTATTGACGTTGAAGAAACTATTCAAAGCATTTCCGCTTCGCTCGAAGACGCCGAACGAATGGCTGGCGAAACTGTTCATCATGTTTTTTTGGGAATTGGAGGCCATCATATCGAAGCATTTGACAGTAAGGGCGTTATCGCTATCTCTCATACGGGCAATGAAATTTCTGAAGATGACATTGATCGCGTGCTTGAAGCGGCTCAGGCCGTGAGCCTTCCTCATAATCGAAGGATTTTGCGTATCATTCCAAAAGCGTTTTCCGTCGATGATCAACGAGGAATTAAATACCCGGTTGGAATGATGGGCATTCGGCTTGAAGTTGAGGCTCATATCGTTACAGGACTTGTTCCCGCGGTAAAAAATATCGAAAAGTGTATTCATCAAGCGGGCGTCGATATTGATGATATTATTCCAACTTCTCTCGCGGCTTCCGAAGCGGTTCTTTCGCGCCGCCAAAAAGAACTCGGAGTCGTGGTTGTCGACATCGGATGCGGCGCCACGTCGGTGAGTGTTTTTGAAGAAGGAACTACTTTACATACCGCCATTATTCCCGTTGGAGGCGAAAATGTAACCAATGATATTGCCATTGGACTTCGCACCTCCATTGATACCGCGGAAAAAATTAAAATTGAATATGGCTCCTGCATTCCCGAAGACGTGAGTGAACGCGAAACCATTGATCTTTCCCAGCTCAGTAAAATCGATCAGCAGACGGTTTCAAAAAAACTTATGGTGGAAATTATACAGGCCAGATATCACGAAATTTTCAGTCTTGTCAAAGAACAATTGGCAAAAATTAACCGTGATGGCATGCTTCCGGCAGGAGTTATTCTCACGGGGGCAGGTTCAAAAATGCCAGGAAGTATCGATTTGGCTCGCGAAACGCTCAATCTTCCCGTGCAAATTGGTTTTCCTCAAAATTTTGAAGGCGTGGTTGATAAGATTGATGATCCCGCTTATGCTTCAGCAATCGGACTTATTCTTTGGGGAGCCCGTTTTGAAGGGCATTCCCAGGGGCTCAGTTTGAAATCGATCAGCGTTTCCAAAGCGTTTGGAGGCATGAAAGATTGGGTAAAAAGCCTTCTTCCATAAATGAGAGATATTTTTACATACATTTTTTCCTTATCCTTAATCCTTCCCTATGTCCAAGATGAATGATCCACATATAGGTCAGAATGATCCTATACGAAATTTATTTGGAAAAACGCCCCCTTCTTCCAAGCGCACCATGGAGGTGCATCCTGAAATAAGTCCAGTGGCCCAAATTAAAGTCATTGGCGTTGGTGGCGGCGGAGGCAACGCTATTAACCGAATGATAAAATCAAACCTTAAAGGCATAGATTTTATTTCTGTTAATACCGACGCTCAAGCCCTGTATCATTCCGAAGCTCCCATTAAAATCAATATCGGAAAGGCAACGACCCGCGGACTCGGCGCTGGAAGCAATCCAGATGTCGGCAGGCAGGCAGCGGAAGAAAGTTGCGAAGAATTAAAGTCTGCTATTGAAGGCGCTGATATGGTTTTTATTACTTTTGGACTTGGAGGTGGAACAGGAACAGGAGCAGGGCCCGTTATTGCCGATCTTGCCCGCAATATGGGAATCCTTACTGTCGGAGTGGTCACTCGGCCATTCGCGTTTGAAGGCTTGAAACGCAAAAATCAAGCTGAAGAAGGCATGGAAAATCTTAAAAATAAAGTTGACACGCTTATCACGATTCCAAATGATCGCATTCTTTCCATTATTGATAAAAAAACGCCTTTGACGGATGCTTTTACCGTCGTTGATGACGTGCTTCGGCAGGGCGTACAGGGCATTGCTGATCTTATTACCATTCACGGAATGATCAACGTGGATTTTGCCGACGTGAAGGCAATTATGGATAATTCCGGTTCAGCTCTTATGGGAATCGGTTACGGCAGCGGTGAAAATCGTGCCGTTGAAGCCGCGAAATCAGCTGTTGAAAGCCCTCTTCTTGAAATGAATATTAATGGAGCAAAAGGTATTCTCTTTAATATTACAGGCGGCACGGATTTGAGCATGTTTGAAGTGGATGAGGCTGCTCGTATTATTACAGAGGCTTCTGATCCTGACGCGAATATTATTTTCGGCGCTGTTATTAATGATTCCTATACCGGCGAAATCAAGATTACCGTGGTGGCGACTGGATTTGATGAAAAAACCCATGTGGACTTGAGCACGATGAGAGGACACCAGACACTCAAACGACCGCAACAAACCTCTCCTTCTCAGCCCATGACTGAGTCTAAAAATATTTCTCCGGAAGCCTTCAAGTCGGTGGAAAATGAGCTGGATATTCCCGCTTTTATTCGAAAGAAAATGACGAAGTAAAAAAAGGATGCAAACATATTTTTTCGCGCTTATTTTTCTCTCATAGTTCAAAATCGTGATAAAGGAACTTTCGTAGCTATGTATAAAATCGTTTATTTCACGCCATCGAGTGAAGATGTTGAGCGATTTGACGCATTTGTTCAAAATATGGGCGGGGATGTGCAACAAAGTTCTACGGGTCTTTTTGATGTCGACTCGGGGCTTCGATATAATCTAGGGGTAATAAAGGCGCCACATTTTTTTTCCTCAGAATCGAACATTAAGAAGGGATCTGGTTTTTCCGCGAAAATGTCTCGTCTTAGCGGCAAGGGTTTACATTACAAAAAAACAGTTTTTCTTTCCGCGAAAGATGTTCCAGGAAAACTCGTCGCAACGATTACTTTGTATGTACGAAAGCTTCCTTTTGGACGTTCATGGCTTTATTGTCCGCGCGGTCCGGGATGGAAAGAGCTGAACTCGTCCATTTGGGATGCCCTTTTTCATCATATTCAGGCTATTGCCATAAAGGAACGAGCTATTTTTTTGCGCGTGGAACCCAATGAATCAACTATTTTCCACATAAACGCGAATGAATATCGACCGGTTCATAATCACTCATGGAGTGGCATCACGGAATTTAAATTGAAATTCGGAGGACGTATTATTCAGTATCATCCTGCTGTTGAATATGTTTTTCAGATGCCATGGTATTGTATTTTTCTTGCGGGAAAGAAGCTTAGTTTTGCCGCAAAAAAGTTATGTCTCGCGACAAATAGGTTTTGTTTTTCTGTAAAAAAACCGAAAAAAGAAAACTGTAACGCTCTTGACGATAATTCCCATCAAAAGCTTTTTAAATCTTCTAAAATTGATTCTTCTAAAAATTTTTCCGATTTTTGGCACAAAAATGGATTTCGACTCGCTCATCAGCATTATCAGCCTGAATGGACGAACATGATTGATTTGTCGTTGCCGGAAGAAAAAATTTTGCAGCAGATGAAGCCGAAAGGCCGGTATAATATTCGACTTGCGCAAAAGAAGGGAGTTAAGTCTCTTTTGTGGAAATGGGATCGAGAGCGAGAGTTGCATGATCCGACTTTTTTGAAAGCTGAAGAGGCAGGTCGAGTCTTTTTTCAGCTTTTTGAGGAAACCACGACTCGCGACGGATTTCACGGCCACGATGCCGATTATTACACGCGATTTTTAATGACATCTGGCGATTTTGGACTAGGAAAGCTCTTTATCGCGTATATGCCTCATGAAATTGAAAATAAACAACAGATCTCCGAAGACACCATCAAGCGAGATCTACAAGAAAAAGACTCAACAAGAATTTGTCATATATCTCGAGACATGACAGCAAAAGACTCAATAGGTGTTCATGATAAAAATGTCGCTCATTCCGCATTTTCGTCATCTGAACAAAGTTTTCCTCGTGAAATTGTGAAAAAAATTGGAGGTGTTCCGATCGCGGCTATTATTGTCACCCATTTTGGCGATCGCGCCACGTATTTTTATGGAGCCTCGTCAAATCGCCACCGCGACCTCATGGCTCCCTATCTTTTACAATGGACCGCCATGCTGGACGCGAAAAAACACGGCTACCTTTGGTATGACCTTTTTGGTATCGCTCCTTCGTCCACATGAAATTATCATTGAGAACGCCTCAGCCAAAGACTGAACGATATTTCTTTTCGTTTCAATTTTGAAAAATGTACCCTCAATTTCTTGATATAGTTTTTCATAACCATTAATGCTATTTAGAACCAGGTGTGCCGGAAGGGTTTTCTCTTAATTTGGCTTCTCGTCTTTTCGCTTCTTCCTGTAACTCTTGATAGAGATCTCTTTGAACTATTTTCCGTATGACTTTATCTACTGTATCTTTTTCTTCTACCTTAATTTCGTATTGAATTACGAGGCTTTGAAGTGTTGCGTAAATTGTATATTCTTGTATATCTTTATACTTTCGTTTCATGAGATCGCTCCATTCTCTTTTTGAATATCCTAAATTCGATTCAGCTATTTTTTCTTTTATTTCATCCATGTAATCATCCACAAGCTCGTCAAGCTCTTTTGTGGGCTTCAATGTCCCAGGTTTTAGATTCGTAACTGCTCCAAATGGATACCAAAGCGTACGCCCGACACCTTTGAAGACTCCTCCAAAAAGCGATCCTAAAGCGCTATCTATTCTTCCTTTTCCGAGGTTTGTTAAGAAACCGCCAGCCCCTTGTCCTAAAATATCCTTGAACACAACTTTAAATGGCTCTGTTACGATTTTTTCTCCTCGTCCACCTATCTGCTCTCTAAAAAGCTTATCTGCACCCGACTCCTGCACGTCGCGTCGTCGAGCCTGCATTGTTACTCCTCCTTTTCCAAATCGCGCCAATCCTTCTCTTGTATATATTTGATAAAGAGCTTCAAGAATTGAGGTTTTTTCGGGATATTTCACTTGCGATATGGAAAAAATATCTTTTCTCATTACGTCAAAATCTTTCCACATATTTCGACTTCCATATTTTTCAGTTCTGTATTTTTCTTCTGTCACATATTGAACCGTTTTCGCATTCATGGCTTCAGCATTCACATAGTGAAAAAGAGATTCTATCTCTCCCAAAAATTCATCAGGGTAGTTGGAAACCTTTTTTTGTTCTATTGATATATTATTTATTTTTTCTGGTATGACTGACGCTGGTGATTCAGGTAAATTTGGTGGCGCTGGGGCGGCAGCTGGAGCGTTGGGGCTGCCTGATGCTCCTGCCTGCGCAGATGAAGCAGGTTCAATGCTTCTTGTGTCGTTATTTCCTGCCGGCGCCGTTGCTGGCGCGGGTTCGGCCGAAGCTAGTTCATGGCGTCGTGCTCCTAGTCGACCTCCTCGTGATCGATCTGTGCTTCCTGCCAATCCTCCAGCAGAAGTTTCCGTTTCTTGTTTTTGTAAATATTTTTCTGCCATCCATCCTTCATTGCCATTACTTATTACTTTCACAAAAGTATGAGTCTCTTCTACTCCCTTCGCTGTTGTTATTTTTTCAGTTCTTGCAGTACCTGGCAGAACTGTCACTTCTGCTCCTCGAGGAATTGTAGTTTTAATTTTTTGAATATCATCGTCTCGAAGGTTAAGAGAGCTTGCTGTCACTTTTCTTTTATCTTCTGTTGGTCTCTTTTTTTCTTCTTCGCTTTTAATGAGTGAATCAATTCCCGTGAATGCTTCGACAATATCGACGAGTTTGTGTTTTGTCCCTGTAGGAGAGGCATCTACAGAGGTGGTAAGATCAGCAGGGGTGATTTCTCCTATTTTTATCTTGAGCGCCGCGACCTTTGCTATAATTTCCGAATTTGCAAGATCGTTAGCTCTCTTTTCCAATGGTTCAACCATCTTTTGTAAACCCGCTTTAATATTATTACTCAAAGCGTCTCCCAATATTGCTATTTGCGTGAGTTCTATGTCAGTGAGTATTTCAGGATCTCTATCTTGAGCAATTCCTCCGCTTGGCCATTCGATGGCTATTCCTAATTTTTTCGCTTGATCTTGTATATAGTCGTAACTTTTTTTCAATTTCTTATAATTTTCTCGAGCAAGCCTTTTTACCGCTTCCGGATCGGCGTTCAGCTCATCTTGGATATTTACATTTACTTCTTTTAATTGACTGATAATTTCACGTATAATTCTTTGCCCATTGGTTGTTATTATTGAGGGATTCAAAGTTTCAATTTTGCCATTAATTGCCACGAGAAGTGTGTTTATGTCTGTATGATCGGTCAGTATATTTGAGTTCTCTTCTAAAAATGTAGTAGCCGCTGTCAAATAGCCCTTTAGAGTGGTTGTCATGTTCCACTTGTACTCATCGAGAAGGACAGAGGTAATTTCACTTTCATGAAGATGTTCTGCTTCATTAAAAACTATTGTTGACGGCCATTCTGTGGCTACTCCTGATTTTAATTCTTCATTGGCTTCATGTACTTGCCAGAAAAGATCAGAAAGTATTTTATATTCAGCCTTTCTTCCTTCTAGGTTATCTGGAAGTGGCGGTATTATTTCTGTATTCACATCGACAGCAATGTTTTGAAGTGGAGTTATTATATCACTCGTTAGTTTTGCCACCGCGTCATCATTTGTCAGGGCTGCCTCATCTAAGACTACAATTTTTGGAGTTATCTCTGCGTCAATTTGCACTTTTATGTACTCAAGGTTTCTTACCTCTGCTTTATCTTTCAGTTTTTCCGTTGTCTGATTGAGTATTTCTTTTATTTTTGCAGTGATTGCGGTTTTAATTGATGTAAAATCCGTGAGATCGGCGAACACGAGTGGTGGACTAGCTGGATTCTTTAATTCAGGAGTTATAGCGGTATCTATTCCGAGCTTCATATCATCAATAGCAGCCTTAACTGCCATGTATGATCCAAAAAGGTTTGCGTATTCCTTTTTTTCCTTTTCAAATGTTTCTTTTGTTTTCTCTGCGTCTTCTTTCGCCGCCAAAATATCATTAAAAATTTTAACAGGGTTTTTATCATCAGTAGTCAGTGTATTTATGTTAATTTCTTTTATGTTTGCACTTAGTTTTTCTATTTTCTCTTTAATATCCGGATGAGACGCTGCTTCATGATCTTCAAGTTTTTTTAAAACTTCTGTGAGTTTATCAATTATTTTAGCTTTTAAAGTTCCATCTTCCTTTAATTTGACTTCATGGCTTTTTGCGTCAAATTCAATGAAATCTTTTATATCTTCAAGAGTGAGAACAGACATATCCTTTGTTAAGAGTGCCATGAATTCGCTATCTATTATTTCAAATCTTTCCGTCGCAAGGGCGATATTTAAATTAAGAAGTGTGTTTTTTATTGGATCAATCTCTATTCTTATTTTCTTTACGGCAGCATCTATATATCCTTGATATTCAGATTCATCTTTGCGAAGTAGCCCGAGTAAGCTGTCTACTGCTGGATAGGTTATTTCTTTATTCGGCAAGCGTGCCATCCACTCTGACATATGATCGAGAAATTCATTATTGTTTTCATTTTGACCTATAAGGCCTATGAATATGGGTATGTCAGGATTTGCAAAAATTCGAATAATTTCTGATTTTATTAAGTTTTCTTTAAGAGAAACTTTATTTCCTTCTCCAAACGATGTAAGACTATCATTCCAATCAAAAGTGGTATCTTGATCAATTTTGGTAAAAAGAGCGTTCACAAATGGATTACTGCTCAAAAGAGCATCCATTTCTTCTTCTTGAAATTCTACAGGCGTTCCTGTTGACAAACCATTTTCAGGATTCAATCCAAAATTATCTCGTGCTTTATCAACCAGAGGTACGCCACTTGGCGCATTTGGCGTATTAATATGGACGGTATAGCCAACAATCTCTGAGAGCTCTTTTGCCGTTCCACGCACTATTCCAAGTCGATCTTCTTCTACTCCAGAAGTTGTTTCGATGAGTTTTAATTTTTGCAATGCTCCCTCTTCAATCATTCTCACCGCCAAAGTTGCTTTCTGAATAGCCGTATCATTGGTTACGATTCCAAGTTCGTTAAACATGTCTGAAGCTATTGCTCCGTAGCCTGCCAATCCGCCACCAGTTGCGATTAAGGCTTTCGGATGCCAAAGTAGAGTTGTTTTCGCAGTTACTTTTTCTGCCATGGCCACCGCCTGTTCATCTACTGCTATCTTTTCTGCATCGCCTGCAGCTTTTACCGTTGCCGTCAAGCCTTTTATCCCAATTGGCAATTTCGTACCCGCAGCTTTTGCTGTTGCTCTTGCTGCTTGTAAGGTTACTAATGAGGCTTTTGCTGCCTTGGATGCATCTATTGCTTTCGTTGCGACATTTACTGCCTTTTTGGCTTTTAGCGCGGCTCCTCCCCATTTTATCAGTCGCGCCCCACCCGCCATCACTCCTCCTACTACAGCGCCTCCTGTCGTCAATAGAACATCTGGAGCCAAATTTTTTGTAAGTTCCCATTTACTTAAGTAGGCAGCATCATATTGGCCTTTGTATTGATCAATGATTGCATCTCTTGCCTGTTTTGCATTGTCAGAAATAAATATTTTTGCTCTTGCTGCATCTACATACGTGCTGGGACTTGCCCCTGTTGCGTCTTTTCTCAGTTCAGCAGTTTCTCCTGCGTCTATAATATTTGGAGTTTCCATTCCTTCGTTTTTTATAAAAAAAAGAAATTTTCCTTGAGGAAACTTTTTTGAGAGTAGCCAATTATATTTGAGATATTTCATGTAATTTAGTGGCTATCGTCTAATTTTTTCAGAATATTTTTTTCTGTTTGTGTTTCTTTCTTTCGTTCTTTTTCTTCAATTTTTTGTTGAAGCAAACGAATGCATTTCTTTTTTGCTTCGTTCATATCTTTTGTGTATTTTTCTAAAATTGCTTTTCTCTCTGGAATAAGCGTTTCCTCAATTTTATTGAGTTGATTCGCTTCGTTTAAAAGCACGTCCGCTACTTCTCGTTGTTTATCTTTCGGCAAGGCTTTTACATGTTCGATAAATTTTTGACGCTCCTCTTCCGAAAGAGATTGAACCGTCAAAGAATGCTGTAAAAGTTCATTGAGACTTACTTTCTGTGTCGCCACCTTTGCGAGAACTGCCATAGTTATTTATTTTTATTTTCTAATAATTATAGCATTTTTTATTTCTTGACACAAGAAAAAATTATTTTAAAAGCTCAATATGTTGAAGCGCGATATCTCGAAATTCCTTTGGAACACGCTGAAAATCAACCACCTCAATTGTATAAAGAATCGGTATGTCTTCAATTTCGTCGCGCATGTTAGAAAAAAGAACGCGCGGAATCGGTTTATCGCCTTCAATGCCAATATCAATATCCGAGTGTTCATCTCCCTTTCCCGTCACGCGCGATCCAAAAATGAACACTTTATACTTTTTGAGATCAAGATGTTTTTCCATGCGATTTCGTATCTCTTTCTTGAGAAAATCCGATGATATATTTTCAAGTCTCATGGTTTTATTTTAGCAAAAAATCGTTCTAAAATCTATAAAAACGTAATTTTCCCACTGCTGTTATTTTTTATTCAAATAGTAGATGGGCAGGAACTACATTTTCTCTACGCTTTGCTATGCGTTCAAATGGTAGTCCACGATAAGAATGCCGTTAACGTGATCGACTTCATGCTGGACAATGCGAGCATTTATACCTTCGAGGCGAAGTGTTTGTTTTTGTTTTTTTAAAGATTGAAAATCGACAATAATTTCCTTAGAACGCAAAACCTGCAAATATATTCCAGGAAGACTTAAACAACCCTCTTCCGCCTCATACATTTCTTCAGATTTATACGTTATTTCAGGATTGATCATGACAACCGTATTTTCGTTTTTTGTTTTCGGATTGAGACAAACGAGAACCACGCGGATATTTTTCCCTACCTGAGGAGCCGCAAGTCCAATGCCTTCGTGCGACACAAGCGTATCTTTCATGTCATCGATAAACTTTTTCAACTTGGTATCGATTTTTTTTACCTCTGTCGATTTTTTTCGCAGAATCGGATTATCCGCGCCTGTTTGCATTGAAAGAATGGCCATGCTTTTACCGTTGATTACAAATAAAAAAGTACCAAGAGAATACCTGTTTTATACTACTATTTCAATGCCGTTCCATGGCGTTTTTACTCATAATTTTTTACTGATTTTGTAAAGGAATCTCTCGTATATCATTGAATAGAATTTTCGATCTTTGAAAATAAGGTAGCATAAAAATGGTTTGAAAAATCTTAGCGCCCCTTTATTCCATTCGATAGAGGAAAGCTCTGCCTCATTTTTAAAAGACTTGCTTCAATGAAAATATCAAGATCGCCATCAAGCACGTCATGGACTTGGCTCGTTTCACAGTCCGTGCGTTGATCTTTTACCATGGTATAAGGATGAAGGACATACGAACGAATCTGGTTTCCGAAGGCTACTTCCTTGTGTTGCCCCCTGAGATCGTCGAGGGTTTCAGCCTGCGTTTCTTCTTTCATTTTTTGAAGTTTTCCTTTGAGAAGTTTCATGGCGCGTTCCTTATTTTGGATTTGTGATCGTTCGTTTTGACAGTTGACAGTTATTCCTGTCGGCAAATGCGTAATGCGTATCGCTGAGTCTGTTTTGTTGACGCTCTGGCCGCCAGGGCCCGATGAACGAAAAGTGTCAATGCGAAGATCATCCTTATTGATTTCGATTTCTTCATCCTCAATAATTTCAGGTATAACCTCCACAAGCGCAAATGATGTTTCGCGAGTATTTCCCGCGTTAAAAGGGGATAACCTCACTAATCGATGAATGCCGTGTTCATTTTTTAAATAACCATAGGCATTTGGGCCCTCAATTATGATTGTCGCGCTTTTTATGCCAGCTTCATGCCCCGGACTTTCTTCCAAAATACTTGTTTTGTACTTGTGATTTTCAGCGTATTTCATGTACATGCGCATAAGCATGGCCGCCCAGTCCTGCGCGTCCGTGCCCCCCGTGCCCGCGTGAAAGGACAAAATGGCGCTTGAGTGGTCGTACTTTCCGTTAAGAAAAAGTTTTACATTGGCTTTGTTAAATCGTTTTTCGAACTCCAGAGTCTTTTTTTCAAGATCTTTGTATTCGTCCGGCTCATTGGTCGGGTGAATCATTCCAGCAAGCGCGGAGTAATCATTCGCGTCTTTCTCAAGCCCTTCCCATAATTCCAAATCTTCCCGTTTTTCCGACATTTCTCGTGACACTTTTTTCGCTTCCTCTTGGTTCGTCCAAAAATCCGGCTGCGAAGCGAGATATTCGAGCTCTTTAATGCGATTTTTTACCTTTTCGGGCTCAAAATACGTTTTAGCGCGAGTAATTTCCTCGCGCAAGGTTTCAAGCTTTTGTGTAAGTTCTTCGAGAAACATACGATGGATTTTTTAAAAATGAATAAATCTTTTAAATGTCCTGAAAATAATTCATTTATTCAGTTACCATAACAAAATCGAGGCACAAGTTAAAAAAGTCAGCGTCAGAGATTGAATAAATAAAGCCTTTATATTGTATTATGATTTCATTTCCTTATACAATACCTCATGCAGGGAATTGCCCATTGTTTTAAAAAAATGATGGACAGTCATAGCACGCGATGAAAAATTTTACAGCCAAAATTTGTAAATCGCAGTAATAAGCACGTTTTTCTTAAAATTCCTTAGGGCAGGTGAGTAATTCCATTCACGGCATACTTTATGTCTACGGCGCGAAAAATTCTTTCAAACACGGGATATCAGGTTATGGGACGGGCTTTTACCGCCCTTCTGAGCATTATTATCGTCAAACTCCTCACGAACTATTTGGAACCCGACGGCTACGGTCAATACGTCACGGTCTATTCATATTTGGCATTTTTCGGCGTCGCCGCCGACCTTGGACTTTTTACCATCGCGGTACGGGAAATGTCAAAGGATGAAAACAATATTCCATTCATCATCGGGAATGTTTTGAGCCTCAGAACACTGCTCTGCGTGGCAATGATGATTGTTGCCATCATTACGGCGGCCATTATTCCAAAATATGACAATACTTTGATTCCTCTCGGAGTCGCCATTGCTTCGCTTTCGACCATTTTTTCCATTCTTGCCGGCACCATTTCAAGCGTTCTTCAAGTGCATCTTAAAATGCAATATTCCATTTTTTCTTTGATAATCGGGCGCATCGTTTCCTTTCTGTATATGCTTTGGATTGTCCTGTACGCATTTAAAAATGATCCCCATACAGGATTTATTCACCTTATGATCGCCGGCAATATCAATGCGGCAATTCTCCTGGGGTTGACGTATTTTTATACGAGTAAATTCGCGCGGATTTCGTACCGTTTTGACTGGATATTTTGGAGGGATGTCCTTATCAAAGCGCTTCCATACGGCTTCGCTCTTATTTTAAGCATGATTTATTTTCAAATTGATTCGATTATTCTCTCGCTCATGAAGGGGACTCAAGAGGTTGGAATCTACGGAGTCCCCATGAAAATGCTTGAAATTCTCAATATTGTTCCTGTTTTTTTTATGAATTCCGTGCTTCCCGTGTTGACGCGCCACATCAAAGACCATTCTCCAAAAGTAAAAATGATTCTTCAGTATGCTTTTGATTTTCTCGTTATTACGGCTTTGCCGATGGTCGTTGGGGCATATCTTTTGGCCTATCAAATTACTTTTGTCATCGCGAGTCCGGATTTTCTAAGCAGGATTAGTGAAGGATTTTATGGCTCGGATATCGGAATTAAAATTCTGGCGTTTGCCATGTTTTTCGCTTATATCAACAGCATTTTTGGATTTTCTCTCGTGGCGCTTGATCGACAAGTTGACCTTTTAAAAATCAACGCTTGCGGAGTCATTTTTAATATCGCGTCCAATATTCTTGTCATCCCGCATTGGGGCTTTCGCGGAGCGGCGTTTATGAGTATTTTTTCCGAACTCCTCATTCTCATTCTCACTTCAAGGGCGGTTCACAAATATGTGGATTACCGTATTTCACTTGATCGCGCCTTTCGAGCGCTTTTTTCCGTCGGCATTATGGGGCTCGTTATTTATTTTCTTAGAGAGCCGTTCTATGACATTATGCAAAATTTTCTTATTGTTGCCCTTATTCCTCTCGGCGCGATTGTTTATATCATCATGCTTATCGCCACAAAAGCCGTAACTAAAGACATGGTCGCCCTCGTTCGACAGAAATAAGGTTTTTGAAAATTTCGCCGCGTTCTTTATAATTATTAAAAAGATCGAAGCTCGCGCAAGCGGGAGAAAGTAGCACGGTATCTCCTTTTTTAGCATCTTTTCGCGCGCTTTGCAGCGCTTCGTTCATTGACATGGCGTGGCTAAAAATGAAAGAAATATCTGGTCGGATTTGCTCATCAGATTGCAATCGCTCATCAAGCCGTGTTTGCTTATCAGAATGTGATTGCTCATTAGACTGCAATCGCTCATCGGGGCACTCTTGTTTATCAGCCCGCGATTGCTTATTAGCTCGCGTTTGCGCGTTTTGATGTTTTATTTTTTTTATCGCTCTTTTATTCGCGAGATGAATGGCTTTCTCTATTCTCTTTGCCGATTCTTTTCCGAGAAAAATAACCTTTTTTATATGGCGAGCATGTACGATTTTTTCGGCAAGCGCGTTAAAATCAGAATATTTTTCAGAACCGCCTACAATAATAATCAGCGGACTCGTAAATGAATCAATGGCGGCAATGGTTGTTTCAGGAGTCGTGGAAAAAGAGTCGTTGTAATATTTTACGCCTTCTTTCTCAGCCACAAATTCGAGTCGATGCGGAAGCCCTCGAAACTCTTGAACCGCGCTTCGAATGTCGTCAGGATGAATTTTTAAAATTGCTCCCACGGTTATCGCCGGCAAAATATTTTCAAGGTTATGAGCGCCAATAAGTCCGACTTCGCGAGTGCTTATAATAGGATAAGGATTTTGAGGGAAAGGAGGATGTTGTATATTTAAAAAAGTTTCGTCCGCGACATATAAAGTTCCGTTTTCAATGTAGGCGCCGCGCTTTACAGCATGTTTTCTTGAAACGGTATATGTCGCGGCATTGGTTTTTGACGCGTAAGAAAGAGATTTTTCATAATCTTCGTTGACGACCAAATAGTCATTTTTCTTTTGAAACGCGACCAGTCCTTCTTTGGCTTCGTGATATTCTTCAAGCGAACGATGATAGTCAAGATGCTCGGAAGTCACATTAAGAATCACGGCTATGTGAGGGCTTTTTGTCATGTCCTGAAGCTGAAAACTTGAAAGTTCCAATACCACCCAGGATGTTTTTTTGAGTTTTTTTAAAAAATCAAGCGGGGGATCGCCAATGTTTCCGCCAAGATAAGCGTCCCGCCCAGCTTTTTTTAAAATTTTATAAATAAGAGTCGATGTTGTTCCCTTGCCCTTTGTCCCCGTTACGCCAATAATCGGACACGGGCAGTGGTCAAAAAAATACTGCGTGAGGCTCGTAACATTTTGTCCGCGGCGCTTTGCTTCGATTATTTCAGGAGTAAGACAAGAAATGCCGGGGCTTCGGAAAATAACGTCGCATGATTTGAGATTTTTTAGGTAATTTTTTCCGAAATTCGTCTGAATTTTTATATTCAATCTTTGAGCGCCATATGGGTTTTTTGTATTTCCGCCACTCGTATTTTTTCTGTCTTTATTTTCTCCGTCTTTATCCAGACTGCTCTTAAAAGCATCTCTTTGGTCGCAAACAGTAATATTTGTGTATCCTTTGCTTAAAAAATATTTCAAAAGCGCTTTTCCTTCAATGCCATAGCCCAAAATCGCAATGCGCATGTTTTTTATCATACTGCTTTTTTGTCAAGTGACTTCGTTGCTGATTCGTGGTATACTGAGTATTGAACTTCGAGAAAGTGAGAAATAGAGAGTTTATATATCATAGGCTTTTATTTCTTCCTTTCTCCACTCAAGAAAGGTTTTCTTCGATAAAGGTTTTCGGCATCGTATCACATAACCAACAATTATCACCGCGACCTTAAAGAAGAAAAAAGTTTATTTTTTATGGCTTGAGGCCATGAAAACACTTTCGTAAGGACTTGACCCTTTTGGGGCCTTACGGAGTACCATTTACTAACCAAACAATACTACGAATGGAAAAAGATGACAACTTGAGCCAATGGCTCAAAAAGACCTTGCTTCCTCAAGGAAAAGTGGTGCCAGAACAGGCTCCGCAAGAAAAAAAAGATCCCGATGACACAAGTGTTCCTGATCAAAATCGTCCTAAGGGGCGACATTTTGGACATGTTCGCGAAGAAGCGCGGCATGAAGCTCAAATAAGCACTCAAGGCGTTCCAGAAAAGAAGCCAACTCATTTTTTAAAAAAAATCACGCACAGAGTGGCTCCGCAAACGCTTCCTCCAAAAGGCCATGGCACTTTTCGTATTATTCCGCTCGGAGGACTTGAAGAAGTAGGAAAAAACATGATGGTTTTGGAATATATTCCAGCCGGCCATAAAGAGTCGAGTGACATTATCATTATTGACATGGGGTTTCAATTTCCTGAAGAAGACATGCTGGGAGTTGATTACGTCATTCCCGACACAAACTATCTTCAAGGAAAAACTCATAAAATTCGAGGGGTTTTTATTACACATGGACACCTCGACCACATTGGAGGAATTCCTTACCTCTATAATAAGCTTGGCGGGCCGGAATTTTACGGAACAAGGCTTACTATGGGGCTTGTGCGAAAACGACTTGAAGAATTTGACCTCGACCGGACCGCCAGGCTCCACACCATTGATTATGATGACGTGATTCAGCTTGGCTATTTTCAAGTGGAACTTTTTCGAGTCAATCATAGCATTCCAGATGCCGCAGGAGTTATCGTAAGAACTCCAGCAGGAACCATTGCTCATACCGGCGATTTCAAGTTTGATTTTACGCCTCCTGATTCCAAGCCCGCGGATTTTGCGAAAATGGCGAGACTTGGAGTTCAAAATGTTACCGCTCTTTTTTCCGACAGCACTAACGCTACTAAGCCGGGCTATACCGTTTCGGAAAAAACCGTTGGAATAACTTTGAGCGATATGATTAAAAATATTCCAGGACGCATTATTATCGCAGTTTTTTCATCTTCTCTCGGACGCATTCAACAAATCATACAGGCCGCCATTCAATACGATCGAAAAGTATATTTGAGCGGCCGAAGCATTGTGGATAACGTTGGCATCGCCATGGAACTCGGCTATATCAAAGTTCCGCCAGGAACCGTGAAAGATATCCGCAAAGCTTCGCCAAAAATGGTTGGCGGCGATGACGCGGTTATTCTTACCACGGGCAGCCAAGGAGAGGCGCTTTCCGCTCTTTCCCGCATGGCCATGAAAGATCACGCTCAGATTATTTTGAAAAAAGGCGATACGGTTGTTTTTTCATCATCGCCGATTATTGGAAATGAACGAGCTATTACAACAGTGATCAACAACCTCTGCCAAATGGGAGTGAAAACAATTTCTAATGCCGTCATGGACGTTCATGCTTCTGGCCACGGATGCCAAGAAGATCTTAAGCTTATGATGAACCTTGTTCGGCCAAAATACATGGTTCCAATTCACGGAGAGCTTTATATGAGAACGGCTCATGCTCAATTGGCGCAAAGCATTGGTTATGGCGAAAAACATACTATTATCGCGAATAACGGCACTATTTTAGAAATCGTGAATCACGAACTTAGAGTTTTAGAAGAAAAAGTTGATACGAATTATATTATGGTTGACGGGCTTGGCGTTGGAAATGTTGGCGCCCAAGTGCTTATGGAACGACAAATCATGGCTGGAAACGGAGTTCTTGTTGTTATTTTTAATGTCGACAGTCATTCAAAAAAATTAAAAAGCATTCCCGATGTCATTTCCCGCGGATTTATTTACATGAAAGAATCTCAGGAACTTATTGGAGCCGTTACGGAAGAGGCTAAAAAGGCTTATCAGGATATTATTAGCCGAGACGCTCGCGCAAAAAGAGGTGATGTAAAAAATTATATTCGAAGCAGGCTGGACAGGTTTGTTCATAAAAAAATAGAGAAAACACCTCTTATACTTCCTGTTATAGTAACTGTGTAATTTTTTTAGCATTTACTCATCGCCTTACTTTTTTTATTTAGTTGGAAAGTTTCCTTTATTTGTAGAAAAGTATTTTTTCACTTTTTTATTTTTGTTTTTTATTTTTTAATATCTCAATGTTTTATTTTTCCCATTTTTACGGCAAAAAATTGAGTTTTTCCTTGGTAAATGGTTTGAAAAAAAATCTTTGTTAAAAAGTTTATACGCGTATATTTTTTAACAAGTTATACACAAGTTTTAGACAGAAGAATTTTTTTCGCCATGACTTATTTTTTTATTCCTTTATTTTTCTCTATATAATGATGTTTTTTTTATTTTTAAAATAAAGAAAAATATTATTTTATTAGAGTTAAGTTTTTATTAACACACTGTCTAAAACTTTTACTTTATTGCCATTATTTTTGAATTAAAAAAATATTCAACTTTTTTCTTTTATATTTTTAATAAGCTTTTTAATACTCTAAATATAAATATCTAATAATAAAAAAATTTATCAAGCCCTGTCTATTTACTACTATTTTATATATTTTAAAAAAATTATGTCGTAAGGTTTTGAAATAGTTTGTCAGAAACTTTTTTTTGATTATAATGAGTGGGTATTATTGAATTTTATGAAACTCTCAGTAGATCAAAAAAGCCTGATATTTGCTTTAAATATTGTAAATAAAGCAGTAAGTCTTCATAACACCTTACCTGTTTTAAATAATATTCTTTTAAAAGCAGAAGGAAAAAGACTTTATTTTTCCGCCACAAATCTTGAAATTGCCATTCATTTTTGGATTCAAGCTGATATTCAAAACGAAGGAAGTATTACACTCCCCGCTAAACTTTTTACGAATTATATACACCTTCTTCAAGATGAAAAAATAGAATTTAAACTCGAAGAAGGTCTTACTCTTGCTATTAAATCAAAGTCTTCAAGAACAAAAATAAAAGGTATTTCAGCAGATGAATTTCCTCTTATTCCTAAAATCGAACAGCCGAATATTGTAAATCTTCCAGTAGAAGAATTTATAAATGGCATTAATCAAGTTGTTTTTGCCGCCTCAGTAAATCTTTCCAGACCAACTCTCGCGGGTATTCTTTTTCATGTTGATAAAAATAAACTTACTCTTGTCGCCACTGACAGCTATCGACTTTCTAAAAAAATAATTACTTTGCAAGAAGTAGTGAAAAATAATATTCAGTGCATTATTCCAGCAAAAACCATTCAAGAACTTGGGAAAATTCTTATGAGTTTATCTAGTAATATTCCCATTGAAGTACAGGTTTCAAAAAATCAAATACTTTTTAAAGTGGATAATATTGAACTTGTTTCACGACTTATTGAAGGGAGTTTTCCTGATTATGAAAAAATTATTCCCCAAACCAGTAAAACAAAATGCACTCTTTTAACTCAAGATTTTATTCTTGGCGTAAAAAAGGTAAGTCTGTTTGTATTAGAAGAAAGTAATAATATTAAAATAAGCCTTACAAATGAGCAAAAACTTATTTTATCCACGGGAGAAACCCAAGTTGGAGAGGAAACAACAGAAATTTCTACTCAAATACAAGGAGAAGATAATCAAATAGCTCTTAATTTTCAATTTCTTCTTGATATTTTAACTAATATTGGAAGCCATGAGGTGGTTTTTGAAATTGATTCCAAATTATCACCAGCGCTTCTTAAGCCGCTCGGAAAAGATGATTACATCCATATTATTATGCCTCTTAAGATGTAATTATTTTATATAAACAATTTTTAGTATTTTGTTTTTTATAAAATCACCTTTTTCAATAGTTTTTAGGTGTTGTAATCGAGATTAAATATGAATAAGCCTGAAAACCCCAAGAAGTCTTAATAAATTTATTTATTATTTTTTTTATATTCTTTGCTAGCTTTAAAAAACCTTATCGCGCTTTTTGGGGATGAGTATAATTTGAAAGTTTTTTCTTTTTTTCAAGCATTTAAAAATATCAGCCTTTCCGGCGTTTCAAATTTTTCCGCGAAAGTTTTTATTATTTCCGATATTCTTCGGCGCGACAAAGGAATAAAAAAGATTTTTTGGGGAGTAAATAATTTTTCAGAACAAGAAAATGTTATTCATTCTCTTCATATGTGGACAGATATTCCTGTTTACAGCCTGGAGCTTGACTTAAATCAAGAGGGGAATAAAGAAAAGGAAAAAATAAATCAAATGAGGCTTTTGGAAACACTTTCTCTTCTTCAAAATAGCGATCGGGTTATTATTGTTTTTTCCTATACTTCCCTTTTTCAAACAGTTCCTCTTTATGATGAAATTATTCAAAGGGTTATTACTCTTAAAAAGGGTGATAATATGCCGATTATGGATCTTTTTGAACAACTTATTGATCGTGGATATGAGGTTTCAGAAGACATGGTTTTAGATAAAGGAAAGTATTTTCGGCAAGGAGGAGTTTTGTCGATTTTTCCCGTGAACATGGAGAGTCCCGTGGTGATTGAGGCTGACTTTGATCAACTTGGTAAAATGATGTTAATTGATAAAACAACACAGTCGCACCTTACGGAATTGACTCATTTAGAAATATATCCCGTGAATGGTGATTTTTCTCGTAGTTGTCTTATGGATTATTTACCAAAAGAAACGCTTGTTATTGATGATGAAATTGAGGCCATTGATGAGTTTTCTGAGCTTTTTGACACCGTGTTTAAGCAAAGAAAAGAGCAATTTCATTCCTTAAGCTTTACGTCATTTTTTGAAGAAGGCGATCGCCACGAAAACCTTCATTATCTTTCTGTTCTTCGGTATTATTCTTTGCATGATCTTTTGAATGATTTTCGCGAGAAGCAACAGACGAATTGGAAAATTCTTTTTTTTACGAAAAACTTTAATGAAATGAAGGCGATTTTTGATGAAAAAAATATTCCATTTCATGTAATGGCGTCCCAGCAAGAGAAAGATGGAATTTTTCTTTTAGAAATCGATAAAGAAGATACGTATCCTTATGCCTTTCAAAATCCGCACGAGAAGATTCTTGTCATGACGGATAAGGAGATTATGAGTTTTAAGGAGCGCAAACGAGCCCAGTCTTCACAAAAAGTGTATCTCGATTTTCTTACAAGTCTTCGCGTAAACGATTACGTGGTTCATTCAGACCATGGTATTGGCATGTATCAGGGCTTGGAGAAACGAACCGTTGATAACGTAACGCGGGAATATTTAAAAATCGGCTACGCGGAAAATGATAAGCTTTTTGTTCCAATTGATCAGGCTGATAAAGTTAATAAGTATATAGGCGCGTCGGAAGGCGCTCCAAAATTAACGCGGCTTGGTTCGGCTGAATGGGCTACTGTTACGAATAAAGTTCGCAAAGAAACGGAAAAAATCGCTCAAGAGCTTTTGGAATTGTACGCCGGTCGGCAACAAGCGAAAGGATTTGCTTTTAAACAAGACGTCCCTGACCAGGAAAAATTTGAAAAAACTTTTCCTTACGAAGAGACTCCCGGTCAAGTGAAAGCCATTCTTGACGTTAAGGCCGACATGGAAAAAGCTAAGCCAATGGATAGGCTTATTTGTGGAGACGTTGGATTTGGAAAAACGGAAGTGGCCATGAGGGCAAGTTTTAAGGCGGTTCAAAACGGCAAACAGGTCGCGCTTATTTCACCTATTACTATTTTGGCGGATCAGCACTATCATTCTTTTACAAAAAGAATGAATGATTTTCATGTCAGGGTGGAAATGCTTTCGCGCTTTAAAAGTAAAAAAGAACAAAAAGATATTTTATGTCGTTTGGAACGAGGCGAGGTCGATATTATTATTGGAACGCATCGACTCCTTCAAAGCGATATTAAATTTAAAGACCTTGGTCTTGTTATTATTGATGAAGAGCAGCGGTTTGGGGTGAAGCAGAAAGAAACCCTTAAACATCTTCGAAAAGAAGTAGATATCATGACTCTTACCGCGACGCCGATTCCAAGAACACTGAATATCGCGCTTAATAAAATTCGCGACATTACCACTATCACCACGCCGCCTCCGGGCAGGCTTCCCGTTATTACCGAGGTTCGAAGGTATTCAAATGAGCTTGTGCGCGACGTGATTTTACGTGAAATCGCACGAAAGGGTCAGGTTTATTTTCTTCATAATCGGGTGCAAACCATTGATGGCGTCATGGAACGCCTGTCTACTCTTATCCCTGAAGCAAAATTTATTGTCGCTCACGGAAAGCTTTCTAATTCCGAATTGGAACAGGCTATTATTAATTTTAAAGATGGTAAATATGATGTTCTTGTGAGTTCCACGATTATTGAAAATGGAATTGATCTTCCAAATGCCAATACTTTGATTGTAAATAACGCTGAACGATTTGGACTCGCGCAGCTTTATCAATTGAGAGGTCGCGTGGGTCGAAGTCGAACGCAAGCTTATGCTTATTTTCTTTATCATCAGCAAAAACTTCCTCTTGATGCTAAAAAACGCCTTCGCGCCATTGTTGAGGCTTCTGAATTGGGATCAGGTTTTCAAATTGCCATGAAGGATCTTGAAATTCGCGGAGCAGGCGATATTTTGGGAGTTAATCAGCATGGCGCCATTAACGTGGTTGGAGTGAGTCATTTTATGCGCATGCTCAATAAGGCCGTTGAGGATTTGAAAGCAGGGAAGCGGGCGGAAACTGAAGAAATCGCGGACGTGTCGATTGAACTTCCTCTTACTTGTTTTATTCCTGATTATTATGTCGTTAACACGAAGGAGAAAATTAATGTGTATCAACGGCTTGCTTCCGCGGATAATAAAGAATATCTTGATGAATTGTCCGGCGAACTCGTGGAAGATTATGGACAAATGCCGCGAGAAGTGCGTAATCTTTTCAGGGTGTTGGAAGTGAAAATTTTGGCGAAAAAGGCTTTTCTTACAAATATTAAGGCTGAAAATATTCACGATCCCGATCAGCGGCAAATTGTGATGACGATGTCGGACAAAATGAAGCCTGAACACATTTTTAACATGCTTGAGTATAACAGCAAGTGGATTATTAGCGGAAGCAAGTTGAAAATTAAAAGCAAGGATTTGGGCGTAAATTGGTTTTCAGAGCTTCGAGAGAACGTGAAACGGCTTGGAAGCAAGCCTAAAAAGAAACATTTGTAGGCTTTTTATTTGAGCGTAATCCTTTTGATACAAAACTGAAAAATCATATTCTTGGCGGAAAACTTTTTGGATATCGAGCTATTTTTATCGGATATGATTTAAGAGCTCTTTATAGAAAAGATGGCGCGGTGTTTATTTTTTATGACATCGGTACCCATGACGCGCTTTAGGAACCTCTGAAAAACCTACCATCTACTGCAATTTTACCATGTTGGCTGCAAAATGTTCAAAGCTCCTCAACGTATCTTATCTGATACGTCTTTGTCGCTTTTCACATTTTTCGCTCAACATGGTAAAATTTCGTTACGAAGTTACGTTTTTCAGAGGTTCCTTTACAAATAAGGTTTTATTGCTATACTTTTTTTGCTCTTTGACACATGGGGATGTAATTTGGCTTCGACAGAGATGTTTTTGAGGAAAGATGGCAATCAGGTGGTCGCGCTGTCCCACCTTTAATCCGTCCAGCGCGCATTAAGTGCAGAAAATCTGCGAACTTTTGGTGAGATGGCAACAGTAAGGGCTCTCAAGGCTCTTGCTCCCGTGCCAGTTCTTGCCTAAGGTTTTTCTCGTTTCAGCCTCCCTTAATGGAGGCTGACGAGCATCGTGGGAAATGATTCCTGATAATTTCTTTACGGTGTAACTTTTCAGGATAAGGATTTTGATTTGTAAGTTCGGTCAAAATCACGAAAATTTTGAACTTGCCATTATAAGGTTTTTCGTTTGTTTTTTATCTTTTAATGGCTCAATGAAAGCAAACTATGATTGTAGAGGTTTTTCTTCTTCGTCTTTGGACCCGGGTTCGACTCCCGGCATCTCCACCAAAGTTTGACCGCTGTGAACACTGCCTAAATTTTAAGTGGAATAAAAAATTTCTAAGGTTGAAAATTTTATTTTTTTTGGTATATTATTTTTAAGGGAATTTTTAAGCCCTTTTTAATGTTTCTCAATTAAGGTCGTCATAATTTTTAAAATTAAAATATCATGAATTATTACCTATCAGCATTGAAGAAGTACGCCGTTTTTAATGGACGTTCTCAACGGGCCGAGTATTGGTATTTTATTTTATTCAATATAATTATTAGCATCGTGCTTAGTATTATTGATGAATTTATTAAACGCAATTTAGGAGTAAGTCTTGGAATGTCTGGTATTTATTCTTTGGCGGTTTTTATTCCGGTATTAGCTGTTTCAGTAAGAAGATTGCACGATATTGGAAAAAGCGGCTGGATGTTATTAATAAACCTTATTCCATTGATTGGATTCATTTGGTTAGTGGTATTAATGGCTAAAGATAGTAACCCTGGAGAAAATAAATATGGTCCAAATCCAAAAAAATAATAACCGCCTAACATTACGGAATGACAGCATTCGCGCTTCTTTTTACACTCTCGGCGATTGGCATAAGCGAAACAGCCTATCTTATTCGTACGCGGATTGAACATGAAAAACCCGTTTGCCCCATTGGAGAGAGTTGCGTTTTGGTTTTAAACAGTAAATATAATAAAATTTTTATCATCCCAAATGATATTTTGGGTTTGTTGTTCTATATTTCGGCTTCATTTATTTCAAGTTTTTTGGTCATCGGCATCGGACCGCTGATGTTTTGGGAGCTTCTTTTTAAACTTTCTGTTTTGATTGGAGCGGTTCTGTCTTTGGTTTTTACTTATCTTCAGTGGCGAGTGATTAAAGCCTGGTGTTTTTGGTGTCTTATGTCCGCCTTTACCATTTGGTTTATGGGGATTATAATTTTGGCAAGCAATCTTAAATTCTGATATAAAAATTTAATATAAAAAATTTGAGCATGAAAAAAACATCATTTCATTTTTTAAGAGTCGGTTTGGCAATCACTTTTTTGTGGATTGGCGTTTTGATTTTTAAAACTCCGGAGGCTTGGGGCGGCTATTTGCAGCCATGGGCGGCGGGTCTTTTGCCTGTTCCTTTGGAGAAAGCCATGATCGGGACTGCCATTTTGGATATTATTGTCGGTGCTTTTTTGCTTTTTGATTTTTTGTCGTGGCTCGCGGCTTTTGTCGGTTCCATTCATATTATTATTGTTCTGACGGTAAGCGGTATTACTGATATAACAGTGCGGGATATTGGACTTCTTGTCGCGGCGTTGGCGCTTGTAATTGACGCGTTTCCTCAATCAATGCTGCCTCGGGTTTCTTTTTTTCAAAAAATAACGACATGGGCGCGCCAAAGTTTTTTAAGGGGGTTTTTAGTATAAATAAAATCGTTAGTATTATTTTTATTGTTTTGGTTATCGCGTTGAGCGGATTTTTTCTTATGGACTCAAATACATCCACATACTCAAATTCGGCGTTGCCGCCATCTTTAGGAGAAGATTCTGTTACGGAAAAAAAATTAGTAATATATACCGACGCAGGTTATTCGCCAGCGGCTTTACGGATTAAAAAGGGTGAAACCGTTATTTTTAAAAATCAAAGCTCGCGGTCAATGTGGACAGCTTCAGCGATTCATCCAAGTCATCGTTCGTATCCTACAACAGGCGGGTGTCTCGGCAGTACTTTTGATGCTTGCAAAGGCGTTCAGCCGGACGATAGTTGGTTGTTCACGTTTGATGTTTCAGGAAGCTGGAAATATCATAATCATTTGAATCCTGGTGACGCGGGAACTATTGAGGTGAAATAGAATTCTATGTGAACAACTTTTATTTTCACCCTATCAAAATATTTTTAGCATTTTTTCTTTTACATTATTTTTACAAGTGCTATAGTTTTTATAAATCGTATTTTTTTTAGATTATGTGTTTATGTTCGAGATGAAACGTTTTGGGAAAATTGTTCTTCTGGGATTTTTGTACGCCATTCTTGCTCAAGTGGTTCATAGCGTGTCGGCCCTTTTTTCAATGGGATATTATACTTTGGGTACTACTCGTGAAGTTTGGAGCGTTATCATGATGCCATCTTTTGGACCGCCTCCTCCCGTGTTTTTTGTCGTGTCTTTTTTCTTTTCAATGGTTATAGGCATCGTTTTGGCATTTGTGTATAGCATCATTCATACTTCTCTTCATGGAACCGTTTCGGAAAAAGGCATGTGTTTCGGCATACTTATTTTTCTTATTTCGGGCATTTCAAGCGGATTTTCAACCTTTCTTCTTTTTAACGTTCCCTTGATGCTTATTTGGGTTTGGGCTATTGAAGCCTTTGTTATCAGTATTTTTGGCGGCATGATTATTGCCCGCGTTTATCATAAGTAAGGGGGATTTTGAAAAACGTTTTTTCGATTGCAAATGGGAAGAGTTGGTTATAACCCCTTTATTTAGAATCAAGGCATTTTTTCTGATGCGATTTCGTTATGATGTTTAGAAATTTTTTTAATTACAAAGTATGATAAAAAATCGATTTAAAAAAATCATCATAGGAACGTTGTTATCTCTATTGGTTTTTGGTTTCGCGTATGGACTTTTTATTTATTTCGTTTTTTTCTATCCATATCGTACATCATGGGTTTCGTTTGATTCATCTGAATGGCAAAATGGTGAAACAAAATTTGATGAAGATATTCGTTATAGAATGCATAAAGACCTTTTAAAAAAATATAAAATAGTCGGGATGGCTGAAGCCGATCTTGTTCAACTCCTCGGACCTGAAAGTAAGACCGATAAGTTTAAAAATTGGGATCTCGTTTATTGGATGGGACCGGAACCAGGAGCATTTGCAATTGATAGCATTTGGTTGCTTTTAGATATTGAAGATGGAAAAGTTAAGGAATTTAAAGTGATGACGGATTAGTTCATTTCAACTCCGTCGCCAGTAGGAAATTGAAAAAATAAAAAATAAGCCTTTAAAATGAGCATAGATGGTTATTTTGCATAATGCTTTTACTGAGTGCTATAATAAAAAAAATGAAAAAAATAATACAATACATCTTTTTTTTCGTTCTTTTCACTATTTTAATTTTTATTTTTGCGTATTATTTTTTTATAAAATCATACTCAAAAATTGATGAAACAATTATTGGATGGAATGAACAGCAAATAATTGAAAAATTTGGAGAACCTTTGTTTAAAAAAACTATACAATCAAACGAAAATAAAAATCTCTATTGGAAAGAGTCGAGTTTGCAAAAATATTACACGGAAAAAGAAATAAAAAATGGGCCGATTTTTATTCAGGAGTGGTATTGGGAAACAAATTTTAAAACGATTGTC
>JACPHH010000024.1 GCA_016188705.1 Candidatus Peregrinibacteria bacterium | reverse complement strand
GGTCATACGCTTTTTCCTTTGAAAAAAAGTACATATCGCTGGGAGGCGGGGGCTCGTCGCTCGGATACTCGGCTGGATCAAAAAGGACGAAAATTCGCTAAAAATGCTATCGGCTACGCCTTTTTTTACGCTCATTTTCGCCTCTTTTTGAAAACCAGCCTGCGTAACTCGCTCCGAACCCCCGCCTCCCAGCATATGTTTTCAAAGAAATTTGCGTATGATTCTTTTTTCATTTGGAGAAATCAACTCATGGAAGAGAATTCTGAGGAGAATTAACAAAATACTGCCTCAAAAAATCACGAAAATTGAAGCTTATTAACCAACTTCTTGCATCCTTTCCCCAGCTACAGAAAAAAGTACATTAAGCCGAATTTAATTGATTTTTTCTTTGCCGACGTAGCTTCGGAGAACTTCAGGAACGGTTACGGTTCCGTCTTTGTTTTGATAATTTTCAAGAATGGCAATCAGCGTGCGGCCAATGGCGCAGGCTGTGCCGTTTAAAGTGTGGAGAATTTCGTTTCCTTTGGCTGTTTTATAGCGAATATTGGAACGTCTTGCCTGAAAATCCGTGCAATTCGAGCAACTCGTGAGTTCTCGGTAACGCTGCTGGCCTGGAAGCCAGACTTCGATGTCGTATTTTTTGGCTGCTGGAGCTCCTAAATCTCCGCCGCAAATAAGCACGACCTGATAGTGGAATCCGAGTTCTTTCATGATTTCTTCTTCGAGACTTAAAATGAGTTCATGTTCTTTTTCGGATTTTTTCGGATCGCAAAAACTGAACATTTCGATTTTGTCGAATTGATGCACTCGAAGGATTCCTTTTGTGTCTTTTCCATAACTTCCGGCTTCGCGTCGGAAACAGGTTGAAAAGCCGGCGTAACGCAGCGGAAGTTTTTCGTTGGCGAGAATGCTGTCGTAGTGCAGCATGCACAGTGGAACTTCGGCTGTTCCGACGAGAAAAAGATCGTCTCCGTCGGGATTCGTTTCACTGCGAGGATTGACGTGGTAGATTTCGTTTCTGTCCGCGGGGAAAAATCCGGTTCCAAACATTGCTTTTTCCTGAACGAGCACTGGCGGGATAATCGGACTAAAGCCTTTTTTAATGAGTTTTCCTATAACAAATTGAACCAGTGCGAATTCGAGCAAAACGGCTTCGTTTTTTAGGTAATAAAAGCGTGTTCCGGAGGTTTTGGAAGCGTTTTCGATGTCGATAAGGTTCAATCTTTCTCCTAGAGCCATGTGGTCGAGTGGTTTGAAGTCAAATGATGGTTTTTCCCCAACGGTTTTTATGACTTTATTTTCGTTTTCATTTTTTCCTTCTGGCACGGACTCGAGTGGTGGATTAGGGAGTTCAATCATCATGGCATCAAGTTCCTCTTTTACTTTTTTCATTTTTTCTTCGAGATTTTTTTCTTTTTTTGTAACATCCTGCATGGTATCGATAAGTTTTTGTCTTTGATCTTTGGGACTTTTTGCGATTTCATCAGAGGCCTTGTTTTTGAGGCTTTTCAATTCTTCAACATTTACAAGGAGTTCGCGGTATTCTTTGTCGAGTACGAGAATATTGTCGATCAATTTAGGATCGCGTCCTTTCTTTTTGATACCGGATTTAACGGCTTCTGGATTTTGACGAATCATTTTGAGGTCGAGCATAGAATGTTTGAAAAAGAATGAGATGAAGCCTTAAGATTGACGCGATAGATGTTTCTTAGTCGTTCCATAGGTCATGGTAGCGTGAAATTATCCTTTTGATCAAGTTTTTTGGTTTCTCTTGACATGTTTTTTTTCGTTGACATGAAATATATCGATTGTTACTGTTGTCATAGATATTATTTACTTATTGTCAAATGAGATTTCGTGAACCAACTTCTCGCCATCGGAGGGATACTCCACGCGAATTTGACGATATTCATGGTCGGACTCCAGGAGCCCATGAATTTGTTGTAAGAAAGCCTCACTATGCTGATTTAGAGCAATTAGATGCTATAAATGAAGCAGTAAGAGACTTGAGTTTTATTGAGGAAAATATGGATTTTACCATTTATAATGGGAAAACTCCGCATGAAAAAGGTCTATATTTTGATAAGTTGAAATCTGAAAATGCCACTTGGATTGAGATTGCCCTAAATGCTACTGATGCGATTTGGATCAAAGTTGTTGAGGGCCGTGTCGTGGCTGCTGGTAAAGATTTGAATGATATGCCTGATGATATAGCTTTGTACAATGAAGCAAAAAGTACTGGAAAAGTTCCCTTCGTGTTTACAAACCAAATAAGAGAGCCTGGAACGTTTCAATTAAGAATTAATAAACTGTTATCTTGTTGAGTCTCCATTCTTGGGAGCAAACTCTTCGCCTTCAGGCGATTGTGGTTTAGCTAAAGATCCAGCCTTTTTTGCAATTGTTTCACGGACTACCGCGAGCTCATCTTGCTTACTTCGATCATCAATAAGCCCCGTAGTAAGTTCAATAAAAGTGACTTGGTCTTCGAGAAGTTCGAGCGTAGGACCGATAAGTTCAGTATTCCACCAGTAAAAATCGTGATTATCATCGTGACATCCGGGCAGAAAACAATAAATTCTATTCCTCTGTTGCTCATCCGTCTGCTCTAACCGTTGTACGCGTTCTTCAAGACGTTGAATGCGTTGCTGCGTCTCGGAAGTCACAGGAGGAGGAGAAGTTAAAAGTCGAGAGATAATATATGTGAATGAATGTACAGGCAATACAAGTGGTTTTATAGGTATCTTGGACTTGGGGGTTGCAATACGATTCAATAGCAATCTCTGTTGAGTCTCGAAAATTTCGTTTCGAATTTTTGTCATGTATTGCATCATCTGATCATAGGATCCATCTCTGAATGTAGAGGCAGCGAGACTGTGATTGAGAGCTTTTAACATGGGTAACGCACGTTCTAGGTAAGTAGCAATACTGGGATTTTTTTCGAGGTCTGAGAGACAAAATATGTTTGGATCAACAGCTTGAATAATGTGATCGCAAAATGGAACATTATCCTTAAGCTCCCCAAATCTACCGTGAGTCAACAGTTTCATAAAAGGATGATTTGCGAGGCGTAGTTCACTGGGTGAATTTCTATGAGCATTTGTTTCTTGACCATCAGCTATCGTCTTGAGGGCTGCTGAAAAATCTTCGATGACAAACTCATCTTCGCTATATGCATTTGGAAAAAAAGTTCGTATATCAACTAAAAGTTCGGCAAGAGGCAATTGATGATAGAGATTTCCTAAACCTTCAGATCTAAAAGGGGAAAAATCTAGAATGCCATTTTGATCAGTCTCAAGAGGAGCGGTAGAAGATTTCTCTGTTTGACCTTCATCCTTTCCTGATGTTGTTTCGCTATCAGAGGGGGCGCCAGTAGACATTTAATAATGGTTAAGGATTTTAGAAATAAAAATAACATAAATAATAACAAAAAGCAAATACAACTTTTCAGAATACCACTTCTTGACATATTTTATTTTTTATGTAATTTTAATTCGCCATTTATTATTAAAATATGGAGATAAATTCTACATTTTCAATTAACCTTCACGATTTTTGCTCATTGGATGGAGTAGAAATCGAACAACCTCCTTATGAGACGGATCAACCTCGTGGTTTATTTATGACGAAAACAGCGCAGACCTGTTTATTTTTACCAATAGGGCAGCGGACTGCCAGGTTAGTTTTCGATGTGGCTGAAGAACCGGTCCAAAGCTCTGGCGTCATGAGGGAAGGAGATCGTTACTCTCTTATGTCTCTTGTTTTGACTCAAGAAGGTAATTTAGGAGAATTTAATAAAGAGGGTTCATTTTTTTGTTATTTTCAGAAGGTAAGGCAATGGCTCGATCAACATTATTCGCAGCTTGTATCCTCTCAATCGGCAAGAGAGTTAGATCCATTATCAGAAGAGATAGTTACTGCTGATTTATTCGAAATTCAAAGTTCTGTTCTTCGCGTTTGGATATCAAGAATTCAAAATTTTTTGTTTTTGGGTCGACTTCCTTATTATTTATCAAAAACTCGAGCTTCTTTCAATTTGCTCAGCGAATATAATGAACTCGTTCACGCGCTTGATACAGTTTCTGACTTCATAAGAAATTATCAACGATATTATGAAGCATTATTTCGCATGATGCATTGTATAGATAACGCACGAAAGAATGATTCTGATTTTTTTTCTAAAAGTAAGGATGAAGTGAATGCAATTATGCGTGATTTTCTTTCAGAGATTGATGAACTTGAACATACGAATGAAATTTTAGTTCATCTTTTTAAGTTTCGTACAGACGTAAGAAGATTTTCTCGTATTTTAGCCAGTGATTTGAGAGATTCCATTCTTAGCAGTTCTTTTGAACATACGGAGCGATCATTTCTTTTGCAGCTTGGTGTTTTGGTTCGTGAATTTCGAGATGTTTTTTCAGATCCGGAATTACAACCTTATTTAATGAGGGATATTCCTTTTAAATTTCCTCCAGTCCTTGCAAATCCCGCGTCTTCCAAAGAATAAATAATTTAAAACGGTTTTAAAAATATTTTTTTTAACTGTTGAGGAAACCCTGATAAATATGCTTACTACTGCAAATTGCAAAATTTGGCTGCAAACGCTTCAGATCTCCTCGCCGTATCTTCTTTTGATACGCCTTCGTCGGTCACTCAGCGTTTTCGCTCAAATTTTGCAATTTTCGTAACGAAATCATATTTATCAGGGTTTCCTTGAATATAAAGTGTCGTCTGTAATCAATTCAGGCTTCTTTGAGACGTGGTCGTTTTTTGTATATTTCTTGAATAAGGAGAAAGAGCCCTGCCGCGGCTATTGCCATCAGCCAATCACTCATGTTCAGAGGTCCTGTTTGCAGCAGTTTTGAAAGGTAGGGATTGTAGGAAACATTGAGAACGAGAATGATCGATAGCGCGTAACTTATGAGCAGCCGCCGATTGGACCAAAGATATTTACTGAAAATACTTTGTTTCGTGCGCAGACTTAAAATATTCGCTAATTGAATGAAAACGATTGTTACGTAGCTTAAAGTTAGCGCTTGAAAATACAAGGGAGAGTCGAGATTTGAAAAACCTTTCCAGGAAAATCCTTCGCGGGGCGCAAAAAGTAGGAAGTTTCCGTAGGTAAGAATCCCCATAAGAATCGATGTCCAGGCAATGTCCATCAGTCTTCGTTTATTGAGGATGTAGTCTGTCGGGCTTCGCGGCGGTTCTGTCATAATGTTTTTTTCACCAGGATCCCATGTCAGCGCCGTGAGTGGAAGAAATTCTCCTCCCATATCGATGGCAAGAATTTGAATCGCCAGAATGCTAAGAGGCATATCAAAATAAAAGCCGAAAAACATGCTCAAAAGCACAATTGAGAGTTCTCCCATGCAAGCCATGAGTGTTCCGATGATCGTTTTTTTCAAATTTGCGTAAATAATGCGTCCTTCGCGAATGGCATCAACGAGCGTCGCGAAACTGTCGTTCATAAGCACAATTTCCGCTGATTCTTGCGCGACGTCCGTGCCGGTTTTTCCCATGGCGACCCCAATATCAGCACGTTTTAGGGCAGGAGCGTCATTAATGCCATCGCCGGTTACCGCTACAATTTCACCGGCTCGTTTTAGTAAATCCACTATGCGAAGTTTGTCTTCCGGAGCCGTACGGGAAAAAATAATATTTTCCTTAATGAGGCTGTGCAGAAGTTCGAGATCGGACATTTTTTCAAGTTCTTTGTTGGCGATGACGTTGATATTGGTTTCGTCGCCAAGTCCGATTTTTTGCGCGATGGCTTTGGCGGTGAGCGCGAAATCTCCGGTAATCACAATGATGCGAATATAGGCCTTTTTTGCCGCGGCCATAGCATCCTTTACTTCAGTTCTTGGAGGATCCATCATCGCCGCCATGCCGATAAAAGTCATTTGTTGTTCCACGTCCGTCATCGTAATTTTTTCGTTATATTCATTTAAGTCTCGATAGGCAAAAGCCAGTATGCGATACGCTTGTTTCGCGAAATTTTCGTCTTCCGCAATCAGAAATTTTCGATGCTTTTCGGTCATGGGTTTTATTTCTGCGCCATCGAGGTAATGCGTGCAACGTTCAAGAATTATGAGCGGCGCTCCTTTAATATAGGCACGAATAGGAGTTTTCGATGAGTTGGTTTTTTCTGTGGACATTGTAGATATTTCGGACATTGCGGATTTCGTAGATATTATCGATGCTGCTGAGGTTGCGGCTTCGTTTTTTTCCGTTGGTGTTTTTCGAATGGAAGTCATCATTTTTCGTGCCGCGTCGAAGCTGAATACTTTCAATTCCTCGCAAGTTTCATTGAGTTTTTTTTGATTGAGGTTTGCTTTTTCGCCCAATGTGATGAGCGCGGCTTCGGTCGGATCTCCAATGGCATACCATGTGTGATGTTCCTTGTCTGGTGGCGAAATTTGCGCGGTTGACGCAAAAATCCCCGTAAGAAAGAGCGGTTTTAAAAATTTGTTTTCTTCCGGAGATATTTCCATTTTGTTTTCTGTTTCATTTTCGTTTTCATTTAAGAAAAATTTTCCATTTGGTTCATAGCCGACTCCGCTTACCGAGTAGCGTTTTTTCCCGAAGAGGATTTCTTGAACAGTCATTTCATTCGTTGTCAGTGTTCCGGTTTTGTCCGTGCAAATTACGTGCGTTGAACCGAGAGTTTCAACGGCGCTTAATTTTTTGATGATCGTTTTTTTACGAGAGAGTCGGCCGGCGCTTAATGATAATGCTATGGAAATTTGTGTCGGCAATGCCTGTGGCACAATGGAAGAAGCAACGGAAAGCGCGAAAATGAGTGATTCATTAAGGGAAAGTTCTCGAAAACTACCTGCCATGAAAATGGCGATTCCTATTAACCCTGCTACGAGCGTAAGTTTTTTCGCGACGTGATCAAGCTGTTTTTGGAGAGGAGATCTTTCTTCCGAAGTCGTACGGCTCATGTCGGCGATTCGGCCAATTTCCGTTTTCATTCCAGTCGCTATAATTACCCCTTTTCCTTTTCCTGTTGCTATCGTTGTCCCCATAAAAAGCAGGTTATTTCTGTCTCCTAAATGGACTTCACGATCTATGGCGTGAATGAATTTTTTTACAGGGTTTGATTCGCCGGTTAAGGAAAAATCGTTCGCGGAAAAATTACTTTCTTCGATAATTCTTACATCGGCAGGAACACGATCACCTGCTTCCATATTTATAATGTCTCCCGGCACAATATCTTCCGCGTTCATTTCAATGAGTTTTCCCGATCTCATGACTTTTGCTTTGGCTTTCACGAGAATTTTCAAAGAATCGAGCACTTTTTCCGCTTTGAATTCTTGAACGAAGCTGATGATGATATTGAGCGCCACGATGAAAAAAAGCACGATGGCGTCGCGAATATTGTTGAGAGAAAAAGCTATTAACCCCGAAATGGTTAAAATGATCACCATCGGATCGGTGAATTGTTTGAAAAAACGCGTGAACATTTTATTTTTCTGTTTCACTTCGAGTTTGTTTTTTCCATAAATGATCTGGCGTTCCTTTGCTTCTTTTTCGTTTATGCCTTCAGGTGTTGTTTTATAGCGTTTTAAGACATCTTCAACCGAAAGTTGGTACATTGCCGAAGTCATGTGTTTTTATTTATATAATCTTTGAAAAACATTTTTTTACTGTGTTTTGCGCATTGCAGAAGAAACTGGATTTTTGCAAAGGGCTTCTATGTATTATAGCAGAATTTTGGCTTGAAATATAGTTTTTTTAAAATTTTTGTGTTATAATAATTTGATGCGTGAATTCAATTTATTAAGAGTTTTTTATGAATTTAGGAATTTTTTATGGTTGAAAATTTTACAGGAGAGCAATTCGAACAATCCGGACTTGATGGTCAATGGAGTCATTCTGATGGTTTAGAAAGTAGTAGTAATTTTAGCGGTGAACCTGAGCGGGATATTCTTGGAATCGTTGGCGATGATGTGAATTATGCTGATGTTGGAGGAAATTCCGATAAGTTTCATAGAAGTATTGACGATGTTGATGAAGGTTTTGATAAAGCGAAGAGTAGCGCTGATGACGCAGAGAGGGTTACTGAAGGACTTATTGGAGAGCAAAGAATTGATGTAAAGTCCGATGAATCCTACGATTATTCGAAAGAAGTGGGATCTCTTCGACCGCTTCTTGACGCGACTGGTGGCATTGATTATAAAAAAGTTGAAGCTCAGAAACAATATATTTTGGCTCCGGTGCTTGAACAGCTTAATAAAATTGAGCCGGGCATTTTATTTCGATTGTACGTGAAGCCTGCTGAAAATGGCGGTTTTTATGTTGATTTCGCCGGTAATAAGGACGCGGATCAATATATTGGTTTAAGTCAGATGCTTCGCGGAAATATTGCTCAAAACAGTATGTCGGAAAAGGATTCTTCCCAGTTGATGGCCGTGCTTCAATCAAGTGGCGTTTCAGACAGACTGGAAGGCGTTCGGAGTTTGACGGTTATTGATGATTCGGGAGAACATACGGCTGAACGAATCGGTCTCGCGGGAAATTTTTATGAAAATATAAGCGGAGCTCGGGAATATCAAGAAATTCATACGGGTTATATATTTCGCGTAGGTGATTATAATTTGAATATAGCCGCGGAAATGGAGACGAAAATGGAAGAAGCGTTGGTCGGGATTCGTATTCCCGATGGTTATTTTAATGGAATAAACTGGCAAAATATTGATGCTTCCCGTTTTCAATGGAATAAAGAATCGGCTTGTTATAAGCACGTTGAACCCGCGTCGGAACAAGCGTTTGCTCTTTATATAGCGAGAGAAGCTTTGCTTCAAGACGTGGATCCGTATTTGGTTTTGGCTACAGTTAAAAGCAGCATTTCGGATCATTTGGAGCCGAATGATTTTGAAAATAAATTTCAGTGGACACTTCGAGCATTGAAGGATTTTGAAATGGACTTTGAAGGTGAAATTCTTCAGTCTGCTCGAGAAAGCGATGGGTTTTATTCCGCTGATTTTTTGGCGCGAATGACGGATTTGCCCATGCCGCTCGATGTTGCTCGGGTTGAGAATATTTTTGAGGCGTATGGAATTTTTTCAGGTAAAAAATATGAACTTCCTGCAAGTTATACTCTCCGACCCGATCATCAGCAAAATTGGCTTGATATTGAAAGCGCCGCGGGGGAGGGAATTCGCGCTTTGGTTCCGAGCGCTCATCGTATCAGTTCGCATTTTGGGGTAAGAAGAAGGCCGCAGACGCGCGGCGGGCTTGGAAGTCATAATCATCAAGGACTCGACATTTCGGCTCCGGGTGGAAGTTCCATTCGTTGCTATGCCGATGGTGTCGTAGTCGAAGCCCAGTCATCCGTCACAGAGGGAAATTACGTGGAAGTGGATCATGGAAATGGCTGGAGAACCCGTTATTTGCACTGTCAAGGATTCGGCGTGGAAGTTGGCGATAAAGTGAAAGCCGGTGATATCATTGCTTCCGTTGGTTCCACGGGGAGAAGCAGCGGTCCGCATTTGCATTTTGAAATGATTCATGGAAGTACCCATCTTAATCCCGAACGTTTTTTGAATCGAAAGTGGAGCGATTGAGTATATCCCAGCATAAGAAAAGCCCGTATCGAATCAACAGTGGTATGTTTCTCCATTTTAGTACCACTTGCATGAGACTTTTGTTTTTATCTTTGCTGTCGCAGAATTGATCAAGAAAATGGTCTTTTTCTCGGGCAATGGCATCGAACATTGCGTGAAAAGTTCGATTTGATTTCATTCGATTCCAAATAAAACGATAGAGGAGTTGCTTTCTATAATAAGTCATAAGTTTATTGTACTTTTCGATTTCCTTATGAAAGTTATAGAGCGCTTTTTTGTTTCCTTCTAATAGTTGCGTTAAAAGTTTTGAGGCTACTATTCCCGAAACAAGTGATCCTTTTATTCCATCTGCCGCAAAAGGCCCGCAAAATCCTGCTGCGTCGCCTATAAGAAGGGTGTGTTTGTCGTAAATATTTTTAAGAGGACCTCCAATTGGCACCATGCTGGCGAAGGAAAGAATTTCTTTTTTTTCATTTATTTGAATCATGTTTTTATCGAGCAATATTTTAATAAAATTATTTATTTTTTTTAGATCTCTCGCGTCTTTTGCTAACTTTGCCAATCCAATACGGAATGCTGGTTTTTTTTCAATAAGAGTAGGAGACAACCACCCTCCGTAACCGAGGGAAAATTCTCCAAACCAAAAATGATATACTGTATTTTTAGGTTCTTTGCCTAATAAAATGTCTCCATAAAAAACTTTTTCCCAACCAGCAAGAAAATGTTTGTTTTTTGAGAGTTTTGGATTTGATTTTGCCACAGTCGAACGTGAGCCATCGGCTCCTACAAGAAATTTTGCGCGAACAAAATTGTTTTTTTGAGATGCATTATTTTTTGTCGATGTAAATTGGATTTTTAATGGATAATTTTCTTTTTCATTGAGTGAATATCCTTGAAAATTATTTTGAATGCGAAGTTCGACATTTTTTGGCAGCTTCATCTCCATTTCTTTTATTAAATTTGGCGTATCGGTTGAGTAAATCCATGGTTCTTGCGTCGATGAAAAGAATGTTTTTTTAAAATCTGGCGCGATAACGGAGATCGTTGTAATGCGATTTGGAATAAATTTATCCACTTCAATAAAATTCGCAAAGAGATCATGGGTCGCCTGAGTAATCAGCCCGGTAGATTCGATAAAATAATCGAGAGTTTTTTTTCGGTCGATGATAAGGATTTTCAGGTGAGATGGAAGGTGATGCGCGAGCGTGAGACCAGAAAAGCTGGCGCCAATAATGACTATGTCATAATTCATGAAAGGAACCTCTAAAAAATGTACCATCTACTGCAATTTTACCATGTTGGCTGCAAAATGTTCAAAGCTCCTTGAGCGTATCTTATACGTTTTTACGAAAAATAAGTTATTGCGTTTTTGAAAATTCGCATTCCAGGACCTTCGCAGGGCAGTTTTTTCCCTTTGCGTTTGAGTTTTTCTTTTTGGAGCGGCCAGTCGGGGCGCTGCGTGAAAAAAAGCGCGCGGTCTGGATGTGGCATCAGACCCAAGACGTGACCGGTTTCGTCCGTAATGCCGGCAATATTTTCAATCGCGCCATTGGGATTTTCCGTCATATTTTGGTATTCGCATATTTCGCCGCGGACGTAACGAAGTGCGATAAGATTTTTTTGCTGTAGTTTTTTCAGTGTTTTTGGATCGGCGTAGAAATTTCCTTCACCATGACCGATTGGAAGAGAAAGAGACTTGATTCCTTTTAACCACGGCGTTTTATTTTGTACTTTGAGGTCAACCCACCGAGAGAGATATCGTCCGTCTACGTTCCTCGTGAGCGCTACTTTTTGGCTGTCATAATGAGATTCGAAAGCCGGCACAAGTCCAAGATTTGAAATTATTTGAAATCCATTACAAATTCCGATAACGAGCTTGTCTTTTTTGACAAAATCTAACATTTTTTCCATGAGATGATGACGAACGCGATTCGCAAACGCTTTTCCTGCCCCCGTGTCGTCGCCATAGGCGAATCCTCCCGGAAAAGCGAGAATTTGGTAATTTTTTAATTGGTCGTTTTTTTCAATAAGGTCGTTGATGTGGACGATTTTTGATTCGGCGCCTGCTTTTTCAAATCCAAACGCGGTTTCTTCTTCGCAATTGATGCCATATCCTGTCATGATGAGCGCTTGAGGTTTGGTCATAGATGATAAAAAGTGGGTGTTTTTAATTTTTTTAATATTGACAGAAAGTTTTTCGATAGTTTTTGGTCAAAGCGTTGACATTGGTTTCGAGTATTTTTGTTCCATTTTTCCCTTCGATGGTAAATTCAGCGTTTTCGCATACTACGCCAATAGGCGCGAAAGGAAATCCTTTAAATATTTTTTCGAAAGATTTTTTATTTTCGGGCGCAATACTTACGATTATTCGACCTTGGCTTTCCGAGAAAAGTAGAGTCATGTCGGAAAGAGTTTCGTTAGAATTATCTAAAAGCGCTGAAAAATTTTTATCAGTGGAAGGATTTTTGCATTCTTTGGCATTTTTGCGTGTCGGGATATTTTTAAATGAAATGTCCATTCCGAGTTGACCGGCTATGGCTTTTTTTGCGAGCGCTACGGCGAGTCCTCCGAGACCAACGCTTTGAGCTGAAGCGATGAGATTTTTTTGAATAGCATGATTATATGCCTCGTAAAGTTTTTTATTTGTTTTCGCGTTTACTTTTGGAACATTGATTTTGATTTCATTTTGAATAAAATTTTCCAGTGAGTTTTGGATGTGTTTTTCGATTGAGTTTGAGGCATTTTCGGGAGTATTTGTAAAAAATTGTTTTTGGTTTTTTTCGTTCATGAAATTCATATATTCGCTGCCACCGAGTTCATCCGAAGTTTCGCCTAAAATGTATATGAGATCTCCTGGCATTTTGACGTCGAGTGAAACCGCGTTTTCAATATTATCGATGACTCCAATTGAGGAAATGAGCAAAGTAGGAGAAATGGAAATTTTTACAGGATTTCCATTTTCATCAAAACCATTGAAGTCATTGAACATGCTGTCCTTCCCTGAAATGAATGGCGTGCCGTAAGCGACGGCGTAATCGTAGCAAGCACGAGCGGCTTCTTTAAGCTGTCCGAGCCGTTCGGGGTCATTACTCGAACACCAGCAGAAATTATCAAGTAGCGCGAGATGATTAAGATTTGCTCCAGTGGCAACGGCATTTCTCACCGCGGTGTCAATGGCGCAAGCGGCCATGTGGTAGGTATCAATGTCGCTGTAGAGCGGATTTATGCCATAAGAAAGAATAATTCCTTTTTGTGAATTGTAGAGCGGTTTGATCACGCTGGCCGAAGCATTGACGCGACCGCGTCCTTGAAGCGGTTTTAAAATATCGGTGCTTTGAACTTCATGATCGTATTGCCGGCTCACGAATTCGTAGCTCGTGAGATTGAGGCGGGCGAGCATTTGGAGGAGTTGGTTTGTCCAATCGAATTGTTTTTTTATAGATTGAGAGTTTTTTAATATTTCAGCCTGCGATGATTTTGAAGTGTTTTTTTTTGACGCGGTTGACTGTGATTGTGGATATTTTGTCTCGAATACATTGTGTTCGGAGAGTTTTATTTCATTATTTTTTGATGAAAACGTATTTACATTATAGGGCGCGCTTTTGAGAATTTTTTTCGGACAGCCGTCATGCAAAAAATTGAGTTCCAAATCCATAATAAGTTTTTTATCGTTTTCAATGACGCATTTTCCTGAATCCGTGAATTCGCCAATAACGCTTGCTTCCACGGCGCGTCGTTTCATGAGATTTTCAAATGCCGGCCATTTATTTTTTGGCACTGAAAGAGTCATTCGTTCCTGCGATTCGGAAATCCATATTTCCCATGGAGAAAGATTTGGGTATTTTGTTGGAATTTTTTCGAGTATTACATGACATCCTCCGCTTTCTTTCGCCATTTCACAGACGGAGCAGGAAAGTCCTCCAGCGCCGTTGTCCGTAATGCTCGTGTAAAGTCCCAGATCGCGCGCTTCTTTCACGAGAGCGTCGCTGAATTTTTTTTGAGTAATAGGATCGCCGATTTGCACGGCGGTAACAGGACTTCCGCTGTCAAGCGCTTCCGACGAAAAAGTCGCGCCGTGAATGCCGTCTTTTCCAACACGGCCTCCAACCACCACAATGTAATCGCCGGGACGCGCTTTTTTTTCATGGGAAGGTTTGCGGTTGATGATTTTTGGAATAATGCCGACGGTTCCGACAAAAACGAGCGGTTTTCCTTTGTAACGCGGATCGAAATACATGAATCCGAGCGGTGTCGGTATGCCTGAATCGTTTCCACCTTTGGTGACGCCGCCGATAACCCCCATCATAATGCGTTTGGGTTCGAGCATTTTTTGTGTTTTGTTTGGGCTTTTGTAGAGTGGTTTTGTGTCATTCGGATCGGCGAAGCAGTAGCCGTAAAAATTCGCGATGGGTTTCGCCCCCATTCCGAATCCGATGGTGTCTCTATTGACGCCGAGAATGCCTGTAACAGCGCCGCCAAATGGATCGAGAGCTGATGGAGTGTTGTGCGTTTCGACCTTGTGAGTTATGAGGTATTCATCGTCAAAAATGATGGCACCGGCATTATCTTTGAAAACGGAAACGCAAATGTCTTGCGGGGTATTTTTTTGTTCGCGAATGCGTTCCGTCGCGCCTTTGATGTAGCGTTTGTAGAGGCCTTCTTTGATTTCGTCGAGTTCTGAGGAGAAAATGGTATGTTTGCAGTGTTCCGACCAAGTTTGCGCCAGAGATTCGAGTTCGATATCGCGCGGTTTTCGTCCGAGTTTTTTAAAATGTGTTTGTATGGTTTTCAATTGTTCGAGGTCGAGGGCGAGAGGGCCTCTTCGCGAGCCGTCTTTATTCGGGATGCCTTGTTTTCCAAGTTTTTTTAATGATTCGTTGTTCAAATTCATGTCAATTTCGTCGATTTTTACATGGTTTTGAAAGCTCATTTGAGGAACATTTTTTGCCATGCTGCCGTTTTTTTCGTACTGTTTTCGCGACTGGACGGATATGCGTTGAATGAGTGGATTCATAAGTTCATTGCCGATTTTTTTCGCTTCTGATTCATTTAAAATTCCACTCACGTAGAGCGCAAAAATACTGTATACTCCTTCATTATTTGCGTTATTTGAGAAAAAATTTGTGTTTTTATCATCGCGCGATGGATTATGGTGGTGCAAAAAATCTTCCATGCATTCTTTTACTGTGTTCGCCACGTTATCCGTTACTTTCGGCAAAAAGCCGATTTCAATAATCCAATCGGTGTTTGGAGGAAGTTTGGTTTCGTTAATGCTGGCTTCTTCAATAACCGGATTCACGAGGAGCTTCGCGATTTTTTCGAGATCATTCTTCGTGAGTTTTTTTTCAATCGTATAGATGTCGGACACGCTTATTTCAGTGATATTTTTGTATCCGAGAAGTTGTTTTTTAAGGGCTTTTACCCGAGGATCAGGAATTTTTGTTCGTACTTCTATAAAATTGATAGACATGAATGAATCTATAATGAAATCATATGTATCTGGGTTTCCGTATTTCAATGAATGCGTTTTTATTATACCAAATTTCTGTTTTTTTGAAATATTCTTGACGGTTTTCTAAAATATGAGCAATAGTATATTCAGTTTTGAAATATTTTTATTTTATTAATTTAATTTTATGGTTGATAGACCTGAAGGGCGTAGAATTGATTCCGAACCGGGTTCTGATGCAGGTTTAGAATTTTCATGCGTTAGTGGTGATGAAATCCCAGATGAGTCACATTCCAGCCCTGCGGTATTTTTTTTAGAGGAATTTCGACAATATCCAAAAATTGTAAATGCAGTACGAGACAAAATAATTTTTGGCTGCGATTATTCATCGTAATGTGTTTGGATAAGTAAATCATTTTTATTGAAATAATGCCTTTTTATTCGGAAAAAATATTTTTATCATTTTTTTTATACCATGGTTGATACGCAAAAATTGAAGAAACTTGCGGATATTATGATCAATTATTCCATCGCTTTAAAAAAAGGTGAAAAACTTCTTATTCGCGGCTATGGATTTGATGGTTATCCTCTTATTAAGGAGCTTTATCTTGAGGCTGTAAAGGCCGGCGCGTTTAAAATCGACGTGAAATATTCGAGCGACGAAATGGCGCGTATTTTTTATGAAAATGCCACGAAAGAGCAGATTACGTTTCTCGATCCTCTCGATAAAAAAGTGGCGGATAATTATGACGCCATGATTCAGATTATCGCTGATGAAAATCCGTTTGAACTCGCGGCCGTGGACATTAAAAAGAAGCAACTCGCGATGAAGGCGATGAAACCGCTCAGTGATATTTTGCATAAAAAACGCTGGTGTCTTTTTTATTATCCGAATAACGCCACGGCGCAGACAGCAAAGAAGAGCTTGGAGGCTTGGGAAAATTTTGTTTTTGATAGTTGCATTAAAGATTGGAAAAAAGAGGAAACCACGCAATTGAAACTTATTGATCTTCTGAAAAAAGTGAAGAAAATTCGCGTTGTTGGACACGAGACGGATTTGACGCTTTCCATTGATGGTCAAAAATGGATCAAATGTTGCGGACAATTTAATTTGCCGGATGGGGAAGTTTTTACGTCTCCGATTCGAGATTCGGTAAACGGCGTTATTCGTTACAATGTGCCGACTCGCTATATGTCAAAGGATTTTGATTGGGTGAAAGTGTGGTTGAAAAACGGAAAAGTCGTCAAAGAGGCCTGCAGCCATGACGTGAAAGATTTGACAAGCATTCTTAATACCGATTCCGGCGCTCGCTACTATGGAGAATTCGCGTTGGGACTGAATAAATCTATACTGGAGCCGACTCGCGAGATCCTTTTTGATGAAAAAATGGGAAAAAGTCTTCACATGGCTCTTGGAAAATGTTATGACGAAGCGTCGAACGGCAATGATTCCACTATCCACTGGGATCTTATTTTCCGTTTTGATTGGGCTAACGCGGAACTCTATTTTGACGGCAAAAAGGTTTATTCAAAAACGAAATGGATTGATAACCGTTTTACTTTTTTGAATTAATATTTTTTAATGTCGTAAAATAGAAGGTGGCTCAAGTTGGTCTAAGCTCAATTCACCTGAATAGACGAGTTGAGTATGACATGATTCTTTATGTCTTAATAATCTTTCATGAATTTGTTCACCGACTTTTGATACTATTGGATGTTTTGAACGAGAAAGAGGGAGGGCAATTTTTTGTATTTTTTCTTCTATGGCCATTAATCGAATTGCTATAATTTTCCCAGGAGGATAACGAAGCATCGAGTTTATAAGAATTCCGATTTTTTCGCACAATATTCTTTGTATTTCGGAGTCTTTTTTTTGCCTTTCAGCTATTATAATCATGTTTTCTACTGACTTTGCGCATGGGATCATGGAGAAAGCTTCGAATGCAATATGAAGTATTGTTGCATTTGTTTCTGATTCACATAAAAATTTGAGTGGATCAATGAGTGTTTCATCAGCGCCTCCTTCCAGAAATTCCAATAGTTGTACGCCAGCTTTCATGCGAGTGTCGATGTTTTCATCCTGATTACAGAATATTTTGAGAATTCCGTCTAAGTGTTCTTGAATTATCTCTTCCCATCGTTTTATATCTTTTGCAGTTATTTTTGTCCATGGACTTGAATCTTGCATATTTCTTGCTGTATCCTCCCGTATCTCATTCATTGGGAAAAATTGTTCAATTACTAAACGAACTTTCCTCTCTTGAATAATAATATCTTTAATAAAATCATGAGAATTATTCGTTCCAGCATGAGCAGTATGTCCAATTTCAGTAGACCTCATAGCATTGGCAGTTTTAGCAGTAGCAGCGTCAGCATCATCAGTAGAATTGTCATCAGTAATTTCGCTAGGATCAGTTATTTTATCGCGATCTATGTCCCTTGGTTTAGAATTATCTGACATATATTGTATTTTATTTACTTGTATTAAAAAGTATTATTTTATTTTTGTCAAGCAATGTGTGGTTGACGTGGCGTTTTTTCGGGATCATACGCAAATTGAAAACATATGCTGGGAGGCGGGGGTTCGGAGCGAGTTACGCAGGCTGGTTTTCAAAAAGAGGCGAAAATGAGCGTTAAAAAATGCGTAGCCGATAGCATTTTTAGCGAATTTTCGTCCTTTTTGATCCAGCCGAGTATCTGAGCGACGAGCCCCCGCCTCCCAGCGATATGTACTTTTTTTCAAAGGAAAAAGCGTATGACCCTTGTTTCGGTATTGAATATTAGAAAAGAAGGAGTACAATAGAAATATGAGAAATATCCTTTATGTATCGGAGCAAAAGCTTGTGGAGGGCATCGCGCAAAAATATCCGCATAAAGCAGATTTGTTGACTCAGATATTATCAAAACTTCGTGTCGAGTTGCCGTCCCCATTTTTGAAAAAATATGACATGCCCCTGGCAAAAGAGTTTTTACGATTTTTAATAGCAAATACTCAGAAAGTCGGCGCGGAAAAATATTGTACCATGGCGACTCGAGACGGCATATCCCATACCATTATTCAAAAGTGCATTATCAAAGATGACATGGCGGATAATCTTTTTAAAATATTAGGTTCATACGGAATTACAAGACTTATTGAAGATGTTTTAAAAAAAATGGAAACAGGAGATTTTCATGAGAAAACAATTGAAAATCTTAAAAGTTTGATTGAGGGGAGAAATAAGCTGCGGCAAGCCGAGGAAATATTTTTGGAAAAGGCTTTCAGAAAATATCTTCGAGAAAAAAAAGAACTTTATAAAGAATAATCCATGATACATTCTTCATCTCAACGGGGATCAAATTATGAGCCGGCAAGTCCTGATTTTGTTCCAGGATCGGTTCCTGAGGGTGTTTTAGCGGGCAAGAGTTTGGAAAGGTTTTTCTCCGATGATACAAGAGTTCCTGACACTATAGGAGTTCCTGACGTGATGAGGATTCCTGATGTAATGAGCGGTTTTGATCAAGGTGAACCTAGTATAATGAGACTTGTTGAAGAAGTTAAAGGGCTTGAAATAAAGAAAGGTGGACGTGAAGTTGGAGCATTGGATTTGAGTCAAGAACGGAATGAACTTGCCGAAACTCATGATGCGATTTTTGGTCCGATGATGGAACGAGTAAAAAAGGCCATGGAATTTTTAATTTTAAAACCTGCCGCGTGGCTCGGAAATTGCATAAAAGATCATCCTTTTAAAACTGCCGTCATCGTACTCGCTGGATTTGGTCTTTGGTATTTTGGCGTTCCCTTAACCGCTGGCCTGTCGGGCTTTGGTGAAGAAGGACTTCGTTTGACGAGCGAATTGCTTACAAAGTTGATTGCTATTGATCCTTCTTCTATCGATCTTTTTAGAGACCTTTTTACTACAGGTTCTTATGGCGTCGTATAAACCTGAAGGAAGTGAACGAAAAAGAGAAGCAGTTGATTTAAAGGCAGGAGATTCTCTTGGTTTTTTAATAGAGCATCCTGAATTAGACGTGCCAAGTGAAATTAGCGATCTTATTAGATCTCTTGAAACAAATATAAAGTTATTAAAAACGAAAATTCAGGAATTGCAACAACGATTAACGCCGGAAGATTCCAGTCTTCAAGCGGAAATTTTTAAAAGAGAATTGAAAATTGAGGATTTTACAAGAATGATCCGGCAACTTTTTCAGTTTGCTCAAGATTCGGAAGTGATTGAGGCTGCTCGCGCCATGAATGCGATATATTCACGAAGGACGCAGAATGAAAGTCAATCAGACGATTTTTTAGATTCTTTTAGAAAATTGCTTGAGAGAAAAAAGCCCGTGACAAAAGCGGAATATGTATCGGCTGAAGAACGTCTTGATGACACACTTGATGCCTCTCAAACGAAACGCATTGGGCAATTGGCAAACATTGGTGATCGTGACGCGCTTTTGGAAACATACGCGGTAACTCTCGATCGATACACGGAATTGACTGACAAAATATTAAAACTTCCAAAAAGCGAACGAGATGGTAATATCGATATCCTTATGACCACGCTTAATCTTTATGATTCACTGACAAACGGTGAATATCAGCAGAAAGTGGCAGAAAGTATGGCACAAAGGGCACGGGAGATTTTTGAAAATCAGAAGGCGAATTTTGAGGGAATACGCGGAATGATTCAAAAAGGAACGGAAAAAGCGATTGATGTCGCGGTGGACATAATCGGAGGGAATGAAGGGCTTTCGCGCACTGTCGCGATTGCCGCGGGGAAAGTGGGTAAAAATATTATGAAACCCTTGGTATTCGATGAAACATTGGTGAGATCGATTGAAGAGGAAGTGAAAAAACAGATAGCCGAAATAGGAAGCGTTGTTGATGCGGATGCGATAAATGCCATTCGTCAGGCATGCGTGAATCTCAAAGCCAATCCCGATAACATGCTCGCTGAAAAAGATAAGGAGGAGTTTATGAAAGCGTTTCGGCGCTTTGTTCCAGCGACAACTGCTGTCATGAAGAAAATTATTGATACGCAAATTGACCTGATTCAATATGATTTTCCTTTGGCCCGCGGTGAAAAAACATCGGAATTTTCGGCGGATTCGGAAGGACGCGCTAAATTTATGCAAATAAAAGGGCGTGATATTTGTCGTCTTATGCAGATGTATTCGCCGTTTGGTATTTTGTTGCCTGAAAGTGTTGATCGGGAAGAAGGAAAAGAGCCTGTTCATGTACGATCGGCTTATGATATGGGATGGTTTAAGGAACATCCTTTGTTTTCCACAGGTTTGCAGGCCGTGGAATTGGCCGCGTTGCTTCGATTAATGCCGGGATTTGCTCGACTTTCTATGAAACTCGGTTATCATCTCGCGCCGATTCCAGGGAAAAGCATCGCGAGACGAGGTCTTAAAACCATAGGAAATATTATTGGAAAGCGTGTAGGGCAGGGAGTGATAAGTGGTCCATTGAATATTGCTTTTGCAGTGTATACAGGCGTTGAAGTGGTTGATGAGCTCAAAGAAATTCATCTTACGGCAGTTGAGGAAAATATTATGAAAATTATTGAAAAATATACATCTTTGCGGGATATTTCTCAGGAAGATGGAGAAAAAATACGTATTTTGACGCTTCGCAATGAACTTGAAAAAAGGCGTGGAGCTTTGCAAGAAATTGGCGTAAATTTGGGCGAAACCGGCATTTCGATCATTGACAGGTTGTCTCTTGGAAATATGTTGGGGGGTCTATCGCCGCGAGCAGACATGAAACAGACGGGTAAGCTTCGAGAAGCTTTTTTGGAAGCTAATAGAAAGCTTGTAATTCTGGGTTTGCGGCCATTTGTAATGCCTTGAAGAGAACTTGAGGATCATCAACGAAAATATGGCATAGGGATAAATTTTGTAACTGCTTACCGTTTTTTTTCGAAAGAGAAGGCGAGGACTGCCATTTAAGCCTATAGCGTAGCGAAAATGGAGTCCCCTCCCCATTTCTATCTGAATAAACAAAAGCGGTGGGCAGGTACTGAGGGTATATTTGCAATGTACGTTAAAATCTGTTATAATAAGAAGAATTTTTTGACTTGCGCATCTTATTTTTATAATCAACAACTATGGCAGATAATGCAGAGGCAAACAAAAATAATCCATCAGCTCCTGAAAATGAAGGGGGATTATTGCAAGGTGTATTCAATTTGGGATTGAATATTGTGGGTGAGGGCATCGAAACACTGGATCGTGGACTCAACCTACTTTCTCTTTCTGCAATGAAAGAGCATTTTATCGCTATATCAGATGCTCAAAAAAAACTTGATCAATATGCCAGAGCGCCTATTTCAGAGTTTGATATTTTAAGAAATGAAATTGAAACATCTCGAAGATTTGATCTTGTGATTCATGAACTTGATACAATAAATACAGAATTGACTTTTATTCATGGAAAAAATATTCGTTTTAATAGTGTTTTTTTGGCATCGGCAAAAGAAAAAATACATACATATTTAGAAAAATTTCAAATGCCATCATATAAAAAATATGATCAAGCTGCTCAATGGCTCAAACAACAATCTGAAAGTTCAAAAGTCGTTAAGAAAATAACTCGTTGGACTGGCCTTGATGGATCTATTGCTATGTCAATGCAGCTTAGACAAATTCAAAGTAGTCTCGTTACTATTGATAATACACTGACCGCTTTAACGGACCCGAATTTACCACCCGAAAAATTCAGTAATAATCCTACCTTGAATAGAATTGCAACGGATGAAAATAATCAACTCGATCCTAATATTACTTTTTGGGAGGCTATTATTCGTGGCTTTTTGAAGAAGTGATTATTAATAAGCGATGTTTTTCAAAGATTTTTTAGATTAAGAGCCGCGGAATTTATGCAGTAGCGTTTTCCTGTTGGAGTTGGACCGTCATCAAAAAGGTGTCCTAAATGGGCATCGCATTTCGCGCAGATGACCTCTATCCGTTTCATGCCGTGACTTTCGTCTGGCACTAATTTTACATTTTTTTCGTTTGAAAGCTCGGAGAAGCTCGGCCAGCCGGTTCCTGATTCATATTTCGTTTCGGAATCGAAGAGGGGATTATCGCAACAAACGCAGGTATACATGCCTTTATTTTTCGTTTTATAATATTCTCCGGTAAATGGCGCCTCTGTCCCTTTTAAACGGGTTATACGATATTGTTCGGGAGTGAGTTTTTCCTTCCAGTTTTTATCGTTGTTCATTTTTTTGATTATTGTTCATCATTTTTTTTGTCGACAACTTCGCCTTCGACGACGGTTTCTTCGTTTTTTCCTTCATTCATATCTTTCACTCGAACTCCTTCATCAGATGATCCTGATTCCGCTGACGCTTGTTCCGTTTTACTCACGTTTTCATACATTTTCGCTCCGACTTTTTGGATTGATTCAGAGAGTTCATCTGATGCTTTTTTGATTGCGTCTGTCGTAGATTCTTTATCTTCCAGCGTTTTTTTTAAGGCGTCAATTTTTTCCTGAACCGGCTTTTTAATATCGTCGGAAATTTTGTCTCCGGCTTCTTTGAGCGTTTTTTCAGCCTGATACACAAGCGTGTCGCCATGGTTTTTTATTTCAATCGCTTCCTTTTTTTTCTTATCATCTTCGGCGTATTGTTCGGCTTCTTTTCGGAGTTTTTCGACTTCTTGTTCCGACATTCCTGAAGCTCCTGTAATGGTAATGTGTTGCTCCTTGCTCGTTGCTTTGTCTTTTGCTTTTACATTCAAAATACCATTGGCGTCAATATCAAAAGTTACCTCAACTTGCGGAACTCCGCGCGGAGCAGGAGGAATACCATCGAGAATGAATCGTCCGAGCGATTTGTTATCCGCTGCCATCTCGCGTTCTCCCTGAACCACGTGCACTTCGACCGATGTTTGACTATCGGATGCAGTAGAGAAAATTTGGCTTTTTGATGTTGGAACCGTGGTATTTCGCGAAATAAGTTTCGTCGCGATTCCACCCAGGGTTTCAATACCCAGCGAAAGAGGAATAACGTCTAAAAGTAAAATATCCTTCACATCGCCTTGCAATACTCCGGCTTGCGTCGCCGCGCCCAAGGCAACGACTTCATCTGGATTGATTCCTTTATAAGGCTCTTTGCCGAAAATTTCTTTTACTTTTGCTTGTACCATCGGCATACGCGTCGAACCTCCCACAAGAAGCACGGCATCTATATCTTTCGCTTCTAATTTGGCATCCTTGAGCGCTTTTTTGCATGGCTCCACGGTGTTTTTTACGAGGTCGCCCACGAGTTCTTCAAGTTTGGCCCGGCTCAGTTTTACATTTAAATGTTTAGGACCTGAACTGTCCGCGGTGATAAATGGCAGATTGATGTCGGTTTCTACGGAAGAAGAAAGTTCGCATTTTGCTTTTTCAGCAGATTCTTTGAGCCTTTGGAGAGCCATTTTATCTTTGGAAAGGTCGATTCCTTGGTCTTTTTTGTATTCATCAATGAGCCAATTCGTAATTATGGCGTCAAAATCATCTCCTCCGAGCTGCGTGTCGCCATTCGTTGAAAGCACTTCGAACACGCCTTCGCCAACATCGAGGATGGAAATATCAAAAGTTCCGCCACCGAGATCATAGACCGCGATTTTTTGATCCTTTTGGCCTTTTTTGTCCATGCCGTAAGCAAGAGCCGCGGCCGTTGGTTCGTTGATAATTCGTTTCACCTCGAGTCCGGCTATTTTTCCCGCGTCTTTTGTTGCTTGTCTTTGAGAGTCGTTAAAATAGGCTGGCACCGTAATGACGGCTTCGGTTATTTTTTGTCCAAGAAAACTTTCCGCGTCTGCTTTTAATTTTTGCAGTACCAGGGCTGAAATTTCAGCCGGACGATACTGTTTTCCTCCAGCGTTGATTTCCACCTCGCCTTCTTTTCCTGCCAGTACCTTGAATGGCATGCGTTTTGCAGTTTTTTCCACTTCGTTATATTGGCGGCCGATGAATCGTTTCGCAGAAGAAACCGTATTTTCTGGATTGGTGACGGCTTGACGCTTTGCAGGCGTGCCAACCAACCTTTCCCCGTTTTTAAAAGCCACTATGGAAGGAGTTGTTCTCGCGCCTTCAGCATTGGGTATTACGGTTGGCTCGCCGCCTTCCATAAAAGCAACGCATGAATTTGTGGTTCCAAGGTCAATTCCAATAATTTTTGCCATAAATATGTTAGTAAATGAATATATATTTAGCACTCGCTATTTTAGAGTGCTAGGCTCAAAGAGTCAAGATAATTTATAGTGCTTGTCCACCGCTGTTGCTTTTTATTCAGATGGTAATGGGGAAGGGACTCCATTTTCGTTACGTTTCGCTCTGCGTTCAAATGGTAGTTTCCGTTTCATTGGTTTGATCGTCGGTTTTTCCGTTCGTTTCTTGGTTGATTTGGTTTTCGGCTCCTTGAGGGGTTTGATTGACTGTTTCTTGGTTGACTTGATCGTTTATTTTGTCGCTGGTTTTTTGATTGGCTCCGTCACCCACTTTTACTTTCGCGGGACGCAGCACTTTATCACCCATGATATAGCCTTTTTCCAATACTTCAATGACAAGGTCTTTTTCTCCTGAACAGGTTATTATTGCTTCATGCTCTTCGGTATTCATTTTTTTACCAATGGCATCGATTTCTCTCACGCCCTGTTTTGCCAAAATACCCTTGAATTTTTTTTCAATTTGACTGATTCCCTCCACCCAGTCATTTTTTTCCAGTTCTTCGGGAATATGATTGAATGCGCGTTCGAAAATGTCTGTGATCTGAAGCATTTCCTGAATAAGAACAGCATTTGCAAATTGAATAAAATGTTTTTTTTCTTCTTCACTTCTTCGTCGAAAGTTGGCGAGATCGGCAAGAGCGCGTTTTGAGGTTTCCATAAGCGATTCCGCGTAATTTTTTACTTCTTCTAATTCAAGATCTTTTTTTTGAAGTTCTTCCTGCAGCAGGTTATTTTTTTGCTCGGCTTCGCTGCATTTTTTTTCAAGTATTTCGATTTTTTTCTTATCATCTTTTTGTGTGTTTTGATCCATAATTCCTTTTATTAATAAATTGTCTTGCTGTTATTGATTTTAAAATTGCAGTAGATGGTACGTTGTTCAGTGTTTTTGCTCGAATTTTGTAATTTTCGTAACAAAATCATATTTATCAGGTTTTTTTTACATATAATGTAAATTTCATCAGTGTAATTTGTTTTTTTCGAGTATTTTTTTTATTTCTTCGAGAGCGACCGTGCAGTACGCGTAATTCATTCTTGTTGGTCCCAGAATTCCAATAAAGCCTTTGTGTCCTTCAAAATTGTATTGACTTACAATAAGGCTGCAGCTTTGAATTTTTTCAATAATATTTTCTTTTCCAATGAAAATTTTTACGTCGTCCGTAATGTCGAGAGTATGAAGAGTGCTGAGAAAATTATTATTGTGCTCAAATACTTCCACAACTTGACTCGCCATCATTGGATTTTCGCGAAATTCCGGTTGTTTCAGTATATGAGAGAGCCCAAGGTAGAAAGTTCGACTCTGATCAGGGAGTGTCGCGAAACTGACGTTATTTGAGCTGTCAGCTAAAAGTCCAACGGCGTCGTAAATGTGTTCTTTTGCTTTATGCGTCCGATAAAATGCTAATAGCCGATGGATGTCTTTTTGTACTTTTTCGCGTATTCGTTCTTCTTTTTGAATATTATTTACATACATTCGGTAGCCGAGGTCTGTTGGAATACGGCCCGCTGAAGTATGAGGTTGATACAAAAGGCCCTCGTGTTCGAGAAAAACCATGTCATTTCGAATGGTCGCGGGGCTTACGGAAAGTTTGTAACTGACGAGTATGGTATTTGATCCTACGGGAGTCGCCGTTTGTATAAAATGCCGCACAATGGCATGAAATATTTCTTGTTTTCGTTCGTCCATTGATTGTTGTCTTAATTATGGCTTAACCGAAAGAAGTATAGCGTATAAATACTTTTTGAATCAAGAATGTTGCTTTAAGAATAAAGGAGCCTCTGAAAATCTGTTTTTCAGAGGCTCCTTAAAATGAAATGGCGTTCAGATTTGTATCTGTAATATGTGTTTTTTTACAATAAAAAAAGAGTCCGGGGTTTTAAGCCAGACTCTTTTTTCTTTAACCAAGTCAAGAAAAATGTTTAGTTGTAGGAACAAACTGAAGCGTCCGTACCTTTCCATTTTTTGCAATGCGTCGTGTCTTTCTTGATTTTTAATTCGTAGGCAAGATCTTTTATCAGAGCGGCCACATTTTGAACGACTTTAGGAGCCGTTTGTTTGATCGTGGCCATCTGAGCTTGAGCGCGGAAATCGCTACCAACGGTCGCGGCTGTCGCCTGCTTTATAGCTTCCATGGCATTCATCATGTCTCCGAGAATATCAACGATAGCTTCAAGGCTGAAATTTAGCGGGTTGTCTACAAGCGAAAGGAGGCTGTTGATGAATTCAATTACTTTGTCCTGAGTGCTTCCGATAACGGCGATATCATTTACATAGATACCTTTTGCTTCATCATTTTTTTGCTTAATCGTGTTCAATAACGCTATTACATCGGTATCAAGTCGTCCAAGGTAATAATTGGTGAAACTTGTGTAGTCGTCTCCTGTCAATCTGAGAACGTTCGCGGCATAATCTTTGATTAGGTCTCGGATGGTAACATTGGCGTAATTGTATTGAGCTACATAGGTTTTTTCAATAGCTTCCGTTACGAGCATACCTTGAGCGCCAACAACTGTTAACGGGCTAACGTAAGCATTATAAACGACTTGCATGGTAGCAATTTTTGCAAGAGCATCCATGGCAAACTTTTCATCATCGACATCTTGTTTGAATTTTTGCTCAATGGATTGAATCCAGCTTTTTGTTACCATTTCATAAGCGCCATTGAAAAGGCTTATAACCATGACTTCTCGATTGATGAAGTCAGTATTGCTTATTTCAGTAATGGCTTTTGAGCTTATTTGAGCGTCGAGAGCTGATTTGAGAGTTTTGAGGTAGGCGATATAGGATTCATTTGCCTTGATGATCTGTTCTCGAGCTTTTTCCCATTCTTCCATGCTTACCGTTGTTTTACTGAGAACATCTTCTAGAAGAGAAGTTGCCTTTTTAAGGTCTTCTATCGCTTTTGATGTAAGGGCTGGAACTGGATATTTGTTGTCCGGCATGCCAGGAGTTTTATCACTGATATCACTTGTTATTCCCTGTTTTGATTGGATTTTTTGAATGACGTTTTTTAGATTTGTTTTAATTTTCCCGGTGGAAGTTTGTCCGGCATTGAGATTGGTGCTGGCATTTTTGCTGGTTGTTCCAGTTTTTGAAGTTGCCGCACTCGCCGCAAGCGGACTTAGGGCAGTTATCATTACAAGCAGTGTGCTCATTACTTTCAGAAGATTTTTTGGCTTCATATGTTGTTTGGGTTAAAAATTTATGAAGATTTAAAGGATATTGGGGAATGTTTTTGATTTTCCGTTAGGATATGTCGAGACGGGTTACACGACTTTTATTTTTTTTTATTTTATGAAAATTTTATCAAAGGCGATTATTCTAACACAGATTTTATCGAAAGTTGCACTTGAATAGATTTAATATCTCAATCTAACAGTCTAACATCTAAGCATAGTGCTATTATATAGAGATTTAAATGCGCTAAAAAATAGAGAGAAGGTAGTAATATTACATGTCTTTTTAAAAAAGTCAATAGATTTTTACTGAAAAGACCCCATTTTTATCTGAATAAAAAGTAAAGTGGTTGGCAAATACCTTTTACAAAAAAAGCCCGGTTTTTTGTGTAAACCGAGCTTTTTTTCATCTGAAATAGATATTTTTTGAAACTTTTTGAGTACGTTATTTTTTAATACGTACTTCCCGTGGAGTCAAAAGTTTGCTCTTTAGAGTACATTATTCTTTATATGTACACTCTGAGGAGTCAGAAGTTTTCCATTTTCGACACTGGTTGGCATCATTTCTGCTCGAATATTCAAAAGCAAGATCGGCGTAGAATTTGAGAGTGGCATTCGTAAGCTCGGTATAGTGTTCCGTTATGGCGCGAATTTGCGCGTTGGCCCGTGGATCGCCATTGGCAAGACTTTCCGTGGCGGCTTTAATACTGGCTGCGATAGTGGCCAAATTTTCCAAGAGATCAGTCAGCGTATCAGTGGTAAACTGACTCGGATCGTCAACGAGGGTTTTAAGCATGGTCATAAGTTCATTGACGCTTGTAAATATGCCGTTTGCCGCCGCTATGTCATTTGTATATATGGCAATAGCCTTATCTGTTTCTACAGTAATCGCGTCGAGATGGACTACAAGATCGCTCGCTATTCGATTTGTGTAGTAGGTAATGAAATTATTCAGATCGTCGCCCGAGAGCTTGAGCATATTTTCGCCATATACTTTGACTTGTTCTGGAAGCGTAACATTGGCAAGCGTGTATTGTTTTTCCAAGGCAGTTTCATTTGCTTGGGCTGTTAAAAGACCCGTTCCTCCAATAACTCCGAGGCTGCTGACGTAATAATTATAGATTACTTGAACCGTAGCGATGCTGGCGAGCGTATTATTGGCAAGTTCTTCGGCATTGACCTCGCTTCCTGATTTTTCTTTTACACTTTTAATCCATTCTTTGGTGACACTTGCATAGGCTTCATTGAAACTTTTTATTACAAGAATATCATTGTCAACGAAAGACGTGTCGGAAAGACTCGTGATTCCACCGGAGGCGATTTGGGAATCAAGCTGTCTTTTTAAAAGTTCGAGAAATTTGATGTAGGAATTATTGCCCTTGATCATTTGTTCACGAAGCGCTTCCCAGTTTGTGCTTACTTTTTTTAAATTGTTCACGATATTTTCAACAGATTTTCTGTTTTGATATGCTCTTTGATGTCCGAGCGCGTGTTTTTTAGGAGTAAATTTGTGTTTTGCTCCCGTGGCCTGCATCATAAATTTTTCTTTGAAGGCTTCCGCGCTTTTTAATTTTTTGGCTGCTTCCATAGCTTTTTGCGCATTCAAAGCCTTGGCGGATTTCATTTTTTTCATAATATTCATCTTTGTATCAACGTTTGTCGTGTCAGTGGAAGTTTCGGTCGAAGATTCGCTGGTCACGTCTGTCGTGGTATTTGTTCCGTCGGTCGACGTGGAAGAACCGTCTGTGGAAGTGGTTGATGTATCGGGAGTCGTGGTTGTCCCATCAGTGGAAGTTGTCGACGGGTCTGTAGAAGTGGTTGACGCGTCTGGAGTGGATGTGTCGGAGGGCGTGGTTGTCGTATCATTCGAAGTGCCTGTGGTTTCGTCTGATTGAGCTAACGCAATCGGACTTATGCTGAGACTCAACACTAAAAGTGATAGCGTGAGAATACTGAGTGAACGTTTGTTCATAGTATGATGTTAAAAAAATAATATAATTTAATACCCATAAGGGTGTAGTTTCCGGATGTCTTTTTCTTTCGTACATTCTTTTTGTCGAATCGGGTTACACTTTTTATTTCGTTGATTGAGCAGTATTATTTTTTTGCCCCATGTAATCGCAGAGATCAATGAGCCGGCAGGAGTAGCCCCATTCATTGTCATACCAACTGAGTACTTTTACGAGTGTTCCATCAATAACCATAGTGGAGAGGCTGTCAATAATGGAAGAATGTGGATTTTCTTTAAAATCCATTGAAACGAGCGGTAAATCGCATACAGAAAGAATGCCTTTAAGCCGGTCATTTGCGGACTGCCTTAAAGCTTGATTGACTTCTTCTTTTGAAGTGCTTTTTTCGACTTCACAGACAAGATCGGTGAGAGAAACAGTAGGCGTTGGTACTCGAATAGCGAGTCCGTCGAGTTTTCCCTTTAATTCGGGCATGACGAGTCCAATAGCCGAAGCCGCTCCTGTCGAAGTTGGAATACAAGACAGTCCTGCTGCTCGAGACCTCCTTAAATCTTTGTGCGGATTATCGGTGAGGTTTTGATCATTTGTATAAGCGTGAATTGTCGTTATAAATCCTTTTCGAATCGTGAAATTTTCATGGAGTACTTTGGCAAGAGGAGCAAGGCAATTCGTCGTGCAGGAAGCATTGGAAATAATGGTGTCGGTTTCAGGGTTATATGTTTGTTCATTTACTCCAAGCACTATTGTGCGATCAATTTCGCCTTTTGCAGGAGCGGAAATAATTACTTTTTTGGCGCCAGCTTTGATATGTTTTGAGGCTCCTTCGCGATCTGTAAAAAACCCCGTCGACTCTATCACAATGTCGATGTTGAGTTCTTTCCACGGGAGAAGCTCCGGATTTCGTTCTTGGCAGCATTTCACTTCATTTCCATTTATGACGAGGGACATATCTTTTATTTTGATATCGAATTTAGAAACTCCATATACTGAATCGTATTTCAGGAGATGAGCTGTTATTTTCGGATCGCCGATATCGTTGACGGCTACTATTTCAATATTGGGGTTTTGCAAGGCGGCGCGAAAAGCATTTCGACCGATGCGTCCAAATCCATTAATGGCGATACGTGTTTTCATATATGTTTATAAAATATTATTATGGGAACCTTTGAAAAATGTATTTTTGTTTCAGGAATTGCGTTTTTTAGAAGTTTTTATCGATATTATGCGATTTTTTTTATACGTCATACGAAATTTTCGTATATCAAAATTTAAAAGTTTTTTTTATTCGGGATTTTATTATAGAAGTCTCAAGTTTTTTATTCAATGAAAGAAATATTGACTTAATTTTTCGTTTATGATGAATTCTTATTGTTATCCGTTTGTTGTCCGTGTCTTAAAAAAATTAAGAAAAATGTAATTTATGTCGAAATTGTGTTTTTAAAGTTCTAAACGTGAATTTTTTATGGAAATATATTCGATTTCATCTGAGGCTGATTATAATGAAGCGCTTAAAAGAGCGTTGAATGTTTTGCGTTCAGGAGGCGTTGTCGTTCATCCGACGGATACCTGTTATGGTTTTGCCGTGGATATTTTTCAAAAAAATGCATTGAAGCGTTTATATGAATTAAAAAAAATGCCTTTGGACAAACCTGTAAGCATTATGGTGGCTTCACTCGAACAAGCAAAATATTATGGCAGTTTTTCTCAAAAAGCATTGGAATTGGCTCAAAAAGGTTGGCCTGGAGCTTTGACCTTGGTTGTTCCTCGAAAAGATACTCTGCCGCGATATTTTAATAAAAATGTGGAAACAATAGGTTTTCGCATACCTGCTTCTTCTCTCTGTCTTGCATTGGTGAATGGGCTGAAGCGGCCTCTTACCACAACGAGCGCTAATCTTTCAGGTTTGCCACCTGTGTATAGCGTTGATGATCTTGCGCGTCAGTTTGAACAAGAGGAGTTGAAGCCCGATTTTATTTTGGATGCCGGCGAATTGAAAAAAAATTTTCCGTCTCGAATTTTTGAAGTGCGTGATAATGATGTTTTTCCCATTCGTTAAGGAACTTGAGAAAAGTGAGAGAATTTGAAAATTTGCAGTATTCTATGGTGAGGACTGAAGCGCGGGAGTTATAAATGCATTATTTTTTTTGCATCTATTATCATTGAGCTTGCGGTTGGGCCAGGACCAGCCCCGGGACCAATAAGAACATAGCTTCCATCTTTTCCAAATTCCCCCTCGGAAGTCAAAATAGCATTATTAACTCCGCTTGGAATCAAATTTCTAAACAAAGGATTGTCTTCTACATGCTTAAATCCTGCTGAAATATGCCAATCATCAATTTTATGCTTAAATCCCCAAATGACATCTTCTTCATTATTTCCGTCTCTTGTAATTGAAACAATATATCTTCTGTTGGTGGCTTCTTTTATGAGCCTTTTTAATTCATTTTGCTCAATTGTTTCAATTTTAACATCTTTTGTTCTCATCCTTTCATTTGTTAGATTACAAATATTAAATAAAATAGAGGCTTTCATCGGAACATCGCCAATAGCCTCTTTTATTATGACTTCTAAAGGATGTTTTGCTCCAGGTTCGGCATAACCTAATTTTTTTGTCTCTTCAACCACTTCACCTAAACTTCTTCCATTGGATAACCCTTCAAAAATATAATTTAATGTTCCATTTACAACAGCATGAATTTCTTGAACCTGCGGACCAATTCTTTCTTGCAAATATCTCAATAATCTTGAGCCACCGCCAACAGTCGCACTATAACCTATTTGTTGATTTTTTATAGCTTCTTCAAGTTCTAAAAAATAATTGGATAATGCTCCTTTTTCACAAGTTACAACTGGCACGTTTGCGTTTAAACTTGATTTTATATAATGAAATCCGGCTTCCCCATTATCTAATGTTGGAATAGCGAGAAAAATTCCATCTAATCCTTGAAGATGTTGTTCATAATTTTTCAGCTCTGCTATTTTTGTTTTTTCAGATAAATCTGAAAAAATTCCCTTAGAGCCTGCAATCCAATTTACAATCCATCCATTAGACTGAGATTTATGGTAAACTTCAGAGCCAATATTTCCTTTGCCAATAATCCCTATAGAGATTTTTTTCATATTATTCAAGTAAGTTTATAAGTTTTTAATGAATGATCCATTCAATGATATTTACGAAAGAAGTGAAGCCGAGTGTTACGATTATTCCCGCGAGCATTACTCCGAGAGCGATGAGCGCCATGGCATGCCAGTATTTGATTCCAAACAAAAAAGCGATGAGCGAACCGGTCCAACTTCCTGTTCCTGGCACGGGTATTCCGATGAAAATAACGAGAAAGATCGCGCCGTACTTGGTGAATTTTTCCGAATGTTTCGCTCGTGTTTTTTCAAAAATTTTCGTGAGGAATTTTTTAAAAAAGAGTGAATGTTCCATGAAAAAATTTGAAATGGGTCCAAGAAGCCAAACTAAAAAGAAATTCGGCACCATATTTCCGAGCGCCGCCCAGAAAAACGCTTCGAGCGGTGGCATTTTAAATACCTGAATGGCTACAGGTATGGCTCCACGAAGCTCGATAACCGGTATCATGGCAGTCGTAAATGTCACAAACTGCGGCCAGAATTCCCACTGAGTTATATTGAACATATTTTTTTAATGGCCTGTTGTTACGTTTTTCAGAAGTTCTTTTATTCCAAAATCCTCCAATTTTTTTCTAAATTTTACATTTTTTCAAGCTTTGAACGTATTTTATCTTCTCATATTTTTTAAGAACTTGGAATGTGTTTTTTATTTCTTGTTAATACGGTCGCAATTCTTTCTCCCAGAATACTTCCTTTTCGCAATTCTTCAACGGCTTTACGAAATGAGACTGCAATTCCAAACATAAAGATTTTTATTCCATCAAGCGCGCCAATATTTTCGACATCATCAGCTATTTTTTTGAGTTGAGTGGGTGAAAAGTGTTGAGGAGGTATAAAATCACGTACTTCATATTGTTTAGCCCATTCATCTAAAATTTGTATATATGGACTGACACTTGATAGATCATGAAATTCACCTTTACCATGCGGAAATTTTCCTACTTGTCCAAAAACAACGGCATCTCCTAATCCTTTTTGCGCATACCTTGGATTGGAAAGCTGTTGGCGTTCGGCAAGCGAGCCACCATCATTGCCATGAAGTTTGACGTAGTGAGGCGAACTTTCATCTGTTATTGTAGCGTATGCCAGTCTGAGTTTTTGTAGATCTTCGTGGTCAGAAGGACATTTCCATGATGGCCGATTGTTGACCATTTGAAAATTCCAATGTGTGGCTAACTGTTCCCGTATTTGAGCTATAAGATTTTCAACTTCGGTTTTGTGTTCCGGAAGTTCACGCAGGTCGATACCAAAAACAGAAGAATTTTGAATATCAGTAGAAGGTATTGCACCATGGTTATTTGAAGGAGCACCTTCCTTTTGCATTGTAGCTTTATCTGAAATTGTAACTTCATCTGAAATCGTAATTTCGTCTGAGGTAGTAGGTTCATTTGGGGTTGTACCGTCATTTAGCATCGTATTTTTATCTGAGATTTTAATTTCATCAAGAGTGGAAAGAGTTATTCCTACATTATTCATGGTCATCCACTGTTGAATTTTATTGCTTGTCATCCATTGTTGCACCGCATCATCATCTGCATTTATTACAATTCTCATAGCGCCGGATCCGTCATAGGTATTAAAATTTCCTTCCTCTCCAATGGTCACGCAAGTTATTGAAATTGTATCCGTTCCGAATGTTTGAGATGCGTTTTCCGCTATTTCAAGGAATGTTTCAATAAGACTGGCTTTCGAAGTTTGGGCAGACGCGGCGTGAATGGCTTTCCCTCCTTTTCGTACGGCGTGTATTTTGGTGGTTTTGGAGAATGTTGCATATTCATTATTTGGTCCGATAGATACGAATGGATTGACAAATCCGCTGCGAAGTCCCGGTTGTTTTGCAGATTTTTCAGGATCGATTGTTTCATTTAATGCTTGAATACGTTCTCGTCCTAATTTTACTATTTCTGCTATGGTTTTGAGAGCTTCCATTCCATCCATTGGTTTTTCATCGATCGTTTCTCCATCGATTGCTTTTCCATCGATTGCTTCTCCATCAATACTTTTTCTATCGTTTTTTTCATATGGCATCGTAGCTTTATCTGCGATTTCAATGCTTGTTTTCGATACTGTCCGCGCCCAGCGCCATGATCGGTTTTCTGTACAAATCGGACCGACTTTTAGATTTTTCATCCATTCCAGTTCGCCTGTTCTTTCTCCAACAACCGCGAATCGCACGCGTATTCCTTTTTGTTCAAGCATTTCGAGCGCTGTTTCGGTATTGTGGCCTTCGCAGCTTCCATTTTCTTCGCAGCCTGACAGCATGAAAATAAATGGAAGTATTTTCGTAGAGTCGTTTTTTATTTTTTCTTGCATTTTTGCCATCCATGCCAAATAGGTTGCCACGACGGTTTTCATGTCAGCCGCGCCTCGGGCGTAGAGATTTTTTCCATCAGTTTCCGGTTGAAATTGTTCTTCTCCTGCAGGTACCACGTCGAGGTGTCCCATAAGCGCAATTGCTTCTTTACATGGTGGACGTTCGAGATTGTAGTGAGAAAAAGTTATGAGCATGAACGGGTAGGGATTTTCACTATTCGGTTCCATTGTTTGTATTCGCAGTCCATGATCCTCGGCATATTTTTTTACAATATCAAAACTTTCGCCGATGGCTTCAAGATTAGCTTTTTGCGGTGGCACGGAAATGCTTCTCACGGCGCAAAGCTCCGCGGCAAGTTTTGCCACTTCCTGAGTATCTGCATCTAAGCCTTCTAAAGCTTGTTCAAAGCCTTCTTCTCCATAATGAGCGCGTTTTTGTTCCATTATTTTCAGTATTAAGTTGCTCTATCGCTTTTACAAGCTCTTCTATTCTTTTTTTGTCATTTGGATGCAGGGACGGAATTACTTTTATAATTTGAGCTAATTCGTCTTTCATGGCTTCCCGATTTCGAGCAAGGAGTGATAATGGATAACTATCATCCGGCAAAAAGCGTGAATTATGCCGATGTTTTACATTAATATTATACCATTCGGCTATTTCTTTTCTGATTCGCGCCGCGGGAGGAAGGAGTTCATCATTAAGGATTTTTCGAATTACGTCAAGATCTTTGTTGCATCCTAATCCTTGAGCTAAATTTTCGATCCGACGCATTATTTCTGCTAAAAGTTTTCTTGCTGATACTTTTTTCATGTTTCCGGGAATCCAGAGGAGTTCCGCGTCAAGACCGTGTTCAAGAACCGCTGTTTCGTTTGATTTTGCCGCGGCAAGTTCATTTTCTCCATATTGAAGATCGCCTACGAATTGAGGTTCTTCTGAAAGGTAGATAAAAAGAAGTTCAATAAAGGTATAAATAGACTTCAAATATTCGAATGGCGTCATGTCAGGAAATGCCGGTGGGGCTTCCAATACACGAAGTTCGACTCGATTTCGATCGGCTGCAATAATATTTTTTAATTTTTTTTGTCTCCATTTTTCTATCTGTTTCCACTGTTTGTCATTAAAATATGGATTTCCATCGTCATGCAGACCAAATTTGAAAGAACTCGTTATCAATTTTTGAGCATACGGTATTCTTTCCTCATCAAAAGGTATATTGAGTTCATTAGATATTTCCTCAAAAGATTTTCCTTTGTCAGAGTGTCCTGCTTGAGCTCTCACAGGAAGCCAAATATCTCTTCCTGTTAAGAGTGTTCCATTTTTTGCCCATTGTCCGAGGGTTTTTCGGAAACTTGCAAGATCTCGAAAAAGTTCAGAAGTGTCCATTATGGTTCTGCCTGGCCATACATGTCCTAGTCGAGCGCTTTCAAACGGGGTGAGTTTTGTCATGTACTGAGGTTCTTTTTTTCCGCCGTTTGATCCGTAATACATCGGTGAAGCCGCCGAGAGAGCTATGCTCAGAGGTACAGCAATAAGACGTAAAAGACCGGTCATTCGTATCATTTCTCTTGAAATTCTATCCGGTCCATTATTTCCTGCCCATGGCGCAGATAGATTCAAATGGCTTCCGGCGGCGGCACCCACTTTGTCTCCATGTTTGCCAATTTGGTATCGGTAATATGCTTGTTTATAGGCTCCCACTGCTGGAGAAACATCATTTTCAGTTAAGTGAGGCGGACGCCATGCGGCTCCTGCGAGTAAATGAATATCGAGTCCGTGTTCTTGACTGAGCCTTTGACACATCATATCGTTTATTATGGCCATAAGTCGTTCTGCCGCTGCCGCTGCAGCAGGTGAGTGAAATGGCTCGGGGTGGCTTTCTATAATTGTTTGTGGAACATCCGGAGAAGTTGCATTGGCAATAGTTTTTCCTCTTTCTCCGAGAGATTCAATCATTTCTTTTTTAATGGCTGTAGTGGGATATTCTTTGCCGATTTTGTGAAGGATTTGCAAACAGGATGCAGGATCGCCGGCATCTAATGGTTTTCCATGTATTATTATGGTTTCGGCTTCGGTGCCGATAAAAGGTCTGGTTTCACAGGCTTTTTGAATTTCATCAATTCTTTGTGTATCAAGTCTGCTTTGATTACGCATAGCGTTCGACGTTAGTGATCATTTGAGCCAGTATTTCTTTGAGTTTTTGAATTTTTTCAGCGGTGGATGCGGCTGTTAAACGTAATAATACGGCTGCTTCATTTTCAGGTCGAAATAGCGGTCCTGGAGCTCCGACAAGGCCATATTTTTTCGCTAAAGTGTTTACTGCTTGTGAAGGATCGGTAATAGGACGACTTTCGTTATCGCGAATAAGACTTTTTCCATCTTTTACTAATGCAGCTACACCATAAAATGAATCTCCAATGGTTAATCCGAGGCCAAGTTCGTCGCATAAATCTCGAATTGCTTTTCGTTGGGTTTCAATGGCTGTATAACGATCTCCCATTGCTTCGTGAATTCCGTACCTATGAAGAGCCAGTGTTGCCAACGCATGATCTGGATGAGGGTAGTTATTACGTTTGAGTTTTTTCTTTGTTGCTTCTCCTATAATGCCAGTTGCAACAGCTTCATATCCTTTTGGAGCCATCCAAAAGGCTTCAGCTGTTTTTTCGTTTGATCCAATAACTTTTGTGGTTCCGATTGCGATACCAAAATATTGCAGCTCTTCAGGAGTGAGTTTTTCCTCGAGATATTTCATTGGAATTGCGTTTTGATGTCCTTCTGGATGAAGCGGCGCATAAAAGCCATCTTGCATAAGAGGAATTTTATGTTTTGCCGCAAGCTTGATCATTTTTGCTAAGAGTTCTGGACTGAGCGTAAGTCCTGATGGATTACTTGGGCTAATTGTATAAATTCCGATGGGTGATATATTTTTTTTTCGCGCGAAAGCCAGCGCTTTTTTTAATCCTTCCGGAGATGCTCCCAAGGAATGTCCTTCGCTGACTGGCATATAAAGAGTTTGTATTCGTAGATCATCTGCCAACTCGCTTAAACCTGGCCATGCCAGAGGATCGACCACTATTACTTTTTGGCCATTTGTACCATTTGTCTCGGCCAATTTTTCCCAACCGTTGAGAATATTTTCGAGAAGACTTCTTCCCGATCCTGTTTGTATAGCTTTATATGGAAGAGTAATTCCCAGGCTTTTTGCTACTGCTTCTATTACCACGGGATAGTCTTGTTGATAGTTAATTGGATAGCCATGAACTTCTCCTGGTCGGGGTTCAAATCCTTTATGACCATCACTAATCAAATCATCTCTCACCTCGTCCAATTTTTTAATGAAATTTGTATTCATTGGTTGTCCCGTGTCGCCTATATCACCTGCTGACATATCTACACTCTCACCTCCCATTGATTGAGCCATTTTTTTGAGTGCAGGAAGTGATGGCATACCTGGTATTTGTTTTCTCTCAAGCGGGTTTTGAAATGCTTTGAATTCCTTTAAAAATGTTTCCATGGCTTTTTCTGATGAACTTAGATCATGAGTTGAGGCTTCTGCATTCATATTTTTTTGGGTTAAATGAAAATTTAGGCTCATTAAAGTAAAATTTTTTTTGGTGAGGACATCATCATAGAGAACACCGTCGCGTTTTTGAAAATATATTATGTACGGAACTTTGATGTTCCCTGTTTTTGCTTTGCTGTATAAGAAAAAAATCGTGTCATCGAAGATAGGATTTAGAAGAAGATACGACAAAGAGGAGTGAAGTGTTTGCAGTCGAAAGAGAGTTTTTCTTAAGGTTTCTTATTTCACATCAGACATTTTTTATGCTTTTTTCTCAATGGTTATCTCGCCCGCGAGGTCTTCGTTCATTATTTGAGAGATTTTTTTATTGTTGGCGAGCGCCCACATGAGTTTTCCTATTACGGCTTCCGTTGTCATGTCGTGGGATGAAATCGCTCCGGCTTTTCGCGCTCGAAAACCGCCTTCGTAAGCATTGAGATTGGTTATTCCGTGTTCCATCTGATTGGCGATTATAATAGGAATTCCATGTTCCGCGGCTTTTTGGATTTTTGGAATGAGCGAGTGTTCAAGAAAGGGGATATTGCCTGGTCCGAATCCTTCAAGAATAATGCCTTTAGCTCCTCGATTGAGCACGTGATCGATAATTTTTTCGTCAAAACCCGGAAAAAGTTTCAGTACGGAAATTTTCGGATCAAAATTCGGCTGAAATTGGAGTAAACGTTTACGTCGTTTTTTTCTCCAATCATGTAAAACAACGGGTCGTCCAATCTCGCCAAGATTTGGAAAATTCGGCGAATGGAAAACTTCGACGAAAGATTCGTGATATTTTTTTGTTCTATTTCCGCGAAGGATTTTATTGGCAAAAACAATGCAAACTTCAGCAATATCCATCGTCGCTAAGAGACAAGCATAAATAAGGTTGTTTCCGCCGTCGCTTCCAAGTGCCCCCAAAGGTATGAGAGCTCCTGTAAAAACAACAGGTTTGCTCAGATTTTGGAGGGCATAGGAAAGAGCCGAGGCACTGTAAGCCATTGTATCGGTTCCTTGCGCCACCACAAAACCGTCATAGTGATTATAGAGGCTGTATATTTTTTCCGCGATGGTTGTCCAATCTTTTGGATTCATGTTTGAGCTGTCGATATTTATCACGGGTTTTACGTCTAACTGCAGTTCTTTTTGAATTTTTGGAAAATATTGAATAATGTCGGAAAGATTTTGCAGTGGGCGTAGCACTCCGGTTTTGGAATCTTGCACCATTCCGATGGTTCCTCCGCAAAAAAGTAAACAAATTCGTGGTCGAGCCATATATTTTTGAATGAATAGCAGATGTATTTTAAGTTTTTTTTACAATAAATCAAGAAGGTTTTTTTTGTGCTTGTCCACTATTTTTTTTATAAAAGAGGGCGGGGATTCCATTTTCGCTACGCTTCGCTATGCGCTCAAATGAGAGTCCCCGCCCTCTTTTATCTGAATAAAAAGTAATAGCGGTGGGCAAGCACGGTTTTTTGTATTTGTTCATTGTTTCAAAAAAAAGCCTATGATTCCCAAAAAACGATGGGCAGATATAATTCATCATTTTTTTATTTTTTTGCAAGTTTAAATGTATTGAATTTTTGTAAGATATATTTTTAGTATTTTTTGGCTTATTTTAAGCCTTATGATTTCTTTTTGGAATAGAAAAATTGTTCGATAGATATATTTTTGATCAAAAAATGTTTGACTTTTATCTGACTTCTGACTAATTTTGGATTACTTGGATATTGAATAAAAAAGTTATACACAATTTGTGCACAAGTTTTGAACAATGATGAGTAAAAATGTTTTTGACAAGCCGGAGGATCATATACCAGTTTTGTCAGAAATCGTTGTTCAATTCATGAGAATTTTTCCAGGCCAGGTAATCGTTGACGCGACAGTTGGATTAGGAGGCCATTCGGAGCACTTTTTGAAAATTCTTGGGAAAAAGGGGAGTCTCATTGCCATCGACGCAGATCAAGAAAATCTTTCGCTGGCACGCAAAAGACTCGAACATTTTCAGGACAGGATTCAATTTTTTCACAGTAACTTTGAAAATTTGGCAGAAAAAATAGAAGAAGCAGGTTTTGAATTCGTGGATGGTATTTTTTTTGATTTGGGTCTTTCTTCACCACAAGTTGATGAAGGAAAACGAGGATTTTCTTTTTTGAGAGACGGGCCTCTGGATATGCGCTTTGATAAAACTTCTCCAGTCACTGCTCATTACTTAGTCAATCGTTTTTCTGAAAAGGACCTCATTCATATTTTTAGAACGTATGGTGAAGAACCTCGAGCTCGATTTGTCGCACGAGCTATCGTAGAAGAGAGAAAAACCCATTCAATAGATACCACGAAAGCATTGACGGAGATTATCGAGCGAAGTTTACGGATAAGTGGAAAATATTTCGAGTCTGGCGCAGTTTTTTATTCGGGTGGAGCAGGAATGTATTCAAAAAAGCGGGGATTCTCCATAAGAAAGAGGCATCCGGCTACTCGAATATTTCAGGCCCTTCGCATCGCGGTAAACCGTGAGCTCGAAGTGCTGGAATATGGTCTCAATGGAGCGATTTCCAAATTAAAAAAAGGAGGAAGAATCGCTGTCATTTCTTATCATTCGCTTGAAGATCGTATCGTGAAACATACTTTTCGAAATTTGTCTCGAGACTGTATTTGTTCCCCTGAAATTCTTCAGTGTCAGTGTGGTGGAAATCAGGCAAAACTTCATATTCTTACTAAAAAACCTCTCAAACCCGATCAACAAGAAATTCAAAAAAATCCCCGTTCCCGTAGCGCTCTCCTGCGGGTGGCTGAAAAGCTTTAAGAATTCAGCGGAATTTCTCGTCGCTGAATAAAGTGAAGGGGCGTTAAAGTTTTTGCAAACTAAGCTTACTCTCTAAACTTATCGTGAAGTGAAGGGACGTTAAGACATCAGCGAGTGATTCTAAAACTATTTTATCCTTGCATTACATATCTTTTATGACTCCAGTTCTCATTTCAAACAGTATGCATTTAAGGCGCGGTATTCGAAAACGAACTGTTTCGATGAATATTCGTTTTGGAGTTGTTTCTCTTCTTTTTCTTGTTGTGGGATTATTCACTGTTATGAGTTTGCTTTATCTTATGCATTTTAATTCTTCTTCAACGAAAGGATATGAACTTAATCGCCTGGAAAACGAACGACAGCAGCTTATTTCCGAGAATGAAATTCAAAATATGCGTCTTTCCGAGGCTCGGGCACTTGTTACCATTGAAAAGCATCCTAAAGTTCAGAGAATGGTGAAGGTGAATCCTGAGAAAATTACCTATATGCAAAATGATGGTTCTGTGGCAGTTAAGTGAGAGAGTGTGTAACAAGAGTGAATGCGGGTGGCACTCAGTGTGAGTGAATCAAACAAAAAGGGATAGGGGATAAATCAACCAAAAACTCTTTCTGCTCTGCAGTGAAGAGTTTTTGGCATAAACCGCTGCTTCCGTCACTTCTGAAAATTTGTTTTTTAAGGTTCCTTGACTCGATTGTCTTTTTTGCCGTATTTTAGGGATGTCTTTTTCCATTTTTTATTTTTCATTATATGTCCGATCTGTTTCGTTTTTTTCGTAAGCCGCAGTATACTCCAGGAGAAATAACTCGCATTCGACCGCTTCTTCGCGAGAGTGGCACCTCGCTGATTCTTCCCTATGATCAATTTATCGAACATGATATTCGCCATCTTGAAGCTGAGTCCGATTCAGGAAATCCTGATTATATTCTCGATCTGGCGGTATCGGGCCACTATAACGCCGTAGCTATTCATTATGGACTCGCGAAACGTTATTGGACGCGATGGGAAGGCGCGGTTCCTCTTCTTTTGAAAATAAATGGAAAAACAGGATTTCCTTCTCAAAAACAGGCGCTCAGCGTCTATACTTCATCCGTGGAAGACGCGGTTCGTTTGGGAGCTTCGGCAATCGGCTATACTATGTATTACGGCACTCCGAGTGAAACAGAAGACCTTCCTCAATTGACGGCTGTTCGACGTTTGTGTGATCGCTATGGCATGCCGCTTGTTATTTGGGCTTATCCGCGCGGTGAAGCAGTTGATGGCAAAGGAGGAAAAGAATCGAGTTATGTTCTTGAATCCGCTGCTCGCATGGCCGTGGAAATGGGCGCTTCCATTATTAAATCGAATCTTCCGAAAGCATGGAAACCTGAATTTTTTGAAAATACCGATATTCCCGAATATCCGAAAAAAGTTGAAAAAGAATTGCAGACTCTTTCAAAACGCGAGCAAAAGGTCGAACGCGCCGCGCGAGTGGTGAAGGCCGCGCAAGGCGTTCCCGTGCTTTTTAGCGGTGGCAGTGAAATCAGCGAGGCGGATTTGATGGAAAATGCTCAGGTTTGCGTTGAAGGCGGATGTTTTGGATTTATTTTTGGAAGAAATATGTGGAAACGCAAAAAAGATGATGCCCTTAGGGTGACAAAACTTCTTCAGGATACGCTCGACACAAAAGCTCAGCCGATTTTTAAGTAGCGCATGTAAGAAGAGTATTTGAAGTGGCAGAAAATGTTATAGTTTTTTTGTTCGATGGAATTTTTTTTAAATGATTTTTCGAAGGGTATTTTTATTGAAAATTATCGTTTCGTCTCTATGGTCACGCTTTCAGAATATTTGCGTCAATGCGCCGTTGAAGAAGGATTGCAAAAAATTATTTTTGCTTTTGCTTCAGCTGCTTCTGAAATTGCCGATGCTCTTCAGAGAGTAGACGCGGGTTTTACGGGAGAAAAAAATGTTTATGGAGAAGAGCAGCTCGCGCTCGATGTTCTTTCCGATCGTATTGTACAGAAGGCATTGCAATCGACCGGCGTTGTTGGACTCATTGCTTCTGAAGAACTTCCCGATCAGGTACAATTTGGAAACGGTCCTTATGCCGTTGCCTATGATCCTTTGGATGGTTCCTCTCTTGTGGATGTGAATCTTTCCGTTGGAACGATTTTCGGTATTTACAAAAGCGATCATTTTATCGGGCTTTGTGGCGATGATCAAATAGCGTCTGGCTGCATTGTGTATGGTCCGAAAACAACCCTCCTTCTTACCGTGAAAGCAGGTGTTTGCGAATGCGCCTATGATCGAAAAAATAAAAATTTTTTTCTTTCCAAAGAACGGCTTTTTATTAAAGAAACCGGAAAAATGTTCGCGCCCGGCAATCTTCGCGCCACGAAATTTCGCGAGGATTACGTCGAACTCATGGAATACTGGATGCGCGAGCAATATACTCTTCGATATTCCGGCGGAATGGTTCCGGATATCAATCAGATTATTTTAAAAGGGAAAGGAATTTTTACGTATCCTGGCTACATTGAAGCTCCGCATGGCAAATTACGGCTTCTTGTTGAATGTAATCCCATGGCGCTTCTTGTTGAGCAGGCTCAGGGAAAAGCTACTGATGGAGTTCGACGCATTCTTGAAAAAAAAATTACAGAGTTGACTCTCAGAACCCCAATTTATATCGGCTCCAAGTCAGAAGTTGAAAACGCGGAAAATTTTTTGCATTCGGCTTAGGTTTTATGCTTGAATGCGTGTACGAACCTTTTTTTTATGACTTTTTTTTCTGATGACAGGGAACACCGAAATGAAGCAATCGACCGTCTTGTCGCGCTCAGCCAGAAAGGTGATACGGAGGCTTTTGCTCAACTGTACGATATTTTTGTGCTTCCTCTCTATCGATATATTTACTATCGCGTTGATGAAAGCGATGTTGAAGATCTCACTGAAACAGTTTTTTTAAAAGCATGGGAGCATCTCACTCAATATCGTAAAACTCATGTTTCTTTCGCGGCATGGCTTTTTAAAATCGCGCGTAACCTTGTTATCGATCATTATCGGGTACGCAATATGAGTGATCCTTTGGATTATGAAACGCCCGATGAGCGTCGTCATATGAATCCGATTTTTCTCACGGAAAACAATTTGCATAATGCGACATTGAAAACCGCGCTTGGAAGATTGAAAGAAAGTTATCAACAGGTGATTCTTTTAAAATTTATGAATGATCTGTCGAATGCCGAAATTTCCGAGATTATGGGAAGAACTGAAGGAAACGTGAGAGTGCTTCAATTTCGAGCTATTCAAGCGTTGAAAGAAATTTTGGAAAAAATGGGTATGAATTTTTCTTGACGTAACAAAAAACCGTTTTTTTCGTTATTATTAAGTGTAACAGCGAGATCGTGTCATGGCTTCATGTTTCTAGAGATATAATACTTCAGGAATGCTTAAAAAATTATGTCTCCTTATATAATTTTTTTGATTGCAGAGTTATGAAGTGGTTTTTTTTTCATCATCGGAATAATGAATCATTTGAAGGCGTGCGGCGTTTTCTTGAAAATGAGAAATCGCGCGTAATTCCGGATGAGCGTTTTTTGAGTGAATCAAGAAAACGTCTTAAACTCATGATACAATTTTCTAAAAAACAGAATTCTGCTGAAATTCCCGCAGGCCTTTTTTTCGCGCCGCTTCTTGCTTTTTTGAAACAATGCGTTCTTCGCACTGAACTTACTTGTTCTTCCCGCGTTAGAATGAAAGAAACCCTTATGGAACGTTTTGATGCGAGTTTAGTTCATTCATTTAAGGAATCTCTGCATTTTCGTTTCCGAAATTGCGTTTTTCAGAGGTTCCTTACACGGAAAATTCGTGCATTTATGCAACAAATTTTAAATGACATGCAATTTTTCTTTGGCAAAAAACGCGTTTGGGCTTTTATTTTTACCAGTGTTTTTTTTATTGTTATTATTTTTCCCACTTTTTTGTCAAATACCGACAACCATTTGGCATATGCTATTTATATCAAGCCAATGGGGAAAATTTTAGTTCAGCGCGATGGTAAAAATATTGTTACTGAAAGCGACATATTTCTTTATGAAGGCGATACCGTCATTACTCCGCGTCATACTTCTGCGGAAATTTATTTTTCCAATAAAGGAGTAAGCCGTCTGGACGAAGAAACGGAAGTTGCTCTTTTTTCACTCGATATTGATGAATATCAGCCGAAAGAAGCACGCATTGAAGTGGAAATAAAAAAGGGCCGCGTTTGGTCCAACGTGTTCGACATGAATCATGATGCCGGAAATTTTGTGGTGAAAAGTTCCGATATGATAACGGAAGTTGATTCGAAGGCAAGTTTTGACGTTGCCGTTAATCCAAATGGAGTACTGGTAACAGCCGCGTCCAATACTGTTGATTTAAAAGTTCAGCAAAATGATGGCGTTATTCAAAAGGTTTTAGTGGAAGGACAAAAGTTTGAAATTAAAAATAAAGAACATGATTATTCCGAACGTCTTGTTTTTCTTGATGCTCTCATTAAAGATCAGTGGATTGATTCTAATATAGTGAAGGATAAAGTGTACGAACAAAAAGTAAAAGAAGAATATCAAATTGCTTTAAGAGAAAAAACAGGTTTACTTCCCGGTCATTTTTTCTATCCGGTTAAAAAATTAACCGAAAACGCGAAACTTGCTTTAACTTTTAATCCAGTTGAAAGAGAAAAACAGATGGTTTCTATTGCTGAAATGCGTCTTATGGAAGCGGAAATTCTTTTTTCTTCAGGCGAGAACGATAAGGCGGATAATGCGATTCAAGAATTTAAAGATACGGTTTTCGAAGTTTCCAACGATTTGGATGATATTCGCGCGAAAAATGAAAATTCAGGAGAAAGTTTGAATAAAACGTTTCAGGAAAATCTTAAGGAACACGCTAATTCTTTTCCTTTTGGAACCAATGAAGTTTCTCATGTTAAGGCAAAAGAATCGGTGATAGCGGCTTTTGTCGAAAATGTTGATGATCCAAAGGAAAGGAGTGATTTTCAGTTTCGGTATGCTCATGACACGCTTTTGGAAATACGGGATTTTTTGAAGACTAAGAATCAAGATGACGCGAAAATTTTGGCGCAATTTACGCGTTATCGTTCTGCGGCTCAGGATTCTTTGGATGGTTTTTATAAACTTACGAAAGATGATAAGGTTTCAATTATTCAAAATGTTATTGATTATAAAATACGCGAGTTTTTGACACTTAAAGTATTGGAAAAAAGTTTTTTGAGCGATTCTATTTCGGAAAAAATATATCGATTGAAAGTAAATCTTTTGTGGGATATCAATATGCTCGTTCTTTCTTATGAAGATGCTCTTAAACAAGAAATTGCGCAGGTGCTTTTAGAGCAGCGCAATGATGAATTCGTGCAGAAAAGTATTCTTCGCGGACTTAAAAAGATGGTTCAAGATGAAAATGTTCGGATTCAATTGGACCGTTTTGAAAAATTGACTCTGAGCAGCACGGCGTTTGAAATACTTAAAGGCGGGGAGGAAGTGAAAATTCGATTTTCGGATTCCGTTTTTATTGATTCACGCACCGCAACTTCTCAAATTGATGTATGGTAAATCAACTTTTTTTAGAATAGGAATTTTTGTATTTTCGTTTCTATCCTACAACCCCAGACACACAAAATTCTACATTACCTTTTTTGAATTTTGCTTATGAAGTAATTGATATCTGATTCGTTAGATTTGAACACTAATGAGAGCGAGAATGAGTCCAAGCGCGCCAAAAATTCCGCCAATGAACCAAAATCGCATGGTAATGGTTGCATTATTCCATCCGATATATTCGAAATGGTGATGAAGCGGAGCGATATGAAACACTTTTTTTTTGAAGTATTTTTTGGAAAAGAGCTGGATAATGACTGAGAGCGTTTCAATTACAAAAATAATACCAATTATCGGCAGAATAACCACTGAATTTGTAAGCATGGCAATCACTCCAAGAGTTGCTCCAAGCGCGAGGGAACCGGTGTCTCCCATATAAAAAAGCGCTGGCGGAATGTTGTACCAAAGGAAAGCTAATGTCGCGCCGATAAGTACGGCGCAGAACGCACTCAATATAAAAAGCCCTTTGGCGAAAGCAATCGATCCAAAAATCGCAAATGCCATCACAATAAGGCCTCCTGAAAGTCCATCGAGTCCATCGGTAATATTTACGGCATTTGCCGAAGCTACAATGACGAAAGCGAAAAGAGGAATATACCAGAGACCAATGGGAAGGTCTCCTATAAGAGGAATGTGAATCAGATCATAATTGAGTTTGTAATGAAACCAAAGGCCTCCCGCGAGTCCAAACAAAGAAAGCCAGAAAAATTTAAATTTTGCGCTTAAACCATTATTTTTTCCTTTGATATTGAGAAAGTCGTCGATGGCGCCAAGCAATGCCGTTACCAAAAGAGTGGCAACGGGAAGATAGGTTTCTTTTCGATTCAAAAGCGAGTGTTCGAAGATGCCAATATACGAGAGAACCCGAGAAAAAAGAATAATAAGTATGGAAATTCCCCAAATCAGTATGCCGCCCATTGTCGGGGTTCCTGTTTTTTTTAAATGGAGTTGTCGAAATAATGGCGCTTTGCCTCCGCCGGTTGCGTCTTCGCGTATATTTTTTGTCATTTTTTTATGAATCAGCAGTTGAATGAAAGGTTTGGCAAGAAAGAAACCTGAAATAAAGGCGAGTAAAAATGAGCCAAAGATGAGAATAAGATGACGGATGGTATCGCTGATAAACATAAAAAAGCGTAATGTTTTAGGGGTTCCTTATTTTATAATTTTAGAAATTTATGGACCCTTAATTCGAGCGAAAATTATAGTTTTTTTTCTATGAAAAATTTACCAAGAATAGGCATTATAAGTCCATTCGAGCAGTTTTGAGGTTTCAGCGAATCTTTGAGGACTATTGAGAACCACGGTAATGACTTCTTGCCGAAGAGACGGATTTGGGCCTTTCGCGACGGAAACAAATGAAGGTCCCGCGAGAATTGTATTGCCTGTTTTGAGTCCAACGACATTGAACGGTCCGCCGAGTATTTCATTCGTTGTTTTGAGATCGTGCGTTATGCTTCCATCCACGGAACGGATTTTTCCTTCAGAACGCGATACTAATTCACGAATACGCGCTTTTTTGTAGGCATAGGTTGCCAGAAGTGAAATATCCCAGGCGGTTGAATAGTTTTCATCATTATCCAGTCCCGTGGAATTCATGAAGTGCGTTTCTTTGAGTCCGATTTTTTCCGCTTTTTCATTCATTTTTTTTACAAATTCTTCTTCGGTAATCGCGTTATATTCCGCAAGAGCTACGGCGGCATCATTCGCTGAATGGATGAGAAGCGCTTCCAAAAGATTTCCCGCGGTTATTATTTCTCCTGGATAAAGCCAGATTTTTGATCCGGGAGTATTCGCGGCTTTTCGGCTTACTTTGATTTTTTCTTCACCGCTTTCTTCTTCGCTGATAATAATCGCGGTCATGAGTTTTGTGATGCTTGCTATCTGGAGTTTTTCGTGAATATTTTTTTCGTATATTTTAGCGCCGGACCGAAAATCGATTGTCATGGCTGCTTTTGCTTCAAGAGAAAGAGGCTCTACATTTTCTTTTTTTACAGGATAAGGTGTTACATGAATGATACTTATTTCCGACTGCATTTTTGTAGACGCTTGCTGTTTTTCTGCGTCGATCGTTAATCCCGGATGAGCAAGAGAGCTTATGAGAAACATCGTGAGAAGACCTTTGAGCATGTGAAAAAAAATATAATGTCAGAAATGAACTTTTGCGAGTTCTTTTTTCATAGTGTATATCTAAATTTTTTTGTCTGCAATCTGAAACCACTGCAAATGCGCGGTTTTTTTAATAAAATCGAGCTTTATTCGTTTTATAAAATTCGTAAAAGTCTTGACCTAGTATTACGATAATATCGACATTTTCAGTGTTTTCGATATCTTCGGGAACATTATGTTGTATTTCACCGGGTATTCGTTTTTGCAAAAGGGTGAGAATTTCAGGATTTTTATTTTTTGTGTCATATATTATAGTTTTTTCTTTGTCTCTGGTAGTGTTATTGCCGAATTGCACGGCGTTAAAACCATATCTCGCGAGATAGCGGAAAGTGAGAGAAGCGAAGCTGTTAATACGCGTTCCATTGAGAATTTTTATTGTCGTCGCTTCTTGCATAATTTTCGGATGTTTCATGACGAGGTCCGCAAAATCATTGATTTCATAGTAGGGATTTTCGTCTTTGAATCCCATGGGATTCGTCGTTGGAAGCAGCACAAATGCTCCTCCGTAATATTTTCGTTCCGGCACATAAAGGAAGCCACCGGCTTGATCGGGATTGTCATGTATCACCCAACTGAAAATTGTATTATTTGAAAAATTTTTTCCTTGCGCGGCAATGTATAAAAAATCATTTACATTTAAATCGGAGTCGAAATTATTTCGTATTATTTGAAAAATATTTTTTATTTTTGAAGGGCTGAGAAGCGTTTTAGCGCTTATTGTTTTGTCTTTTATCGCGTTGAGAATTTGATGCTGACGTTTCGCCCTTCCAAAGTCTCCATCAAGACAGATGGTGCATTTTCTCGTCCTCGCGTATTTTAAAGCTGTTTTTCCATCAAGATGCCGCGGACCTTTTTCAAGCACGAATGTTTCATATTCAAAAGTTTCGCCTTTTGGATAGGATGTGTCGATAATTTTTTGATCAACAAAAATGTCAACGCCGCCAATGGCGTCGACAAATTCTTCAAAACCCTTAAAGTCGATTTTCGCGTAATAGTGGATTTGCATGCCGATTATTTTTTGTATCGCTGTTTTCAGCACTTCGAGACCTTTTTCCTTTGTGGCGGATTTGAGGCCGTGTTCATAAATTTGATTTATGCGGCTTGGGCCGAATTCCGTCACAATATAAAGGTCTCTCGGCAGTGAAATGATGGATAAAGTTTGTTTTTCATGATCAAGGCTTGCGACCATGACTGTGTCCGTAAGATCGGAACCTTCATGGTCTTCCGTTCCTGTTCCCAAGAGCAGAACATTTGTGCGATTTTCGTTATCAACTTTGAGTGGCTGGATGATTTTGAGAAGCCCACCATTTTTTATAAGTCCATAGGTTGAAAGGATGAGAAAAGCGCCTGCGATAATTCCAGCGGCAAGCGTGAGAAAGAAAAGGCCCGGATGATGTTTTTGAATGATTTTCTTTTTTTTCCAGACTTTGCAAATACGGGTTTTCCATTCGGAGAAATTTTGTAATTTTCCGGATGAATTTGATGCTTTTTGAATAGGTGTTTTTTTAAAATTCATAAAAGTCCTTTCCTTAAGGCTCCTTAGCTTTCTTATTGTAGTGATTTTTCATTGAAAGGGAAGGTTTTCTTATTTTTTTTATCTTCATTTTAAGAAAATTTTATTTTCTTGTGCTATTTTTTCTGGCATGTCTAAAAGAAATAGAATCATTGTTTTTTTTGTGAGTTTTTTTTGGGGAGTGATCAGCGCAACATTATTTCATGATCTTTCTGTCTCTTTTATACTTCTTTTGTGCGCCAGCGCGTTTTTTTCTTTCCTTTTTTTGCGTTTTTCTTTCCCGCGATACTCTCGCGCCATTTGTTTTCGTCTTTTGTTTTTTTGCATTTTTGCTTTTCTTTTTGGAATCATTCGTCTTTTTTTGTCGCAAATCCCTTCTCTTTCAACATTTCAGACATCAGTTTCTTCTGACGCGATTTCTTCGTTTGTTGCCATTATCGTTGAAAATCCTGAAAGAAATGAGTCTTTTCAGAAAGTGATTGTAAAATTTATTGATCCTGTTTTTCCAGGGCATATACTCGTGACACTTCCGCCATATCCACAATGGTTTTATGGAGACAAGCTTTCTTTTTTTGGAAAACTTGAATCACCCGATGAAGAGCGTCGATGGTTTCTTGCCATGCAGGGAATATATGCCACCTTGCCGTATCCAAAAGCGCGTTTTTTGGCGTCAGGGCAGGGGAATCATTTTTTTTCTTTTCTTTACTTTCTTCGTGAACGTTTTCGTACCCAGCTTCAGCAAGTTCTTCCCGAGCCACAGGCGAGTTTTGCGCTTGGTCTTCTTTTTGGAGAACGTAAATCATTTTCAACCGAAATGATGAATGCGTTCAATATCACAGGTCTTACTCATGTTCTTGCTATTTCAGGTTATAACATCACTCTCATTATTATTTTTGCCAATGCTCTTTTTGCGTCTTTAAACAGACGTTCGCGTTGTCTTTTGAGTATTTTTTCCGTGCTTTTTTTTACCATGTTCGTAGGACCATCAGCTTCAGTGGTTCGCGCCGCTCTTATGGGCATTATTGGGCTTTTTGCTTTGAATTCTGGTCGACAGAATGAAACAAGTCTGGCCCTTGCCGCTTCAGGGTTTTTCATGGTTTTGTGGAATCCTCGAATTTTGCTTTATGATCGCGGTTTTCAACTTTCCTTTGCCGCCACTTTTGGTCTTATTTTTGTGTCGCCTTTTCTTTCCGCTTTAAAATTTTTTTCAGGAAAGCGTTTTCGATTCATCAAAGAATCATTTGCTCTTACTCTTTCGGCAATGGCGCTTACGGCGCCTTTGATTTTGTACTATTTTCAGCGATTTTCTCTTGTTTCTCCTTTTGCGAATATTATAGTAGCTCCTTTTATTCCGCTTTCGATGTTTTTTGGTTTTTTTGCTGTTATCCTTTCGTTTTTTTCTTCCGCTCTTGGTAGTATTTTTGGCTATTTTGCTTGGCTTTCTCTTTCTCTGATTCTTTTTTTTGTTGACTGGTTGTCCCGTATTCCCTACGCTTCGATTTTTTTTGAAGGTTTTGACATTTGGATGCTCATCGCGAGTTTTGCGCTTATTGGTGTTTTCCTATTTCGTACACCCAAATAGGCGCTTGATTTTTTTCAGGATTTTTTGCTTCTTTATGGCTTGGTTTCCAATTTCCGATGGGAAAAGCATAGGAAATAACCCGAGTTCCTTTTCGTAATTCTTTATCCCATTTTTTTTGTATTTTTTTGAGCGTGTCAGGCATGAGGTAACAAAAAATGGCATCGGCATCATGAAAATTTTGAAATCGAAAATCGCGAAATTGGATTTTAGCCTTTGATTTCCAAAAAGGCTGACAGATTTTCGCGATACAATAAATAAGAGGGGACAGTTCGAATCCCGTTGCGTTTGCTCCATATTCTTTTGAAGCGAGATGCACGATCCGTCCATCGCCGCAACCTATATCGTAGACTTTTTCGTCTTTTTTTAAACGGCCGAGTTCAAGCATCCGGCGAACGGCTTTGAGTGGAGTCGGCACAAAAGGAGCTCCTTTCACGAGAGCAATGACTGTCGGTATCATGAGGAGAAAAATAATGACGAGTTCGAGTTTTTTGAGATCCATATTATGAAGTTAGATTTTTCAGGGGCTCCCTAAATTTCGTAAATATATAATGTTGGTAATTTTTTTGCCATGTCGCGTTCTTGAATATGTTTCGGGTTTAATCCTGGGATTTTGAAGGTATGGCTTATAATGAGTGTTCCTTTTTTGCATTCGTTTTGAAGTTTTTTTCCGAGTTTTTCCAGGATTCCCGGTGTTAAATAGCAGAGAATGATGTCCGCATCGGAAAGATTTTGATGAAAAAAATTCGCGTATCGTAATTTTACTTTGGAGCGTCTGAGCCATTTTTGTAGTATGGCGAACATAAAAACGAGTGGCGCGAGTTCATACCCTGTTCCGATTATGCCTTTTTTCTTTTCGAGTTGAAAAAGAATTTTTCCATTGCCGCATCCTAAATCGTAGACCTTGAGGTTATTTTTTTTTGGTACATATTCGAGAAGAGCATCGATGACCCTCCGTTTACTCGGCACATAGGGTACTCCTAAAAAAAGGCTTACCATAGCGGTTAGAAGTAGCAGTAATGTAAAAGCGAGAAAAAAAATAGTGAGAATGTCGCGTAGCATTGTCATTTCGTTTTTTTATAGATTTCAGTGAATTTAAGCACTTCTTCAAAATTTCATTTTACTACGATTTGAAATTTTTTGTTCTAAATTGTTCAAAACTCGTTGACGTTTTTTATTTTACCTTAAATTTTTTTATTGATCTATGGGAACCTTTAAAAAAAATAATCTTGTGCGAATTTTCCAATGTTTTATTATTTTTGTGTTGACCTTTTTTCGATTCATCTTTAATGTCGTGATACATATTTTTTATTTTTTATATATGCTGGAAAGTTTTCTTGTCACTTTTCGTGAAAGTCTTGAAGCGGCGCTTATTGTCGGGATAGTCTTGGCTTTTTTGAGGCAGAATAAAAAACAGAATTTTTATTCTGTTGTTCTTTTGTCTCTTGCCGCGGCTACAGTAACCAGTCTTTTTTTCGCTTATCTTTTTTCTCTTGTTGAAGGTGGTTTTTCAGGTCGGAATGAACAAATTTTTGAAGGAGTCACCATGATACTCGCCACGATTTTTCTTTCGTATATGATTTTATGGCTTTATAAGGAAAAAAATATTGGTTCTATTTTGCGTCAGAAATTGCAAAATCAGCGTTCCAATGTTTATGGTCTTTTTTTTCTCGTATTTTTTGCGGTACTTCGCGAAGGAGTTGAAACCGTATTTTTTTTGAATGCCGTAAAATTTAACAGTGGCCACGTTGCTTTTGGCGCTGGATTTTTTGGCATTTTCGCAGCGCTTTTTTTGGGGTATCTGTTTTTTATCATTGAAATTAAAATACCCGTGAAACGTTTTTTTCAGGTTTCGAGTTTTTTCCTTGTTCTTTTTGCCGCGGGGCTTTTTGCTCACGGCATTCATGAATTGGAAGAAGCCGGTTTTTTGCCGATTCTTGTCGAGCATCTTTATAACATCAATACGGTTTTTGATGAAAAAAGTACGCTTGGAACCTTTGCCAAGGGTGTTTTTGGTTATAATGGCAATCCTTCGCTTTCAGAAGTGATTGGATATGCGGTATACGTTATTTCGGCATTTATTCTCTTTTATCGAAAACCCCGCCATGTTTTATCGTCATCTTAAACTTAAAAGTCGACCTTTCGTGGGTTTTTATTAAAATTTTTGGCATAATGGAAAATTTTGATATTTGCTTGCCACTTTATTTTTTATTCAAACAGCAATGTGGTGGGAATTGGTTTTCGCTATGCGCTCAAATTTTGGAATTTGATCAGATTTAAGGCATTTATGGATTGTAAAGATTGCGTATAAGTTGTGCAATATGGTATTGGGATGTGGTTTACATCAAAAAATAATATTCTAAAGGAATTGACACTGTCTTAAATTTTTTATCAATTTTTAGTCCGGAATCGGAGAAAATTACATTGTAGTCGGAATTGATTTTTTTCATGCTGTTTATAATTTGTTTTTTGTCCTTATTTCCCATCCCAACCTCGATAATAATTTGTTTGTTATTTAATATTTGTAAAATAAAATCCGCCCCCCCCTGTTCGCTGTCGTATCGTATCGCACCCTGTCCTCTTATGATAAATTCTCGATATAAATGTGATCCAATGGAATCTTCCAATAATTTTCCCTGTCGTGTAAGGTAGGTGCTTTCCTGACCAGTGAAGTAAAAAAATGACATTCTGATTGCAGGAGACATAAAAAGATATTTGTTTGGTTTTTTGGCGATGGTCATGTTTGAACCGTATGCTGGAATTTTAATCAGCAATTCGGCTTTTTCCAGCGCGTCAAAAATATTCGCTATCGTGAGACGATTGATTTTAAATTTTTGCTCCAATGCGTTGAGGCTTGTCGTGTCGTTCTCAGCAATGGCAAAGATGATTCTTTTCACTACTCCAAGAGTGTTATTATCGAAATTTTCCAGCATCGGCAGATCTTGCTTGATGATTTTATCCAAAAGTAAAGAAATCGAATCGTATACAGCGGATTCATTCGGCATTACAAAAGAAAAAGGTAATGTGCCATACGCCAAATAGGTTCTTATATTGGTTTTGTTCACTTTTGACCAATATTGATGAGTTGATGCCTGTAATGGCAATAAATTATTATAAACTTCCTCGGCGTTTGTAGAGAAATAAATCGTTTGTCTGATTTTTTCTTTGAGTTTTGGCGGATGCACGTTGTTTTTTATCATCTCAAATTCGGTAAAACATATTGGCGGCATTTTTTCAAAAACCGCTCTGCGTGCTAAATTTGTTGTCGTTTGGAGAACTAAAGCCGATGAACCGGTGCAACAAAAAAAAATATTGGTTGTTTTCTCAAAGAGTGATTTCAACGTGACCGCCCATTTGGGATCGCTCTGAATTTCATCGAGGAAAATGAGGATAGGTTTTTTTACACTTTCCAGATTATCGCCTAAAATTTCTTCATAGGCTGACATGAGTTCGTTAATTCCTGCATCAAACAAATTTTTGGCATCTTCAACAGATAAAAATAAGATTTTTTCGACTTTGTTTTGGTACTCCGTGCACGTTTGCGCCATGAGGGTTGTTTTACCAACTCCCCTGAATCCGGGAATAATTACCATTCTGTTTTCAGATTTTTTGCTCAAAAAGTCATCTATATACTTTTGCAGTTTTACGAATATAAAGCGCCTTGGATGTTTTTTTCCATCTATGCTGTGCGTAAAACGTTTTAATCGTTCATTGGTCGTACGGATTTGCTGTTGCAGGTATTGGATTAGTTCTTGGTTCATATATATTTGAATATACTAAAAAGATTCATTTTTAGTATAGTTTGTTATACTAGAAAGGTCAAGGGTTAAATTTTCATTACGCAGTTACGTTTTTCAGAGGTTCCTTAGCAATCTAGTAGTTTTTCGGCAAATGAGAGACTTTTAAAGCATCGATCTATTTTTCATAAAAATTTTATGTGAACACTGCTTAGTCGAAATTTAATTTATTTGCGAAGGTGTTAGATTTTGGTAGCGCCAGCGGGAATCGAACCCGCCTTTGCACCTTGAAAGGGTGATGTCCTAACCAATAGACGATGGCGCCAGATAACCTCAAGAAGTATAGCTGGAGAACCGGCGAAGTCAATTTTTTCGTAGTCAATTTTTTTAGGCAGTGTTCATATAAAATTTTTGCGATGGTTGGACGGAAAGATGTCTCGATTCAAGGCGCGAGGAGCGCAGTGGAGCAAGTCTCCATAAGCGACGAGCAACAAAGAAGACGGACATCTTTCCGTCCAACCCAAAGGGAAGAGACGTATTTTGTCCATTTCTGCGTCACTCCTTTTCAATGTACCTTTGGGTACACTCTTGTCGTCGTTCCTTGAACTGAACAAAATACGTCTCTTCCATCTGTAAAAATTTTATATGAACACTGCCTAGCAATGCATGCGACTTCCAAAATGTACCTGCCCACCGCTTTTTTTGAAGAAATGGGGCGGGGACAACAGGAACTCAGACAAAACCCCATTTCTACTGCAATTTTAAATTTTTGGCTCCAAATTATTCAGAGCTCGTCAACGTATCTTATTTGATACGCCTTCCTCGCTCTTCACAATTTTCGCTCAAAAATTTAAAATTTCGTTACGAAAGCGAGTTTTGTGTGAGTTCCTGCCATTTGAGCGCATAGCGAAGCGTAGCGAAAATGGAGTTCCCGCTCCATTTCTATCTGAATAAAAAGTAACGGCGGTGGGCAAATACTCCAAAATGTATTTGCAGATTTTTCTATAAATATTTTTTTCAATTACGTTTTTATTTTGAACTTACCCTGTTTCCTTCTTCAAAATAAGTAACCCGATTTTTGTCTGATTCTTGAGCCTTAATAATATTTTCCATCGATTTTACTTTTTTTGAGTCTTTCAATGTCTGGGCGGTTCGCACTTCAATAATTTTTGTTTCGATGATTTTGTTTTCTTGCATGAGTTTTGCGTTTTTGTTTTGTAAATCTTGCAATGTGTATCCCAAAGTCGCTTTTTGACTTCCAAAGTAAAGCAGAAGACTTGCCAAGATGATATTTAATCCAACGACAACAACAATGAGAGAACGGTAGATGCTCTTAATTTCCTGTGATAGAGGAGTTTTTTTTCGATAAATCGGTGATTTTTTATGAAGATTCATGTATTTATTTTTGTACCGAGTAGTAGTATAGCACCTTTTATTTTTTTACAAAGATAAAATATAAAAGGTGATTTATTTAGGTAGTGTTCACACCAACCATCTCAAAAATTTATCCCAAAAACTACCAAATATTATACGTTTTTCAGAGGTTCCCTAGATGGAGTTTTGATAATTTCGTACTGAATATCGATAAAGCCACGCGAAGTCGGCGCGAGTTTTTCGAATGCTGCCGCTGAAAGATCGAGTATAAAACGATAGTCATACGGGCCGCGGTCATTAATTGTTACATCCACATATTGAGTTGTATCTTCTTTTGAATAGACTCGTATCCAGGTTCCAAATGGCAAATCGCGATGGGCCGCGGTCATGAGCGTGTCATCAAAAATTTCCCCGCTTGCCGTTCGTTTTCCATTGAAACCATCATTTCCGCCATAAAAAGTCGCTTTACCCGTGATTAATTCTTTTGTGATGGATCGAGAAATTTTTTCAGGTTCTTTGGCAAATTCTTCCCTTTTAATGAAGCGGTACATAAGATCAGCGAGTTCGGCGCGGCTCAATTCATGCGATGGATGAACGGATCCGTTTTCATCTGTTTCCAATAAATGATAATTTTTGTAGTATTGAAAATAACCAGCAAACCAGCTTTCGGAAGGCACATCTCCATAAGGAAGTTGTTTTATTGTTTTTTCTAATGTGACCTCGTTTGATTCGAGAATCATTTTGAGAGCTTCGGCTTTATTGAGAGTATTTTCCGGTTTAAACGTATTGTCCGAATAACCATTCACGATTTTTAATTCCGTTGCTTTGAGAATATAGGGAACGTACCAAGCGTTTTTTTCGAGATCGCTGTATTTTTTTTCAACATCATTTGTCGCAGTTGAGAAAATTATATTATTTGTGAAATGATAATTGGCTCCGAGGAGAATAATTTTGAGGGCTTCGGCTCTATTGACAGGTTTTTCCGGGCGAAAACTTCCATCATCATAGCCTTTTATGATTTCGTGGTTTTTGAAATAACGGATTGCTTCATAAGAAGGATGTGTTTCGTCGACATCACTAAAAAGCGTGTCGCTTATTTTGTTATTAACATCTTGAGTGGCAGGGGTTGATTCGATAATTTCAGCATGGACGTTCGTCGAAGAAATCATCAAAGCAATACTGAATGCGATAAAGATGTTTTTCAGCCGGTTATTCATTTTTTTCCGATGGAGATTCATGATTTTTGAGCTTAATCACAACCTGACGATGATCTCCTTCGCCAATGCTTTCAGTTTCAATATCCTCAAAACCTTTTTCCGCAAGATGGAGATGCACAAGGCGACGGAAATAACCTGACATCGGTAAAAGCATGACGCTTCTGCCTGTTTTTCGTACTTGTTCCGCTTTTCGTTCCGCGAGAATTACGACGCTTTCCTCTTGCCGTTTACGATATTTGTCTACGTCAAGAAATAAGTTGTATTCTTCGCTTATTCCTTTTTTCCAAAGAATACTTTTCAGGAGATGCTGTAAACTATACATCGTTTCACCGTGATACCCGATAAGCATGCTTGAGTCCTCGCTTTCAATATTTACACGAAAACGTTTTTCTTTTTTATCTTCCGTTATCTGGATTTTTTTTACATGAATAGACATTTTTTTTAAAATGTTTTCCAGAGTTTCTTTAATGATATCTTCCATAAATGTATGTAAAGAGTTAATGTTTTTGCTTAACGACTTCCACTTTTACCTTTTCGTCATCACTTTGCCGATTGATTACTATTTGTTGACCAAGTCCAAAGAGGGTAGATACTCCCCAATAAAGTCCGACTCCCGATGGAACGGAGGCGGTAAAAAATGCTATGAGAAATGGCATAAAATACATCATGGATCGATTGATTGTTGCGATGTCCGGCATATCATCTTTTGTTTTTTCTTTCGTTGGCGTTTTTGATTTTATTTTTGCCATGGAAAGTTTCATTTGCAAAAATTGCAGCCCTCCAACGATAACTGGAAGAACGTAGAGATTGTTTTTTTGCAAATCGAGTATTCCGAGAAAAAGCGTTGAAATACTTGAAAGCGGAAAATTTTTCAAAGGTTCGTAGAGTAAATATATGCTATCCGGATTGATTCCGTTTTGAACCACGTTGAAAACCGCGATGAGCACGGGAAACTGTACCAAGAGCGGCAGGCAGCTTCCAAAAGGATTGACGCGGTGTTCACGCCAAAGCGCCATAGTTTCTTGGGTTAAACGCTGCTGGTCATCTTTATACTTTTTTTTAATTTCTTCAAGGTGTGGCTGCATTTCCTGCATTTTTTTTTGCGCCTTCATCGCTCTTTGCGACGGAATGAGGAGAATGGTTCGAATGAGCAGCGTTAAAAGAATGATGGCTCCTCCTAAACTGTGGTATGGAAGAATTTGAGCGAAGGCAATAAGCACATTATACAGCGGCCGATAGAAAAAATTGAGCCAGATTTTTTTGAAAAATGATTCCTCTTGAAGGTTGAATTCGTTTGACGTAAAGATTTTTTGTTCATTATTTATTGTGATTGGAATGCTGATTTTGTATTTTCCAAATGCGCCAAAAAGTTGATGATTCCAATAATTATAGAGGATTTTCGTTGAAGCGCCGGGCTGGAGAATTATTTCTTGATCGATATTTAATTCCTTGCAGTTAATATTTGAGATTGCTTCTTTTTTTACCCAAATATTATTTTCCGACGCGAAAACGTCAAAAGGTTCTTTGGGGCAATCGGCTGGCAGAGTTATTGCCGCGTTCGTGTTATTCGCGATTTTTATCGATACGATTTGACCTCGATCGTAGCCTGCTCGATCGGTTGTTATCGCGACTCCTTCTTGAATGAGAATCGGAGTTTGGGGTTGTAGAAAATTTTTCAAAAGCAGAAAGCTTCCGAAGAGCAGAATGAGTCCGAGTAAAAAGTTTTTATTCATTGAAATGCCGTATGAAGAAGAGAAAAAATATGCCCATTGATAACTTCATGTTTCGTTTTTACCACTGACTTAAAAGGAATAATGACACAATCGTATGAGTATGATAAAGGTGTTGTTGGAAGATTCAGTCGAATTGTTTCATAAAGTATTCTTCGCGTTCTGTTTCGCACTACCGCTGAATGCGAAAATTTTTGACTCGTGATAATAGTGAATCGATGGAAGTGTACATTATTTGGCGTATATTTTGCAATAAAAATCGGAGCCGTGAATTTTTTCCCTTTTTGTAATATATATTCTATTTCCCGTTTTTTTTTCAGGCGAAAATGAGAAGCGAGCATGGAATAAAGTGATGTCGAAGTATTATGTGAACACTGCCTAGGGAACCTCTGAAAAATATATTTACAACTCCTTTATCAGAGATTTTTTTATTTTAAAACATTATTCCGTTAAACCGTAAGGCGTTTGCGTCCTTTTCTCCGTCGGGCGTTTAATACTTTTTGTCCTGCGCGTTTTCTCATGCGACTAAGGTATCCGTGTGTTTTTTTTCTTGGACCCTTTTTCGATTTTGAAATCATAATTAAAAGATTATTCGATGTTCTTGTCTATTTTAAAGGTTTTTTTATCTGTGTCAATGGAAGTTGGGGCTAGATTCAAGTTTGGTTTCGAGATTGCTTGTAATTGCACAGACATTATAGTAGATTAAAATTTGAAAAAATATTATTTTTGTTTGTTTCATAATGTACTTTTAGAATGCGAGTAAATGTTTATTTTGAATTTTTATTTGTTGGAAAAAACGAAGACGCATTTGTAAAAAATTATTTCTACGAACTTGATGAGGAAGAGAGGGGAGAGGAAGCCGTTAAAGGAGGAAAGCTTTTCATGAATTTTGAAATGATGAATAATCTCGCCCTGGGTGAAGACGTGGGCGAGTTTCTTTTTCAAACCGTCAAAAAATGTTTTTTTAAAAAACTTGAAGAAGATCCATACGTGCGTTTTGAAGAAGCTTTGAAAGTCGTCAATCAGGAAATTGCCGTTATGCAGCAGGAAAAGCAGTTTAAATTTATTTCCAATATTAATGTTGTTCTGGGCGCTATTGTCGGTGATGAACTTTTTATTTCACAAGCAGGTGAGTCGGAAGCATATCTTATCCGTCGAAAACATGTGAGCATTATTAGCGAAGGTCTTTCGGAAGGCGAACGATCTCATAGTGAAGTTTTTTTAAATATCGCGAATGGCACCTTGGAAAAAGGTGATGTCGTGATTTTTAGTTCCAATAAGCTTTTGCGTTTTATTTCAAAATCGGAACTTGGCAGTATTTCCACGGAATCCACCATTACGCGTTCTCTTCAAAAATTGAAGGACTTTTTAAAGAGTGAAATTCAAAATAAGACCGTTATTTTCGGTATTCGCATTGAAGGCATGAGTGAGGTTCAGGGTTCATCGGCAAAAGAAAAGCAGTTCAAACTTCCGAGTATTCCGCTTTTGAATAAAGAAAAAGCGTTTTCTTACGTTAAGAAGTTTACATTTTTTTTCTCGTATATTTCTGTGGTTTCGCGTTATTTTAGAAAATTTTCAGGAATGGGGAAAAAGCACATTCTTATTGTTATTTTTTTGTGTTTTTTTATTCTTGCGGTTGGAGTTATTGCGGTAAAAAAACGTAATGATGAGCAGAAAAAAATCGCGAGCCTGGAACAGATTTTGGTGGATGCGCAGGAAGACATGAATATCGCGGAAACAAAAGGAAATTTTGATAAGGCCACCGCCGGGATAAAATTGGAAGAAGCCAGAACGAAAGCGCTGGAAGTCGTGGATTCAGGAGTCCATTATAATAAAGCCAGACAGCTTCTTGATAAGATTGAGGAACTTCGTAATTCGCTCGATGGCATTGTGAAGATGAAAGAAGGCGTTGATTATACGGTTTTTGCCGATCTTTCCCAAAAAAGAAGTAATGTTGATAGTTTGGGAATAATGAAGGCAAAGGATTCGCTCTATGTGTATGAATACAATGCCCTGTATCGAATCGTTCTTCATAGCATTGAAGATCCGTTGACTATTGATGAAAATGAATCCGTTGTGACCGGCAGCTATTTTGAAGATCGTGATTCACTTCTTTTTCTCACGAAATCGAATCGCGTGATTGAATACAAGGATGGTCAGTTTGTTTTTATGGACACGGAAGATGGAAATTGGCACGGAGGCGTAGGTATTCAGGGTTATTCGAATAAAGTTTATATTTTATCTCCCATTGAAAATCAAATTTGGAGGTATGTCCGCAGAAGGGATAATTATAGTGGTTCGGAAAGTTACAATCGAAACGCGGATCTTCAGGGAACAGTTTCGATGGCTATTGACGGAAATGTGTATGCTCTAAAAAGCACAGGTGAAATTATTAAATTATATACGGGAGAAAAGCAAAATTATCGTATTATGAAAGAGCCTTTAGTGCCTATGACGGCGCCTGTGAAGATTTTTACGGAGCTTGACATGAGTCAAATATACGTGATGGAACCTTTAAATAAGCGCGTTCTTATTTATAATAAAGATTCTCAGAGTGGAAACCTTGTCTATAGCGGTCAGTATATTTTTGATGATATTCCTGAAATGAAAGATTTTTTCGTGGATAAAGTCAGTAATAAACTTTATCTTTTGGATAAAACGAAGGTGTACGAGGCAAAATTATAAATCATTTATTGAGCAATGGAGTGAGGATTCTATTTTTGCTACGATTTCGCCATGCGCTCAAAATCTATCTCCGTCCTTTGTTTTAAGAAGAATCGGCGGGCAGGTAAATTTATTTTTCGTGGTTTTTATTTTTTTTTCTGCTATAAGTTTTTCGTATATTTGAATAAGTTTTTGAGTTGTTTTTTTGGAATCATATTTTTTACGGATTTTGAGTGATTGCTGTGAAAATTTTTTTTGGAGTTTTGTGTCGGAAAGTATTTTTATGACATGATTGGCGATATGGTGTTTATTATCTTTGCAAATATATCCGTTTTCTTCTACTAATTCCGGCGCTCCTTGGCTTTCTACGGTAATGATGGGCAGCCCTGATCCCATAGCTTCCAGCACCGTTAGACCAAAAGTTTCAAATTTTGAGGTTGTCAAAAAAAGATCGCAGGCTGAATAGATCCCGTCAGACAGGATTTTTTCACGAGGAATGCTTCCGGTAAATGTTACAGCGTTTTCTATTTCGAGTTTTTGAGCTGTTTTCATGAGTTCTTTTTTTTGCGGTCCGTCACCGACGATAAGGAGATGAATATTTTGATGTTTTTTATGAATAAGAGCCATAACTTGCAGGAGCAGAGGAAGATTTTTTTCGCGCGATAGGCGGCCGACGTGCAAGATTACTTTTTTTTCTTCGCATTGATATTTTTTTTTGAAAGTTTTTTTTTCATCGTTTGTCAGTATTTTCATTTTATGAAAATTGATGCCTTCGCGCAGAATCGTGATTGGTTTTTTTATGCCATTTTTTTTGAGTATTGAAGCCATTTTTTCCGTCGGAGCCAAAACAAGATCGCAGCGATTATAAAAAAGATTGCTGTATTCCCAAGAGAGTTTTTTGAGAACGCGCGTGCCTTTTCCCTTGGTGATGCCGATCATTTTAAACATTTCTTCGCTTGAAATGAAGGTGTGATAAGTTCCGATAAGCGGTTTATTGAAGCGTTTCGCCGCTAAAATCCCCCCCATGCTTATGGTGAGCGGAATATGAATATGCAGAATATCCGGTTTAAATTTTGCAAGCGTTTTGTCAATTCTATAGGAATAGCTTAGCGCAATGCGCCAATTTGGATAAAATACATCAGCTGGAATTGATGGAGCGAAACAAAAATTTTTTGGCGAAAATCCTTTTGGTATTTGGGATTTTTTTACCTCTTTCGGTATGACAAAAAGAATGCGGTGTCCAAGTTTTTTCAATTGCAGACCGGTTTCAATGACGTAGGTGACCACTCCATTTGTTTGAGGGAGAAATGTGTCTGCGAAAAAAACGATATTCATGATTTTTGGATATTCATGATTTGAACTTCTTTATACACTTTGATGATTTTTTTTGCCAGCATTTTGTCGTCAAATTTTTTTGCGAGATTGATGGCTCTACTACTGTATTCATTATAAAATTTTTTGTTGGTTTTCAATTTCATAATTATTTTTTTAAATGTTGTGTCATTGCCTCCGATGAACGCATCCCCGAAAATTAATTGAAAAGTTTGCAGATTTCTCATGAGTAAAGGAAGTTTTGCCGCTGCTGCTTCAATAATGGCAAAGCCAAAAGTTTCTTGATGAGATGGGAAAAAAAGCATGTCCGCCGCGCTGTAATAATTTGGCATATTTTCAAAAGGAACTGTCCCTGTAAAAAATACATTTTTCGGCGCTGAATTTTCGATTTTTTTCATTTTTTTATAGTCTTGCGCCAGGTTTTTAAATGGTATTCCTCCTACCCATAAAAATTTCACATCCGGCAAACTTTTTGCCATTTTTATAAATGTTTCTATGCCTTTTCTTGGTTGAATTTGGCCTGAATTTATCACTACGAATTCATGGTCGGCGAAACTAAATTTTTTTCTCATTTTTTGACGTATTTTTTTATCACGTTTGAATAGTTCCCTGTTTACGCCATTCGGTATGATGTATATTTTTTTTTGTATGCCCCATTTTCGCAGAGTTCGCTTGACTTCAGGAGACACTGCTATAATGGCATTGGCTTGATTATAAAAAAAATGTAAGTATTTTTTTGCGAGAGGATACCACGTGGAAGCGCATCTGAGACTTCCAACGAAAGAATCGGGGATGACGTGTGCGGTTATTACTACCTTACCTCTGTTTTTTAGCACGTGATAGAGGGAATAAGGGCCAACAGTATGAACATGAATAATGTCGCATGGTTTTTTTGAATTGGTTTGTACATCGATTCCGAGGTTTTTTAAAGCATCTCTGTTTTCGATAAAGGCTGTATGCACGCCGTGTCCTTGAACAGTAAAAGTTGTTTCTGAAATCAAATTTATTTTCATTTTTTGCGTTGAAAAAATAATCGCCAGAGGAGAATTATTCCCAGAATGATCAAAACAATTGAGATTTTTGCAATATAATCGTTTACAGTCGCGTATATTTTTCCAAAATAATACCCAATATATACCAAGAGGAGTGATTTTGGTACCGTTGGAATGAGATTAAAGATAAGAAATTCTAGAAATGGCATTTTAACGATTCCTGCCAAAACGAGCGTAATGGCGCCGGTTTGTGTAAGTTTTCCAATAATTAAAGTTTTTCGGCTGTGATGCGCGAAATGTTGTTCGAGGCGTCCCATTCTTTCTGTTTGTATGCCGATGTATTTTCCCCATCGGTTGATGAATTTTCTTCCTCCCCATTTTCCGAGGGCATAATAGAGAGCGTCTCCTACGATGTCTCCGAGCACGACCAGACCATAGACGTAGTATGTATTAAAATAGCCCAAAGATGCGAGAAATGCTGCAAGCACGGTTACCATTGGTCCTTCAATAACAGCTAATGGGAAAAGGAGTACGTATTTATACGTCTCGAGTAAGTCTATAATTTGTTCGAGAGAAAAAAACATCCCAGTTATTGTATCATGAAGTTTTGAGAGGTGAAAAAAGTATCATTTCAATAAGGGAATTTTTGTAAAATTCGTTTTCGTAACGAAATTTTCGCATTGCGGTAGAAATGTGATTTTTCAGAAGTTCTCGCCTGCCAGCATATGTACTTTTATTCAAAATGATTTGCGTATGATCCGAGTTTTTAAGCAGGACTGGAGTAATGAGAATTTTTATTTTTTCGCAGGAGGGGAAATGAAACCGAGGTTTTTTGGAAGGATTTTTGCTGTTTTTTCCACGGACATTTTTTGTTCCATTTGTTTTGGTTTGAGTTCAATAGGAATATGCACGACTTCGATATTATGGTCGCGAAGCGTATCAATATGAGGAATAACGCTGGGATATTCTGAAGCGTAAACGACCCTTTTTATGCCGCTTTGCGAAATAATTCCTTCGCAGACGCGGCAAGGACGAATGGTAACGTATATTGTTGATCCTTTTGCGTTTTGTCCTGATTGCACAATTTTTGCCAAGGCGTACATTTCGGCGCAAATGCCATAACAAATTTCTCTTCTGTGTCCATGCGGAATTTTCATTTCGTCGCGGATGCATCCGATAATGCTGCAATCGTACGCTGGCAAGGGATCATTGGTGCATGCGGCAAGTATTTTTCCATTTTTTACGATCATGGCGGCAACTCGTTTTCTCAAGCAAAATGATTCTTCCGCAAGTTTAATAGTTTTTTTTAAAAATTTGAGGTCGTTTTGTTGAATAGATGGCATTTCAAATTTTGTGATTTTTTTATCGTTCTAACAGCCAAGGATACGCTACTTGAATCGCGTTGACAAGTGATTCAGGTTTCAATATCCCAAGTTCTGTAATAAGGCCACTCACTCGATCAGGAGAAACCGTTTCAAACGCAGGATTATGAATCGTCACGCCTCGTGGTGGATTTTCCCATACTTCGTTTTTCTCGCGTTGTTCGATTTCTTCTTCTGCTCCATAAAGCGTTTCCGGATCAAATTTCCAAGAATTGGTGCAAGCAAATGATGGAATTCGATATTCATTTGCGAATTCGAGCAGGGGAGCCGTGCCAATCTTGTTTATCACTCGACCATCGCTCGTCACGGCGTCGGATCCAAAAAGAAATATATCAGTTTTTTTTAATGCCATGGGACCTGCGCTGTCGACAAAATGATCGACTGGAATACCTGCTTCAGTAAGCTCTTTTGCCGTTATTCTTCCTTGAAAACGTGGACGTGTTTCGGTATTGTAGACACGAATTTTTTTTCCGTTACGAAAAGCTTGAATGAGAATCGCGGTAACCGTTGAAGAATGACAGTGCGTGAAAATTGACATGTTGTTTTCAATTTTTTTTTCACCGTATTCAATAATTTTTTTGCGCGCTTCTTCAAAATGACGAAGTACTTCTTTCACGACGTCTTTTATACTGTTTCGTTCGCGGTAATATTTGAGGCAAAAATGGAGCGCGTTTTTTAGCGCTGGTTCCGTAGGCCGCGCTTGTCTCAGTTCGTCGGCGTATTTTTGAAGAAGTTTCGGATCTGAAGTTTCTTCGAGTTTAAGCCCAAAAGCTTTTATTCCAAGTATGGCAATGTGTTCGGCTCCCTGAATTTCCAGATTTTTGATTTTTTTGATTGTTTCTTCAAAAGTAAAGTTTTGATTCATAATGTGTGTTCAAATTTTTCGATTTTTGTAACGAAATCATATCTGTCATGCGTTCAATGGCGAACATTGGACGCTGTGACTTTATGACTAACACGGATGATAGTTTAGAAAAAAAACGATTTTTTTTAAATGAGATAAGCTCTATTATGCAGCGCGTATTCCACGGCATATTTTAATCGATCAGGACTGCTCGCGTAAATCGTGAAGAGTTTTTCACCTTTTTTGACTGTGTCATGAAGTTTTTTATGAAGGTAGAGACCGGCTTGCGGAGCAATAGGAGCTCCTGCCATGCGGGCAATACGGGCAATCACTTTATTGTCGATCATGCGGATTTTTCCGTTTTTTTGCGCGGAGTACGGGAATTGAAATGGCGCAAAATCCGGTATTTTTTTCCCCCCTTGCGCTTCAATAATTTTTTCCATCTGTTTCCAAGCTTGACCCGATTGAAGCACTTCAGTTGCTTTTTTTATTCCTTCGCCTTTTTTGGTTTTTTTTGTCATTTCAAGGAGTAAACCGGCCATTTTTAATGATTTTGTTTTTAAATCTTTTGGCGCGTCTGGTTCGTTTTTTAATACTTTGATGACATCCAGCGCTTCCAAAAGCGGTCCAATGCCATTTCCTATAGGTTCGGAACCATCGGAATAAACTACTTGGACTTTCATCCCGAGCATTTTCCCGATTTTTAAAAATCGTTTTTTTAAATGGCTTGCCTGCGCTTTTGTTTGTATTTTTACTTGAGGGCCGCAGGGAATATCGATGAGAACATGGGTTGCGGAAACAGAGTGTTTTTTCGCCATAATAGAGGCGAGAAGCATTCCTTCAGGATCGAGACTTAATGGATGCCTGACGCGGATCATGTAATCGTCAGCGGCAGCAAGATCTACTCCACCGCCCCATGTAATAAATCCGTTGGTTTTTTTTATAATTTTTCGAAGTTTTTTTGCGTCATTGCGCACGTTACACAAAACTTCCATAGTGTCGGCGGTGCCGGCGGGACTTGTAATGGCCCTAGACGAGGTTTTTGGCATGAGCAGCCCCAAAGCTGTTATAATTGGCACAACTATCATGGTGGTGCGATTTCCAGGTACTCCTCCAATGCAATGCTTGTCCACCACAATGCCATTTTTGAACGTGAGTTTTGAGCCGTGTTTCACGATAGACCTCGTGAGCGCCGCAGTTTCATTATCATTGAGCCCGTGCGTATAGCATCCTGCCACGAAGTAGGACATTTCTATGTCGGAAAAATCATCTTGCACCACATCCTGAATAATAGCGTCAATTTCCGATGGTTTGAGTTCAATGCCATCTAATTTTTTTCGTATGAAAATATTCGTTAGAGGTTTTTCCGCTAGAGTAACGTGTACTTTTTGATTTTGATGGCAGTATATTTTTTGATAGGTTTCCCAGAAAAGTCCGATGGAATCGTCAGGGAAAAATCCTTCGGAGACATCAAGAATGGCGGTAATATCATAGCTCGTATCTCCGCATGTATTCGTTATTTTAATGCGATCACCGGCGTGTAGATCGAGTTTCAGCGCTGTGTTTTCAGAAAGTACGGCAATGTATTTATTGCCGGTTTTGATGTTTATTCTTTTTGGTTTGAGACGCATGGAGATGAGCTGGGTTAATAAAAAATGCTAAAAAGTTTTCTTATAAATTATAGCATATTTTTTGTGCCATGGCTAGTTCTTCGTTTGTTGGAATGACGAGAATTTGCGCCTTACTTTTTGCATGACTTATATCAAAGCTATTTTTTAAATTTTTTGTGGAATCTATTTTAATATTCATGTATGAAAATGATGACACTATATTTTTTCTGATATACCAAGCATTTTCTCCGATTCCCGCGGTAAAAATGAGGGCATCGAGACCGTTTAAACTCGCCACGTAAGCGCCGATTTGTTGCGCGATTTTATAG
>JACPHH010000023.1:25960-83038 GCA_016188705.1 Candidatus Peregrinibacteria bacterium | reverse complement strand
CATCTTTTATTGCGCGCGCTGGATGGAAAAACGCAGCCAGGAACTTAAAAGTTTCCAAAACGGTTTTATTCCTTTTTGCATTATCAGTTCCTTTGTCATTCTTCCTGTCGTTCTTCAGCCTGATCTTGGCTCCACTCTCGTTTTTAGCGTTATTTCCGTTGCCATTTATTTTGTGGCGGGAGCGCGTATTCGCGACCTCTTCTTTGGCGCTCTTGTAGCCTCGATTCTGTCATTAGTAATTGTCAGCAATGTTGATTATCTTCGCAATCGTTTCAGTGTTTTTCTTCACAAATCGGAAAATTGTTCAGAAAGCTATTGCTGGCAGTCAGAGCAGGCGAATATCGCTGTCGGGAGTGGCGGTTTTTGGGGAACGGGGCTTACGCAGGGCATTCAAAAATCATACTGGCTTCCGCAGGCGTCTGATGATTTTATTTTTGCCGCATCAGCGGAAGAACTTGGCTTTCTGCGTATTCTTTGTGTCGTTATCGCCTATTTTATTATTGCGTATCGTGGATACCGCATCGCGCTTCATGCTCCGACAAAATTCAGCATGCTTGTGGCAACCGGCATTACCACATGGATTGTAGTGCAGGCTTTTATCAATATTGCCGTGAATATTTCACTCTTTCCCATTACAGGAATTACGCTTCCTTTCATAAGTTATGGAGGTTCTTCACTCGCGTCGACGCTCATAGGCGTTGGAGTGCTTCTCAATATTTCCCAATACACTCTCGATCATGCGAATAATTCTCACCGGCGGCGGAACAGGGGGACATATATTCCCAAATATCGCCGTCTTCGAAGCGCTTAAAGAGTCTTTTCATCATGGAAACAAAAGATCACAGAGACCTTTTAATGAACCATGTGCCAATGATTTCAAAAACAAAAATTTTTCCCCGGAAATTCTCTATATTGGTGAAAAATGCGGCATGGAAGAAGCGATTTGCGCCAATTATGGCATACCATTTCGCGGCATCAGCACAGGAAAATTTCGAAGATATTTTTCCTTTCAAAATTTTTTTGACGTTTTAAAAATACCGTTCGGATTTTTTCAAGCGCTCAATATTCTTTGGCGTTTTTCGCCCGATATTGTCTGGAGTAAAGGAGGATATGTTTCCTTTCCCGTTGTTTTCGCCGCGTGGATGCTTCGCTGTAAAATTGTTATTCATGAATCCGATTCGATTCCTGGGATGACTACGACAATTTCAAGTCATTTCGCGGATAAAATATGTGTGGCGTGGGAAGAAACTCAAAAATATTTTTCACCAAAAAAGACCGTTCTCACGGGCATTCCGCTTCGAAAAGTCATTTTAGAAGCCGATCCTCAAAAAGGTCGCGATATTCTCGGTTTGCATGAAAAGATTCCCGTGTTGCTTATTGTTGGTGGCAGCACTGGGGCGCAAAAGTTGAATGAGCTTATTATTCAAGCGTTGCCGAAACTTCTTTCCCGCTGTTTCGTCGTGCATTTTTTTGGAAAAGGCAAAGCTCCCTCAAAGCAAACACTGGATGAACTTTTTCAAACAAAAAATCTCGATACTTTTAAAAAACGCTATCATGTCGCTGAATATCTGGATGAACCCTATGCTCATATTCTGGCTCTCAGCGATCTCGTCGTAAGCCGGGCCGGCGCGAATGCCTTATTTGAATTTGTCGCTTTAAAAAAACCGAACATTCTGCTTCCACTCGGACTTTCCGCGAGTCGAGGCGATCAAATTGAAAACGCGAAAATCATGGCGCGAAAAGGTTGCAGTATTATTTTTGATGAAAATTCGGTGACTTCCGATATTCTCGCTCAAACTATTCTTGATCTTCTGCGCGACACTCGTAAACTTGCGTCTTTCCGCGCCGCTCTGGAGCAGAGTTCTTTTTTGTACGATCCTTTGATAATTGCTAAAATATTGCTCAGAAATTTCTGAAAAATACCCTTTCGACTGCATTTTCGTTTCCGAAATTGGATCATACGTTTTTTAGAGGCTCCTTAGGCAGTGTTCACATAAAATTTTTGCATCAATTTTTTCCTGATGTGAGAGCGAAGCCGCAATATCCAAAAAGTGTTAGTGTGAGGCTCGTTTCTTCAAAAGAGTGAACAAAAAGTCCGCCGACCATAAGTCCTATGAGTGTTAAAAAACAGCTATAAGCAAGTATTTGTTTTGGAAACCCTGATAAATATGATTTCGTTACGAAAATTGCAAAATTCGAGCGAAAACGCTGAATGACTGACGAAGCCGTATCAGAAGAAGATACGGTGAGGAAGTCTGAAGCGTTTGTAGCCGAATTTTGCAATTTGCAGTAGTAAGCATATTTATCAGGGTTTCCTTTTATAGGTTTTATGGTGTTTATCGCGGGGCTATGGGCTGTCGTCGAATATGTCGAAGTTATTTCAGAGCGTGTATCGATTATTGTCCCACGCGTCGGGGTTGTTTCAGAGCATAATGCAGTTATCTCAGGATGTATATTGGTTATAGTCGGACGCGTCGGGGTTATTTCAGGGCATGATGCAGTTATCGAACGGAGGTACAGTAATCGCAGCATTTCCGCGAGAATGAGGAAAAAAATAATTCCTCCGATTATGCCCATTTCCACCATAATTTGAAGGTATGCGTTTTCCGTGAGAAATTTTTCAAAAGAAGCTGAACCAGGCCCTGCTTTTCCGAGTCCCAAGCCGAAAGGATGCTCGCTGACTGCGCGTACTCCGTTTTTCAATGCTTTCATGTGCTGCGAAGTTGAGGCTGATCGATTAAAAAGAGTGAAAATATTTTCGCTCATGGCCGGCGACAGGATGAAACCAACAATGGAAAAAAACAAAGGAAGACTCAGGATAAGAATCCATATTTTTTGTTTTTTTGTCCATTTTCTTTTTTCAAAAAATCGGATTTTTTCAGAAAATTTGAGGTTGCCAAAAGTTTGGAAAATCGCGATTCCTATCATGACGGCCGCGGCGATCCAAAAACTTCGCGAAAGAGTGAGCGCGAGGCTTATCATTCCCATCGTAAAAAGCCAGGCCCAAAACCATTTCCAAATTTTCCGCGATACTGAAAACGCGTATGTTCCCGCCAATGCCACGATAAAAATGAGATAGGAAGCATATCTTCCCGGTCCGCCGAAGGTCGACTGCAAGCGGCAAAAATCGTTTCGGAATTCGACGTAGTGACACGAGAAAAGAGCATTTCCTTTTATCCATTCATCTTGGTAGGGCGCGTATCCGAATTGTGTCAAAAAATTTTGCGGCAAAAATTGCAATACCAGGCCAAAAACGATAACAATGACCGCGGCTGCAATCGTGCTTTTGAGTATTGTTTGTTGTTCTTTTTTTTCAAATCCAAAAACGGACACGAGGAGGAAAAAATAGAAAAATTCGAAATCGTACCGCGCGCCAATCATCCATTGTGAAATATTTTCTTTTTGAAATATTAAAAAAATAAGACCAAGTGTAAAAAACAGGAATATGAGGATTTTAAGGCGAGACTGCGCCATGAACCATTGTCGCGGCTTCCACAATGGAATGGCGAGCAGGGTCAAAATGACCAGCGCAATTTCTCTCCATGCCTGAATAAATTCAGATGTTACGCCAAGACGAAATCGTATAAATATCATCAAGAAGCCGTGAAATGGCAGCAAAAAGAAAAATATGACAATGCTGACCAATGCTGTTTTTCGAAAAAATAATCGCCATTTTTTATCCGGCCGAGTATCCGAGCGACGAGCCCAAGCCTGCAAAAGATATGTGCTTTTATTCAAAGTGATGTAAGTATGATCTCTTTTTTTTATAATACTTAAAGCTGGAAAATTTGTAAAAAAAATAATATTATTCTAAAATAATATTATGACATTTTTTGTCGTTTTTTTCATTCTCATTCAGTTGGGGTCATTGACGTTCATGGCGGCGGCGATTTATTCGCTGTTCAAGTACATTAAACAATTTCGTTTTGATCCGAGTGATTATAATCTGCTGTTCGGATTTCTTCATTTGCGCCAAATTTGCGCGTTGTATGCATTGCTTACTATCATTTTTTTTCTCTATGCCACGTTTTTTTTTATCAAACATTATGGAAACTTTTAAAAAACATACTTACGATTCTTCCTCAATTGCAAAGTTCGTAACAAAAATTGATTTTTCTTAAAATTTTTATGGATAATTCCGATAAACATTTTAAAGGACAATTGAAAGATGAGAAAATCATCTGCACGTTTCGACGGCATTGGATCGTTATATTTCCATATTTGTTTGTGTTAGTTACAGGACTTTTCATATTTTTGCTTTTTGTGTTTTTAGAACCCACGTTGAATATTTCCCCTCTGACGGCTTGGTATTCTCAGCTTCTTTTTCTCACTCTTTTTTTAGGAATAACATACACATTTCATCGTATTTTCGTTCATGTATTCAACTACTATCTCAATGTTTTCATTATCACGAATCTGCGTATTGTTGACATTGACCGGACACTTTTTTTGCGAGACCGAAGGGATACATTCAATCTTGATATGATCGATGATGTAAAAAAGGGCAGAGAGGGGATATTTCAGACGCTTTTTAATTTTGGAACTTTGGAGATTTACCTTCCTTCCATGAATGTGTATAAACGCATGTCATTTATTCCAGCCCCGAATCATTATTTTCGCTGTATTTGCAGGATCAGGCAGGAGTATATTGATCGCGGTACGATGAAACATGTTATTTTGAATCCGCAGCATATTCAAAATATTCAAGAAATCTCTGAAGAACGCGATTTTGAAAACGAAAATGCAAAAATTCGAGCGAAAAAATTGGACGACGAAGGCCTGTAATGAAACCGACGCAAAATACTTATGGAAGTACCTGCCCACAGCTTTTGCTGAAGCAATGGGCAAATACTTATAGAAATTTAAAGAAACCTCTTTTCTATGAAGCATTTTCCTGGACAACGCGAAGGAGAAACTGTTGAACTTGAACTGCGAAAACATTGGATAGCGCATGTGAATGTTTTTATTTTATTTTTTATTTTCGCGATTATTCCTCTTATTGCTTATGGAATTTTAATGGTCCGATTTCGGGAAAATTTTTTTAGCGAAAGTATGAAGCTTATGAGCGCCTTTTTCTTTATGTACATTGTAATTATTACCATCGTTGGATACATAAAATGGCTTAATGAAGAGCTTGATGTTGTTCTTGTCACGAACGAACGAATTATCAATCTCAATCAAATCCATTTTCTTTCGCGGGAAATTTCAGAAAGTCCACTGATGCACATTCAGGATGTAAAAGGTCATTCACATGGCTTTCTTTGTACTATTTTTGACTACGGAACCATTCAAGCTCAGACCGCCGCTGAAAAAATATTTTTTTTAATAGACTGCGTGCCGCAACCATTGCAGCATGTTGGAAAAATCATGGAAATAAAAGACAGATATAAAAATGTTCAGTTAATCCAAGACGCCCCTGTCGTAGCCGATACTTTTGCAAAAAATCAGTCGGAGAACCATGCAAACGAACCTCGAAAGCCATTTTTTCACTCATAATTTTTTTTCCGCTTATACGTTCACGAATCTATGAAATACCATATTCAAACGCTCGGATGCCAAATGAATTTTTCCGATTCTGAACGCGTTTCCCGCATTTTAGAAAATCTCGGCTATGAAAGCGTGGAGGAAAGTTCCAAGGCCGACCTTCTCCTTTTTAATACTTGTTCCATTCGTCAAAAAGCGGAAGACAGAGTCAATGGCCAGGTGAGGAATTGGGCGCAATTAAAAAAACATAACGATCAGTTGATTGTTGGTCTTACCGGTTGCATGGTGAGAACATCGAGCACCCAAAAATCCGCGAACAAGGATTATCTTCTTCACTATCTTCAAGGGCTGGATTTTGTCTTTCGCATCGAAGAATTGAGCCGACTGCCTGAACTTCTTCGTGAAACACATGCGGATCATTCCATGAACCCGGCAAGCAGACTTTTTGAGATGGATACAGGAACGCTGCAAAATTATTTCAATATTATTCCTAAATACAGCTCTCGATTTCAGGCATATCTGCCCATAATGACGGGCTGCGATAATTTTTGCACGTTTTGCATCGTGCCGTTTTCACGTGGACGCGAAAAAAGCCGGACTATTGAAGAAATAATGAAGGAGGCACAATATTTGGTGGATAACGGGTGCGTGGAAATAACGCTTATTGGTCAAAAAGTGAATGGCTATGGCCTCAGCGCTCTGGATAAAAAAACGGATTATTTTTCCCGTTTCCAGTCGCGATTCGGAGGTCATCCCTTTGCGGCGCTTTTACGAGAACTGAGTACGCTCAATGGACTTCGAAGGATTCGTTTTGTATCATCGCATCCTGATAACATGACAGACGATCTCATTGAGACGATTGGAAAATTGGAGACACTCTGCCCTTATGTTCACCTTCCTGTCCAATCCGGTGATAATGAAGTATTGAAACGCATGAACCGTCGGTATACCAAGGAACGGTATTTGGAAATTATTGAAAAATTCCGTCGCGCGCTGCCAAATTGTCGATTTACGACGGATATTATTGTGGGGTTTTGCGGCGAAACGAAGGAACAATTTATGAATACCTGCAGGCTTTTTGAAGAAGTGCGTTTTGACATGGCCTACATTTCTCAATATTCACCAAGAAAAGGAACGGTTTCATATCGATTTATGAAGGATGATATTCCGCGCGCCGAAAAAGCTCAACGCTTTAATGATTTAAACGGCATCCTGCGTCGCGTTTCTCGTGAAAATAACATTGCTTCAGTAGGATCGAATATGGAAATTCTTGTGGAACGATGTGAAAATGGCATCTGCGCAGGACGATCCGAAACTTTTCGATTGGTTCATTTTCCGGGAGATTCTGAACTCATTGGTCATTTTGTTCCTGTGACCATTACAAAAGCCCGCGATTTTGATCTTCAAGGAGAAATAGCTTTTAAACACAAAGGTCAACGATAGCCTTGATTCTGCGGATTCCGAGTGAGATACCTTCTTCTTTGAGAATTTTGAATTTTTTTAATTCGGAAATATTTTTTACGTGAGGACCGCCACAAATTTCGCGTGAAAATAGAGTACCATTTTCTTCATTTCCGATGGTATACACTTTTACCTTTGCTCCGTATTTATGTTCAAAAAATCCCAACGCGCCTCTTTCTTTCGCTTCATCCACGGTCATTTCCTCAAAACTTACGGGTAAACTTTCCTGAATTTTTTCATTGACGATATTTTCCACTCGAGCTATTTCATCTTGGGTCATTTTTTGAGGATGGGAAAAATCAAAACGAAGACGCTCTTTAGTTATATTCGAACCCTTTTGTCCAACATGCGTTCCCAAAACCGTCCTTAACGCTTGATGCAGCATGTGGGTCGCGGTATGCAGTCGCGTTGTTTCGACGCTGTGATCCGCGAGTCCTCCTGCAAATTTCTGTTCGGCGCCGGTTCTGGACAAAGCCTGATGTTTTTGAAAAGCCTCTTCAAAACCTTTTTCGTCGACGCTAAGACCATGTTCTTTTGCCAAATCTTTCGTCATTTCCAAAGGAAATCCATAGGTGTCATAGAGGTGAAAAGCCGTCAGTCCGTCAATTATGGATTCTTTGTTTTTGACTAAATTATCATTTTTTAAATGCTTTTTATCCGCTTCGGGTATGACTTCCGACTCTTTTTTATTTTTTAAATGTAATAAAATTTTTTCAAACTCTTTTTCTCCGTGTGAAAGCGTTGTATGAAAAAGTTCTTCTTCCTTCTCGAGTTCCGAGACAATTCTTCGCTCGTTTCTTCCAAGTTCTTCATATATATCCCGATAATCGCGAATAATAATACTCGCAAGTTTTCCTATGAAATGCTTTTCAATTCCGAGTTTTTTCCCATGACGGATCGCTCGTCGAATCAATCGCCGCACCACGTAGCCTTGATCCGTATTTGAAGGGACCACTCCTCGATCGTCACCCAATACGAATGTCGCGGCTCGCAAGTGGTCGGCAATAATGCGTTCGGAAACCTTTTTTTCTTCATCTCTCAGCCCTTTTTTTGTAGACGTGAGTACGGTTTCAATTGCGACTTTCGAAATGAATTCGGTTGTCTTATTTTGTATGGGTTTGGTTGCCATTTTCGATTTTTGAGACAAGTCTCTGATTTTTTCAATAACGGGCATAAAAAGCTCGGTTTCAAAATGCGATTCCTTCCCCTGAAGTACCGCGGTTATTCGTTCCAGTCCCATTCCCGTGTCAACATTTTGCTGAGCGAGCGGCTCAAAAGTACCATCGGCTTTTTTATTAAATTCCATGAACACATCATTCCAAATTTCCACGAATCGGCCGCAGCTGCAACTCGGTCCTTTTTCCGCGCAAGTCGGACAAGAGGGCTTTCTCGTGTCGTAGAACATTTCTGTGTCCGGGCCGCAAGGACCTGTTTGTCCGGCGGGTCCCCACCAGTTTTCCTTTTTTCCAAAAAAGAAAATTTTTCGACGGTCTTTTTCAGGATCAAATGTTTTTCCTACTCGCTCAAATCCCAACGATTCCCACATTTTCGCGGCTTCTTCATCGAGAGGCGCGTCCGTATCGCCGGCAAAACAAGATACATGGATTCGATTGGGATCAAGCGCAAAACCTCCTTTTTCGACAGGCGATCTAAGTAGTTCATAACTCATGCTTATGGCGCCTTTTTTAAAATAATCGCCGAGCGACCAATTTCCAAGCATTTCAAAAAACGTAAGATGCGTTGTGTCACCCACTTCGTCGATATCGTCGGTTCGAAGACATTTTTGCGAGTCCACAAGCCTTTTTCCAGCCGCGTGTTTTTCGCCCATAAGATAGGGAACAAGAGGATGCATTCCCGCGGTGGTGAACAGAACGGTCGGATCATTTTCCGGAATAAGCGAACTGCTCGAAATTTCTGCATGGGCATGTTTTTTAACAAAAAAATCAATAAATCGTCGACGAATTTCCTTGGAGAGCATACGAAAGCATTTAAAATATACGACGGTTTTTAATCTACCTTATAGCAAGGCATATCGGCAAGTCATGGATGAAAAAATTGGATCATACGCAAATTTTTTTGAAAACATATGCTGGGAGGCGGGGGTTTAGGCAGTGTTCACATAAAATTTTTACAGATGGAAGAGACGTATTTTGTTCAGTTCAAGGAACGACGACGAGAGTGTACCCAAAGGTACATCGAGAAGGAGTGACGCAGAAATGGACAAAATACGTCTCTTCCCTTCGAGTTGGATGGAAAGATGTCTGTCTTTTTTGTTGCTCTTCGCTTATGGAGCATTGCTCCACCGCGCTCCTCGCGCCTTGAATCCAGACATCTTTCCATGCGAAAATGAGCGTTAAAAAATGCGTAGCCGATAGCATTTTTAGCGAATTTTCGTCCTTTTTGATCCAGCCGAGTATCCGAGCGACGAGCCCCCGCCTCCCAGCGATATGTACTTTTTTTCAAAGGAAAAAGCGTATGACCCAAAAAATTTTTTAAGGAAGTGAATCTTGAAAGAGATTGTTTCATGTGCCATAGTAAAAGTACTTTTTTGAATACTTTTTTAAGATTTGATTGTATGTCCAAACTTTCGAAAAAAGAGAGGGCTTTGCTTCATAGAAAAAAACATGAAGAAAAAGAAGCTCTCGTGCAGAAAAAACAGCATGAAAAAGATCTTCGAAAAGAATTTCGCAGCAATATTATCGGTGGCTGGATACTTGCGGTAACTGGCATATTCGCGCTTTCGGTTATCGCGGCTTTTTTGCTATCAAAATTTTTTGCGGCGAAAAGCCTCGCTGAACTCCTTCCTCAAAAAAAAACAATCGCATTCGTTGAAATAAATACGAATGACGCTTCAGGCGTTTTGAAAAAAGTTCAAAATTACGAAGCCTATAAAATCGATACTCTTTCATCGCTTTTCGAAAAAGAAACGGGTTTTCATTTTGAAACCGAACTCAAGCCATGGCTGGGCAAAAAAATCGGTATCGCGTTTTTCCAGGAAGGAAACGACGTAAAACGCGCTATTTTTCTTCAAACGCGCAGCCAACGAAAAACGCTGAAAACTCTTGAAACTCTCCGACTTCCGCAGGGAAAGGATAGTCTTGTGAAAGAACCGTACAAAAATTATACGCTCTATACTTTTTCTCTCAGTCAAAATTTTTATTTCACCTTTCTTGACCGCTATGTCGTTATTGCGGACGCGAAACCGTTTCTTCAAAAAATTCTCGATTATTCTTCCGAAAATTCAAGCCTTCTCGCGAAGGATTCCTGGTATATTAAAGCGCGAAATAATCTTCCTCAAGGGAAACTTTTTTGGTCATATGTGAATATTGAAGCGCTTATTACGACATTCAAAACAAAATCGAATCTTATTGAACCTTTCCTGAGTATTTTTCCGAGTTTTGGAATGTCCGGCTCCAGTAAAAATTCAGGCCTCACTTTTCAAACGTATTTTAATATCGAAAAAAATAATCTTCGCGACCAGCAGTTTTTCCGATTTGACACAAAATATCGCGGTAAACTTCTTCAATTTCTCGAAGAAGAAGGGCTTCTTTCCGTTCATGGAGGTCATGATCTCGAACTTCAGCTCAAACGGGCATTTGAAATAGCGAATGAAATCCATCCTCTGGGGAATACTCTCTTTGAAGCCATGCTTCGGGAACAGAAAAATACCTATTTTGGAAAAGATATTTCACTGGAAAATGATATCTATCCATTGCTTCGCGGTGAATATCTTTTTGCTTTTCTGGAAAAGGGGTCTGACCCATCTTTCAAACTTCTCTTGGAGGCTAATGAACAGAGCAAAGAAAGTATTTTGAAACTCAAAACGCAGTATCTCAAAACAGCATCCTTTGAATCTCCTCAAGTGCGGGAGATCCCCGTTGAAGGTGAAACTCCGCTTCAGGAAGTCGTGTCTTCGCGTAAAAATATCACGGAACGCGAAGAAACCTATCGCGACACGCTCATTTCGCACCTGACGATTGGTGATTTTGCTCTATCGTATGCCTTTTTGCAAGATATTTTTATCCTTACCGACGATGCCGAAAGCATGAAAAAAAGTATTGACCGCGTTCTCGACAACGCAAGTTCCAATCTTTTGAATGAATATCATCCCGTTCTCGCTTCGTCGGACGAAATCAGCGTATGGTATGCGAATAATTTTGCTTCTCTCTTGCTCGATACTCAGGTTGGCGCTTACTTTGAACCATTGAGATTTATAAGTTCAGGGACCACTCTTTTTGAAGACGGCATTTCGATAATTTTTGATTTACCTTATCAGTTGTCTCATCCTGCTTCATCCGTGTCTAAAACCCCATCTCAGCCTCAATCGGCATTAAATCCGTAAAATTTTAAGGTTCGAAATTTTTCTCATATTTTTCACATGGAAGACAAACCGAAAAAAAAAATTGATATTGAAGGCAAAGAAATAAATATCGATCTCATTATCGAGCCGGCATTTGTGTCTCCAAAAATTCCAAAAAGCAAACACGTTCTGGATTTAAAAAAGAAAAATGCGCGAAACGTACTCGCCACATCATCTCGAAATACGTTTCACGAATGTCATCGCGATATTGTCCGTATTATTGACGTGTGCCAGCCAAAAGAAATTCTCAAAAAATTGCGCGGCAATGCTTTCATTATAAAAGAAAAGGCTCGAGCGTTTTCTTTCCGAAAAAAAGAGCTTGTTCGCCTGGCCGCAATCGGCATTACAATCGTATTCCTTTTTAATATTTTCAATGTGTACTACGAAGCAAAACGAGTTCAAAAAAATGTTGTGTATTCGGCCTATGAAGGCTTTTCGAATATTCTTTCAGCAGGAGTGCAGGCAACGCAAGAAGACTTTAATAAAGCCAATTTTTCTTTTAATGAAGCTTTGGATCGATTTCATGTGGCGCAAAAGGAGCTCTGGTTTTTAGAGGATGCTTCAAAAAATGTTCTCACCCGCGGCAAAGCTTCGGCATCGGCGCAGGGTATTATTTCCAGCGGAAATCATCTCGCGCAAGCTGGAAAATATTTTACCGAGGCTATTCAAGATATTTCACGGCTTCTTGAACGTGACTCATCCGTATCAGGCTTAACTGGCTCGACTGATTCGACTGTTTTATCCGGTTCATCTCGCTCCGATGGGACAAAGCTCCAAAATAACACTGTGAAGAGTGAAAGCGAAAAAAAATCCATGACAGAAAATCTTAAAAAAGACTTTCAACTCATGGAAACGGCTCTGAGTGAAATTCAGGCGGCCGAGAAGGCTCTTCAATTGGTTTCCGAAGATTTTTTGCCGGAACAAATACGACCAAAACTTCAAAATGCCAAACTCAAGATCGCGACAATGGCTTCCATGCTGACATCCTTTCAAACCTATATTCCCGCTCTTCTTAAACTTTTGGGTGATCGCTATCCTCACCGCATACTCGTTCTTCTTCAAAATAACAATGAAATACGGCCTTCAGGCGGCTTTTTGGGCAGTTTTATGATTTCGGATATGAATGACGGACATATGCAGTCCGAATTTCATGATGTTTATGACTTTGACGGGCAGCTCAATGAATTCATTCCTGCTCCGAAAGAAATTCAGAACCTTACTGAAAGCTGGAAAATGCGCGATTCAAATTATTCTCCTGATTTTCCAACATCCGCTCAAAAGGTCGCGTGGTTTTTGGAAAAAGAAAATGGCCCTGGCGTTGATAGTGTCGTTGCCGTTGATCTTCATTTCGCGCAGGCTCTTCTCGAAATAACGGGTCCTGTGACGGTTCATGGGGTTACTTTTACATCCGAAAATTTTCAAATGCTCCTTTCCTATATCGTTGAAGCGAAACTTACCGGCGAAACGAGCCCGAAACTCATTTTAAAAGATTTTATTCCGGAAGTGCAGAAAAAGCTTATGGCAATCAAAAAACGAAGTGAGATTATTCGCGTATTTTTTAAGGAAATTGCAGGAAAGCACATTCAGGCTTTTAGCAAAGATGATGGAGTGGAAACCATTTTTTCCGCATTGCGCATTGATGGAGCTTTTTTTCGACCTAAAAAGGGCGAGGATTTTCTCTCGATTATTCATTCCTCCATAGGAGGAAATAAAAGCGATTATTTTATTCGACAGGAAATTATTCATCGGAGTTTTGTTCAGCGTTCAGGCGAAATCGTTGATCAAGTTACTTTGAAGCGAAAACATGCCTGGAATAAAGAAGAGGAGTTGCGTCTGCGGAAAATGTTAAGAGATGCTGGTTTTAAGGATTTACCCGAAGGACTAAAAAATATACTCGGCGGAAGCACAAATATTGTGGGAACTCGGTGGTATGTTCCAAGCGGTTCGATTCTTACAGATGTTTCGGGTATTGATTTGAGCGCCGTGGAAACGCGCTTCGACGATGATCTTGATTTGACGTATTTTTATACGGTTTTTTCCGTTCCTGTTGGTGAAGAACGCGAAATTACCCTTAATTATCGGCTGCCCTCGCGGCTCGATGTTGATCCGATTGATGAATATTCATTTCATGTCGTCAAGCAAGCAGGAACCGGAGATGATGCTTTTATAAAGGAATTGCATTTTACGGATAGTCTTCGAACTTTCGATATCGTTCCTGGCTTTGATGAAGTAGCAGATGGGTATTTTCGCTACGAGGGAATTCTTGCCTCCGATCTTTCGCTTGCGGGTTTGATTGGGAATCGCTAAAATATTCTAGGCAGTGTTCACATAAAATTTTATGTAAACATTGCCTAAAAGTCATCATTATTATTTTTCAACGATGGCTCCCACGCTTGATAGAGCTGGCGAAGGTTCTGAACCAATTTCTGATCGTAAAATTCATGAATTGAATACTCGATTGGAGAGTATTTTAGCTTGTTTAAGTTTGCTGAGTTGTGATGAGAGCCATGGAGAAAAAAATACTATTCTTGAAACATTAGAAACGATATTAACTCATTATTTAGATTCACAATCAGGAGATCAGACGGCTCTCTCTCGACCGGGACATCAGATAGATCGAAATCAAGTTATGAATCGTTTAATGTATGCTGAAAATGAGATGACTCGTGATCTTTTGCGACAAATTCAAGCCCAATTTGAGAGAATAGATAGAGAACGTCGGGCATTTTTAGCTCAAACACCTATAGGACCATATCAAAGACCTTCTTCCAATCCTGTTGGTACTTTTTTTCACGCATTGAGAGGTAAATTGGGTGGAGTGCTTCATCGTCACCTTTAAAATCTTGTGCCTGCCAACCGCCTTGCTTTTTTCTATAGAGAGAATATACTAGCAATAGTTAGTAAATTCTCTTGCTATGTCAAAGTATATACTTCGTATTATCGGCTCTGGAGATTTTCAAAAAAATGCGGCAAAAATTATTAAAGAAGTAGCTAAAAGCGAAAAAGAAAGTATCGTGGTAACTCGAAATAATCCGCAAATCGTTATCATGAGTATAGATCGTTATGAAAAATTGAAAGCAATTGAAAATTTGGAATTTATTCCTCATATTAAAACTTCTCCTCAACAAATAAGTGAATCTTTTAAAAATACGGGACTTTACAGTGATGATTTTATCGCTGATATGGAAGATGGTATAAAAAAATCATCCTTATATCAATCATCGTGATTTTTATTCATCCTCTTCGTAAAGACATTGAACGATATATCAAAAAGCATGATATTGATAAAAAATGGCTTAAAGCGCGCAGGCTTTTTTCAGAAAATCCCCGTCATCCTTCACTCAATACTGAACTTTTAATTCCTAAAGAACATCTCATTTATAGTTTTCGTATTGATAAAAAATATAGAGCTCTTTTTTATATACACAAGGATAGGTCGATTGAAATTTTCAAAATTACGAATCACTACCATTAGTATTTCGTTTTATTCATGCTTTTTTCCATTATCCCCTTTTTTCTATTACCAGAAACTATCGAATTATGAGGACTTAATACGAACCAGTCTATTTTCTTCCAAATCTCTTTTCGAGTTCGTCGAAACTCAGACGAATCATGGTTGGACGGCCATGTGGACAGGTATATTTTTGGTCAAGCTTTTCGAGATCATGAATAAGCGCTGCTTGCTCGTCGTGAGAAAGCGTTCGCCCAAATTTAATGGCGCTCTTGCAAGCCATTGACGTTAGAACTTTTTCCCGCTTCTCTCTCACGCTTTTTCCTGCGTCATGCTTCATAAGATCGCCGATTACTCCCATAAGAACCTCTTTGAGATTTTCTTCATTGAGGCAAGCAGGAATTGCGTTCACGTTCAGGCGATTCCCTGCGAAATATTCCATCTCAAAACCAAGTTTTTCAAGTACGTCGCGATTTTCTTCGAGAATTTGAATTTCACGATGACCGAGTTCGATAGTAAACGGTACCAGGAGTGGCTGCGATACAATTTTTTCATTTTCTTTTTTTTCCAGAATTTTCATGAATTTTTCGTACATGTATCTTTCATGAGCCGCATGCTGATCAATAATGACGATGCCCTGATGTTCCCTTGCGATAATATAACTTGCCGCCACTTGAGCGATTGGAGTCAACGATTCATCTCTTGTAAGGCTTTGCTGCTCTACTTTGAGCCTTTTTTCTATTTTTAAGGTTTCTTTGACAAAATTTTCAGTGAAGGCAAGAGCTTCAGCGACGGAAGCGTTCTGTTGAGTATATTTTCCATGCTCGCTTCTTGAAAAAGTGCCTTGTTTACTCCTTGATAAAGTATCGTGTTGACTCTTTGGCAGATTACAATATTCATTTTCTTTTGGCATTTCCGCGTTCGGTATTGTTTCTAAAATTTCGCTGGAATGCATATTTTGTTTAGCGGAATTTTTCTCGGAGAACATGATTTTTGGAGAAAGCACGTGTTTTTCTAGGCTTGTTTTCGTAGCCCTTTTTACTATGGAAAAAATTTCTTCCTGATTTTGAAAACGTACTTCAAGTTTGCGCGGATGGACATTAACGTCAATTTTTTCCGGATCAATCGTGAGATAGAGGAAAAATACAGGATACTTTCCACGAGGAAGCAGAGAATGGAATCCCTCGCTCACTGCGTAAGCCAGAGCATTATTGCGAATGGAACGGCTATTGACAAAAAGATATTGATTATTCGTCCGCGAATTTCTCGCGATTTCCGGTTTTCCAACAAATCCTTCAATGGAAAATTCCTTTCCTCCAAAAAAAATGGGAATAAGATGATCGGAAATATCCTTGCCCATGAGGATTCTGATGCGATCAAGGATCGCGTCGCTCCGAGGGGCTTCGAATACCACGCGGCCATTATGTGAAAATCTAAAATGAATCTGCGGAAAACTGAGAGCTATCTCGGTTACTGTTCCTGTAATATGATGAAATTCAGTTGTATCGCTTTTAAGGTATTTTTTTCGCGCCGGAGTATTAAAAAAAAGGTCCCGCGCCGTTATTGAAGTTCCTGGCGCCGTGCCACATTCACTCGTTTCCTGAGTAGATTCTCCCATGAGCTGTATTCTTGTTCCCGTTTCGCTCTGATTCGTGCGCGTTTCGAGGATTATTTTGCTCACTGCCGATATGCTCGCAAGAGCTTCGCCGCGGAATCCCATGGTTTTGATTCGAGTTAAATCTTCCATGCTTTGGATTTTGCTGGTGGAGTGGGATTTGAATGCCAGCAAGGCATCTTCTCTGCTCATTCCTTTGCCATTGTCGATTATCTGAATTTCCTCTTTTCCAGCATTTTTACAATTGATTTCAATATAATTCGCGTCGGCGTCAATAGAATTTTCTACAAGTTCTTTTACCACGGAAGCCGGCCGTTCCACCACTTCTCCTGCGGCGATTTGATTGATAAGATGATTCGGAAGAATTTTAATAAGAGACATGTATACAGGTAAATTGAGAACCTATCTATAAATATATTCCACTGCGATCCGCGCATTTTAGCTGCAAATTTTTTATAATTTCTTTAGAAAAATTTCATAAGTATTGTGCTATAGTTATTTTTATAACACAAGAGGGGCTTTACAATATATAATTTTAGATGAAAAATATATATTGTATTTGCTTTTTTATTAATTTCTGTTAATTCATATTTACTTAATGCTGTTTTTGGAAAAAGTTTAAAAATATAAAATGTTTTTTATTCTTTTTATATAATCATTGAATTTAAAAAAACCTAACTTAGACAGCAGTGTCATTTATAAGCCTTCAAGAGGAAGTAATTTTCCGAGTGAAATGCCTTTGTCTAGAACAGAAAGTGGTGATGTTTTTTCAGATGTTTCTACTGGCATCGAAGCGATTCGATTGTTTATTCATGCTATTTTTCAAAGGAGCTCTATTCAAATAATAAAGAACTCAAGTTTCATTGCGACAGATCCTGATTCTCGTATGAAATATGAAAACCTTATTAATTCTTTGAATTTAGATTGCGAATCAAGTCCATATTTTAATGATTTGCTTCAAGCGCTCTCTAATGAAGGAAAGTATAAGGTGGCAGTTTTAAATCCTTCTAAGCTTTTCGAAATTGACCAATTGAGTAAATTAAGAAACAGTGTTGTATTGTCTCATCTTGATATTATCCATCTTTTACAAGAATTTTTGCTTGAGGAAGGTTCAAGTGAAGAATATGGATCCGAACATATAAGGAAATATGGAATGCTTGCTCAGGGATGTTTTGCAAAAAAAGATTTAGAAAAACTTTTTGATCATCCGATTTTTGTGATCGCTCGCCGGGACACTTCATCAAATATTTTAGCGGGTTATATTTGTACCAGTCGACTTACATCATCCATCGAAGCGCAACCTTATCCCTCAGAACTTGTGGCTTTAGGTGATTCATGTTTTAATATTTTAAATACCATGCAATTTCATCCTGATATCGAAAAACAAGAGCGAGCAATGATGCAAAAAGTTTTAGAAGCTCTCAACGTCGGTGATTTGGCCTATAGTGTTTCTGTTTTTGTAAAACAAATGGATGGAGAGGAAAAATTGAGAGGTAAAGGATTAGGTAAGCTAGAGAAAGCTTTAACCTATGCTTTTTATCATGAAATTTTGGGTAAAAAATATATGCTTCTTTGGATTGCAAATCTTACAGGCCTTTCTATGTTTGACTCTTCTGGCTGTTATAATCCGATGTATCAATTTCCGAATAATGTTGAAAATAAACCGAGCTTGGAACTTAATAAAGAAGCGGTTCCTTTGGGCTATCGAGATACACATGTTCGCGTCGCCGACATGGTTACTGCTAGTCATTTTGATAGAGCTGAAATTGTCGATGCAATTGTAGAAACTTTAAAGGAACTAAAGATGCGAGTTTCCTTTGAAAGATTTCCTATTATTCTAAAAAAGGGGGAAGATAGAAATGCCGTTTTACGTTCCGCTGCTGAAAATCTTTCTTTAAATCTTCGAACTGAATATTTTGTCGTCGATTTAAGTACTTGCTTGCCTAGTATGCTTAGACGCTTAAATAAGGCAAATATATTGAAACTCTTTAATTCCTCTGACATTTTAGACACATAAATATCGATAATTTAATCTTCATTTCCCATTATTTCTCTTTTGTTTGCTGATACTTCCTCTTTCTGAATTCGTGTCATGAGATAAATGGCTACTGACATCCCTGTTCCTGCTAGAATAATGATTGGATTGATGCTATTTCCTAATAAAAAATACTCTGCGACGACTGTTGCGATCCATGTAAGGGCAAAGGAAATTCTCGTATAATTTTGTTCTTCATATTTCAAAATCAAATGATGCCAGAGAATATAAGGCACAAATACTGACACGCTTAAAAAAATGATTGGAAGCGCCTGACTTTTCATGAGAAAAAAAATGCGATCAAAAGGCATTGGAGCAAAAATTGTAATAATCAACGCACAATAAAAATAAATAATAGTGATGAACTGATAGTAACGGGACTTAACCTCATACTTTCTTAAAAACATATTGCTCTGAAGTGTAAAAAATGAGAAAAATATGGTTGCGAGTATGGAAAAAAATTTCCCCTGTAGTGACCAATTCGGTATTAACCCTAGTATTAAGGCATTCGAAAAAATAATAATTGCTACAAGAATCATGGTGATATTTTTTCTTTTGAAAAATGCCGCAATAGGAATGGTGAATAGACTGCTTATGAGTACATGATCTCGATGGAGAACGCTATAAGAAGAAGGTGTCGTTATTTGAAGACCTTTATATCGAAAAAAAAGCATGCCTATGAGAAAGAATGATGAAAGAATAAGATAAGGATTTCCAATTGGAACGAGTGTATTTTTTCGATTGAAAAAATTAAAAATCATCCATGGAAGCATGGGTATGAGAATAACCCAAAAACGAATAAAAATAAGTTCGAGCGGTTGTATGGAAGTTTTGGAATAAATATATGAAGCAAGAACAGGTTCCAAGCCCCAAAAAATGAGAATGCATACTACCATGAGTGCGATTGAATACTTTTCATACTTAAAAACTAATTGAATGGAGTTCGTCTGAATTTGTTTTTTTAGATAATGTTCCAGCATTTTTTGCTGTTTTTCTTTCAGTAATACTAAAGCTTGAACTCGTTTTTTATTTTTTGTTATTAAAAATTGATATTTTTTTATTTTAATATTGAGTATTTTTAGTATTTCAAAAATTTTCGGTTCTTCCGACTCCATGGCAAGGTCAATTTTCAATACCATTTCTCTGCTTTTTTCCATGCCGTTCTTTTGATCCGAGTGATCGATCATGGCTACGATTTGTTCGGGATCGAGATTTCCTGAAGCAATCATCTTATACATATCGTTTATATTGGCAATATGGCATTTATCAAAAAAAATTTGCAACTCCTTCTGCCTGATTTCTTCAATAAATCCTTTTCCGTGATGCTTCAAAACATCCATAAGTATTTTTTTCCCTTGATCGATACGCTTTTCTTCATTTATTTTTTGCAAACCGCTTCTCACAAACGACGCTCCAAGCGCGGTATCAACATATTCCAGCCATTCATATTTCAGCTGAAACTCTCTGGCGCATTCAAAATAAATAGTATCGTTGTGGTGAAGGTGTCTAAAAATTGGCATCACGACACCATTGATTTTGATTTTTTTCAACCTCAATGCTTTCGACCCAAAACCATAAAAAGCCGCGTCAAGGCCCGTTGAATTCGCGGGAAGAATGAGATCCCTGTTTTGGTCGGTATGCACGACGATGGATGAAGAGAGAATATCGTGACTCAATTGATCAAAAAAAGCTTCACTGGTACTTTCTTTTGTCACGTGTTCAATGGATTTTAGCCAGTCAAACTCCATCATTTTTTCCTTATTTTTTGAAAAGCAGCTGAGCGTAATGCCATAACGATAATAATCCTGCATTTCGTGCGTTCTTATTTTTAATTTCATGTGACGGCCATCCTTTAAAATAACCTCAGTATGCAATCCATGGTAGCCATTTGCCGCTGGATTGGTGATATAATCCTTAACTTTATTCGGCGCGGGACGGTACATGCTGTGAATAAGGTACAGAAGCCCATAGCAATCTTCTTTCGTTTTCGTAATAATGGAAAATGAGAGTGGCATATTGATCGAAATTTCCGGCGCTTCGCAAACATGCAGCTCATGCATTGCGAGCACCGAAGGAGATTCATACTCAATATGATCGATTTTTTTTTGCTGGTCCCGATCATGCAATTCACTCTTGAGTTCTTTTAAAATTTTTTGCGCGTCTTGATTGTACCCATTGCATAATTTTCTGATATTTTCAAAACATTCAGGATCGTAGTACTGTACCGCCAAACTTCCCAAATCATTCGAAAGATCATGAATGCAAAGTTTTTCCGCTATTTTGGCATAGACATCCATGGTCTGTTTGGAAATTCTCTTCCTTTTTTCCGGTTTTTCGTGGGCAAAAAGAGTTTCCATATTATGGAGCCTGTCAACAAGCCGTATGACGGCGATTCGCACATCTTTTTGCAGAGCGAGAAACCATTTTCGAATCGTTTCAATTCTGCTGTCCAGTGTTTTTTCGTTTTGAAATTTTTCCTTTGAAAGTTTTGTCAGACCGTCAATAAGCATGGCAATTTCTTTGCCGAATGTTTCCTCTATTTCCTTGAGCGTAACCGAGGTATCTTCCACGGTATCATGCAAAATAGAGGCAATAATGGAGTCTTCATCAGCATTCAGTCTTGACGCGTAATATGCCACCATCAGAGGATGAATCACAAAAGGATCACCACTTTTTCTTTTTTGTCCATCGTGAAGACGCACGGCCCATTTACAGGCCAATTTTACCTTTTCAAGGTTCATTTGACGCGCTTGAGCGTACTGCTCAATTTTTTTCATGACGGAATGAGCTGACTGCATCATGTTGATAATCGCTATGCCAAGCAAGAATTATAACCATGTTAATCCAGGCGGGGGTTCGGAGCGAGTTACGCAGGCTGGTTTTCAAAAAGAGGCGAAAATGAGCGTTAAAAAATGCGTAGCCGATAGCATTTTTAGCGAATTTTCGTCCTTTTTGATCCAGCCGAGTATCCGAGCGACGAGCCTCCGTCTCCCAGCGATATGTACTTTTTTTCAAAGGAAAAAGCGTATGACCCAAAAATTACAACATGAAAACAACAATGCTCAACGCAATGCGATACCAGGCAAAAACGGAAAGGCCGTGATTTTTAAGAAAATTCATGAGAAAGTGAATCACCAAAATGCCTGAAATAGCCGCGGAAATAAAACCGCCAAAAAATAAAGAAAAATCTGTGTCACTGACGACTCCAGACGAAAGAGTCCAGACACCTGCGCCAAAAATAGCGGGAGCGCCTAAAAGAAAAGAAAAACGCGCGGCTTCTTCGCGATTCAATCCCTGAAAAAGCCCTGCCGTAATCGTGGCTCCAGAACGGGAAACACCTGGAATAAGGGCGAATGATTGAGCGATGCCTGTAAGAATGGCCTCTTTCAAGCCAACTTTCGTTTTTTTCTTTTCCCGTGGGTGGCGTTCAGCAAGAAAAAAGAGAAGAGCAACGAGAAAAAGCATCAGCGCCACAGCCTTTGTATTATTGCGAAAAACAGCGTCGATGGTATCGCCAAAAAACACTCCTGCTACAATCGCGGGAATCGTGCCAATGACAATAAAAATAAAAAGCCGACGATACAATGAAATCGACTCCGCGAACGGCATATCGAGGCTGCGAATTTTTTTACCCAAAAGACTCATAAGGATGCCATAAAAATCCTTCCAAAAATAGAGAAGTATGGCCAAAAGCGTTCCCATGTGCAAAGCGACATCAAAACTTTTCAGTTCATCAACCTTGAGGCCCATCCAATGTTCGACCAAAATAAGATGCCCCGAAGACGAGATCGGAAGAAATTCCGTAATGCCCTGCAAAATGCCGAGAAAAACTGATTGAAAAAAACTCATAAAAAAAATTTTAGCAGTCCGAAATTTTCCTTATCCCACATTTTCATGCCTGAAATAAATTTATACCTAAAATCAAGGCAAGGTCAATAACGAAATATGTATTTGCCCACTGCCTTGCTTTTTATTCAAATAAAAGAGGGCGGAGACTCCATTTTCGCTACGCTTCGCTATGCGCTCAAATAGCAGGAACTCACACAAAACTCGCTTTCGTAACGAAATTTTAAATTTTTGAGCGAAAATTGTGAAGAACGAGGAAGGCGTATCAAATAAGATACGTTGACGAGCTCTGAACAATTTGAAGCCAAAAATTTAAAATTGCAGTAGAAATGGGGTTTTGTGTGAATTCCTGTTGTCTCCGCCCTCTTCTTCTAAAAAAGCATCATCGCTCACTGTTTATAATTCGCATGACACTTTCAAGTTTTTGCTCTCTCTCGCTTTCATTATCTTGAGGAACGAGTATTCCTAAAGAAGTTAATTTTTCTGAAACACTGCGGTGAAAACAACGAGCACCTTGCAATGTATTCAATATTTTTGATTCGTCCGCAATTAAACTGCCCGCGCGACCAACGCCAGAAATACCTAAAATATATGAAAGTTCACCTTTTTCTATTTTCATTATGTCGCCTATTTTTTTGGAAAGACTATCGTTTTTTGAATCCATCCCAGCCACTATAAGGGATAGAGTTTCTTTTCCATCGTCATCACATGTTGTAAAATCCTTATAAGCTACTTTTACTCCAGAATTTGCTAATCGCTGTTCTAATTCAGAAATAGCTCTCGATTTTCTCATTTCGCTTATGGGGCTATCAAAAAATATTGTTAATCTATAAGCATTTTCCGCAACACCCATCATCGGTATTGGCTCCAGATTTTTCCCATCAGCTTGATAGGCATCGTATATATCATCAGGTAAAATAAGAGTGCCGCCACCAGAAAAGGGATTTTTTTCATCAGTAACAATTAATGTTAATTTCTTTTTTTGAGCTTCAGCCAAGGCCATCGGATGGATAACTTGAATTTGATCTCCAATAAGGTTTGTCATCCGCACTGCTTGTCTGATAGGCATAATTGTCATTTTACGAATATCATAGCCTTCAGGCAAAAATTTTGGATTCATTTGTAAAACAGCACCAGATTGTTTTAACAAAATAACAAATCCTTTTTCTGGTGTTGCCATGATCGTTGTAAAATCGGAATAACCCCTTCCTGTTTCTGATATAGTTCCGCTTGGATCAATAAATCCAGGGAAGCCAGGAACAATATTAAGAGTGGAATCACTTTGTTGAATTGTCGTTTGTATCATTTGAGAAAATTCACGAATTATAAACGCAAAATTTTTAGAAGTCTCATCAGTAGATTCTTGAACAGAATTATTTTGAGTCGATAGATGTATACCGTTCAACATCGCGGCTAAAATAATTGAAGCTAATTCTTCTCCTATTCCAGCCACTCTATCTAAAATATATGCGGGAACCCTTTGAGAGATGTCCGCGAGGTCATTTTGTATCGATAAAAAATGATTTTCAACAACGTTGATTACTGCCTCCTGTCGGTCGCTTTGAATACCCTCACCTATCATTTTCAGATGATCCTCTTTCAATGATTGAATAATCCTTTCTCCTTCATCTTTATCGCCATTGTGAAAAGCTTTAAGCGCTGCAATAAGGCGATCAGTAATTTTTTGTTCGCTTCCATAAATTTTACCTGCGGCCGATACTATCAATACCAATTTTCCATGAAATTTTGATCGTAAATCATCGATACCTTGTAATACTTGAGAAGCCGCTCTTTCCTCCATGACATTTGTCATGCCAGTGCCTCCTATTTTGGCACTAAGGTGGGCATGTTCACTCTGTTCTACAAATTCAAGAAAACCTTCCACTCCTCTCTGTTGTACTAAATCTAATAGGTCAGGTTGAGTCATTTCCACTTTAGTTAAAAACATCATTATTAATAAACTAATTTTATAATTTTGTCAATTAAAAAGCGAACGGGGATCCAGAAATTCGTCGTCGTTCAGCGTTTTCGCTTGAATCTTTGCATTTTCGTTTCCGAAATTGTATTTTTCAGAGCTTCCTTGACTCAAATTATAAGAAAGCCTATTATATAAACGACAAATAAGCGACATTTTTAACGACACTCTTTCATGTTTCATCCACGGTTCACGATAACTCCACAAATTCTCAACGCGCTGACTCGTATTGAGGTTATTCGTGAAAAAATAGCCACCTGTCCTATTTATCCGAAAGAAGAATATCGTTTAAAAAGACAAGCAATGCTGAGCATGGTACATCATTCCACCGCCATTGAAGGCAATACTTTGAAAGAATTTGAAATACAAAAAGTGCTTGAAGGCAGAACGATTCATGCGTTAGAGAGAGAAATTTACGAAGTGAAAAATTATAAAAAAGCATTGGATTGGCTTTCTGCTGAAAAAAAATCTCATATCAACGAAAAAGATATTTTAAAAATCCACGGTTTACTCAGCGCTCACATCCTGCCAAAAAATCGCAGTGGAAAATATCGTAGAGAATCAGTTTACGTCGTATCTCGAACACCGATATCTCAAAAAATCCGCTATACGGCGCCCGATCATACCAAAGTTCCGAAACTCGTTTCTTCACTGTGTGAATGGATTCGTGATTCGAGACGCGAGAGGCTTTCGCCTATTATTGTTGCCGGCATCGCTCATGCCGAAATGGCGGCCATTCACCCTTTTATCGACGGTAATGGTCGTACTGCCCGACTTCTCGCGACCATGATTCTCTATACGGAACATTATGATTTTCGGAAATTGTTCGCGCTGGAAAATTACTATAATACGAATCGTCCCGCTTATTATGATGCCATTCACCTTGGAAAAAATTATGAGGAACGAAAAAAGGGGAATATCAACCATTGGCTCGAATATTTTGTAAAGGGTTTTCTTTTTGAAATGGAACTGGTTCTGGATACCATTCAACCTTTTCTTTATCTTCACAAGAGCAAAGCAACTGAAAAAATAATTCTTTCTCGTGAGGAAATAAAAATTCTCGATTTTTTACAGACAATGAATCATATGAAAAGCAAAGATGTTGAAAATATTTTAACGGTCTCAAAGCGTACGGCGCAGCGATACCTCGCGAAGCTTATGAAAAAAGGACTTATAAAAAAACACGGCGATAAAAAAAGCTCAAAATACACATTCAGGTGAGGTATGGGAAAAATATTCAAGGAATCTATGAACATTTTGCAGACGACATAGTAAAATTGCAGTAGATGGTAGGTTTTTCTTAAGGTTCCTCAAATAATTTTTCAGTTTCTTTATATTTGAATTTTTTAATCATCGTATCGTTTAAAGTCGTGTTGCTATTAACATATCACGTTAATATTGTAGAGCGTTATGAGAAGCTGTGAGAGGGAAATTTACGTTTGCAATCATGATTTTATGCTGGTAGTTTATTTCCAAAGATTGGAAATCCTAAACATTGTAATACTTATTTTATGACCAACGAAGAGCGAATTATTCGGCTCAATGAGAAAGAAGGAGGAGGAGGAGGTGATGATGTCATGGATGTGAATCCGATTCCAAGAAGGACAGATGATGTCGCGGGTAGGATCGTTGCATTCAATAGACAAATTGCAGAAATGAATTCTGTTCCATTCCCGGGGCTGACTCCAAGAGAAGCTCAGCAGGCCTTACTCAAAGCAACCAGCCTATCACAATATGGATATAAGTTAGGTGCTTCGCCACAGAAACTGGCGGATGCCGCGCGAAAGACCATAGATCAAGTTCAAACTGCCTGCGAATGTGGAGGGTTGCAAACGCGGGCTGGAGGAAAAATAGATTGCCTTCAGACATTGGAATCTCTTGCCAATGGCACAGCGTTGACATCTGAAGATATTAATTTGATTAATCTAATGAGGGATCCGCGCTTTTTTTTGGCTCCAAAAGTTTCGATGGTATACCTTTATACGAAATTTTTGCCTCAACTTTTAGAATACTGCAGGAAAAGTGATCCAGAATTCGATCCAAAGTTAGACGCTTCTTGTGTATTGGATGACGAAGTTTTGAAGTATTTGAGGGAGCAAGATGAGCAATTCGATCTGTCCGATACCGTTACCGACTGGAGTGGTTTTTTTGTTGAACTGAGAAATTCTCTCGATGGAGAGAATGGAGTTTTGTCTGATTTGGTCAAGGATTACGGCAAGACCGAGATTGGTGAAATCGCACCTGTGGTAAATCCAATTCAATACGCCATGATACTGGCCGCTGAAATCGTTCAAGATGATCAATTGGGAGTGCCGAAACTATCTTTTGATCGCAATCCCCAGACTTTATTGTCTGGACTTGATGGCGTATTGATTTCCACAGGCGGACGGGCTCTTAAAAGTTGTTGGAATGGGCAGCATGAAGTTCCATCATTGCAAATGTTGCCAGCTAATCAACAGACTCGGTCATTGATTTTTAGACCGATTGTTTCAATTTCAAGATCGTAGCGGGACTGAAGATTGAGCCAAAATTTTGCAGAGGTTTCTAGTCAGTGTTCACGTAAAATTTTCCATTATGCCTAAAATTTTATGTAAACACTTCCTTAATGTTTGAAACTTCGGACTCCGGTAAAAACCATCGTCATGCCAAGCTCATCGGCTTTGGCGATAATTTCTCGATCACGAATTGAACCTCCTGGCTGAATCACCGCGGTTATGCCGACTTTATGGGCTTCTTCAACGGCATCCGAAAAAGGAAAAAATGCGTCGGAAGCCATAACTGAACCGTCAACTCGATTTCCACCTTTGTGAGCGGCAATAAAAACACTATCGACTCGTGACATTTGACCCGCTCCGATTCCAGTTGTTATCTCATTTTTCGCAAAAACCACGGCATTTGATTTCACGTGTTTAACCACAGTCCTCGCGAAAAGCATGTCGCGCATTTCAGCCTCCGTCGGTTTTCGTTGCGTAACGACGACGACATCTGCGATTGTAATAGAGGAAAGGTCGATATTTTGCACCAAAATGCCGCCGCCGACACTTTTGATGTCGCGGTCGGAAGGATTCGCTTTGAGCTCGCCCGTGGAAAGCACGCGGAGATTTTTTCTTTTCGCCAAAAGATTCAAAGCTTTTTCATCAAAATCCGTTGCCGAAATAATTTCCACAAAAATTTCATGTTTTTGGATGAATCGGACGATTTCCGCGCTACAAGGCCGATTTAATACAATGACGCAACCATATGCCGAAATGGTGTCGGAAAGGTATGCTTTTTCAAAAGCCTCTTCAATGCGCTCAGCGGAAGCGACTCCACAGGGATTCGTATGTTTGATAAGCGCCGCGGTCGGTCGTTCAAAGTCCTGCACCACCTTTATGCCGGCATCGGTATCGAGAATATTATTGTAAGAAAGCTGTTTTCCTTGGAGCACTTTCGCATTGGTTACATTAGGGTAGTGATTATGCGGATCACGGAAAAATGCCGCCTTCTGATGGGGATTTTCTCCATATCGAAGACTTAAAACTTTCTCATAATGAAGATCGAGAAGTTCGGATTTTCCGCCATTCATTTGAAAATACTCGGAAATTGCCTCATCGTAGAGGGCTGTTTTACGAAATATTTTCGCGGCGAGATGTTTGCGCGTTTCAAGGGTTGTTCCGCCATGTTGCTCAATTTCACTTAAAACAAGGTCATAATCTTCTGAATCGGTAACGACAGTCACGTATGGAAAATTTTTCGCAGCGGAACGAAGCATGCTCGGCCCGCCAATATCAATGTGTTCAATGGCTGTTTCTTCAGAACATCCCTGTTTAACCGTTTCTTCAAAGGGGTAAAGATTGACGACAACCAAATCGATCATTTCAATGCCGTTTTTTCGGGCTTCATCTAAGTTTTGAGGTTCGCGTTTCGCCAAAATACCTCCATGAATAAGAGGATGAAGCGTTTTAATGCGTCCCTCCATGAGTTCAGGAAATCCTGTATAGTCCGAAACTTCTTGAACTTTAATACCCGCTTCACGGAGGATTTTTGCCGTTCCGCCCGTGGAAAGGATATGAACTCCATTTTGAGATAACTTCCGTGCGAATGCCTCAATGCCTTTTTTTTGAGACACACTGATAATCGCTCGCCGAATAGGAACGATAGACATGAAAAATAAAGAGGGAGATAAACATGCGAACCCATTGTATGGTTTCACGGACAAATGTCAATCAGGGGGATGCGTTTTGAAATAATTGCCAATCGTTTTTTTGAAGCAATAGGGCGGGGACTACCATTTGAGCGCATAGCGAAGCGTAGCGTAGTGAAAATGGAGTCCCCTCCCCATTGCTATCTCAATAAAAAGCAACGGCAGTGGGCAAATACGTTTTGAATATCATGGAATATCTTGCCCGCCTTGGCTCCACGGATTGCATCGAAGAATCCTCCAGATTGATTTTACGATTCCTTTGACGACACCGTATTTTTGGATTGATTGAGAGGCGTACTGCGAACAGGTAGGATTAAATTTGCACCAACCAAAAGGAAAAACATGCCGAAGCGGCCCATGATCAGGAGAAAGCGTTTTTTGATAGGCGCTAATAATAAGGAGAAGCAAAAAGCGCGGAAGTGTAAAAATTTTTAAAAAAAATCGTTTCATATACAAAACATCATAAATACTTGCGAATACTTTTTTTTGGCTTCGTAGAAATAATATGTGAAGAGCTTCTAATAAGCGGTGAAAAATTTGCAGCCAATTTTACAAATCGCAGTAGTAAGGACGTTTTTCAGAGGCTCCCTAATAATAATTAGCAGGATTTCTCTTCACTCCATTATCTCTTACTTCAAAATGCAGATGAATGCCTGTAACGCCATAAACGCGGCCAGTATTGCCTTGTTTGCCAATGATTTGCCCTTGAGTCACGACATCGCCGACATTGACATAAAAACGCTCCATATGAGCATACAAAGTTTGTAATCCATTGCCATGATCAATAATAACATGATTTCCGTAGCCGCCATTCCAGCCAGTGGCGGCCTTTATAACCGTGCCGTCAGCCGCCGCCCAAATGGGGGGGCGGCTCGTGTCACTGATATCAAGGGCAAGATGCGAGGCATGGTAACCTTGAGTAAATTTGCCTGTCGTGGGGAAAATGAGTTTTTTATTGACCTTTGGCGTAATATTGACTTTTGCTATGGTGCCGACATTTGATGAAGATTTGCCACCGCCTGTATTTTTGGCCTCACCGGATTTACCATTCGAACGTCCAGACGAACTGTCGCGCGAAAAGGCGATTGCGCGACTTTCTTCATAGATTTGTTTTCCACCTGGAATAAAAATTTTAGTGCCATTTAGAAGACCTGTTTGAGAGAGATTATTAGCTTCTGCAATAAGTTTGCCGTCAATCTTGAATTTTCCACCCACTTTTTCAAGAGTATCGCCCTTTTTTACATTATATGTAACGCCGTCTTGAGGAAGAATAGACAGTTTTTGACCAATGGTTAAAAGATTGGAATCTTCCAGATTATTTTCCCAAATAAGAGTCGAGGATTTGAGTCCATAAGCGCTGGCAATTTCCGAAAGGGTTTCTCCTGGTTGAACCACATGCGTGCCTTCAAGACCAATCCAGTTTTCTTCACTTGTTTCAGGAGGAACCATTTTTGTAAGATACCCTTCTCCGTCCATGACAAGTCCTGCTTCTTCAAGAGAGAATGAGTAGTCAGCAATAGAGCCTGCTTCATAATAAGCTTCACCGAATTGAAATGACCCGAAAACAAAAAAGAAAAGTACAACAAGAATCATCCGTTTGAACATGAAACGTGATGGCAACATGGTCAATGAAGATTCAGGGAAAAAAGAGAGAAAATAACGTCGTTTTTTTTGTTCTTTCATCGTGGTTTTCCACGATTTGTAGAATGTGGCAAAAAACGCGGAGATTAAAAAAAATCCGCGATAAAAAGTAGGACAATATCGCTCCAAATAGAGCTTTATGAAAGGTGTCTTCTGGGTCGACTGAGCTATTTTTTCAATCGTAGTATCGGAAGCTTCTATCCCTTCAATAAGAGCAGGTCCTTCCATGGCTATTCTTTTCGCTCTTTTTTGCCGAAGAGATACAGCGACCGCCCTTCTTCGCAAGGAACGGTACTTTCCTACGACAGAAACAGGAATTGATAGAAAGTGAGTACGAAATACTTTTATAAGTGCCAAAAAAACGCGTCGCATATTTCGTACCCGGTTTCTCTCTCTTGTGGTAAATTGTGTACCTATAGATCTTTAGGTTAAAAACTAAAAAATCTATCGTATCGAGAAAATCTATCGTAATCTAAGAAAAAACTTCACATCACCTATTCTAAACATTTTTCATGCCCTTATTCAATGAGTTGCTATAGACAAAAGATAATATTATTGTATTTTAAAAAATAGAAAAAATGGGAAAAATTTCATTATGCGATAATATTGAGTGGAGAAATGGATAAATATAGGGGTAAAATGAACAAAATTACATTTTGACTGTGTCTAAAAATACATTTTTCGCGCCAAAAATGACTTTCTAAATGGCATTCTATAAGAGCTTGCAAATCCTCTTATTTCTGATAAGGTAATGATACTTTAATTTCTTTCTGCTCTTCATTCCAAAGCTAGGCAGTGTTCACATAAAATTTTTGCAATGGTTGGACGGAAAGATGTCTGGATTCAAGGCGCGAGGAGCGCGGTGGAGCAGCGCTCCATAAGCGACGAGCAACAAAGAAGACGGACATCTTTCCGTCCAACCCAAAGGGAAGAGATGTATTTTGTCCATTTTTGCGTCACTCCTTCTCGATGTACCTTTGGGTACACTCTCGTCGTCGTTCCTTGAACTGAACAAAATACATCTCTTCCATCTGTAAAAATTGTATGTGAACACTGCCTGGGGACGCGTTGTAAAAGCCTTACGATGCGCTTTAAAAAACTAAAGCATGTCCTTAAAGACTCGAACATGAAGGGCTCATATTTATCACATAACCATAGAAAGAATATGGAAAAAACGACTGACGTACAAAAGTACGAGGTCATGCTTCTCATCGCGCCTAACATAGGAGATGAAGCCGTGACCGAAGAAATAACCAAGGTGAAAAAGCTCATCGAAGGATCCGATGGCGAAATTTTTCATGAGGACTTTTGGGGTATTCAAATACTCGCTTATCGAATCAAAAAGAATACCAAAGGTTTCTTTTCTATCCTGAATTTTACGCTTGCTCCTGAAAAACTCGCGGAAATCGAACACACTTTGCAGCTTGAAAGAAATATTCTCAGATTTCTTCTCGTGAAAACGCCTCAATCGTATGTGCCGATGAAGTATGAATTTACCTTGCCTGTACGGAGAATTGGAAGAAAAAAACTGAAAGAGCAAGAAAAAAAATCGGAACCTATTTTGGAAGCAAAACCTCGACTCATGAATGAAATGAACAGAGACGAAACAGTTATGCGTAGAAGTGAAACAGTTATGCGTAGAAGTGAAACAATAATGGAACAAGTGTTAAAGCCAGAGCTAAAAACCGAGGCGTCTTCCTTGCATGCCGATGTGCTTTCTCCAAATGATGTATTTTCCACGAACAAAGTGGTAAAAATCGCTGAAAAAGAAGAAGTGGCTGACGGACTTGAGAGAGCCTCCGAAGCTGAAATAACATCAATTGAAAAAGCATCAGATAAAAATGTTTCAAGTGAAAATGGAGCGGATGAAAATGCATCAGTCGAAAATGAAACAGCAAATGGAGTAACTAATGAAGTGCTGAAACCTGAGAAAAAAGAAACGAAGAAAAAAAACGTAACTCCTGATCTTGATTCCATCGACAAAAAGCTAAAAAGTATCATTGATAATCCGGATATTTCGCTTTAAAAAAAATATTCTCGACCATTTTATTAAATAATGCACGATCATGAAAAAAAAATGCCAATTCTGTCAGAAAAAAAATACTTACATTGATTACAAAAATCTTCCCGTTCTTGTACAATTCACTTCCTATTACACAAAAATTGTTCCGAAATATTATACGGGAACTTGTTTGAATCATCAAAAAAAATTGAGCCGCGCCATAAAAAGAGCGCGTTTTATGGGATTGATTCCTGTCACGAGATAATAAAGTACAGGAGAAAAGATGTTTTTCTTAAGGCTCTCTAACCGTAGGAATGTTTATAATGCTATGCTTTGAACTTTTCATATTGATCAAGGAGAAGAATGTGGCCCTTTTTGCGAGTTTTTACATAATAAGCTTTATCGGCGGTAATAAAAGTTCCACCATTTTGAAGAGCTAGGGCATGGTAACCTGCGTCATAAAAAGAAACTTTTGTGAATTGCGAAGTTATTTCAAGAGCAAGCGAAGCGAGTTCGAGTGTAATTGGATAGTCATGAATGCGGAAGTTAAACAATTGCGAAAAAGCTGATAGAGCCTTGTTGTGAGGAAAATGGAGAGACATAATATTGAATACTTCTGCAAGAGCATAGTGAGGGTAAGCAAGAAAAATTTTTTTTAAAAGAAAATCCTGACGTAAAAGAAGGGCTTCGTTTTGACCAGGAGTGGTCTCATGAAGAAACCATTTTAAAATAACCGACGCGTCAACCACAAGCAAAGGCTTATTTGCGACCATATTCTCGCGCTTTACGAATTTTTTTTTCGGATAATTTTAAGCCAACTTCTTTTCGAAACGTGTCCATCATCTCGGACGCCTTTTGTCTGCTAAAATCCGTCAATGCCTCATCAAGAGCATGATTTACAAAATTACTTCTTTCTCTATTAGGAATCGTTATTCTCAGCTGATGGAGAATATCTTGATGAATCATGAAATTTACTTTTTTTCGAGATTTCTTTTCAAAAAAGGTAATCATATGGGGTAATAAATATACACCAAAATATTACACCATAATAAGCAGTAAATCAAGCAAAAAATGCGTACCTGCCCACCGCTGTTGCTTTTTATTCAGATAAAAGAGGGCGGGGACTCCCATTTGAGCGCATAGCGAAGCGTAGCGAAAATGGAGTCCCCGCCCTTTTGTTCAAAAAAAACGGTGGGCAGTTACAAAAATGCGCGTTAATTTTTTACTATCAAGAGGTTATCTCGATGAATAACTTCGGGATCAAAAAAAGTGCCAAGGAGCTGCTCTATTTCTTCAGTGCGTTTGCCTTGAATTTTGGAGACGTTTTTTGAGTCATAATTCACGAGTCCGAATCCTATAAGATCGCCATCAATAGCGCGAATTTCGATGACGTCGCCACGTTTGAACTTACCCGCGACCTTCCTGATGCCGGAGGGAAGCAAACTCGCGCCTCGATGACAGAGCGCGTGAATCGCGCCTTCATCGATTTCCAAAAAAGCATTCTTCACGATTTGCGCCTGCATCCACTTTTTTCGGCTATCTTTGCGACTCGTTTGAGCAGGGAAAAAAGTGCCGACATGCCGTTCTTTTTCGAGAATTTCTATGAGTACATCCTTTTTTTTCCCAGGAACAATATAGCTATCAATGCCCGCGGTTACGGCATATTCAGCGCTTTTGAGTTTGCTGAGCATGCCGCCGCGGCTCGTTTTTGACGAGACGGTTTGCGCCATTTTTTCGATTTCTTGCGTAATTTTTTCAACACGCGGAATGAGCTTCGCGAGCGGATTTTTTTTAGGATTATCGGTAAAAAAACCATCCACGTCGCTTAAAATAATGAGCGTGTCGGCATCAATCATGCTCGCGAGACGGCTTGCGAGATTATCATTATCGCCGAGTTCAATGCCTTCATAAGAAGTAACATCATTTTCATTGACTATTGGAATGACGCAGAGAGAAAGAAGACGGTGGAGAATATTTTTCGTATTGAGAAATGTTTCCCGCTGCTGAAAATCAAAATTCGTCAAAAGCACTTGGGCAACGGTAATGCCGTATTTTCCAAAAAGAGAGAGGTAATGGTGCATGAGGACGCTTTGGCCCACGGAAGCGAGCACTTGTCGGTATGGAATGAATTTCGTTTCTTTTTTAAGAGGAATAATTTTTCTGCCGCAGGCCACTGCTCCTGAAGTAACGATGGTGATGCTGAAGCCTTTTTTAACGAGAGTAGCAATCTGTTCAACAAGATTGCTTAAAAATTTTGTATCAAGACTGCAGTCTTCTGTTGTAATCAAGTTCGTGCCAATTTTAATAACAATTCGTTTTTTTTTCATAAAAAAATGGTCGTGAGTTTCTGCTTCAACGCGGATTAAGAACGTATCCATGAATAAGGATTCGTCACGAAATCTGGAGCAGTGAAGAATTTGCAGCCAAAATTTGCAATTACAGTAGAAAAGATGTTTTTCTTAAGGCTTCTAAATTCTAACTCGAAAATTATCATAGGAACCTCTGAAAAACGTAACTTCGTAATGAAATTTTACCATGTTGAGCGAAAAATGTAAAAAGCGACGAATTTCGGGGTCCCCGTTCTGGACTGAGCGAAGCGAAGGAAGAATGGGGTGAAGGAGGCGTATCAGATAAGATACGTTGAGGAGCTTTGAAAATTTTGCAGCCGAATTTTGCAATTTGCAGTAGTAAGCATATTTATCAGGGTTTCCTAAATAAATAAAGTAAAGCGGTAAGCAAATTATAAAAGTAGTTGTATCAGAAGGGATTTTATGATAAAATAATATGAAAATAAAAAGGCGCAATACAAAACAAAAATGTTACAAAAAATTCGGGAAAAATTGGGCCGAAATGACGAAAAAACCAAGGAAGTAGCAGACAATGGCGCCTTTGATCAGGCTGTTATCGTTTGGGAAGCACCGGAATATATAAAACATGAACGAAGCGCCACATGGTTTATGGCGGGAGGAGTAATCACCATTATGCTCGTTCTTTGGGGCATTTGGACGAATTCATGGTCAATGGCCGTGGCTTTTTTACTTTTAGCAGGCGTTTACTATCTTTCACATACCCACCAGCCCCGGCAGCTCAAGATTATTATTTCGGAAATCGGCATTAAAGTCGGAACAAAATGTTATCCCTACAGCCTGATAAAAACATTTTGGATCCACTACCATCCGCCATTTGTAAAAACGCTGAATTTTCGCACCAACGAAAAAATGTTTAAAGAAGTAGTTATTCAGCTTGACGGAGAGAATCCTGTGCCGATAAGAACCTGCCTTTCGCGACAAATACCTGAATGGGAAGGCAAGGAAGAAAGCTTTACTGATTTATTCACGCGCGTTCTTAAACTTTAAACTTCGACTTTCAATGATTGATCACGTAATACCTAATCCTGAAAATTCCAACATAAAAAGAGATTTGACCTCATCGGCATGAACCTATCAACATGAACTTATTAGCATGACCCAATCAGTAGAACATAACGGAGATTTAATCTCGCCTCGCCATGACACAGCGCCGAGTGCGGGCGAAAATTTAGACGAACTCCATGGAGAAGAGCAGAGCGCGCGCCAAGGCTTGGTTGAAATCAGAGAAGATGTAGAAAAAATGCAAAAAGCAAAAGAAGCTTGGATGGAAAAAATAGAAGAAAAGCGTGAGAACGCGCTTGACGCGATGGAAGAAATGATGGATGGATTTTTTTCAAGCGGTGGCGAATATGAAGACGCCGGACGGGATTCCGCGGAAGATCTTTACGCGCGATTCAAAATACGAGTGTATGAAGAAAACAAATACCTCATAAACAAACTTTTCGATGACACGCTTGAAAGGCATGGTCTCGCGGAAAGCAATTTTACATTAAAAAATCGAGACGAAAACAGTAAGGCATGTACCTCGAATATAGATTTTAACTTAAATATCATCACTGAGACTTTAAGAAATACATTTGAATATTACGCGAGTCTTTCAAGACCTCAAATCGAGGCCGCGGCTGTTGAAGAAAAAATGATAAAACCATCTCTGAACCTCAAAGAAATGAAGCAAATGGATGCCGTCATTCCGCAAATATATGGCCAACTGCACGATATGACGGAAGAAAAAACAGCGGAAGGAGGTAGAGTTGATGGAAACGCGGCTTTTCTCCAAAAATATGCGACACTCAGGGAAGGTGAAGAAATAGACCATAAAGCGCTTGCAGATCTCATTCGGCAGGTGTTTGATGTCGGTGATGAGATTGGTAAAAAAGTTGAAATTAATAAAACAAGAGATGATAAAAGTGCTAAAAATAAAAAATTGCAAGAAAATATCGCTCAAGAAGCGATTTTGGTAAGTTTTGTGAATCGGATGGATCGAACTCAAAAGCATGAACTCGTGAGCACGATTCTTGCTCAATATCCCGACCATGCGCCTCAGATGATTCGCGAAATGGTCACCAGAAATTTTCTTTCCGTGCGTGAGGCGAGAGACATAGGAAAATCGGAAGGACTGGACCAAACAAGCGACGCGTATAAAGACCTCTACAATGGAACGGTTACAAAGGAAGTCGAACAAGCAAATAAAAAAGTACAAGAGCAAATACAACAAATTCGAAGCACCGAAGAGGGAGGCAGACTTCTCGATCGATTCACCGTTAATCCGACAAAAGGAGGCGCGCTGGTGCTTGGCACGCTCTATAGCGGGGTCGGACTGTTGCTCAACGCCGTGGTAAATCGCCACCTCATTTACACGCGGAATGGCTGGAATTTTAGCTGGGTGGGGGATTTTGGAACTTTTTTATCGAATCCGTCACTGCTTTTTCACGCGGGAATAATGGCTGCCTGTATTGAATATGGAACGGATAAAGAGGGCATTATGGGCCAGGGAGCCATTTCTAAATTTTTAGCAACTCCGCGGTGGGGAGCTTTGAAAGAAGCCATACATGAAGATCAATTAAGAGATTTTTTCAGCCAGTACGAGTTGTATGCGGGAGTCGGAACCTACCTTGAAAATCATTTTGATGCCATAAAAGGGTTCGTTGATACGAGCATTATGAAGGAAGTGACTGACGAAGACGGCAATAAAAGAATGGTTCTGAAATCCAACCCTGAAACAGAAATTGAGCGAGTTATGAATTTAAAAAAAACGGATCCGGCCTTTCAAAAATTTCAAGCTATTTTTCCAAAAGATGAAGTCGCGGGTCTCGATGGACTGGACTACAAAGACGCGGTAAATAAGCTTGTTGAACTGTATTTAAAAGTTACTATTTTCCACCTTGATGATTATCCGATCACGAGTAGCCAGCAACTGAAAGATTTTATTCATGAAGTTCGAGGAGAATAAGTCCGTCACTGAAATAAAACTATGGAACAAAAATCATTACAACAAGGAAATAGAGCAGAGGAGCCGATCAATACGTCATCTGTTTCAGGCATGACTCAGGAAGCATTTTCAAGCGTAACTGATACTTCTATGTCTCATGAGGAGTCTGCAAACATGCCTAAAACAATAAGTTCTCCTATATTACAAGGAGCATCTGCAAATATGTCCGCGACAACAGGCTCGAACATGTCTCAGTCAGCAGGTTCGCAAATATCAAAAACACAACCTTCGGAAAAAAATGTTTCACCGTCATTGAAGGGAGAGGATTCAAATAACACCGCCAACTTCGCTCAAAGCAGAAACGCTCAAAAAGAAAAATCGCCTTCGGATCCAATGAACGGAATGGGTCCTGGCATGAATATGACACGACATGATAGAACGGCGTCTCAAAGAGAAGAAACGCCTCAGAGTCATGGAATGTCTCGAAATCAGGCAATGCTTCGGAATCAGGAAACACCTCGCAACCAGAAAACCGCCAATAATCAAGGAATGCCGCAAATACCTCGTCCAATAAACATGACAGCTCATGAAGCGGCAAATTCGCGTGAACAAAACAAAAAATCACCGTATCAAGACCAGCAACATAACCAAAAAAACGCCTCTCCTTCTCAACCTCCCGATCAGAAACAAAACCAAAACAGCCAGCGACAGAAAAAAACGCGAAAAAAAGGATGGTGGTCGCGTCTCCATCCTATAGCGAAAGCCACTATCGCGACTGGAGGCGCCGTGGCATTTTGGGACATGTTTACATAAAAAAATGATACAAAAAAGAAGTAAAAATCGGAAAAAATATCGAAACAGAATCGTCTGCGGAATAATTTTAACAGCGTTTTTTATGATCCAGATGCCAATGCCTGTCTATGCTGATTATAAATCGGAGCGAAATAAATTTGTCGCCGAAGCTTCATCAAAACTTTCTATCGGAATGGAGGTGATAAATCTTCTTCTTTGGCCGATACTGATATTAAGCGGAGAACTTCTCGACAGCAGCGTTATTTTCGATGCTGATATTTGCGAGTATGACAAGCCTGAATCAGGAACCACTGAAAACATAACGTGTAAACAAAAAGTTGGCACAATGGAGGATCAACTCCTCAAAATTTGGGTGCAAATACGAAATATAGTCAATGTTGTATTCGTTGTTCTTCTGCTTTTTGTGGCGCTGTATAACGTGCTTGGTAAAACGGAAGGAGAATTTGTATTAAAAAGCATGCTTCCGAGAATCGTTATCGGACTTGTGGCAGTCAATTTTTCTTTCCTCGCCGCGAAAGTCGTACTTGATGTGACCAATGTACTCACGACATCATTGGTAGCTCTCCCTATCAGTCTTTCTGAACCAATGAATCAACTAGAAACTGAAATCGCAAACAGTCTTTGCACCTACCAAGGTCAGCCGATAAGCGATAAAAGACAGATCAAAGAGTGGGGATTAGAAGGAATATGTGCAACTAATGGACAACTTGATAGCAATTTTAAAACAAGTTTTCTTAGTGATTATTCGCATAAAAATCTTGCTTTTGTTCTCGCGGCGCAGATAGCGCGATTGGGCGATCTCAAATATGTTTCAACAGAATTGAAGAAACACTCCGAAGATACAGATATTTCTGATCCATACTTTCGCCTATTTCTCGAACTTTTGAGCAATGTCCTCATTATCGCTCTGTACGTCGTGTCCATACTCGCGTTTTTTATTGTTCTCGTATTCCGCGTGGTGATACTGTGGGTTCTGATAGCCGTCTCACCGCTTTTGGTGCTTTTCTTGGTGATTCCGCAGCTCGCGCAGGGCGCCGAGGAATTCGATTTTAAAAAACTGTTCATTCAGCATGCCATTGCCCCGATTCTCATGGTAGGTTCTTTAAGCATTGGTTACGTGATTCTGGAATCGATGGTGGGGAATACGACGGTGATTTTAAAAAATGAATACCTTAATTCAGGAACCTCATTTTTTTCACAAATTTTTCCAACTTACAGCATGATGGGCCAATTTCTCGCGACCATCGCGGGTCTTGTGGTTATCTGGATGGGTGTCTTTGGGGCCGCGAGCAAAACCACGGCAAGTGTCGTAACCGATAAGCTCCGCGACACAACGAAAGCCTTTGGCTCCTGGCTGGCCACAACGCCGCTTTACTGGATTCGCATCCCCGTTACTCAAATGCATGGTGCTCATGATGGAGGAGAAGAAAAAAAGGTAGAGGTATCCCTTGGTCAACTTGGAACGATTTTGCCAGCGATGGGTCCAGGATTAGCCTCAGAACGAAGGCAAGAAGCCTATAAAAAGGGCCAAGAACTCGGTCTGCCTGGCATGGGGAGCTCAGGCGTAGCTTGGGCAGATATTGATCGAGACGTAGATAGTAACAACAGGTCATCGGTACAGCTAGGATTAAAGCAACAACTCAATATAAAAGTCGAATCTTCTGATTTAGCAAGGGCAAAAAAAGCATTGGCATATTTAATCAATGATCAAGCTCTAAAAACTAATATAGTTAGAATAAACAATGTTGCAGAACTTGGAATATTAATGAGTCAAAATGCTCAAAAATTTGCCACAGCTTTAGGTACAACTGCAGAAGAAGTAATAAATATGGCTGCTGCACAAAAAACAGTACCAGCAGCAGGAACAACAGCACCAGCAGCAGGAACAACAGCACCAGCAGCAGGAACAACAGCACCAGCAGCAGGAATAACAGCACCAGCAGCAGGAATAACAGCACCAGCAGCAGGAACAACAGCACCAGCAGCAGGAACAACAGCACCAGCAGCAGGAATAACAGCACCAGCAGCAGGAACAACAGCACCAGCAGCAGGAACAACAGCACCAGCAGCAGCACCCTAATATATTATAAAAAAAATCAGATAAAATTCTCGAAACAAAAAAATAAAATAAAAATGAAAAAACAAATAAAGATATTAAAAAATAATTTGACAAAAAATCAAAGATGGGATACGGTTTACTGTTACGAAACATATCCATTTACTCCATCAATTTTTTATGAATTCGGACGGATCACATCTCTGCTTAGATCACGGCTCAAATATTTTGGTGAAAGTTCATCGCGCATGTGCCGAATTAAACCCGAAGCCAAACTCGCGTGGTGCTTACGCCCTTTTACCAAAGCGTCATGATGCCAAAACTTCTTCACAATTGGCTAGCGTATTTTCAAAAAAATCCACTCATCAGTGGAACATTCATCTATGCCGTAGGAGCGCCATCATCGGCTCCATCGGGTCTGCCGCCTGGACCACCGCCGCTTGGAACGCCTCCATCTTCACCGGGAATGCCCGGAACTCCACCAGCGCCGGGTAGTTCGCCACCAGCGCCAGGAACGCCTGGAAGTCCTGGAGCACCCGGAGCGCCACCATCGATGCCTGGAAGTCCGTCCTCCGCGCCATCTTCTGCGCCAAGCACTCCTTCGGTTCCGAAACCGAAAGACGAAATCGATAAAATCCGCAGAAAAACACGAGAAAGTATTGTCGAGGTGCTTTCCGTTACCAGCATGACTTCTGATCTTCCCGAAACCAAGGTAAGCGAACAAGTACAACTCAGAAAATTGACAGGGAAACTCAATCTCTTAAATAACGAAGACCACAAAAATCTCACAACGATAAAGACAATTCTCAAAGGAGCGCGGGCACGGGGCAACATCGCCGTCAGCGTGGAAGAGTCGAGGAGCATCATTGGCTATAATCTGGCCAATAAGGACCTCTGCAAGTGGAGGCTTCAGAGGCTTTTACGCGAGAAAAAAATTAACTCTACCGAATCCGGGCAATTGCTCGCCTTAAAACAGCAGGAATGGGATTTGGAAAAACGTTTCGATACGCTCTATCGTGAAGCCGCCATACTCGTGAATCCGATTCTCGAACGAATCAATACGGAAATGGAAAAGAAAACCGCCATTAAAACCGCGGAAAAAACGCTCGGAATAAGCCTGAAACCCGGAACGAAAATCCGCTATACAGATCCGGACACAGGAAAATCCAAGGAAATGGAAATAGAGAGCGTGAGAACCGAGCTCAAAAAAGCGGTTCCAATGGGTCCGCGCGAGATTGTCCAAAGTTTCCACTCCATCGGCGACATAACCATGAAGGATGGAGCGGTATTTAGTTTAGGTCGTTTGGATTCATTTTTAAAAAATAACAATGGAAGTCAGGCAATCGATTCAGTTCACGTCCTCGAAGATCAGATGCGGTGGGGCATGTTCGGCATCCAAATGGAACGCGAGATGTCGCTTGAATACACCGTTACCGATCCGAGCGACCCTCGAAAGAAACGTACGGAAAAGGTAAAAGTGGTCGATTTTGACGATACGAAAGTGGTTTTGGACAAATCCGTGCTCGTGAATAAATTTCCTGTTAAAAGAAGCAATACTCTGACGCTCGGTGAATTTTTCCAATTTTCACAGAAGATGAGTCTGAGAAAATCAGTCGCCGACATTGTGGGCTTAAAGCAACACCTGAACACATATCAAGTCAATTATAACAAGCATCATAACGTGTCGAACGAGCCGATTAACGTGAAGGAAGGTGAAAAATTGGAAATACCCGGAGAAGGGCGAGTGTACGACGTGTCGAAGGTGGGAAGGGATTTTGTTATTTTAAAATTGGGCCGAATCGATGTGGGAAAAGGCAAAGGTGAACGTATAAAAATGAGTTTTGCAGAATTTTTAAACTGGGTTTCTGACAATGACGTGAAAAAATATACTGGCCGCGACAAGCCTCAAGACGGCGGAGATGATGGAGACGGCGATAACGGTCATGGAGATGGCGGACATGAAGACAAAAACGGAAAAGATCATGGAGATAATGGGGATCATGGCGGGGATGATCACGGTAAAGGACACGGAAAGAAACATGATGATCACGGTCATGGGCATGATCACCATCAAACTATGGCGGAATGGTGGAATGAAGCCATGATGCATACGACTTGGCTCGCTCCGGACGACATTTTCAGCCTCGTTAAAGCCATTTATGAATGGGTAAAAAGCGAATGGCACAGGCAGAGTCAAAGCCGTTTCGCGCATGTCGGAAAGGAATTCCCCTACAAAAAACTTCGTGAAGAAATGAATCGTGTCCATCACCACGCGGAACATGAAAAAGTTGGCAAATTCGAGGAAGCGCTTAAGCATGAAGGTACGGCTACGATTCTTGATGAACTGCATAAAACAAACGATATAGACATGATAAAAGCCTGCCTCAATGTGCTTCAGGGGAGAGGACAGATTCGCTGGGACGACGAAAAATTTCATCACACTTTAAATCGCCAGCTGCCAAAGAGTAAGCAAATTCCTCCAAACGAAGAAGTTAAAAAGAAGGGAAAAAGCCTCGAATTTGATTATCTGAAACCGGCGATCGATTATCTCTGGGGAGAAGGAAATCAATTCAATGATTGGCACAGACAAAATCAATCCGCCTATGCAGGGAACGTAAAACAATTTTTTAACCGATGGGATCAGCTCGAAGGTGATCCGAATACTTCAGGAGGCTTGAGCGGACATATAGCGTCGCTTTTACAAAAACATAAAGAAGGCGAATGGGTGGATCCTCAGGAATACGAAGGAGTTATCAATTTTGCCATTGAAAAGGGAAAACTTGATATGGAAACCCGTATGTTTTATTTGATTGAAGGGGTGTCATCGAGAAGAGGAGGGAACAAGGATGCTCCGACACTTCTCAGTATTGATCGAATAGGTGTCCTTGCTGGAGATTATTTGCCGCGGCAGCACTATCTTGAATTTTTAACAACAAAAAAAGAGCCCGTGGGACCGCTTACCATTGAAAAATTTCAAGCCATCGCGAACTGGTGGCAAGAATCTCAAGACACTAGTGATCCAAAAATTGGTCACTATAAACTCAATGCCAGGGCCAAGGAATTTTTCACAAAATACGGGATGACTAGCGAAAAAACCATTATGCGCGCGGAAAAAGGTGTTATCGAAGGAGGAAAAATCGATCACGATGACTGGAACTGGTATGTGCCGATATTGACTGATAATACAATAAAGCACGTATTACAAAAAACCGGCGCCACAAGAGCGAACATTTCATCAGCAGGTATCATGAATGGATATGGCGGATGCACCCAGATGCTCAAAAGTCTTGGGGAGATGACCGAAGAAGAACGAAAAATGTTTAACATGAACGTCGACAATATACAACTTCTCAAAAGAGCAGTTAAAGCATTCGTTACCTTCGATTCCGTTGCCGCCGGCGTCTATGATGGACTCCGAGGAACTGATTCATTTCAGAGATTAAGTCGAGACGGTTATGATTCGGGGTCTGTTTTTGATCCTACGATAAAAGTAGGAAAGCATCAAGAGAGATTACAGGAAGTTATCAAAGAAATTTGTACCCAATATATACAAGCATACGGACTTACGGCAAAAAATTTAAAGAACATAAAGTCTGAAGATTACCTTGCTCTCATGTACAAAAAAGTCGATAAAACCGATTCGAATGCTCAAGAGGAACAAGCTAAAGTAGATCAAGTTATTAATACTTTCTCGGAACAGATGGACGATTGGATGGAAAAAGACAACGGAGAAATAATGATGAGAGCCATCCAGCACGGAATAGAGAGAAACGATGACTATAAATTGCAAGTTTCGGGATTTTTGCTTCCAAAAGAAGTAAGAGAAAAAATGGCAGGCCCTTCACATGAAAGAGCCGCGGCGTAGGACGTCGCGGAAGGTTCATTGCCAATTCAAAGGTATTATTCTTTTATAATGACTGTAGGCCGCTTTCATAGAGTAAAAAAAGAATTGTTTCAAAATATTGCAAGAATTGTATCAAAATGATACAATAAACATAAATATATGAAACAATTAGTTTCTCTTACAAAAAGGCAAGAATCTCTTTTTAGGCTCATACAAGACGGAGAGAAAACGACAAATCAAAGGCTTCTTGAGGCTCTTCGCGTTGATTTTGCAAAAATTTCGCGCGTAACGCTTATTCGCGATCTCAATGTTCTCCTGCGAATGAAATGTGTCAAAAGAATCGGGCAGGGTCGCGGCGTGCGATATGAACCAAAAATTCCGCCATTTATAAAAAATATTGATCCCCAGGAATATTTTCAACATGAAACTGATATGAGAAAAATTCAAAAAATACGGATTGATTTTACGAAAAAAAAATCATGGTTTCAGGTTTTTTCAGAGATAGAATTTCAACATCTTTTAGAGCTCACGCAGACTTTTCAAAACCATATGCGATTTTATTCTCCAAAACAAATTCAAAAAGAATTTGAAAGGATAACAATAGAATTTTCATGGAAGTCTTCGCGCATTGAAGGGAATACCTATTCTTTGCTTGATACGGAATATCTTATCAAAAATCAGCATGAATCTCCGCATCATTCGCATGAAGAAGCCGTCATGATCCTGAATCATAAAGCAGCGTTAGAGTATGCTTGGTCTCATCCAAAATATTTTAAGAAACTTACGCTAAAAAAAATAGAAGAACTGCATAGTCTTATTGTGAAAAATTTACACATTGCTGCGGGCATTCGTAAACGTCCTGTTGGTATTGTGGGAACTAAATACAAACCTTACGATAATTATTATCAGGTCCGTGAAGAACTCGAAGAACTTTGTAATCTTATCAATAAACTTTCGAATCCTTTTTTGAAAGCTCTCGCGGGAATCGCGGGACTTTCTTACATTCAGGCATTTGAAGATGGTAATAAGCGTACTTCTCGTATTCTTGGAAATGCGATTTTGCTCGCGCACAATGCTTGTCCTCTTTCATATAGAAGTATCAATGAAGTGGATTATAAGAAGGCTGTTATTCTTTTTTATGAACAACACTCTCTTTCTTTTTTTAAAAAATTATTTATGGAACAATACGAATTCGCAATAAAAAACTATTTTTTATAGCGTCATGTAAGGAATTGCGACTTTTCTCGAACTTTTCAAGACGAAATCACATTTTTCAGAGGTTCCATGAAACAATAAATCGCTCTTACGATTTTCTGAGTGAATATTCTTCGCGAATTTTTTCAATAAAATCTTCAAGAGTATGCTTCGTTTGCTCTTTCGTTTTATAGGAACGGACCGTGAGTTTTTTCTCTTGGGCTTCTTGGTCGCCCACGACGAGCATGTAAGGAATTTTCATGAGTTCGGCTTTGCGGATTTTTTTGCCAACTCCTTCTTTCGTGTCGTCAATTTCGACACGGAAACGCTCTCTGAAAAAATCATCTCGAAGTTTTCGCGCGAAAGACAAATGTTTGTCGGAAACAGGAATGATCTGAATCTGAACCGGCGCGAGCCAAAGCGGAAAAGCGCCGCCGAAATGTTCAATCAAAAATCCGATAAAACGCTCATGAGTTCCAAGCGGCGCGCGATGAATAACGAGAGGAGTTTGCTCTTTGCCTTTTTCATCAATGAAATAAAGTCCCATCCGCTTTGGAACAGCGAAATCCACTTGATTCGTGGCGAGCGTGAATTCACGTCCAATGGCGCTCCAAATCTGCACATCGATTTTCGGACCGTAGAACGCGGCTTCATTCGCCACTTCCACAACCGGGACTTGGGCTTTTTTTATGGCTTTCCTCACGAGATTTTCCGTTTTTATCCAGAGTTTCGGCTCATCGACATATTTATTGCCAAGCTCCGCGGGATCGTGCAAGGAAAAACGCATAACGTATTTTTCAATTCCAAAAAGTTTAAAATAGCGAAGGTATAAATTGATAACACCGATAAATTCGTTTTCAAATTGATCTTCAGAGCAGTAAATATGCGCGTCGTTCATTTGCAGACTTCGTACTCGCATAAGACCAAAGAGCGCGCCGGAATCTTCATAACGATAACATGTTCCATATTCCGCGTACCTAAGCGGTAAATCGCGATAGCTTTTCGGAGTCGCGCTGTAGCACATGTGATGGTGGGGGCAATTCATCGGCTTCACGTAATATTCTTCGTCATCGACTTTCATGGCAGGATACATGCTGTCCTTATAATGTTTCAAATGACCGGAAAGCTCATACAGCTTTCCTTTGGTGAGATGCGGCGTTCGAACTTGGCTGTAACCCGCCTTAAATTCCTCTTCTTTCGTGAGCTTTTCTAATTCTTCGATAAGAATACCTCCCTTGGGAAGCCATAAAGGAAGCCCTGGGCCGACATTATCGCTGAAAGTAAAAAGCTCAAGTTCTTTACCAAGCTTTCTATGATCGCGTTTTTTCGCTTCTTCCAATTGCGCAAGATGCGTATCGAGTTCTTTTTTTGTCGGAAAACAAACGCCGTAAATTCGTTGCAGCATGGGATTTTTTTCGCTCCCTCGCCAGTACGCGCCCGCCGCGTGAGTGAGTTTGAATTCGCCAACTTTGCCAGTATGCTCCACGTGCGGACCGCGGCACATATCCACAAATCGCGGCGTTCCGTCCGGCATTACATTTTCATAAAATGAAAGCTCTTTTTCGCCATCTTTCTTCAAGTCTTTCGCCAGCTCAACTTTATACTTTTGATCTATTTTTTTTAAAAAAAGAATCGACGCGCTGGTCGGCTTCGAATAACGCTTAAAAAGCTGTTTTTCTTGTGCGATTTTTCGCATGTGTTTTTCAATAAGCGGCAAATCTTCGGGAATAAGTGTCCGCGGTAGTTCAAAATCGTAATAAAAACCGTTTTCAATAGCAGGGCCGATGCCAAGCTTTGCTTCAGGAAACATCTGCAAAACCGCCTGCGCCAACACATGAGAACAGGAATGGCGCATGGCGTGAAGCGGATCATCGCTCATTTTTTCTTCCAAAATATCTTGAAAATTCATAGGATTTTTAACGAAATAAACTCATTAAAAAATATATTGCAAATACGTATTGTAAAAATTTTATGTGAACATTGCCTAGAATATTTCTCGATAAAATATCGTGAATGAATATATCACAGAGTGTTCATGCTTTCAAATTTTTCCACCACGCTATGAGTAAAAAATCATGCTTTGCATTTTTCAATCATGACTCAATCTAAAAGTATCTCGACCGCAAGTTTCCAATACTGCTTTTATTGCTCCAACATTTCTACTCAATGTTGGTGTTGACATTCCTTCTTCTGAGGAGGGTTGAGACTCTCCTGGTTGAATTGTACTCATATTTTTTTAGTAAAAGAAGTATGAAATTATTTTTTTAACTCAAGTGATTTCAGAAAAAAGGACATTTTCTTGGTCATTTATATTTTTTTTTCTTGTGACAAAAAATCATTCAGAGATTTTGGACGAATAACTTCAGTCATAAGGGAAGCAAATGGAACAGTAACCGTACATAAGCATCGGTATAATTGATGTTCAGATGAATTGCCCTCAATGGTTAAACTGTTTGCTAAATCTATCAACCCCTCATCTTCTTCGCCGTGACGTCGTTGCGCCCGAGCGCGATCCAGATCCAATCCTTCCAGTCCCTCCAATTCCTTTACCCGTTTTGTCGTCATTCTACTTATTTTATCAATAGCAGCGCTATCACAGTCGGATTCATCATTATTTAAACGCTCAGAAATTTTTTCTATTTCAGATCGCTTACTACGATCCATTGCAATATAAATTTTTTTTAACAATGGATCATCGGCGCCAAAAACTTCTACAAGCATAGAATACAAAGCGCTGAGAAAATTTTGTTGAAAGGAATATAAAACCTTTTTTTGATTATTTTCCCGTCTGAGAGCCAATAAATAAACCGCGCGACAATAGGCCACATTTTCACGTAAAAAAAGGTCGGAATTTTTGTGAAATAATGATGTAAAAAATGGATCACGAAATGATGCGCCCTCGCTGACAATTTGATGCTCGGGCATGTTCTGTAAGGCATATAAATTCCTTGAACCGATTTGTCTTTCCATTGACCTTAATATTGGATTTGCAGCCCCACTGATAGCTTCACTTAATGGTGGGCATTGAGTACCAAGGCTATCGATGAGCCCATATGTAAGAGAGGTATTTGAACCAGTTACTGATATTATTGGTGAACAACCGAGATATAAATGCAAAAACAGAAGTTGCCTGGCATTATCTGATGTGGCTTGTAAACCATATGCATGAACTACTCTTCTATAGAGAGTATCCCCATATTGAGCAACTCGAGTGAGAATATTATCGCGGATTTTTTCATCAGTAGGAAGAGCTTCGCCACCGCCTGGAATGAGTCGGAGAGAATTCATCTTTGGGAGTAAAATACAAAATAAATGAGCTCAGGAGAATTCAATATATCATAATAATAATTTTTGTCAAATTATATATTAGAATTTCCATATTGACTTTTTTATATAATTTTTATATAATTTTTATGATTTATGATATTTTCACCCTACGCTATGCCCTCTATAATTCTCAAGGTAAGCGATAAAATTCCAAAAGAACTCGATATTATACAAGAAGACGAAGGGCTAGGCAATCGAACCTCCACCATTACTTTTCTCATTAAATATTATTTTCTTACAAAAAAAAATTCCATAGATCAATCCATCCAAATTCTTGACAAACTTCTCGATCGAATAGATACGGAAAACTTGCTCTCGGTCAAAGAGCAACTGAAAGATATATAGGAAGCCATTGATAAAAAAAATTGTGAAAATATTTTTTACAGAACATTTTAAGAGACAATTAAAAAAACTGAAAAAAAAATATTTTCACGTAAAAGAAGATTTTTTAAAAGAAATGGATTTTTTTGATATAAATCGTTCAATTTCCATTGGCCGATCGATATATAAAATACGAATACGAAGCAACGACATAAGTAAGGGGAAAAGCGGCGGTTTCCGTTGCTATCTCTATCTTTATATGAAAAAAAACGTCCTTGTTCCTCTCTGTATATACGCAAAATCAGATATTGACACATTGACGGACAACGAACTTCAATATCATTTTAATCAGGTTATTTCCGAAATCCTTGCGAAGTTTTGACTTCAAGAGACATATCCAACGATAACTGCCCACCGTTTTTTTTGAAAAAGAGGGCGGGGACAACAGGAACTCAGACAAAACCCCATTTCTACTGCAATTTTAAATTTTTGGCTCCAAATTGTTCAGAGGTCCTTTCATGTAAAATTGCAGTAGATGGTACGTTTTTCAGAGGTTACCTAAACATAACGTCTTAAATTATCGAACATATATCGTTTAGTGTTTCCAATTACGATGGTCAAATATTTATGACGCTATGTATAAAAAGCGTAGACAGATATTTTGTACCATCATACAATGGCTTCATGCGTCTCCAGTCACTCATTCTCGAAAATTTTCGATCGTATATTTCGTGCGAACTCCAATTCTTCGCTTCCAATGACCTCACGATTTTTGTGGGGAAAAATGCCCAAGGAAAAACCAATCTTTTGGAGAGTATCGCGCTTCTCGCGCTGCCGAGATCTTTTCGTACTCGAAACCATCGCGACCTCGTGCATTTTGACAAGGAATATTATCGTGTTCAAGGAAAATTTCATAAAAGATGTTTTTCAGAGGCTCCTAAAATGAACCAGAGTTCTACGCCGCTGAATGAAGTGAAGGATGGTGCTGTTTCTACGGAATACGAAATTTTTTTTCAGAAAAAACCAAAAGTCGAAAAAGCCCTTAAATCAAATGGAACTTTCAAAACGCTTCAGCAATATGTCGGACAAGTGCACGCGGTTCTTTTTTCGCCAGAAACGATGAACTTGCTGTTTTTGGGACCCGTTGCGCGACGAAAATTTCTCAACATGATGCTCTGTCAAACAGATAAAAACTATCTTCAGGATTTACTTCGATATCAAAAGGCATTGAAATCAAGAAATATTCTGTTGAAACGCATTCATGGGCGAAAAGCTCAAGCGAAAGAACTGGCATTTTGGAATTCGCTTCTTGCCGAAACAGGGGCGAGCATAATCATTAAACGTCTACAATGCGTACAAAATTTGGCATTGCGTCTTTCGGAAATGTACCAAAGTATTTCAGGATCATCCGTGCAGTTAGTAATCCGCTATTCCAATGAGCTGTCGAGTATTTGGCGCGAAGAACATAAAAGTTCAAACGCGTCTCGGAATATTCCACGCGCGTTTCCAAATATTTCATGTGGAACTGATGGCAAAAGCATTCAGACGCAGAAAAAAAGCTTCACATTTTTTTTAGAAGATGAAACGCGGAAAGAAACAATGATACAACGCTATCTTGAAGAACTTGAGAAGAGATTTCAAAGAGATTTAACGCTTAAAAAAACAACATTCGGACCGCATCAGGACGATCTTCATTTTTATATGAATGAAAAACCTTTGGAAAAAGTTGGCTCGCGCGGAGAATGTCGTACAGCGATACTGGCATTAAAAATGGCGGAATTGAAATGTATTGAAGAAATTTCAGGTGAAAAACCGATTTTTTTGCTCGATGATGTTTTTTCAGAACTCGACTCGGAGCGGCAAAAAAGATTGCTCGAAAGCATGCAATCATATCAAACCATTGTGACCGCAACGCATTTTCCTGAAGAAATGAGAAAAAATGGAAAAATTCAAGCCTTCCGAATAGAGGATAGCACTATAAAAAAATGGTGAAGCATTTGTTATCAGGGTTTCCTTTATTTGTCCGACATGATATAAAGAGTGAGATATAATTTTTGTTTTCATATTGCTCTCATGCCCCAGAATCAAATAAGCGAAATACTCAAGCTCATTATTTCGATTTTTGCGGCCATGATTCCTGTGATGGTCTGGGGCTATATTTTTTATCAAAAAAATCCGGAATCGAGAAAGTGGACATTTATTACGTTCCTTGGCGGCATGATCGCGGTGATTCCAATTTTGCTCTACAAAAAATCGTGGGAATATTTTCCAAACCTTGATGCTTTTCGGTATATCAATACGACATTTTCAACGAATATCATTGATCTGAAATTCGTGACATTGCCGTTGAGCGTTACATTAAGCTTCATGTTGGTGGGAATTTTTGAAGAATACCTTAAAAATCTCGTGGTTCGGATCGTGGATCGTGGCAGATTTCAAACCATTGATGATGCCATCGAATACAGTATTATCGCGGCGCTCGGCTTCGCTTACATCGAAAATATTCTCTATTTTACAAACATTTGGGACACGCAGGGTACGGAAAGTTTCATTATTTCCGTCGTATTTCGGTCTATTTTTTCGACTTTTGCTCATATTCTTTTTTCAGGAATTTACGGTTATTACTACGGAATGGCTTATTTCTGCAATCCGATTTTCCAGGAAGAAATTAGAAAAAAACGTTTCATTTTGCTGCGCGTCCTGCATCGCATTTCTCATTTTAGGCTTCCAACTCTTTTTTATGAATAAAAAGTGCTGGAAGGTCTTCTTATGGCCGTCACCATGCACGCGTTTTTTAATATTATTTTGGAAATGGGATGGACGGTTATGATCGTGCCTTACCTGTTTATTGGTTTTATTACTTTGTCCTATCTTTTCGACAAGAAAGAAAATCATAAACGTTACTGTCGTTTAGTGTCGAAGAGATTATGAAATTTTGATTCGCGACGAATTTCGGTGCCCCGAGTAAAGGGTTTGCAGCCGAATTTTTTCATCTGCGCGACTTGAATAGCGTCAGAAAATGTGCTAGCGTTAATGAGCTATCAAAACTCTACAAACCCTTTTTTCTACTGTAAATTTTGTAGAAAAACCAGGTTTTGCAAATAATTCCTAAAAATATTTTTTTACGTATGGCTACAGATAAAATCGTGGTTCGCGGCGCGAAAATGCATAATTTGAAAAATATCACCGTCGAAATACCTCGTGACAAACTTACGGTTATGACCGGTCTTTCTGGATCAGGAAAGTCATCTTTAGCATTTGACACCATCTATGCCGAAGGACAAAGACGTTATGTGGAAAGCCTTTCAACGTACGCGAGACAATTTCTTCAGCTCATGGAAAAACCTGATGTTGAGGCGATAGAAGGGCTCTCTCCTGCCATTTCCATTGATCAAAAAACAGCGCCGAGAAATCCGAGGTCAACCGTGGGCACGGTAACGGAAATATACGACTATCTGCGTCTTCTTTTCGCGAAAGTCGGCCGCCCTCACTGTCCGAATTGCCTCAAGGAAATTCGTAAACAGAGCGTGAGTCAGATCATAAATACCATAGCGGATATGACTGAAGGAAAGCGAATTCTCGTGCTTGCTCCCATGGTTCGCGATAGAAAGGGAATTCATGGAAAAATTTTTGAAAAAATGAAAAAAGACGGTTTTGTGCGAGCTCGTGTTGATGGCGAAGTCTACAGCGTACTCGAAATTCCTGAACTCGATGAAAATAAGAAGCATACGGTAGAAATCGTGGTCGACCGTCTTATTGTAAAAAATTTAAAACCTCTGACTCAAACGCTCAATTCAGGTTTTACCGTGGATGTGCCGAATCCCGACCGAACGCGTCTCGCGGATTCTGTTGAAACCGCGGCGAAACATGGAAACGGACTTGTGATGATCGTGGATAACGACACGAAAGACGAGCAGCTTTTTTCAGAACGATTTACTTGCCCGGATTGCAATATCAACCTTCCTGAAATTTCTCCGCGCAGTTTTTCCTTTAATAGCCCCCACGGAGCCTGCCCTTCATGTCATGGTCTCGGAACTCGGCTTGAAATAGACCCTGATCTTGTTTTTCAAAATCCCAGACTGACGCTCTCCGAAGGCGCGGTATCACCATGGTCATCAACAACATCCAATCTCAACTGGTATAATCGAATACTCGAAGCGGTTTCAAAAAAGCATCATTTTTCCGTTGATAAGCCAGTGAAGGACATGCCAAAAGAGGTGATCGACATTTTACTGTACGGCACCGGCGACGAAAAATACAACGTGAGTTTTGGAGGCATTGATGATCCGGAAGTGACTGGAAGATACGCCGTGACTTTTGAAGGAATTATTCCGAATCTTGAACGCCGATACCACGAAACCGACTCGGATTATACGCGAAGAAAAATTGAAGGATTTATGAGGAGTTTGAAGTGTCCTGTATGTAAAGGAAAACGTCTTAAACCGGAAATACTCGCTATCAATATAAATAAGTATTCCATTATCGATATTACGGAATTTTCTGTTGTAAAAATTCAAAACGCCATCAATAAACTCGACCTTTCTGAAATGGAAAAAACCATCGCGGCGCCGATTCTCAAAGAAATAAAAAACCGCTTGAATTTTCTCTCGGATGTCGGACTTGCCTACTTGACGCTTGATCGCGCGGCGAATACGCTTTCCGGCGGCGAGGCGCAGCGAATTCGTCTGGCCACTCAAATCGGTTCAAAACTCATGGGCGTTCTCTATGTTTTGGACGAGCCATCCATTGGCCTTCATCAAAACGACAATGCGAAACTCATCCAGACTCTTATTTCGCTCAGGGACATTGGAAATACCGTTATTGTCGTGGAGCACGATATCGACACTATGCTGGCATCGGATTATATTTTGGATATCGGACCAGGAGCGGGAAAACACGGTGGTAAAGTCGTTGCGGCGGGTACTCCGAAGCAAATAATGGACAATGAAACATCCATTACCGGCCAGTATCTTTCTGGAAAAAAATTTATTCCTCTACCGACAAAACGGAGAAAGGGAAATGGAAAATTTTTGGAAATCATAGGCGCGAAGGAGCATAATCTGAAAAATATCAATGTTCGACTGCCGCTCGGGATATTTATCGGGATTACGGGAGTTTCAGGTTCCGGGAAGTCGACGTTGATTAATGATATTCTCGTCCAAGTTTTGTCCGCGAAACTCAATAAAGCCCGAACCGTGAGTGGAACCCATGATGAAATCCGCGGGTTTGAGCATCTGGATAAAATTATCAATATTGATCAGGAGCCGATTGGAAGAACGCCGAGGTCGAATCCTGCTACCTATACCGGTGTATTTAATGACATCAGAGAGCTTTTTGCTTCGACATCGGAGGCGAAACTTCGGGGGTACAAGTCCGGAAGATTTAGTTTTAATGTCAAAGGAGGTCGCTGCGAGGAATGTGGAGGAGACGGGGTAAAACGCATTGAAATGCATTTTTTACCGGATATTTACGTTACCTGTGAAGTTTGTAAGGGAAAAAGATACAATCAGGAAGCGTTGGAAATCACCTATCGCGGCAAAACGATTGCGGATGTTCTGGAAATGACGGTGGATGAGGCGCTGGAATTTTTTACCAATATTCCTTCGGTAAAAACGAAAATGTCGACACTCAGCGATGTGGGACTCGGCTATATTCACCTTGGTCAGCCTGCGACGACGCTTTCTGGTGGCGAAGCGCAAAGAATTAAACTTGCCACGGAACTTTCAAGAAGATCAACGGGAAAGACTTTTTATGTCCTTGATGAGCCAACAACGGGTCTTCATTTTGACGATGTAAGAAGGCTTTTGGACGTACTGAAGCGCTTGGTGGAAATGGGGAATACCGTGCTGACGATCGAACATAATCTCGATGTGATTAAATCCGTGGATTATATTGTGGACTTGGGGCCTGACGGCGGAGATGCTGGAGGCGAAGTTGTCGCGACCGGTACTCCCGAAGAGGTCGCCCAGAACAAAAAATCCTACACCGGCCAATGGTTGAAAAAACTTTTTAAAGTATAACGAAAATCTATTTTTCTTTATAAGTGATGAGAAGTTGAATTTTTTTGAGTGTTTCTTGTAGAACCAAGGCAGACACTCTTTCAATAAATGCTATTTTCCTTTGGCGGTAATCAAGGCTTTTTATTTGATCCGCTTCAGGATGAAGATTATTTTTATGAATTTTCGAAACAAGTCGTTCCAAATCATCATGTGGCTTTTGTGTTAATTTTTTTACAACAATTTTTTTACCAATAAGCTTTATTTCAATCATGGAATCTTCGGTGAGTTTTGTTTCTAAAAAAATTTTTAAAAAAAAACAGTGGGCAGTTATTATAGATTGTAACTGCTAGTTTAATAGAATATAAATAAATAAAATAAATATTAAATAAACTTTAATAAAATTAACTAATTAAAATAAAAAATAATAAAATATATTAAAATTAAGAAAAATAGATAAAAAAATAAAAAAGTATGATTAACTTGTCAAAAATATTGAAAAATATTATAATTTTTAGTATAAATACATTAAGCAATAAAAAATTATAAAAAAAATAATTAAACATTGTAAAGTTATGTAAAATTTAGTATCCTGAAATTCAGCATCTTAAAGGACCCCCTATCCTAAAAGAGCCTACGATGTAATTTTATTCGAATGAACGGTAAAATTTTGACTTCGCAAGACGTTGCCAGTTTGCTTCAGATCCATCAATTCACGGTCCTGAAGTACATACGAGAAGGCAAACTCAAAGCGATAAAAATAGGAAGGGTCTATAGAGTTCGGGAAATCGACATCGATGATTTTCTTGAAAGTCAATCAACAATCTAATCAATTTTCTATATATGATCTTCAATTGTCTGCGTTGCGGTAAATCCATTTCTTCCATGAGAGAAGTCTGTCCGTACTGCAAGATCGAAAATAGCGAAATGTGGAGGTCCATCGGGTCCGCCAACCTCAAAAAAGCCGTGAAAGAAAAATACAAAGGTACTATTTTGTCATTTGTTTTGCGTTGACCGCTTCATTTCAAGTGTGAAAACGTTTCATTACAAGGGTAAAACCCGCATGACATGAGGTATGGAAATAAGGAGAGGACGCAATCCCTCGCTCCGCTACATGCGGAGCTCGGGACGCTTCCCCTCCTTATTATTTATTCACGCATTGACGTTCGGCAACGCGCGCCTTACACTCGGAAATTTTTTGAAGCGGATCAAGACTCGTAGAAAGAATTTCTCGAACGTCGTCCAATTTTTCCACCAATGATGTCGTCATTTCATTCCGGCCTTCGCCATAAAGAGCTTTATATTCCTCAAGCATCTCGATTTCCTCAAATTCCTCCGAGAAGCGCTGCTCGTCCTCGCTCAAACCTTGTTGAACATCCTTGAACGTAGGCGCTTTATTCTGAATATGTAAAAACTTTTTAGCGTCGGGAGTAAGCTCATTTTCAGGTAAAAGCGTTCCCAAACCCGCTGCAATTTCCTGAAGTCCTTTCACGGGCTCAATTCCATTCACTTTTACCCCGATTCGTTTCGTCACCGCGGACCCCATGGTGTCAAGCGGACTCTGCCACAAATTTGTGCCGAATTCCCCAATATCGCTGAAAGACGCGACTCCTTGTTCATGGCGTTTTCTTCGTTTTTCTTCTTGCCTCTGAATTTCATTGCCCGCAAATGATTTGAGAGTCGTGAGAGGATTTTGGCTAAAAATAGACTTCAAATTGTTCCAAAGTTCTTTAAATTTTGATCCCAGCTGCTTTCTTTGGTCATTCTGGCATTCGGTATAGATTTTAAAGCGATTGTTATACTTGCTTTCCGTGGCGGTAAAAATTTTTTCAAATGTCGCGGGTGAAAACCACTGCTTTTTTGTCACGAATTCCTCAGAGAGATTTTCACGTAAAACATTTTTATCCGTAAGTTCCAGAGAATCTCCTGCGGCAAAAAAACATTGACCTTTGTCTGTGCATTCGACAAATTGGCGCAAATACGCTTCTTCAAATTTGAGTTCATAGTAGCGATCTTTGGCAGCGGAAATTTTAGTATCGTCGCAGGTCGAATAGGCTGTCATAAGGGCATTTTTCGCATTACTGACGATCGTATCAATGGAATAGAGATCATTAATTTGGCAGGAATTTTTGAAAGGAATAGACGCGTATCCAAAAATATCGAGCGCGTCTCCTGA
>JACPHH010000023.1:0-25921 GCA_016188705.1 Candidatus Peregrinibacteria bacterium | reverse complement strand
TCCCCGTTCTTTCCAGCCGTCACAGTGAGCGAGTTCTTCGGCATCATAGGTCTCCTGAGCTTTCGCGATCGCGATTCCAAAAAAAGAAACGACATCTTTTTTATTGCACAATTCTTGCGCCGCGCCTTCTCGGATGTTGAACAGAATATTTCGAAAACTGCGGAAATATTCTTCCATTTGATCCATTTCAGGCTTTATGGAGGAATACCAAGAAGCGCTGCGTTGAAGCCGTTTTTTCGTTATTTCTCGATGGGATGCTTCACGGGCGTTTTGTTCGGCCACGGAAACAATTTGATTGATTTCATCGAGTACGTCGTTGTATGTTTTGCCGTCGGAAACCGTATTTTCCACAAATGCCGTAGCTCGGTCTTGTAAATTTTCCTGACAATTCTTTTTTTCTTCAGGTGTCGCGTCAGGATCACAATAAGTGCGTTCTCTGGCAGCCTCATTTCCAACAAACGTGGAATTTCCAATGCCTTTCGGGTCGTTCGAGGAATTTCCCGTAAATATTTTCGTAATATCGGAAGTCATTTTTTTAAAATCAATTCCTTTCACAATATCATCGTGAACCGGCGTAGAGATAGGCTTGCCGATAATCACGAATCGGTCAGCGACAAAATCCGGCGGCAACTGCGACGCCGTGGCTTCTTTGCAAATAGGAACTTCAAAAAGATTCCCCACGATTTTACCCGGAATAAGGCTATTTTGAATGGTGCGGTAGAGCGAATCGACGATAAAATCAACATGGCATGCCAAACAATTTTCTTCATTCGGGTATTTCGGTTTCGACTTATTGATGAGATTGATCTCAATACAAAAAATGGACGCGCAGAGAGAAGGAGACGAAGAGCGGCTGGTTGCGTTTTTAAGAGCGATAGAATGACCATCGGAACTGAGGTACCCCGTATCCTGCTCATCGGAATTTATGTCAGTTTCATAAGGTTCGCCTATGGCGTTTTGATCGGTATTTTCATTCAAAAGCGGCTCGATTTGACTATTCGTGTCATTTTGGGAAGACGCGGAATTTTGATCATTCTGGGAAGCCGTTGAATTTTGAGAATCTCGTGAATTTTGAGAACCTTGTGAATTGACGGAATTTTGAGAATCCGCGCTGTTTCCAGAACCATTCGAAACAAGGTCGGTTTTGGATGAAAGAAGCGCTGATTGGATAACAGTATTGAGAGGCTCGGAATTACAGGAAAACGCATTCAACTCTGCTGATTCATCGGTAAATACATTGCTTGACCCCTGAGCAGAATTACCGGAATCTTGACCAGAGTTATCAGAATTTTGACGAGAGTCGCCCGAACTTTCAGATGAATTGCCGGAATTTTGACTGGAGTCGCTTGAAGCATTGGAAGACTCATTCGAAGCGCTTGAAGATGGATTTGAGTCCGAAGAAGACGAAACCGCTATTTTTGATGAAGAAGATGAAACGCTTTCACCTTCTCCAGCAGAAGATGGTTCCGTTCCGCCCGAAGATTTTGATGAATCCTCTGATGAATTTCCTGAATTGCCGGATCCCGCATCACCGAGTGAAGAAGCGGTTTGATAAGAATTTCCCTCATGCGCGCCGAAGAGAATTTGCTCAATGACATCAAGATCATTCACGAGATCAAAACCTGAATCTTCCACATTGCCATTCGCGAAAACTTCCAGAGGATAGGCTTCCAGCTTCGTTTCATACAGAAAATCTTGAAATTTTTGCTCTTTTTCATAAAAATCCATAAATTCTGAACGCCGTATCTGCGCTTCTCTAAACGTAAGTCCTTTCTGACTTTCAACGAGGAGAGGCGTGACGTCTCCATCGAGAACCTTGGAAGCATCATCTGACGAGAGTTTATAGCGCTGAGCCGTGACATTGAGTGTTTTTTTTGTTGAACCCTGAACAAGATCTTTATAAACGCTCATGTAGAGGTTATCGCCGGCCTTTTTACCAATGCCAAAGGTTTCTTTCAAAGAAAGGCGCGAAATATCACCTGAAACCTTTTGAGTTAAATTTTCAAAAAATGTCTGCGCGCCGCTGAAAGAATTTTTGCCGAAAGAAATACAATTCGCTTCGTCTTGCGCTTGAGTCAAGGATGGCGCAAGGAGAAAAGTAAAAGTCAGGAGAACGAAAATGGAATGCTGAAATTTCATAAATTATTTACAATTGGGAGTCGTTACATTTTGAAATTTTACCGGATATTTTTCAACGCTTCTGCGAATGTCATAGGCTTCGTTACGGTATTTTTCCAAAACACGGGCGATTTCAATATATTTTTTATGCATGGGCCAGGCGCTTTGAAATTCATCGTAAGCGGCGAGCGTGATATCAAGCGCTTTTTTGGAATTCATTATTTCGTTATCAATAAATGAGCTACGATCATCGATATATTGTAAGGCATCCGTATAGGTCGGCGATTTTGTGGAAGAAGCGCAGTCATCGTCCTCGCTCGGGATTTGATTTTTTCGATTCAGAAGTTGTTTTTCATATATCAAATAGCCATGAGTGAGTTCTTCCGCGAGACAGTACGTGCTGACATTGTTCGAGCCGCAGGGACCTTCTTTCGGCGACGTGAGGACTTCATTTGAAGGAGGGGCGTCTTTTTCTGGATTAAAATAGCTCCTCAAAATAGAAAAATGCTCATTAAAAATATCATTAACCCAGCCATGATAGGCCGTGGCAAGCGCTTCAACGCTTTTGTTGTCATCATCGAAGGGATAGGACGTTTTTTCAGCCGCGGTTTGTAAAATTATTTCACGGGAAATCGAAAAAGCCACAAGAAACAACGCGAAAATAATAAAAATAAATAAGGATTTTTTGACGGCCGAAATTTTGAGAGATGGAAGCGACATGCGATTATTAAAAAATATTGGCTTATTGGCAGTATTTGCTGAGAGCGGGAATTTTTTGGGCAAGTGATTCCGTATAACCTTGCCAGTGAGCCATGAGTTCATTCAGCGAGGCAAGTTGCGTATTGATGCCTTTATATTTTTGGAGAAAAATTTCACTCCGTTTGGCTCCCGCGCTTTCCAAAGAAAACTCGCGCAGTGAAGGCCACAAAATATTGTCATAGAGGTCGGTTCTGACGGTTTCACATGATTTTTCAAATTCATCGGCAACGGAAAAATCGCGACCCGTCTGAATTTTTATCATAATGAAATTTTTTAACTTCGCGGATTCGTCTTCAAAAGAACGAATAAGCTCCGCGGCAGGTTCAAGAAGATTTTCCGTAGAGTCATTATTTTGAAAATGCTGACTGATAAGGTCGGAAAATTGTTTCTGTTGGCCATCGAAACATTTTTGGATAAAATCGCGGCATTCATTTGTTTCAGGAATGGTTCCTCCCTGAGTGCGAAGCGAATCGAGATCTTTTATGAGCGCGTCCTCGTCTGCGGGATCGAGGCATTGGCTTTCATTTTTTAAAAAATTGGAAAAATTTTGAATATACGTTTCTAAATCAGCGTCGTTGATTTGAGTGTTATTGTTTTCTTCATCGGCGCTGTTTGTCCCCTGAGTTTCAGCGGAAGTAACGACATTTGGTTGTTGAAAAAACATCTTCAAAAAGAATACGGAAACAATAAGCGAGAGCAGTGGAATAAAAAGAAAATATTTTTTCATGCGGTGAAATTTTTTAGAGCGTATTTGCGGCTTTTAAGAAAATACATTTTGCCGCTCAAAAACAGTTATAACCTGGGAAAAACATCATGGCGAGACGAGAGTAACTTCTTCACTGCGGCTCAGAATATTTTCATTTCTGCTGTCCATAATAGCAGCAAAAATGGTGTCGTCATACGTCAAGTCCGCCGCGGAATCAATCGTAACATCGCAGGGACAACTCAAACAGGTGGACGGCACAATCCAAATGCCTTCGGGAAGAGTGGCTGAGCCATTTTGAACCGTAACGTCTGAAGGCTGAACCGTATCATTTGAGGGTTGAATTATATCGTCTGCGGCGACTAATGGATTCGTCTGAGCAGACAAAACTTCATCTCCGTCCTGAACGCCGCCATTGTCCGTGTCAGCATCGGATGGATCGGTTCCAATGGCTTTTTCCCGCGCGTCGGTTAAACGGTCATTATCGCTGTCATCATCAAAATCTTTGAGCGGGTCGGTTTTACGAGTTAATACCTCATCACCATCTCCAACGCCGCCATTATCCGTGTCGGCATCGGAAGGATCGGTACCCAGTGTTCTTTCTTGAGAGTTAAAAAGCTTATCTCCGTCTGAATCATCATCACCGGACTGCAATGGATCAGTCTTATCTCGCAAGACTTCAGCGCCGTCAGAAATACCTCCATCGTCGGTATCCGCGTCATTGGGGTCAGTTCCGTATGTTCCAATTTCTTCTTCATCGGAAAGACCATCGCCGTCGCGATCCCCGCCAACAATTTCATCAGTCGTTTCATCCAAAAGTTCTTGCAATTTCAATTCGTCATCATCGGCTTTCAAAGGATTCATTTTTTGACTCGATGTTTTGATTTCGGTTCCGTCGGAAAGTCCTCCGCCATCAGTGTCGGCAATGAAAGGATCCGTGCCATAGGAAAGCTCTTCTTGAGTGCTAAGGCCATCGCCATCCGGATCATCGTTATTGTAAGTGAAAACAGTGGCTTTATCATCTTTTTCAATGAAATTAAGACCGTCGCCATCGGAATCATCTTGGAAACAATCTCTGAAATTGAGAACACGCGCCGCAATGACGACGAAATCTCCTCGTGTAAGCAAATCACCTGGATTTTTTGCCTCATCTGCGGAAAGAATAAAAGCATTTTGTATGACTTGTTTGGAATCACGAATATACGATTGAAGATTTTGCGCGATCATCATATACGGAACATACCAGGCTTCACCATCTTTGAGCGGAAAATCTCGCAGGGCTTTTTGCAAAGAAATAATGCTCTGTCGATCAAGAGCTTCAAGGATGATTTTGGAAGCTTCGGCGCGCGAAATCGTATTGTTTGGTTTAAAAGGAGTGAGGCCAGTTTTTGGATCGCGTTCTCCGATATAGCCCGTAATGAATTCACGGAGAAAAGACTCTTTCGTGTCATCGTAGTACCAAGCCGGCGAAGAGGAGGAAATATCGGTAAATACTTGCGGAGCTTCTTTTGCTTCTTTTCGCGGTTCAATGCAGAGAATTTTGAGAATAATTTTTGTAAATTCCGCGCGGTTAATTTTATTATTCGGCTTAAATGTGCCATCCGTATAGCCTTCCAAAACGCCGCGGCGAACAAGATCGACGAGAGTTTCATAGAGGGCGTACGATGAATCAATATCAGTAAAATTGATATTGTTTTGAACGGTATTTGTGGATGCGACGGAGGATGCGTTGAGACTTTTGGGTGTTGGGTTATTTTTTGAAGGAGAAGTCGCTGATGTTGAGGCTGAAGCTGAACTTGCCGACTCTTGGACAAAAATAGATGCGGCGCTATCGGAAGATGCTATCTTGGCTTCTTCGTTTCCAGTCGCGATATAAATTTCAGCGACAACGGTATCATTCATAATCACCTCGATAATGAGCGGATCATATAAGGATGAATTTTCCTTCAACTGAAATTGTACGCCATCCGATGGAGGAGTATCGCCTGCGACAAGAGCGTCGCCGGAAGAAATTTTGCTATTCGGAACAATGCCGCCTGCTGAATTAACTGTAAAAAGGAGATTCCCCGAACGCGTATCCGAAAATATCACGCCGCCTGGCGAGGTAGGATCATTCGCGGGAAGAGCCGTGAATTCATAAGAATCTTTAAGATCGATATCTTTAACATGAACCCCTGAAAGTTGGGAGGCAGAGCTAAAATCAAAATCCGATTCATCGATCACTGCGTCGGTATTCGAATCGGACGCGACAAAAAGAGTAACAAGAGGCGAAGACGAATTCGTTTTTGAAATGAGTTCGATTCGGGTTGGCTCGTTGGTTGAAGCAGAAATCGAACCTGACTCTGATGTCGAGGGAGAAGCAGAAGTTAACCCTGATGTTGAGGCTGAAGGAAATGCAGATGCCGCAATGCGTGCTTCATAGTTATCATCGAGAACATTGATAGCGCCTGTTTTCGCGCCAATTTCGGCAATTACCGCGCCTGCGGCATTTTTTACTTCATATTTTTGCGAAATATCAAGATCGGAAACCGAAAAAGTGCCATCCGCTCGGGTAAGATACGTTCCATTATGAGCGGACGGAGTAACGACGGCATCCCAAATATCATGACGTTTTCGTAAAAGCGTGATTGGAATATTGTCAAAAGCAGGGTTGATAGAACCTTCGATACTTCCTTTCGCGGCGGAAGAGGCATTAAGCGTTACGGCAGGAGCATAAACTTCAAAAGTAAAAATTTTCGTGGCGCTATTTTTTGCTTCATCTTCAATATACAAACGAACTTTTTTTTCCATGAGAGCATCGTAAGGACCAAGTTTTACAATAGGATCATCTTTATCATTTGTAGTATTTCCGTCACCGTCCGCGTCAACATTGGGATTCAGATCATGGAAGCTCTCAAAATCATTCGTGGGATCGGAGTCGCCATTGGAATCACGTTCAAGATCGATATCCCAAGCATAGGTGAAAATTTGACCTGAGTCATCATAGGAAGTACTCGCGTCAATGGACAAAGTTTTATAAACCGGAATTCGCAGTATATCTTGAGATGTACTATCTGAAGACGAACTTCCCGCGCTGGCAATGGGAGCAGCGGTGTCGGCGCATACTTGGGGCGCGAAAAGGATTGGATCGCTGACCGTTGAACGTTTTCCGCCCTCCAAAAGAGCCGTTATGATGGCATAATAATTTCCATTTTCCAAAGGCAATTCATAAGACACGGGATCGCTCGATGAAATACTGTCGAGCAAAAATGTTTCATTATGGCCAATGCCAAAAATATTTTGATCGATTGCGTCAGCAGACGCTGAAACGCCCCCAGAGCTAAATATGTTAGAAGAATTGCTGATTTCGTTAAATACATTGGAATCGATAGCTCCGTAGGAAAGCACGGCCGACCCATCATCTCCCGTAGAAATCGTATCCATGCCGGTAAACGCATTTTGAATTATTTTTTCAGAAGAGGGCGCGAATATTTCAGCCATTCCTTTTTTCACCGTGAGCAAACTTCCTTGCGGATAGAGCGAAAGGTCGAGAAGGACATTCATTGGAAGTCGCATTTCAAAGCGTTTTTGATCATCCTCGGAACTCGGTTCTTGAATGAGAAGAGTGGCATCATCCAGCGTATGAAGCATTTGATTGGAGGCTGTATGAATATCGCTGCCTTTTTTGAGAATGGTACGAGGAAGAGCGGAAATTTTCACGTCGCCGCGAAGGGTTTGAATCGAAGCCGTGGCATTGTGAAAATCCGGAACGATAAAATCCGTAAATGGCTCAAGCGTCGTTTCAAAATCTTCACCAAAAATCATTCGTACCTTCGCGTCACCGGTTCGGACAGTATGAGGAAATTGCAGAAGTCGCGAATCAATCGGAACCTGAATACTCGCTTCACCCTGGGCAAAAGAAATATCAACTTTTTCGGCGTTCATGTCAGGCACAATAAAATAAGTATTTTCTTCAAGCGTTATATCAGTGCCATCGCCAAAATGAATGGTAGCTTCACTGTTTTTATTGGTAAAAATTTGATCACCCGGAGCGAGTGTCTGCAAGTCTGAACTGGACGCGTCTGATGCCGACGAATCAGATGTGCCTGAATCGGACGCGTTCGACACTGAATTTGCCGCTGAATCAGCCGAACCCGAGTAAGACGTTGAACTTGTCACTTCGGCATTGCCTTTGGTAACTTTATACACGATATCGGTGGAAAAAACCTTGGGTTCTTTTGTGGAAACATTGTTCGTTAAAAGATGAACCCGCCCGCTGATGCCGGAATCATTGGCGGAAACATTTGAACTGTCGCGATCAAAAGAATCAAGAGAAGTTCGATACGCGATTTCATAGCCAAACAAATTGTGAGAAGGATGTTTTTGCCAAGAAATATCCACGACGCGGTTTTTGACTGAGGTAACGGAGAAAGTATTGACACTGGGCGCGTCAGGAAGAAGTGAAGTAAGCGAGGTGACTTGCGGATTTTTTTCAACGTGGCTTGGGTCCGAAACCTTTTTAAAGTTTTCTTTGAGATAGAGAGAGCCGTCGTAGGAATAAAGCACATCTTCGTCTCCATCGTTTTCCAAATCGAAAAAAGCAAGATGATTTTCGAGGTCGGCGTCTTTTTGAGCTGCGATGAGACGTTCATTGACTTCCTCTTTTTTATTAAAAATAAAAATGCCTTTATTGAGAGGCGTTGAGCTCGCGTCAGGAATGAGTGAAGAAGTATCGGGGGCGATGCTATTGGAAGAATTTGTTGCCTGCGCGATGAGACGTCGTGAAAAATCTGGCTTTCCTGCTTGATCAATGAAAGGTTGAACTTCGGCCATTTTTTTCTGAAATGAATCGTTAAAGCTGTCTTTCGATTTTTCAGCCGTATCAAAAATTTCGGAAAGAGTGGTGGAGAAAAAATCATCACCGCTTTTGAGGGTTGAGACATTTTTAAAGGAGTCATTTTGAGCCGAGGCCAATATATTCATCGCTGGATTAGGTTTATTTGAAGCCTCGGCAAGGATTCGGGGAATATCTTCGGGCGAAGAAGCAAGAAGTTTCGAGTTAAGTTCTTCGATTTGGTTGTAGTAAGAAAAGAGGCCGCGTTTCAACGCCAAAAGGCGTTCATAGTTTGGAGTTTGGAAATTCGAATCAATATCCAGTTCTTGAGTAATATCTTCAACCTTGCGGAAAAAACGCAGATCATTGGGAGAAATAAACTCCTGCGTCGCGGCGAGTCGATATACTTGCGGAGTATCTTTTAAGTTTTGAGTGTCGTTCAAAGAACCATTTTGTAAGTGGTCGAGCCTGTCAATCTGCGTTTTGAGCTCTGCGAGCGTATCGAGAATAAACGGATGCTTTCGGGCATATTCGAATCCTGACTCACTCAGTCCATACTCTTGAAAATCAGCAGCAGCCAATGAGTCGGATTGGGGCGTGAGAGGCCGATTATTATAAGTTGAGAGATCGACATCGAGATCATTGACATTGAGTGAATCCGTGGCGGTATTTTCGAGGCTTTCAAGCGCTCGTTTGACTTCATTCCATATTTGAGAATAATCAGTGCCTGTGCGATTGAGCGACTGTGCCGTATCGCGCACTGCTTCCAAAACAAAATTGAAGTCCGGCTGCAAATTCATATGCCCCAAAATTTGGATGGCATCGACAAAATCAAGTGAAATTTTTGGATACTGGAAACTCAAGGAGACATCAAAAGGCAAAAGAGGAGTAAGTCCGCGTTCCGTGAGTTTTTCAATAGTTGTCTTGAGAAAAGCTTCGGGCGTGGGCAGCATTCCTTCGAGCAATTTACACAGTATTTGCATGAGCTTTTTCAAAATATCAATAACCGCGCTAATCTCTCCTGGTATTTGCGGTATGGAAGGAGGAGGTGGTAAATCCGGCAAATTGGGCATCGGTATATTCGGGAGTTCAGGAAGAGAGGGAAGATCTGGAGGCGCGGGAATGATTGGTATGGCTGGAAGCTGGATGGCTATATTTGGCAATGACGGAAGCGCGGGAGGACCGGGAAGCAGGAGCGGTTCAATTTTAAAAATCGGATTAGGCAGTGGAATCGTGATACCGGAGCGAATATCAGTAAGATCTAATATAATATCCGGCCATTTCGGAAAGGGAATCACCGGCGGCGCCGGAATAACGACCAAAAGGCGGAATAAAAGTTCAAGAAGAGTGAAACGATCAGTTGTACACTTATCACATTCCATGAAGAGAATTTGAAAATCGATGAGAGCCCGCCAAGATTTGAGCACGGTCAGCACGTCATCAATGGCATTAAGCCAAGCATAATAGGTACGGATATTCTTCACGAGCCAGCCACCAAGAAGATCCGTGATCGTATCGAGAATGGAGACAATTTGGTAAATAATAGCGGATTCAAGCTGCCGATACTGCACGAGCTGATAGGGTAAATTTTTATAAGCTTCCAAAGCCTCAATGTTTTTCTTTACGCTGTTTATGAGGTCGCGAACATCGATATTAAGCCCCATTCTTTTGGAATAAGTATCCCATTCAACCAATTTATCCAAAAAATCTTTCCACTGTTGAATAAAAGTATCAAAAGATTTTCCGCCTTTGGCGCCATCAAGTTTCACCCAGGGAATTTTAATAATGACGTCTTCGACCTCGACCCGTACCAAGGGAATGGAATTTAAAAAAGTAATAAAATTCGTCATGCCCCACTCCTGATCTTTAATTTCTTTGTGTTCGGAAAGAGTGTCTTTGACATCGCCATAGAGGTTGCCGAGTTCGGGATAATAAATATAGAGCCGCGGAAGATCGGTAAGTTTACTGACAATTTCACGTGTTTGGCGCGAAAGCCAGTCGGTAAGCGTTGACGGAAAGCCAGGAATCGAAACATTCACAGGTCCATCGTATCCTGTTTTGATATCACCATTTCCGGAAAAAATACCAGTCGCGGACTCCACTGAGGACGTAAAAGTATTCGCGACAGCAAGCGCTCGATCGAGGACCCCCGTAATGGCATCGCAAACACCCAAAACCTGTCGGATGGGGGCGGCCAGGGCAAGACAATTACCCACTCCTGGAACGCCGGGAGAAAGGTACTTACCAAAACACATACCAATTCCAAGACCACCGGTAAGGGTTGGGGACAAATAGAGACGAAATACTGTTGAAGTTTTCCAATTGGGATTCGGAGGCCAGAAAGGACAAAGTCCTCCAGGAGGACAGCCTTGAGGAATACCGAGCGCGAAAATCGGAAAACCCCAATCAAATCCACTGGGCACGCCAAGAGTCGTTAAAAAAGTTGGTACATTGAAATATCCCGGAGACAAGAAAGCCATATTGATCGGAAGAGGAATACAGCCTCCTTCACAAGTAAAAAGCGGAATTTTACTGTCATCATCCGGATCGTCAAAGGTATCGGAAAGACCATTATTATTCGCGTCTTCCGTGTTCATTTTTTGATAGGCTTCCTTCACTTTTTTCGGAAAACCATCTTGGTCAAGCTCGGCGAGATCATCAGGCAATTTGAAAAGAGCATTGGGATTTTCTATTTTTTCTTCCGGCGGCGTGACGGTAAAAGGAATATAAGTAATACGGCGAAGTCCATTTTCCGTATGAGGGTTGCTCGAATAATAGTAAGTAAGAGCGCCCGTGGCGTTATTGTCAGGGCGGACGAGAATATCCAAATACGCGTCTTTTGGATATTCAGCCATATCATTATTGATGGAAAGGTCGGCTCCCGGAAGAGTATTTACCGTCGTTTCATAGCTAAATTGAATTGATGAGTTTGGAGGAAGATCAAAGCCGTGAATAACATAAGGCTCAAGACTTTGACCGGTTTCATCGATCAAAAGCGTCGTTTGATTATCGGTTTGATTGAAAAACGCCGCGTCGCATCGCGCGCATTGAACACTTGATGGGTCAAGGGTTTGATTAGAGCTTACGAAGTCGGCAATATACACATTTTTCATGCTTTCCGAACCACTGTTCGTGAGCGTAAGAGTATACTGAATTTTGTCGTTGATTTCGACAATGCCGCCGTTTGCGTCCGCTGCTTTTTTTATGGAACTCGCCAGCGTGGAAAGAGCTGAAGCGCTGACAAATGATTTTTCTATGGTGGTGAGCGAGTTTGCTTCTTTGAATTGAAAGGTATCCGAAGCAAGAGATTTAAGAGAGTCGAGATTGACGCTGCTGGAACTGGTGGAAGGAACATTGATGCTCGAATAAGGAGTCGCGAGTGAGTCAGGAAGGCCGTCAAATGAAACCAGTGTTTCCGCGATGCGATTTTGGCTGCCGTCAATCACGGAGCCGAGATTCGCAATTTTTTGGCTTGGTTCAAAATCGCCATGATTATTATAAAAAAGAAGAAGGTTCGAATTCGTATCAAGCAGAACGAGATCCTTATAACCGTCGCTATTCATATCCTCTGCTTCAAGCGCGCTAACTTTTACGTCTTTTTCCAGATCGAGAGAAAGCGCCACGCGGTTAAAACTTCCATCAACATTTTTATACCAGTAGACGCAGACTTCGCCCTGAATGCAGGATTTTTGAGTGGCAATAATTAAATCTTCAAATCCATTGAGGTCAAAATCACCGGAAGCAGAAGCAAGGACGCCATTCGTAATTTCAAGAAGATTGCCTTTATCCTCAAGTTTTGGACTTCCTTTGTAATTTTCAAGTAAACGAATATCGCCGGAATCATAGGTCAGAAGCACATCTTTGAGCGCGTCATTGTTGTAGTCGAGCGGAGTAATTTCTTTAATGACATTTTCGCCGGAAAGGATGAGGCGGCCGATATCTTTTGTATAACCAATTTTTGAAATCGCGTTGGCTTTTGGAAGACGGATGAGCGGATCTCCAAGATTGATTCCGATATCCGATGAAAATGGGAGGTTGGCGCTGCCAACGGTTTCACCTGCGGAAAAGAGGAGCATATGCTTGTTTTCACCATCAAACCCGACGCCTTTTTTTTCAGGAGCATCTTCAAGAGAAGTAAAATAAAATCCAGGCTTTTGATCATCGGAAAGCTCTTTTTCACGATCCACAATAACCAAACCTTTGGGATTTTTCGTGGAATTTCCCGTAGAGAGAAGCTCAGAGCCAATATGAGGAGCCGTATCGGAGCGTCGAACATAAACACCATAGAGCATTCCCGACATTTGGCTTACATCAAATCCTGAAGGAAGTTCTATGACATTTCCAGCAAATGTTTGATTCAGGACAATCGTCGCCACGAATGTCCCATCAACGTTCACGTCAAAAGCAAGGTAAGGAAGATCATTATTCAAAGTAAAAGTCACGGAGGAGTTGAGGGATTCAATTCGACCGTCATCCATAATCCTGAGAACTTCTTCATTCGTTGTATATGAGTCATTTGTTGATTGAGAGCCGTTTTCGTCAAAATAGCTCATGAACGAGTCGTCCGACGAAGATTTCCATTGTTCGGAATTTTGAACATTCAAAAGATAGATGCCTTCCTCGGAAATATCATCAGCATTATTCAGGATGGAGAGAGTGGTTTTTGAAACTTTGAGAAAAACTTCCGCTATCGTCGCGCCGCTTTCCATTTCTTTTAAAAGAAAACGAAGGCTGACGCTCGGAATTGTTGGAGGCGCGACTTCGACGGTAAAGCGGTCGTTATTCACTTGCGTTTTTCCGTTTTGGAGAATCGTTGCAATCGGCGCTGCTCCATTGGGTTTCGAGGTAAGAGTCGTTACTGCCTGTGTTTTGCCGGAAAAAGTAAACCAGCCTCCTAAATAATTTTGTTGGTCAACTCTTCCTGCCGCGGCGCCGAGGAGTGAAACATAGAGAGATTGAGGCTGAATTTCCTGAATATCTCGGCCGTCCAACATTTTGACCGTAGTAATTTCCAACGCGGCTGAAGGAAGATTCGAAGCAGAGGCAATGATATGAATGGGGCCTGTCAGCATGGTTGGTCGGACTTTCACGAGAGCTTCGCCATTTTTCACGGTTACCGTTTGAACGAAATCATTTTGAAGAGTGACTCCTTGGCCTTGAACTGGCGAAGTGTTGTCGCCGTTATTAGAACTATTATCCACGCTCTGATTATCACTTGAATCATTGGAGTTTTCATTCGCGTTTTCCACAAAAGTCCCAAAAGATTGAGTCGCCTGAGTAATTTTGAAGAGTATAGCGGTGGAGTTATCGGTATTCACAAGATTTCCGGAAGCATCATAGATCGTTGCTTTCACAGTCGCTTCGCCGTCGCCTTCAATAACCTGAGTATCCGAACTCACAATAAGGCTAACTGCGGAATTCGGAAGAATCGACACAGGCAATTGAACAGGAGCGAGTCCGGGACTTTCAAGAGTTATACGAACGGATCCCGCGACATAAGATGATTGAAATACCGCTGAAGCTTTCCCATTTTTGATTTCAGTATCGGAAGTAAGAGAGCCAAAAACAGCATCAGAAAGAGAAAAATGCACGGGAGCGTTAAAATCCGAAAGCGGCGCGTGATTTTTGTCCCACGCCGTGACGGAAATACGAAGCGATTCATTTGATTTTAAAGATGGATTTTGCGTATCGGACGCGATTTCAAGAAGAATATCGGGAAGAATTCGCACCGTCGTTGTATTCTCAATAGTATCGACTCGTGCCGTGATCTTCGCGTCTCCTGAATTGGAACCCGAAAAAAGAGCGACATCAAATTGACCTTCAAATGTAAGAACTTGAAATCCTGCTTGTTCGGGATCCTGGTCAAGAGACGAATCGAAAGTGCCTTCACCATCGATACTGAGAGTAACTTCATAATAGGAGGCTGTGGCGGGATTACCCCAGGAATCAAGAAGACGAACCGTAATGGGGGTTTGCGAAATGCCGCCTGTTTTCAGAATCGAAGATTTTGGTTTGAGTGTAATGGAAGCGATTTCTCCAGGAAGTTTTTCGGATTCATTTGCGTTCGAATCGGAAGTTGTCGCGGTTGAATTCGTCGAATTCGAAGCCGATGAGGAAGATGGACTCGATGATTGATCGGATGTTTGAGAACTCGATTCGGATGACTGAGAATTCAATGGAGAACTTGTTACATCTAGTGGAGGAGGCGCGGGAGAAGGACCGTTTGAAATCTGACCGGTTTTTGAGAGGTCCTGAAGCCATTTGGAAAGAGAGGAAAACCAAGAAGGAAGTGGCACGGCGACACTTTCAGATGACGAATTCGAGTTTGTAGACGCGCTTTCATCTGAAGACGAACTACTGGTTGATGAGGTAGCGCTCGATGATGAGTTACTCGACGCGGTTCCGTCGGATGATGAAGAACTCGATGAAGTTCCATTGGACGATGATGAGCTGGACGGAGTTTCGTCGGATGATGACGCGTTGGACAAATTACCATCAGATGATGAGTCTCCGCTGGTATTCGATGAAGCGCTGTCGTCTTGAATGGCGTTAAATTCCGCGTCATCTTCTAAAACTTCACCGGGAATATTGGCGTTAAAATGCATCGAAATGCCATCATTCCCATTGGAATCAAGACCGTTGGCAACGAGATACATGGCCTCGTAGCCCTTAGCTTTTTCGGAATACGGTTCAAGCGTCGGACTTAAAAAATATCTCATGGCATACTCATGTTTTTGGTCGATATTGAGGGAACGCCACTCCATGGCATCACGAATTTTCGCCACGTCCAGCCTATTTTTCGTGTCTTCTGGCGACAGAGAATCTTCCGCGCTTTCTGGCATATTTTTCGAGGCGTCGTCAAGAAGCTGACTGAGCCGACCGATATATTGAGAACCATCGGGGTATTTCAAAAATTCCTGCTCTTTTTCTTTCAAAAGCGATACAAACGCGTCATACGAAGAAGTCCCATAAATATTGGGATAGTCGATACGGGACAATTGCTCATTTTTATCCATGAAGGTCGTGTACCTCGGAGCATCGACCGGAAGATCGCGCGAATATCCTGCTGCGATTTGTTTATTGATGGTGTCGTAGGTCGGTTCCTTGTGCTGATAAACGCTCGAAATTCCCTGAATAATTTTTGGAGTAATGGTGACATAAACGCGGTCGACATTGCTTGAAACTCCTGAAGGATTTTCATGGGTAAAGGAAAGTGGCTGAAGCTTTGAAACCGTCATCCAGAATTGAACGGGATCTTTATAATTCAAAGAAATTCCAGCCTTCGTAAGCGCGTCTTGAGTCGAGTAGGAATCCACTAAATTAACGGCATCAAGTGACGAAGGTGCCACATAAAAAGGAACCGCGTATTTGTCGCGCAGATCGTATTTTTTTAAAGTGCATTCGAGGTATCGTTCCACTCCAAAACTTGTTGTCGTCGAATCGCAGGAACTGTCTTTATTTTTGAAAAGATAATCTTTAAAAGCATCACGTTCTTTAATATCAAAGCATGCTCGAAAATCTGTGTAGGGAGCGGTATAGGAATTTGGATTAAAAATATCCTCTCGCGCTCCATTGATATCGAAAACCGGTGATGTCGCTCGCGAAGGAAAGCATCCTTTATCAAAGCCATTGTTAATAAGGCTGCAACCGCCGCTATCGATCCATTCACGCATGAAATTGTCGGGGTCTTTCGCTGCTTGCTGAAAGCCTTCGACGTTTTCAATCACATTCGTTTTAAGGGCTTCAACCAAATTATCAGACCCCCTTCGAAGCATGCACTCGGAGACAGAATCAATTTGATTTAAAGGCGTTCCTGAAATAAAATGTTCGTCGCGGCTCGCGTCATCGGAACTGTTTATTTTAAGACCGTTATTGAAAAAAGTTTTAAGTTTATAATCATGATTGTCATAATACGTGGAATAGGTCAGACCATCGAGGTTAAGTTCATTTCTATAGGTTCGATAATTTCCGCTGAACGTAAGCGACTCAGCGATGGGAATATTTTTCTGAATCGAATTGACGACATCGTCGATTTCTTTTTCCACTCGATCATTCACTTCTTTCATAAAAGCGCGAGTGTATTCATCTTTTTTACTTATGAGACTGACAAGCGAATCAATATCGGATTTCACGTCGCCGGACGCGTTTTCGTAGGCAGCTCGGTAACGGCCGGTTTCTTTGACAAAATCATTCACGTCGCTCAAATATCGCTGAAAAAGTTCGTAATATCGCCGCAGATATTTTTCAATCGCTTTTTTGGATTGGATATCGGGCATTTCCGCGAAAAGCGTGGCGGAATCGGGAAGTTTGGAAGGATCGTAGGTAACGCTCGAGGGGTCAAATCCTTCGACAGGGTTGTCTTTGAGTGATTTTTGAAGTTCGGCCTCAACCTGGCTGTACATTTCTTTTCGCGTTTTTTCAAGAGCCTCCTGATCTTCGGGATTTTGTGTTATGAGCGTGTCAAAACCGCCTTCAACCTCATTGTAAATCTTTTGAAAAAGATCTTTGGTATAGCGAAGGTAACTGATTTCCTCCCAGAGCTTTAAGTAACGATCGTAATCGCCGTAGGACGCCCGACTCGCGCCACTAAATTCCGCTTCGAAATCATTGTAAAAAATTTTCGAATCAAAAGTGGTAAAATCCGGCTCGCCGACATGGAAGAGATGATTTTTATCAAGATAAGCCGCCAAAAGTTCACTGCCGTCATTGCCCGAGAGAGGCGGCCGAATAACGCCATGCCAAATTTCAGGCTGTCCAAAGGCAAAATCGTTATTTCGTTCAAAATGATCGGTCGTTGGATTATAGAGGTAGGCTTTATCGACAAAGTCTGTGTAGGGAAACATGGATGGAAAAAAATTTCCATTTTTATCGACAACCGGAAGCGGAATATTTCCAATGAGAACAATTCCGGAAAGTTGATTGATTTCATTTTTCGTGCCATCGCCTTCAAAGTAGAGCTTTTCCAGAGCGTTCGTAATATTGACCGTCGATTCATTCGGACTCGTCTTTATAATGAGCGCTTTCGTGGCATCGAGCTCATTTTGGACATCGCGGGCATAGCGATCAACGCGGGATTTCAGGGTTTTAGCCGTGAGTTTGCTGTCATACTTTCCGGTTGTTTGAAGAGCGAGAGGTTGAAGCGGAGAAGTTGTTGAATTGTCAGAAGAAGTTGTCGCGTTGTCCGTGGAAATCCCTGAAGAAGATGACGTCGATCGAAGGCCTTCGTATTCTTGAGAGTTCGCGTACAGTTCTTCATCGACGAGAATAGCGACGACGCCATATTTGATTTTTGGATCTTGCGCGCGCGTGAAGTCGAAGGAAATCGTCTGCGTCACAAAAAGCGTTATAACAAGCAAAGTGGTAATGACGCGTTTTATTTTTTCAGAAATTGACATATTTCAGTCTGATTTTCTTTAGGAAACCCTGCCTTTTATTGTATAGAAAATTTCTTCACTATCAAAGAAAAAAGCTGAAAAAGCTGACAAAATATCAATCCGATTTACAATAATCACGTTTTTCAGAGGCTCTTTAGCAAATCAAAGGTGGGGAAATGAATAGAAATAAAAACTGAAAGACTATCAAGTAAAAAAATAAAGATTGAGAACTTATTCATAATATGTATCAGGGGTCGTTTTAAATAAAGATTTGATCAATATGCTTCCAGTCAAAAATCTGTGCTTGTTCTCTTTTTTGATTGCCTTCGCCTCCATATAGAATGTAGGAGGTTTTTGAATCTGAAGAAGTAAGTTTTTGCCAAAAAAGGAGACCCTTAAAAAAATCTGAAGCAATGGTTTTGCTTGCTTTTATTTCAATGGCAAGTAAACGATTGCCTTTTTCTATCACGCAATCGATTTCGTTACCTGATTGATCGCGAAAATAATAAAGATGAGAAAGAGAACCTGAGTGAAGCTGATGTTTCATGAGTTCAGAAATGACAAAGGATTCAAAAAGCGCACCTCTGGCATAATGTGTGGAAAGTTGTTCGTGATTTTCGATTCCAAGAAGGGAACAAGCAAGAGCTGTATCGTAGAAGTACAATTTTGGCATTTTTGTAATTCGTTTGTTAAAATTGCGGAAGTAGGGCTGAAGGAGAAAAATAATATAGCTCGATTCAAGAATGGAAATCCAAGATTTTGCGGTATTGTGAGTTATGCCGGCTTCTGAACCAAGGACGGATAAGTTGAGTATCTGTCCTGTTCTTCCCGCGCAGAGTTTGAGAAATTTTTGAAAGGAGTGAATGTCGGAAACGTTTTTTATCATTCGCACCTCGCGTTCAAGATACGTTTGAATATAATTTGCATGCCATTCAGATGGTGATAATCGTTTGGTAATGACGCGTGGATAAAAGCCTTCAAAGATTCTGTGTTCGAGGTTGCGAAGTGGAAAGGAGGAGTTCTTTAGCTCGGTGATACTGAAGGGAAGGAGGTTCAGAAGTGAGACTCGGCCTGCAAGTGTTTGAGAAAGATTTTCCTGAAGAAGAAAATTATTGGAACCAGTGAGTACATAGAGTCCAGGTTTATCTCGGTTGTCGACAATAGTTTGAAGATAGGAAAAAAGTTGAGGAGCGCGTTGAACCTCGTCAAATATGGCTCCAGAGGAATACTTGGAAAGAAAGCCTCTCGGATCGTTTATGGCATAATCGCGTGTGTCCAAATCTTCAAGAGAGGCATAGGGTTTTTTAGGAAAAACATGTTTTACGAGTGTCGTTTTTCCCGACTGTCTCGGTCCAAGCATGGCAACAACTGGATATTGCCGAGCCATTTGCAGAAGTTTTTTTTTCAGAGTTCTTTCTATGAACATGATTTCATTCTATTAAAATTCTGACAAATTGTCAATCCGATTTACAATTTGTCAGAATAAAGAAATGACAAAATGAAGTTTTTTCGCAGGGCGAGAATTTTGAAGAAGTAACGAAAAAATATTGGAGAGGCTATAAGTCTCTATCTTGAAGATGAAGATTGGGAAGATGAGTTTGATGAAAAAACACAAATCGTTGCTCCAATAGATATTTCCATGAAGTAAAATTTTAAAGGAATAACAAAAAAGACCAATACAATGTATTGGTCTTTTTTAATTGAAAAACTTTTAACGTCTCAAAATTCGATCAAAACTCAATAAACCAACAATCTCTTAATCACTTCTTTATCCTTAAAATTCAATTGAGCATCATAAGCGAGACGAAACATGAACAAATTGAGAAAATACTAACGAGCCAAGGCATAAACACAGAGAGCTCCATCTGTTATGGTAGAACATGAAGTCGCTAGAGTTGACTGCACAACAGTCATCTCAGAGGCAGCCACAAGGGAAGAGAGGAGCCCAAAATCACTAGCAGTGGTCTTAGCATCCATTTCAGTCTGAGCTATAAGCATATAACCTCCTGAAGTAACACCGTTCGCAGTTAGAGTAGTATAAGAAAATTGACCAGGACAATCTGATGCTCCTCCTCCAAGAATTGTAGCAGTTTTGAGCGGATCACTTGGGATAGTTCCACCCTGTAAATAACTCGTAAGACCTGTTAAAGTATTAGCACACACATTAATTCCATCACCCCCTGATGTTGGATAAGCTCCATTATCATTAAAATACGTTTCCAAAGCGCCGGCGATTTGAGCGATAGATGCTTTACGAGCCGCGTCTCGTGCTCGAGCGGGAGCATTCAAAATTCTCGGAAGAAGCGCGACTGCCAAAATACCGATGATCGTGATGACGATCAGAAGTTCGATGAGGGTAAAACCCTGTTTTCTGGACGTTTTCATAGGTTTAGAAAGTAAGAAAATGAATAAAAGATATATAATTTTTCTTTCAAAGTTCATTCTAATAACCGACCTTACGAAATGCAAATGAAAATAGAACGCGGATATGACAAAGCACTTTACAAAACTTTATATTTATAATGAAACTATCATAAAAATTTTATGTGAACAGTTCAGCGATTTTTTAGAGAACCGCGGCAATATCGATGAGTTGCAACATGGGCATCATGATCGCGGCGACCATAAAGGCGACACCGACGCCAACAATGATCATAATGAGCGGTTCCATGACACGCGTTAAGCTTGACACCAAAACATCAACTTCTTCATCGTAGAAATCCGCGATTTTATTGCACACCACGTCAAGCTGAGCCGTTTGCTCTCCAACGAGAATCATGTGCGCTACCATCGTGGGAAAAAGTTTTTTATCGGCGCTCAGGTTGTCACCAAGCGGAATACCGCGTTTAACATCTTCCGCGGCAAGCTCGATGCGTTCGCGATACACTTCATTTCCAAGAGAATTCGCGTCAATCATGATAGCCTTCACGATGGGAATACCGGCGCGTAAAAGATTTCCCAGTCCGCGCGCGAAACGTGAAAGCGCGAGTTTTCTCTGCAATTTGCCGAGTATGGGAATGTGAAGTTTGAAAAGATCATAATGGTATTTTCCTTCTTCCGTGCGTTTCCATATATATATGGAAACGCCGATGCCGATGAGAACAATGAGGGAAAGAAACCAATATTTTGTCAGGGCATCACTCATAAAAATAAGAAGTCTGGTCGGCCATGGGAGCGTCGCGGCCGATTCACTGAAAAGAATCGTAATTTTCGGTACCACGAGAATAAGCATCAAAACCGCAACAGCCACAAGTACCGTGAAAATCACGCCAGGATAGACCATGGCGCCGCGAACACGGGACATAATGCGGGCCTTTTTTTCCATTTCATCGGCCAGTTGGCGAAGCACTTCATTCATTTGACCCGAAGCTTCGGCAGCTTCGATCATGCCGATCTGCGCTTCGGTGAAAATCGTGTGAAATTCGACCATGGCTTCCGAAAAACTTTTTCCGCGTTCCACCAGCCGCGACATTCGGGCGATAATAATTTTAAAGCGCGGATTTTCGATTTGTTCCGCGAGCACCATTAGCGCTCGAACAACCGGAATCCCCGCGTAAATCATCACGGAAAGCAGTTGAAAAAACGCCACCTTTTCTTGGAGTTTGATCGGCGTAAGGTTAAGAGTCCACTGATTAATTTTGCGCTGTATATCCACGAAAAAATTTCCAGTTTTTTCCTCAAGCTTTGCTTTTCGTTCATCATCTTTTTCGATAATATCGTAAATATCGAGAATAATATCGGATGCTTTTGATTTCAATTTCATCTGGGCGTCAGCCATTTGCGCCTTTTTTTCCATTTCCTTTTCCGAAATGGTTTGACCTTTTTCATCCGTGGTTTTAATAGTCCGTATGCCAGGAGCGGTAAAAGCGTTCTGATTGTCGAGTTCATTGGGATTCATGAGAATGTTTAAATTATTCCTTTTTACGTGCGACCCGATACACTTCTTCGAGAGTTGTTTCTCCGCGAAGGGCTTTAATGACACCACTTTGTTCCAGCGTTACCATTCCGCTTTTTCGAGCCTCTTCTTGAATGTCCATGCTCGGAACGCGTTTAAGAATGAGCCGACGCAAATCATTGGTCATGGAAAGAACTTCATAAAGACCGACGCGTCCGCGATATCCAACGCCATCACACTCAGCGCATCCTTTGGATCGATAGAAAATAAGATCGCGTAACAGTTGCGGATCAATATTTTCACCTTGAGGAATGCCCTCCAAAGTTTTTCGAATAAGAGCAAGCGTATCGTCGTCGGGCAAATATTTTTCGCGGCAGCTCGGACACACGCGCCGAACCAATCGCTGTGCAATAACCGTATGTATGGTTGAAGTCATAAGAAAGAGAGGAACATCCATATTATCGATACGGGTAATCGTTTCCACGGCGCTGTTGGTATGAATCGTTGAAAGAACAAGATGACCGGTGAGCGCTGATTCAATAGCGATATCCACGGTTTCACGGTCGCGGATTTCCCCCACCATCATGATGTCCGGATCTTGACGAAGAGCAGAACGAAGTCCGTTTGCAAAAGAATAGTTGATATCTGGATGAATTTGGCTTTGATTGAGGCCATCCATTTGAATTTCAACAGGATCCTCAATGGTGAGAATATTCACATCCGTTTTATTAAGAATCATGAGGCAAGCATAAAGTGTCGTTGTTTTTCCAGAACCTGTAGGCCCCGAAGTGAGAATAATGCCGTTGGGCTGCGAAACACCGGCCATGACGCGTTTGAGCCCGCTTCCTTCGAGTCCTAATTCTTCAAGCGTGGGGATTTTTTTTGCTTCATCTTGAATACGCATCACGGCTTTTTCTCCATTGACAGTAGGAAAGGTGGAAATACGAAGGTCCATTTCGCGATTATCTTCGGTCGTCACCTGGCAGCGGCCGTCTTGGGGAACACGCTGCTCATCTATTTTCAAATTCGACATGATTTTGATACGGGAAATAACGGCAGGATGAATATTGAGCGGATATTCAACAATAGGCCTAAGGACACCGTCAATACGATAGCGAATACGCACCGTATTTTTTTCCGGTTCAATGTGGATATCGGATGACCGAGAATCAATGGCGTAAATAATCATATGAAGCACGATTTGTGGAATATTTCCGGCGATAATGGCATCCTGAAGCGATTGAAGAGTTTTACTTGTCATAGACGTCAATATGGGTATAGGCAGGCTTTTCTTGAGTGGCTTGTATCGAGTGATTCATTCTTAAAAATTCAATTTGAGATCATAATCGGGACGAAAACTAAGAATGTATCCATGAATAGGGATTCGTCACGAAATTTGCGGTGGAATACATATTTATGGATAAGTTCTAAAGTCCTTTTTGAAAGTACGCGTTAATTTTCATCGTAACTTTAAGAGTATTTTCACCCGGATTTTCGCCATCGGTTTTAGGAATGCTGAAGTTGATAGATTCCAGAGACATGAGGCGGTCTTTTTTATCAAAGGAGCCGGAATTTTCCAAAAATTTCAGAAACGCGAAGAAATTTTCCTTTGAACTTTCAATGCCCATCGTGATCGGAAGAATCATATAATCCGCGTCCTGATCGTCGATTTTCGGAACCAGAGGTTTGGCAAAATCGATACTGTTCAAAAACATTCTTTGGGTGCTTGTATTATTGTCATAAAAATATTTTTCAAGTTTTCGCGTCAATTTATGAAACTCTTCATTATCAGGAAAAACATCTTTCACCTGCTCAAACCGCTGCGCGATTTTTTCACCGTAGGCATCTTTTTGAGATTGAATCGACGCGTCAAGGGCTGAAACACTCGGAGCCATCTTTTCAAGAGCCGCAAGACCGGAATGAGTAAATAGCTGTATGGTGCGAAGTTCCGTATATTTCATCCAGGAAAGATATCCTGTAACGATGAGAAGGACGAGCGTAAGAAACGCGTAAATGTGCGTCCTTTTTACCATTTTTTTCAATCGAATTGTTGAGCGTGCGTCCATAGAAAATGTGAAATAAAAATAGAGGCTGAAGGGGCGTAATTAAGGGTTGGAGGTTTTGACTTTGGGAAGCGGTTTCGCGGAAGGTTCAGAGGATTCCGATTCCGGCGCGGCGGTTCTTGAAGAAGGTTGAGTTGAAGCGTCCGTTGATGAGGCTGAAGAAGGTTGAGTTGAAGCGTCCGTTGATGAGGCTGAAGAAGGTTGAGTTGAAGCATCCGTTGGCGAGGTTGAAGAAGGTTGAGTTGAAGTGTCCGTTGGCGAGGTTGAAGAAGGTTGAGTTGAAGCGTCCGTTGGCGAGGTTGAAGAAGGTTGAGTTGAAGCGTCCGTTGGCGAAGACGAAGAAGATTGTGTCGAAACGCCAGATGATGATGTTGGCGAAGATGAATTAGTCGTATCAGATGTCGATGAAGTCGAAGGTGTTTCAGTTGAGGAAGGAGTTGTTGCTGAAGGGGAGTTTGTCGTGTCAGATGGTGATGAGGGAGAAGATGTTCCAGTCACGGAAGACGGAGCAGTAGTAAAAAGATCATTTGTTTCACGAGGCACAGGAAGAGCCGATTCTATTTCCTCGGGTTCTTTGATTCTCAGCGTGAGGCTTATATTTGAAAGATATTTTTGATCCTGTTTGGTTTTTGAAAATTTACGAATTTCGTTTACAAGTTCAAAATAAGGCGAACTTTCAAACGCCTCAATAGTTTTCAAAACTTCATCAAAAATTTTCTCGTCAAGAGTGCGAATGTCGCCAGACAGGATGATGCTATTTTTCGATGCGTCAAAACTGTAGGAATTATAGAAAATTTTTCCAAGGGCCGCGTCATTTTTAGTAAAAAAACTGTCAAGAGTAAGCGTGATTTTATCAATATAATTAAGATTTTGCGTCCAATTGATGCGTTGATTTTTAACATTGGCAATAATGGAAAGATTATTTTTACTGACCGAATTAAATTCCTTTACAAGATTCCGAATCGTTTTTTTGCTCAGGGTTTTATCATCAATTTCACTCAGAGAATTAAGGAGAAATGATGTTTTTTGAAAAATAACGGGAATACTGTTGTAGACTTCTATATTTTGCTTGAGATCTTGCTCGACTTTTGAACCCTGGCCATTAAAAAGATTTTGAAGACCTGCTTTTTCGCTTTCAACGTAATCGAGAAGCGCGGTTTCATATTCTTTTTGCCATTTACTGGAAGCCTCTTCTTCGCTGAGGACGTGGTCATCAATCGGATCTTTGGAATTGACATAGGGATTCGGCATCTCTTCAGGAATAATGGAAAAAGAGAGCTGTTCTTTCATTGAGGCGAGGATCGAATGCATTTCAAAAAGCACTTCATCGAGATTTTTTGAAAGTTCGATTCCAGAAGCGCTATTGACAGAGCCAGTAAGAGAATCGAGATTCCCTGAATAGCCGGTGTACTGATCGGCAAGGTAAATAAACGTATCCATGTTTTGCTTGACCAGCGAAAGACGCTTAAAATTCATAACCGTCTGCTCTTGTTTTACTTGGTCAAGGATGTCGATAAATTTTTGCGCCGGAGTTTTAACATTAAAAATATCTTCAAAATAAGGAAGACCTTTATTGAGTGCGATGAAAAAGAAGGCCAGACTTACGAGTGAAAGGTAGACGACAAATTGAAAGGCAAGTGAAATGGACTGGAATCGGCGTTCCACGCTGTATTTTGTCGTAATAGAAGACGAAGACGAGGGTTTTGGCCCAAGAACAGATTTTTCTTCTTTATCAACCTGACTTTGGGAAACAATACTGTCGAGAATACTTTCTTCAGCCATTTTTTGAGGCTGGACCATTTCTGAAACTTCATTTTTCGGCGCGATAACGACCTTATTAATTTCAACTGGATCTTGAGGAGCCGATTCAGAAGCCGACTGGGGCGGCGCTTCAAAGAGCGGTTCTTTTTGTTTTCGGAATTTTTGAAAAAGAGACGAAAGAAGCGAAGATTTTTTTTGTGGCATATTTGGCATGACGAGATATTTTTATATCTCATAATTTTACCAAAATTTCAGTTCACAGTCAAACGAGATCATGAGTACGATGGTCAAATAGGATCATGCAATTTTTGGTTTGAAAAAATTTTAGGGTAAATTTAAGGGGTATACTTTATTAACCCCTTTTCACCATGAACGAACATGAACTTCTGTGGGATATTCTTCCTGATGGACTTAATGAGTATTTTGAACTTGAAA
>JACPHH010000025.1:8836-12144 GCA_016188705.1 Candidatus Peregrinibacteria bacterium | reverse complement strand
TGGTTTTCAAAAAGAGGCGAAAATGAGCGTTAAAAAATGCGTAGCCGATAGCATTTTTAGCGAATTTTCGTCCTTTTTGATCCAGCCGAGTATCCGAGCGACGAGCCCCCGTCTCCCAGCGATATGTACTTTTTTTCAAAGAAATTTACGTATGATCCCTTTTTTATTCAGATAAAAGAGGGCAGGGACTCCATTTTTGCTACGCTTCGCTATGCGCTCAAATGGTAGTCCTCGCCCTTTTCTTCAAAAAAGCGGTTGGCGGCAGATACGAAATACTTTTTTTATTGAGGAGGTGGTGTTTCTTTATTTGGTTTTCCTGCCACAGGTGGCGCAAAGTTTCCAGGATTCCATTTTGGTGGTGGCTGTTGTGGAAAATTCGGTCCACCAGGTATTTCACTACCTCGAGGAATTGTTATTCTCCAGCCGGCAAGGATGGTTGAAGGTATTTCCGCGTGACCCGCGAAGCTTGTTGGTTCGAAAGGCGGTATTGTTGTTGTTGTTATCGGTATTGCAGGTTTTTCAGTTGGTATTTTGATTGCTTGTATCAATTTAAGATTGGGGATATTGATATTGAAGCATTTGTCACGCAAAAGGATATTGTAGGTTACGATTGTATTTTCTTGAGGCGTATAGATGTATCTTTTGAATGTTATTTCGTAAGCAGATTCTCCTTCTTTTGGAAGAAATTCGGCATTTTTATCTCCGCTTTCAGGAAAATAAAAGACACCAGTATTTTGCGTGTTTCCGTATTTATTTCGAACTTCCTGTCCTGAAAGGTCTTTTCCTTGGCTCAAGGCAGCTAATATTTCTGAATTTGAGACTTCGAGGCCGATCATGGAGAAAGTTTTTTTCCATGTTTCAATAATGGGCGGACGCTCTTCTTTTCCTTGAATTTTTTCCGCGGGCAGGAGCAGTTGAAGCATATTGATATTCATTCCGTAGTGACCCATTACTTCATCATCCGGCGCCATCATGCCGAATTTTCCGGTTGTTGCTGGAGAACCGTGTTTTATCAGTGTTCTATCGCCAATTTCAGGCTTGATGCTTGCTTCAAATTTTTCCCAGTCGCTGAGATCGACTATTCTGAGCAGCTCGTAAAAATCTTTTGCCTTTGCTACTTGTTTTTCAAGAGGATCATTTCCTTGATTAAAAATTTCAGATCCTACTGGTATATATCTTTCTTGTGTTTTTTGTTTGATGAGCTGATTCGCTTGATATGTATAATAAATAAGTTGTTTTTCAACATCGAGGGATTCAGGATTTACGTTTTGTTCCAGATTTAAGCTTGTATATTCTTCGTCAACTCGCTTACTTACGAGTTCATCGCGTATTGTTTTAATGTATTCTTTATCTTGTTGCAGCCCATCAACAATCGTTCCTTCATTTTCAATTTGATGGCGCAGACTTTCAAATTCTCTGTTGTACTTCGAGAGTTCCGTGTCGATTGTTTCTGATGATGTATCTGCGTTAAAAGCTTGTTGAACGACAAAATCCCGTAAAAATGTTTCATGCGTTTCTTTTCCCTCTTTACCCAGTTTTTTTATCCTTTCAAGATGTTGCGGAGTCTCTGGATGCACCGTCATGTCGGTTGCTATTTGTTTAATATTGAGTTCTTCCACTGTCGCGTTTACTTGATTGATATAGGCGGCGTTTTCCGCGATGGTGTTTAAAAGTTCGCGTTGCTTATCATTGAGCTTGTCTTGTAACGTCGCATCCAATGCTCGAATGAAGCTTTCGAAAGCCTTGGTATATTCCTGGGTTTCTTTCCCTTTTTTTTCTATTTCTTGCAAAGTGGCATATTCTTTTTCCAGCGCCGCGAAAACTTCATATTCATGTCGTTTTTTCCCTCCTTTATCCATATTTTCAAATATTTTTTGATCGAGAAGATGCAGTACCGCTTGATCAATATCTGTTTTTTTTGTTTCGAACATTGTAGCCTGTCCCTCTGTAAGTGGCTTCATGAGGTCGGATATCTCCATTTTTCGTAAAATAGGAAAAAGCGTATCAACAGCGGCATTTATCATTGGTGCTTGATCCGCGTTTACCATTCTGTCTTTTACGGTAGGGGTGTTGTATATGGCTATCATGGATTTTATGGTGTCATTACCCCATATTGCACTCAAAAGCCTCAATATGTTTTTTATCGGTGTTTTTTCTCCTTTTTCCCATTCTTGATTTCCTTCCTTCCACTGTTCAATGGAGGCGTAGTCGATATGTGTTGATGAATCGCTAGGCGTTCCAGAAAGAGCGCCATTGAGAGCTTTTTGTACTTTTTTATGGCCTTTTAGCCAGTCGGCTTTTTCTTGATTGAATGCTGCATTTCCTCCTCGCGAAATGGTTTCAGTTGAAAAATCGTATTTTTCATATCGTGTTTTGCCTTCTTTGATAGCATCATTTATGCCTTTTTTTCTGCCAAGCGTTCCCCATGCATAGCGGGAATTATCCGTGAGTCCAAAAAGGAAAAGACTGGCGCGGGAACCTAATTTTTGATCTAAATGACTCTCTTCGCGTTTTTTTATGCTTTCATTTTCCTCTTTTATTTTGGCAAATTCTTCTTGTTTGGCTTGTGCTATTTTTTGGTTAAGCTCGGCATTTTGTTTTATTAAACCCAATATGGTTTTATCTTCAGCATTGAGAGTTACACGTCCTCCGAGTTCCAGATAGCCTTCCTGGAGATTTTGAAGTAACTCTTGACCTTGTTCCGTTGATCGAAAGAGATGTTCCGCGATGAGCGTTCGATCAAATCGGTAGATTTTTCCATTACTCGTAGATTGTCCTGAATTATCTTTTCCATATTCGTGATAATTTTCTAGTTCTTTGGTCGTTTTTGCAGCAATTTCATTCAAAAATGTTTCAAGGGCTTCATAGGTTTTGTCGATTTGATCTTTGTTTTTTTCAGGTTCTTTTTTTAAATCTTGCAATGTTCGTATATGTTCCAAGTAGTCGCGTCGATTCGCGGGTTCCATGAAACGAGCGAGTTCCATGGACTCGGAAATATTTTGTTCTCTGCGCGTCGCAGCGTCTTTTATTCCTTCTTGAAGATTTGTTAATCGATGGTAGGAAGCATAATTTGCCAAATACTCAACATTTCGAAGCGCATCCTTAACATTGGGATTTTTTTTTAGTTTTTCCAGTTTTGCTTGAGCTTCTGTGTTGTCTGGATTTTTTTGAAGATCGCTCAATATATCTTCCATTTCAGGCGCTACTCTTTTGAGATAATCGTACGTGGCGGAAAATTGCGCCATGAATTGAAAACCCGGATCATTTTCACTAAACTCTACTGATTTTCTTCCTCGTATTCCAAGATC
>JACPHH010000025.1:0-8784 GCA_016188705.1 Candidatus Peregrinibacteria bacterium | reverse complement strand
AGAGAATTGTTACGGGGATGGCTTCAGGTATTGCTCCGTATATGGCTAACTGAGTCAAATTATCGACTGCGGTAGCCGCTGCCGAAGAAATGACGGTATCTCTCAATAAACGACCGGTTTCCCAGCCCGCGCCTTTTTTACTTGTATCCAGATTTGTCAGCCAGTATTCTTGCTGCCGCCTTATTACATCGTCTTCATTTCCATTCGTAAAAATTCCGAGCAGCCCTGAATCGTGCTTGAATTTCAACCAGCCGTGTTCTTCGATATTATTTTCAGAAAGAGCCATCCTTCGTGCTTCTTGAGCATATTCTTGGAATTTCGTGCTGGCGCTGAGTGTATGATCGATTGACGACAGAAGGCTCTGTCTTATGGCTTCTCCGAGTGCCTCATGGTTTTTACGTTCTGGTGAAACGTCTCTTGCCGTAGCCGTTTCTCTCATTCCTTGAATTTGCATTCTTGGTTGATCGAGTATTTCTCCTACTTCTGCCGTTTTTTCTGCTTCGCGAACAGTGGCGAGAAGGAGCGCTCCTGGCTTTGGCACTAAAATAGTTTCGTTTACTTTGAGCTTATTTATGTTTCTTCCTTGCCAGTTTTTCGGATTTTGCGCGACGTTGTAATCGTAAATGGCGCGAGCTGTTGTGTGGTATTTTTTTGCGATTTTTGAAAGAGTATCACCTTTTTCTACGGTATACGATTCCACATTTTCTCGCGCAACGTCTGTACTTATTTCAGTCGTTTTTGCTCTTGCTTCTGCTACTGCGGCACTCTGTTCTCTTTCTTTTTTCGCCGCGATTACTTTTTCTTGAAGTTCTCCATAACCTCGTAAGTTTTCTTTTTCTTTATCATTGAGGATATAATCAATTTTTAGTTGAATACCTGCGCTTTTTTTTCCTTTTTTCGCGTTTTGTAATACATTGGCTGTTCTTGCTTCATTTGGATCGAGAATGTTTTCTAAAAGTTTGGGATCAAACCGGCCGATTTCTTTTGTTATGCCATCGATGACGTCTTGAACAGTCATTTCCGCGTTATTCGGAATTTCAGCTGGACTCGTAGTTGGTATTTCGCCGGCTAAAAAAATGAATTTTTGGTTTTTAAAGAGATGATCTGATAAGAATTTTGTTATCATGAGCGGTTTATTTTTAAAATATGTTTTTTAAATGTTCGTATGATTTTACCATTTATTTATAAATAATGCAATTGGAAGCGCGCGTGGAAACCTTATAATTGGCCAGGCAGGATGAATATGTGCGAAAATTTTGCTATAATTCCATAAGTTTTATACGGTCAGTAAATAGTGTGAAAATTATTCGACTTATTACCGGCGACTTTAAGGAGAATACCTATATTGTTGTTGACGAAAAATCAAAGAGGGGAGCGCTTATCGATCCCGGGGATGATTCTGATGCCATACTTTCAGCGATGTCACCGTATGAAATTGTTTCCATTTTACTTACTCATACGCATTTTGATCATATTCTCGGCCTTACGAAAGTATATGAAAAAAATCGGGTTCAAGTGGTCGTGAGCGAGTTTGAGCAGAATGTTATTACGGAAGGAAAAATGAATCCTCCTGACTTGATACATTTTTCTAAAGCTCTTCCGAAAATTCATACAGTGCTTAAGGTGCGAGGGGAAGAGATTTTTTCTATTGATAACCTCAATATTCGGGTTATAGCGACTCCGGGACATACGAGCGGTTCTCTTTCTTTTCTCATAAATGACGCTCTTTTTTCTGGTGATACTCTTTTTGCGAAAAGCATTGGAAGGACTGATCTTCCCACGGGTAATTTTGATGAGATAATGAACAGTATTAAGCGGCTTTTTGAACTTCCCGGTGACACAAAAGTCTATCCCGGACATGGAGACTCAACGACCATCGCAAAACGCGTTCAAGATTTTCAAAATGGCAGTCTTTATTAAGAAATTTCTGAAAAATCTTGTTTCGTCACGAAAGCGAGTTTTGTGTGAGTTCCTGCCATTTGAGCGCATAGCGTAGTGAAAATCAATCCTCGATCTATTGATATCTGAATAAAGGGATTTCTGGAAAAGTAACTGTAGCGGGCAAATATTTTTTGTATGTTTTATGTGAAGGAAAATTCGGGTACAATACTAGAGGACCTTTTGAAAAATATTTTTTCTACTGTGATTGCAAATTTTGTAATGAAAATTTGTTTTTCAGAGGTTTTAGAGTCTTGAAATTATTTATAGATAGGTTGAAAGGATCACAAAAGATAATTTTAGTTTGTAAATTACTGTCTGTATGAAACTTCCCATTATCGTGACGAATTTTAAGGCGTATGACGGAGCGAGTGGAGAAAAAGCTCTTGAACTTGCGCTTATTCATGAAAAAGTGGCAAAAGAAACTGGAGTGAATATCGCCATAGCGGTACAGGCTCTTGATCTTTGGAATATCGCGTCTCGGGTTTCGATTCCGGTTTTCGCGCAGCATGTCGATCCTGTTCAATACGGCGCTTTTACAGGCTCTGTAGTGCCTGAAGCCGTTAAAGTCGCTGGAGCCTTTGGAACATTATTGAATCATTCAGAAAAACGGCTTAGTTTTGACATGCTTCGTTTGTCCATCGAACGAGCAAATCAAGCTGGACTTTTTGTCATTGTTTGCGCCGCGACACCTGAGGAAGGGAGTAATTTTCTCTCGTATCAGCCTGATTTTATCGCGGTTGAGCCGCCGGAACTTATTGGAGGCGATGTTTCCGTTTCTTCGGCGCAGCCGCATATTATTACGAAAGCCGTCGAACTTGTAGGAGAAAATCGTCTTTTGGTCGGCGCCGGAGTAAAAAATGCTCAAGATGTTCGAATTGCCGTTGAGCTTGGCGCCAGCGGTGTTTTACTTGCTTCAGGAGTTACGAAAGCCAAAAATCCGGAATTTGTTTTACAAGATCTTGTTTCCGGCCTACAATACTAAGGAATTTTTGAAAAATATTTTTTTTATTGTACTTTGCAAATTTTGGCTGCAAATTTTTTATCACTTTTCGACGTATCTCATCTAATATGCTTTTGTCGCGGTTCAAAATTTTCGCACAAAATTTGCAAATTTCGTAACGAAAATTTGTTTTTTAGAGTTTCAGTAAGTACTTTTTTTATTTTTTAACATATATTGTATGATGATTCATCGTACCGCGCCGCTTCACATTGAGTTTTATTACAATAAGCTTTCTTTGGCGAAAAAGCAGGAAGATTATGTGCGTTCCAAGCTTGATCATCTTAAAAAATATGCTGGCAGAGTGTCTGATGAATCCACAAAATGTCGCGTTGAATTTCGTGAAAATAAATTGAAATCAGAGGGAAGTCGAATTTATTGCGAAGTAACGCTGTATGTGCCACAGGCCGTCATACGCGCTGAAGTTACGGGTTCAAAAGTGGAAGAGGCTTTTGATCTTGCTTTGGATAAATTGCGGAGGCAAATTGAGCGCTATAAAAGTCGCTGGAATAATTGGAATAAAAAAGAAGAAAAACGTATCCGCGATTTGAAAGCCGGGAATATACCTTCAAAATTATCGGCTGAAATGAATACTCAATTTGAAGAAGAGGCAGCTGATGCATTTGGGATGCCTGCTCGCATTGTAAGAAGGAAAACATCTCATATCGCTACGATGGGAGAGGGCGCGGCGATTGAACAGATGGAACTTCTGGGTCATGATTTTTTTCTATTTCGGAGCAGTGATACGGATTGTCTATCGGTTGTTTATAAGCGTGGTGATGGCACGTATGGCTTGCTTGAGCCGAAAGGACTGTCTTAGTGTTCATTTTTGAGTGTCCATCTTTGAGTGTCCATTTTTGAAAATAAACTTATCGCCTTTAGGCGATGGTGGTTTAGATTTTGTCCTGATATTTATAAAAGATGTGGGTTTTGAAAAGCGACGAAGACCTGGTGGAAGTCGTTTCTTAATTGATCTATGATTTTTTTGAATAAACTTGTTGGAGTTTCGTTTGCGCTGGGTTTAATGAAAGGGATTTCCCTTGTTTTGGATAACGAATCAAGCGCAGAGGATGTTGGCGGAATGATAATTTTAATGTAACCATCAGATTTTCCTGTTTTTCCATCACAGGTATTTGGGGTAATTGGTGTTGCGTTTTCATCATTTATGTCGGCCCGAATAGCCGCGGTGGCAATTTTCGACTGGATTATTTTTTCGACAATAACTTTATAGAGAGCTTGAGCCCATTGAGTATTTTCGCCTACCGCAGCCTCGATCTCGGCTTTTGCTATTTTTAAGGAATTTTCTCCGTCCTTTTCATTTGATGGCTGAGTTGTCGTATTTGTGAAACAGGCTTCATTTAAGAGAGTAAGTGCTGTTTCCAAATGTGCCAGGAGTTCTTTTTCTAGCCTTTCTTTAAGTGTTTCTTCATCATTTTGTCCTTTTGTTGGTTCTTCTGTGTCTTTTGTGTTTTTTCCCTGTTGGCGACTATCTAGTTTTTCATCAAAAAATGCACACATGACCGAGGTGATTGGTGTACAAATTGATGATACCGTAATATTTTCGTCACCTGTAATCTTTCTCAGTTTCGCAACAATTTTTCCTATTACGGGTGATTTTTTTAGAGCATTAACTATGCCAAATTTGATTCGTTCCGAATTTTGAGGAGTGGAGATTCTTTCTGCTATAATATGTTCTGGAATTAAGCCTTCTTCTGGAGTAGTACCTTTCTTTTTAGTAGAGTTTTCTTCTGGAATAATGTTTTCCATAGAATGTTGTATTAATTAAACTGTTTAACTATTTACCATATTATTTATTAATTGTCAATAGTATTACTCAATCGAAAAATTTTAAAGATTTTGTTGGATTTGTTGTTGAAGGGCAAAAGAGAGGTCGCGCGCTCGATTTTCCCACAATCAATCTTCGCGCAATCATTCCGAAACGATTTCACTACGGAGTATATGTTGTTCGTGTTTTAACCGATTTTGGTTTTTTTTGGGGAGCTATGCATTATGGACCTATTCCAACTTTTAAACTTGCTGAATCGCATATTGAAATTCATCTTCTTGATTTTTCCGGCGATCTGTATGGAAAAAAGGTTGATGTTGAAATATGCAAAAAAATTCGTAATATTCAAACATTTTCCACTCTCGAAGCCTTGAAAAACCAGATAGCCACTGATGTTGCTTTTGTGAGAGAATATGAACGCTCTATTTTTGACCGATAAACCCATTTTATGATCGCTTATCTTCGTCGATTTTTTCCTGATACTCATCCTTTTCGTCTTTTTTATCATCGTATCATGGCGGTTCTGGCGGCTTTTGTGTATTGGTTTCCAGCTGACCGCTTAAAAGTTATCGCCGTTACGGGAACTCATGGAAAAACAACGACGACGAATCTTATTGCTCATATATTGGAAATTTCGGGTGAAAAAGTAGGTTTAAGTTCTACCATTTGTTTTAAAATTGGAAAAAAAAAGTGGACAAATTTGAGCAAACAGACAACCGTAAGCCCGTTTCAACTTCAAAAACTTCTTCGAAACATGGTGAACGCCGGTTGTACCTATGCCGTGATTGAAACTTCTTCACATGCCATGACCCAATCAAGGCTTTGGGGCGTGAATGTCGATATGGCGGTTTTGACGAATATCGGCCGCGATCATATTGAATACCATGGGAGTTTTCGTACATATGTTGAAGCCAAACTTCAGCTTTTTTCACTTCTCATGACTTCGCGAAGAAAACCGAATATTTCCAAAATATCGGTTTTGAATCGAGAAAGCGAAGCATTTGAATATTTTAATTCGTTTGTTCCGGATCGAGTCATCACCTATGGTTTTACGCAGAAGGCGGATTATCGTGTTGAAAATTTAGAAGTGGAAGCCGATTCTTCTCGATTTATTTTTAAAATTCCAAATGACGAAATTTCCATTCATCTCAAAATTCCCGGTACTTTTAATGTATGGAATGCTCTCGCGGCGGCAACTGCTTCACTTGCATGCGGTGTCAAATTACCGATTATCAAAAATGCTTTGGAAAGCGCTCGCAGTTTTCCCGGGCGGCTTGAAAGTATTGATGAGGGGCAGAATTTTGCCGTTATTGTCGATTATGCCCATACAACCGAGTCATTGGAAGAACTTCTGCGAATGTTTCGAAAACTTGTTTCAGGACGTATTTTTATCGTTTTCGGAGCTACCGGCGGCGGTCGAGATAAGGCTAAACGACCTAAAATGGGTCAAGTGGCGCATAAATACAGTGATTGTATTATTCTCACAAATGATGATCCTTACGATGAAGATGAACATGACATTATTGAGCAGATAGCCCATGGTATACCGCGAAAGGAAGGTGAAAATTTTTGGAAGATTATTGATCGAAAAGAGGCTATTCGTTCCGCGATTTCTTTAGCTAAAAAAGGAGACGTCGTTATTATTGCCGGCAAGGGGTGTGAAGAGTTCATGATGCTGAAAGGAAAAAAAGTTCCACACGATGATCGGCGAGTCGCTCGAGAAATTTTACGGGCATTGAAATAATGAATCATATGACTTTGCAAGATGGATTTTTTATTATTGATAAGCCGCAAGGCATTACTTCTTTTGGAGTTATCGCGCGGTTGCGAAAAATTTTTAACGTGAGAAAAATAGGGCACGCCGGAACGCTTGATCCGCTTGCGACAGGAATTCTTGTGGTTGCTGTTGGAAAGGCGACAAAACAGCTTAAAAATTATGTCGGTTTGGATAAAGAATATGAAGCTGAAATGAAATTCGGATGGGTTTCGGATACGGATGATAGCACAGGCAAACTTGTCGAGCGTGAGTGTAAGGTGTTTTCCATTGAACAACTTGAAAAAGTCCTTATGTCATTCGTGGGAGATATTGAACAGATTCCGCCTCAATTTTCCGCTCTAAAAGTCGCGGGACAAAGGGCGTATAAGCTTGCGCGAAAGGGGCAAAAGGTTGAACTGAAGCCAAGGAAAGTTCATATTTACACACTCGAACTTCTTGATTTTTCCTGGCCTTTCGCTCGAATTCGCGTTTCCTGCTCGACTGGAACGTACATTCGAGCGCTTATTCGCGACATTGGCTCTCACATTGGATGTGGAGCCGTTATGACTGCGCTTCGCAGAACGAAAGTTGGGGAATATACCTTAGATCAGGCTGTTTCGCTTGATAAAGTTGATAATGGATTTATATATAGCGTCATAGATATTTGACCATCGTAATGGGAAAAATTAAACGATATATGTTCAATTATATATTGCCGTCAACAATCGAAGGGTCAACATGAAACCGTTTGAATAAAAATAACGGCAGTGGGCAAATACGATCTGCGTGGTTTTTTTGAAAAAATCAGCTATGCTGTGGATAGTTTGTTATCATGTCGCATGCCTTCTTTGTATGTTTTTATCGCGGTCACAGTTTTTATTCTTACTTTTTCTTTGACCTTTTTCGCGCTTCGTCTTTTTCCGAAATTTGGTCTTGTCGACAGGCCCGCGAAGTATGGACTCAAACGCAAGCCGATTCCTTATTATGGAGGTCTTGTTATTTTTCTTTCCTTTTTTTTGAGTGTTTTTATTTTTCTTGGCTTTGATTGGCGTTTGGTAGGACTCGTTATTGCCTCTTTTTTTATTGTTGTCGTGAGTTTTTTTGATGATTATAGAGATTTAAGTCCTTATTTTCGTTTTGTTGCTCAGGTAATCGCAAGTCTCATTCTTGTCGGATTCGGAATTTTTATTGCTGAAGTGCGGAATCCTTTTGGCGGTATTTTGGCTCTCAATCATTATTTATTGTCTTTCCCTTTTGGTCCTTTTTCCGTTTCTATTTTAAGTATCGCGTTGACGGTTTTTTGGGTTGTGTTCATCACTAATACCGTGAATTTTCTCGATGGGCTGAATGGCCTTGCGAGCGGTGTTTCATCCATAGGTTTTTTTATTCTTTTTGTTTTAAGCATCAAGCCGGCTTTTCACACGATTGATCAGTCGGTCTTTGCTGTTTTAAGCCTTATTCTTGCGGTTATTGCTTTTACTTTTGTGCTTTTTGAATTTGCTCCGGCGAAAATTTTGATGGGTGACACGGGAAGCATGTTTCTTGGTTTTATGCTCGCGGTTTTGAGTATTTTTTCCGGCGGAAAAATCGCGACGGCATTTTTAGTGCTGGGTTTTCCCATACTTGACGCCGTTTGGGTGATTTTTCGCAGAATTCTCTCCGGCAATTCGCCATTTCGAGGTGATTTACAGCATCTTCACCATCGTTTTTTAAAAGCTGGTTTTACTGAGAGGCAAGCCCTTCTTTTTCTTTATCTGTTGTCGACATTATTTGGTTCAGTGGCGCTTTTTCTGGAAACGTTCGGCAAAATCATCGCTCTTTTTATTTTAGTTATTTTTATGCTCATAGTTGGTTCATTTCTTATAGTGAGAGCAAGGACTCGTCAGCATAATTAAAAAATTATATAGCGTTTTAAATAACCCCCATAATCCCCAGCTTTGCCTGTGACTATGATTTATTTTTTATTGACTTCGATATAGGTAGTTCCTATATCTTCTCCATACATTCAAGTAGTATGTTTTGAATGTGTGGGAGTTGTCGAAAAGCTCTGTTGGATTTAAAAGATCCGGCGCATAACTTACAATCCCACGATGTCCTTACAGATGCGGATCATTAAGTTGTGGCTTTGGCCATTTATTACCCGGGAACCTGCATTAAGGATATCAAAAGTGGGATGAGATTGCTACCCGCGCATTTCTCTTTTTTTTCTCTCTTCTTTTTCTCTTTACTATTTATCCCTTAAACATGCCATAAAATGCAATACATAGGAATAGACGTCAGCAAAGACGACTTTCATGTTGCTTG
>JACPHH010000022.1 GCA_016188705.1 Candidatus Peregrinibacteria bacterium | reverse complement strand
GCTCGGATACTCGGCTGGATCAAAAAGGACGAAAATTCGCTAAAAATGCTATCGGCTACGCATTTTTTAACGCTCATTTTCGCCTCTTTTTGAAAACCAGCCTGCGTAACTCGCTCCGAACCCCCGCCTCCCAGCATATGTATTCCAAGGAAAAAGCGTATGATCCGTTTTCAAAATAATTTGCGTATGATCTGTCAGCATTCGGGCTGGATTTTTTTTGTCAAATTTGCTATAATTATATGATAAAAATAAAAACAAAATTATGGGAAACCCTAATAAATATGCTTACTACTGCAAATCGCAAAATTCGGCTGCAAACGCTTCAGACCTCCTCACCGTATCTTCTTCTGATACGCCTTCGTCGGTCATTCAGCGTTTTCGCTCAAATTTTGCGATTTTCGTAACGAAATCATATTTATCAGGGTTTCCTATGTATATTCGACGTATCGCCTGGATGAGTATTTTTATGTTTCTTGCTTATTTTGGCGGACAGGAAATTTTGCTCCATGCCAGTTATAATATTTTGAACAAAAATAGGGCTTTTGCTCAAACAATCATAGCTCAAAGCGAAAATGATACGAAAGAGGATAGTTCTTCAGGCGTCGAGGGAGAACATGGTCTTACAAATACAGAAAATATCGTAACTTTTCCTTATAAAAAGGTTTATATTATTTCGGCGTATTATTCTCCTCTTTTAAATCAGGAAAGCTATGTTACTGGCACATATGAAGGCGACATCCGTCTCAATGGCGATGGTGTTTTAAGCGCTGATAACACCTATGTTTATCCTGGCATGATTGCCGCTCCATCCAGTATTCCATTTGATACAAAGATTGAAATTCCAGGTCTAGGCATTGGCGCGGTACACGATCGCGGCGGCGCTATCCTTTCTAAAGATGAAAGCGGTGATTTTCATGATCGGCTCGATGTTTGGATGGGTTTTGGAGATGATGGGCTTTCATCTGCTCTCGATTGGGGCAGAAGGACTCTTGAGGTTACTATCTATGGTTTGGACGATTCAGTGGAAGAAAATTTTCATCTTGATACTATTTCTTCAGGTTTGGGCATTGGTTCGGAAGGAACTGCTGTTTCCGAGCTTCAAAGTAATCTTCAGTCTCTCGGGTATTCGGTGAAGGTATCTGGTTTATTTGATGAATCAACGAAAAATGCCGTTTTACAATTTCAACAGGATAGGAGTATTTTGAAATTTGAATCTGAACTTGGGGCCGGCTATTTTGGTCCCACAACCCATGTCGTTATGGAACGAGCGCTTCATGAAAAACGATTTGATATTCCTTCCTTGTCTGATGAGAAAAATATTGACGAATCTCAAAATACCGGCGAACAAAGTACTCTATCTGAAAATACAAATTTTATTAAAAATAGCGATGTGCCGAAAATTACCGATAAAGCAGAGGCTGATCTTTTCGCTTTGTATCCAGATTTATTTGAAGACGCAGTCGGTTTTGATGGGGCGATTTCTTTGGGGGATTCAGGAGAAAAAGTTCGATTATTGCAGGAAGAATTGAGAAAACTCGGCTATTTACGCATTGAACCCACTGGATACTTTGGTCCTACGACTGAACATGCGGTATCCAAATTTCAACAAGCTTTAGGCATCATACAGGCAGAAACCGATCGCGGAGCCGGTACCATTGGTCCAAAAACTCGTGAAGTAATCAATACTCTTCTTGGAGAGCGTCGAAAATCAAAACGATCGATTGCTTTGAAACGTTCAGAACGAACTAACCGATTTCTCGTTCAAAATGATCTCTCTTTTGGAGATTCAGGAAGTGAAGTTGGCAATCTGCAAATTATGCTTAAAAAGCTTGGATTTTTTCAGCTCGAACCAACTCAATATTATGGCCAAGAAACTAAAAATGCCGTTATTCAGTTTCAACTCGCAAACGCTATTGTTATCGCGAGCGATGATATCGGCGCCGGCAGGGTCGGTCCAAAGACGCGGGATACGCTCAAGAAGTTCGCTGAGAACGATTATGTTGCTTATTCTCAGTAGGAACTCTCGTAAAATTTAATGTTCAAAGCTTGTTGAGCGTATTTTTTCTGATACGCCTTTTCAGAGTCTGTAGATGTTTATCTTTCTTTGTTGAAAGTTTTTTAACGAGGACGTTGGGATTTTCACCAATGATTTCAAAAATTTTTCGTTCCAAATCTAAGAGTTTTGGTTCTATTTTACGAGATTTTTGCTCTTCCTCAGGTGTTTTCGCATATCGAATTCGTCCGTCATGAAGGCGTTCTTCAACACTGGTGATTCGTTCATGAATGACACGTTTATCGGCATAGTACAATAATTTTTCTTCCCATGTTTTTGGGGCTGTTTTTGGATTTAAAAGCGTCGAAAATTTATGCTTTCGTATTATTGTCGCTATTGTTTTTTCTCCCTTTTTTTTCAGTATTTGATAGGTAGCTTCTTCGTGTCCCATTTTTTTATATTTTTTTCGAAGCTCTGACCATATTTTTTTATCTCTAGGACTTGGCTCATCACGAGTGTTCTGAAAACTTTTAAAAATCTGTTTACTTCTGCAATTTCTTGAAGAAACAACGTTTTTTAAAGATTTTTTCATATGAAAATTTTGAACATCGCACATACGTAGCACGTCATGCAAAAGTCCGGCTATTTTGAGATCATGAAAATCGATTTTTATTCCTTTTTTTTGCATTTTTTTAGCAAGATACATGGCAACTTCCGTGACTTTTCTGCAATGATTTTGTATATGTTTGGGCGTGGCATACTCAAAATAGAGTTTTTTTACGTCGGATTCCTGAAACGGAGTTACTTCATGTAGCATGAATTGCCGTTGGTTATCCTTTTTGTGTTTTATAACAATATCAAGCCTTTTTTTCGGAAGATTTTCACCGAGACGATCCGCCCATTCAATGATGATAATGCTATTTTTTTCTTCTAAAAAATCGTTGAGCCCGAATGTTTCAAGTTCATTTTGAGTTTCCATTCGATAAAAATCCATATGAATGAGCTTTTTTTTTCCGAAATATTCTCTTATAAGAGCGTATGTTGGGCTTTTTACCTTTTCGATCCCGAGGGATTCCGCCATGCCTTGAACGAGTGTCGTTTTTCCCGCCCCGAGTTCTCCGTAGAGACAAATAACCCGATGAAAAGGATGCTTGAGGAGAATTTTTTTTCCAAGAATTTTTGTCTCTTTCGGCGAATTGGTTGTCAGCGTTTTCGCTCGAATTTTTTCATTTTTATTTCCGAAATCATATTTTTTAGGCATCATACGCAAATCACTTTGAATAAAGGAACCTCTGAAAAACGTACCATCTACTGCAATTTTACCATGTCGGCTGCAAAATGTTCAAAGCTCCTCAACGTATCTTATCTGATACGCCTCCTTCACCCCATTCTTCTTTCGCTTCGCTCAGTCCAGAACGGGGACCCCGAAATTCGTCGCTTTTCACATTTTTCGCTCAACATGGTAAAATTTCGTTACGAAGTTACGTTTTTCAGAGGTTCCTAAAAGTACATATGCTGGCAGGCGGAAATTCGTCACTCGGATACTCGGTCGGATCAAAAAGGACGAAAATTCGCTAAAAATGCTATCGGCTACGCATTTTTTAACGCTCATTTTCGCCTCTTTTTGAAAACCGACCTGCGTAACTCGCTCCGAACTCCCGCCTGCCAGCATATGTTTTCAAAGGAAAAAGCGTATGATCTTTTTTTAAAGTTTTCTTTTTCATAATTGCATTATACGAAAAAAGTTGCTATAATGAAAGGAAAACACGCTCTCCAAAAAGTACTCCAAAAAGTAAAATTTACAAAAATAAAAAATATGAAACAAAACCATATTGCTCATTGGCTCATAATAGGGGCTTTGTTTTTATCTTCTGTTTTTTTTGTCAAAATAAATGGACAGAATTTTCGGGCGTCGGTGATTCATTTTGATGAAGAACCTTCAATATATGATGGTCTCGAATTTCCTATTAAAAAAGTTCCAAATTGGGTCAATGTAACGGACGCGGAAAGAAAAATGACCTATAAAAATTTTCCTGAATCCAAACTTGTTTCAATCCCACCTTATGATGTTGAATCGCTGAAAATTCCTGTTTCACGTTTACAATATGGATTAAATTCCCATGACCTTATTCGCAATATGCAGATTACCTATCCCGTGGTGTATAGCGGAACTTATCTTTTTGACGGCATAGAAGGCTCAGGAAGCCATCCTGCCGTTGACATTAAGGCTTTACCCGGAACACCGGTCCATGTTATTGGAAACGGTAGAGTAATCAAGGTTTCTTATCAAAATGATGGATTTGGTCATCATGTCGTGGTCAAACATACTGCTTTTCCTTCTTTTTCGGACGCATCGAAAATGGTTACCCTCTATTCCTCATATTCACATTTGGAAGCCATTAAGGTAAAAGAAGGCGATATTCTTACTCGAGGTCAGATTATTGGAGAAGTTGGCAGGACTGGAACTGCCACTACGGATCATCTTCATTTTCAAATTGATACCAATGAAGCGCCATGGCATCCTTATTGGCCTTTTTCTTATAAAGAAGCCCAAGCCGCGGGACTCAATTTTTGGGATGGAGTAAATTCCGCTCTTGGGAAGGAAAATCTTTTAAAGTATACTATTCATCCTGTCCAATACGTTAGAAAGTATAAAACCGATGACAATACTTTTATCGCGACTGCGCCAGATCAGTTAAAGACTGCCCCTGATGAGTTGAAGAGCGCTCCTGATGAAATGAGCGATCAAATTCCAAACAATAATGAATCTCTCAATTCCAATGTTATACCGATCGATTCTGCTAACGATATTGTTAAGGATACAATCAATACTGCCGTTTCTCCTGAAACTGTTCAGATTTTTTCATCTTCAGCGGAAATTTTTTCTAATGATGTTGTGATTTCGACTCTTGTTCCTTCCGACACGGTTGTTTCAGAACCTATTGTTTCAGCTCCGATTGAGACGCGAACGGTTTTTACAGCTCAACCAGTTGTTACGAATTTTTCGGATTTGAGTTTTTATCATGATTTTTTCATGCTTTCCGGTAAAACTCTCGTGGTCAATATTGAAGCAAAAGATCGTGAAGGGAGAACCGTGGAAAATCCGAGTTTTCATTCCTTGACTGTTTCAGAAACTGGAGGAATCGGCACGCTCGATCATACTTCATTCACCATGGATGATTTTTACCAAGGAAAAACGGCTTTTGGCTTTACTCCTTCTAAAATCGGCACTGCTCAATTTATCGTCGAACTCGATGAGAAAACAAAGTTTTTTAGTTCTCCCGTGACAGTTCAGGATGTTTTTTTAGATATCAAAAGTTTTGATATTAGCCATGATGGTAATTTTGAACCTGAAGTAGCTGAAGAAATAACCATTATAGCTCTTGATGAGAATGGTACGCGAACGCCGAAATATAATTTGTCTGGTCCTGTTAATATTATTTTAAAAAGCGGGCAAGGCATTCTTTCCCCTTCCGAGATTGGAGTTTCGCAATTTTATGAAGGAAAAGCTGTCGTGCGTTTTACTCCGGGGAGTCTTGATGACGTTATTTTTGAAGTTAATTATCTTGGTATTCGCGGCATGAGTAAGCCGCTTCGTTATCTTATTTTTTCCGATGTCGTTCCAAAACATAAAAATTTTGAGGCGATTCAATATTTGAAAAAAGAAAATGTTATCGCAGGATATAGTGACGGAACTTTTAGACCGCAAAACAAAGTGACTCGAGCTGAAGCGCTCAAAATGATATTTTCATCAACGAACCAGCAAGTTGATGATGGCGTGAGTTTAAAATTTTCCGACGTGACCCAGGATCAATGGTTTCATCGATATGTCGCCACGGCGTATAATTTAAAAATCGTGAATGGTTATGGCGATGGCACTTTCCGCCCAAATGATCAGGTTACGAGGGCCGAATTTTTAAAGATGCTTTTTAGCGCTTTTGCCATTGATGTTCCAATCAAGGTTGACTCGAAGCCTTTTAAGGACGTAGATGTAAAATCATGGTTCGCGCCCTATGTTCAATATGCAAAAGAAAAAGGAGTTCTTGCCATTACGGGCGCTGAATTTAAGGCAAATGAAAAGATCAGCCGTTCGGAAGTCGCTGAAATGGTGTACAGACTTTTGAAATCATAGCCTATAAGGGAACCTTTGAAAAACGTTGTTACTACTGCAATTTGCAAAATTGGCTGCAAATTTCGCAACAAAAATTTGTTTTTAGAGAATCTCTTTTTGAGGTTGGGCTATTTTGATATGCATTTCGGCGATTTGATCGTCCGGTAATTCGCTGGGAGCCCCAAGCATCAGATCTTTTGCTTTTTGATCCTTAGGAAAAGCAATTACTTCGCGAATGTTTTTTTCGTCCTGAAAAAGCATGATAAGGCGATCGATTCCCCAAGCAATTCCTCCATGAGGCGGCGCGCCAAATTGAAATGCCCGAAGAAGATGTCCAAAGCGTCGTTCCGCATCCTGTTTTGAAATTTTAAGAGTATCAAAAATTTCGCTCTGAAGCGCGGAATTGTGAATTCTGATACTTCCGCCTGCGACTTCAGATCCATTCATGGCGAGATCATAGGCTATGGCTCTTACTTTTTCCGGCGAATTTTTCAGCATGGAGCGATCATCAGGCAACGGACTCGTAAATGGATGATGGCTTGCGGTCAACTGTTTTGTTTCTTTCGAATATTCAAAAAGAGGAAATTCATTTATCCAACAGAACGCGTAGGTATCTTTATTTCTGAGTTTCATTTTATCGCCGCAGGCCAAACGAACGTATCCAAGAGCCGTGCAGGCAATTTCATATCGATCCGCTCCAAAAAAAATAATGTCGCCATTTTTTGCTTCGGTTGTTGAGAGAAGTTCATCGAGTTCTTTTTTTTCAAAATATTTTACAATCGCTCCGCTCGGACCTTCTTTTTCCACGGTTATATACGCGAGTCCTTTTGCCTCGTATACCTTCGCGAGTTCCGTGAGTTCATCAATTTCTTTCCGTGAAAATGAAGCTCCTCCCTCAACCTTGAGCGCTTTGACCACGCCGCCAGATTTGATGGCATTTTGAAATACTTGAAATGAGCAGCTTTTTACGATTTCCGTTACATCGCATATTTCCATGTTAAATCGCATATCCGGCTTGTCGGAACCAAAACGATCCATGGCTTCTTTCCATGTAATTCGCGGAAACGGTTTTTTAAGTATTTTTTTGTGAGGCACCAGGGTTTCCACCAGTTTGATCATCAGTTCTTCGTTGAGATCCATGATATCTTTTTCCGTCACAAAACTCATTTCAATGTCCAACTGCGTAAACTCGGGCTGACGGTCGCCGCGCTGATCCTCATCGCGAAAGCAGCGCGCTATTTGAAAGTATCGATCCATTCCCGCAACCATGAGAAGCTGTTTCATTTGCTGGGGAGATTGAGGAAGCACGTAAAAATGAGCAGGATAGAGCCTCGAAGGCACAATATATTCCCTGCTTCCTTCAGGAGTGCCTTTTACGAGAATCGGGGTTTCAATTTCCAAAAATTGTTTATTGTCGAAAAAATCACGCATGCATTTAATCGTTTTGTGGCGCATCACGATGTTATTTTTCATTCGTTCTCTTCGTAAATCGAGATAACGGTATGTCAGCCTGATTTCTTCATTTACTTCGCGTTCTTTTTCTTCAGGATGTTCGATTTCAAATGGCGGTGTTTTCGCGGGATTCAAGATTTCAACGGTATCGATTAAAACTTCAATTTTTCCTGTCACAAGTTTGATATTTTCCATGCCGTCAGGGCGCATTCTTACAGTACCTTCAGCTTTTATCACGAATTCCGATCTCATACTTTCGGTAGTGGCGTGCGTCTCGGCATTATGCGTCGGATCGGAAACTATTTGAGTCATTCCATAGCGGTCGCGCAAATCGATAAAAATGAGTCCGCCGTGATCGCGCCGCCGGTGAACCCATCCACTTAATGTAACTTTTTCACCGATATTTTTTTCATTCAGTTGACCAAGGGTATGTGTTCGATACATGGGAGTAAGTTAATGATTTTGTACAGTTAGAAGAAGGACGGCAATTTTTATATCACTTTACTCATAGCGCTTTTGAGCTCTTTATCAATTTTTATTCGGAATGGAAGACGGATGCGTTTCAAGGTTTTTTCACCAACAATATGGATTTCCACGCCATCGTCGCCTTTATGATTTTCCAAGATTTTTTTTATTTTTTCAAGTGTTTCGAGTTGTGATGATGCCGGAATTTTGATGGTGAATATTTTTTCATCGACCGCTGTTTTTTCTTTTGAAGTTCCATTTTCGCTATTATTTTCGTTCATTTCATCATCATTTTCTTTGTCGCGCAAAGTTCTCATTACTTTATGTTTTTCATCAAAAAATCCTTCTTTTTTTGCATTTTCAATGAGTTTTTCAAGGTCAATGCGTTTCGCTTCCTGGCAAAGGCACTGCATTTGTCCGTTTCTTTTTTCGAGACGGCCGCTCACCACAACAATATTATTTTCTTGAAGAACGTCTTTATATTGTCCGTACACTTTGGGAAATACGGTAATTTCCATGCGGCCCGTCGGGTCTTCAACCGTCAAATACATCATATTACTTCCATTCCTTGTAAAAATTTTTTTCGCTTTTATGATAATGCCGCCAATTTTTATGGTTTTACCAACATCTTTTGGCTTTAATTTTTCTATAAGATTCACTTTTTTTCCAAAATATTTTTTTAAACCATCCAGCGGATGACTTGACACAAAAAGGCCGAGATACTCTTTTTCCCAGCGCAGACGCTGCAAAAGCGAAGCTGGCTCTATCACGGCAAGATGAAAGCTCGGCGCTTGTTTTTCCTCTTCCGTCAACATGCTGAAAATATCGGTCTGACCCTGATCGAGCGATTGCTGAATATTTTTCGCGTAGTTCACCATTTCTTCCACGCTGGAAGCAAGGGCATTGCGTTCGCCAAAACAGTCCATAGCTCCACAGCGAGCAAGCGATTCAATGGTTTTTTTATTGAGCACTTTTATCGGAACCCTTCGACTAAAATCATCAATGGAATGAAATTTTCCGTGTTTTTTTCGAGCGTTTATTATCTCTTCAATGGTTCCGCCGCCGACTCCTTTTATCGCAGAAAGTCCAAAACGAATAGTTCGATCATCCACGGTCGTAAAATGCGCTAATGACTCATTAATATCTGGCGGAAGAACGGTAATTCCCATTTCTTCGCATTCGTTAATTTCGAGAGCGACCCGATCAAGATTTTCTTCGTCGGCCGTGAGCAGAGCACTCATGAATTCCGCTGGATACCGCGTTTTTAACCAAGCGGTTTCATAGGCGATCATGGCGTAACACGTCGCGTGTGCTTTGTTGAAGCCATATCCCGCGAACGGTTCGATGACATTTTCAAAAACCTGGATCGCGAATTTTTCCGAATGCCCTTTTGCTTTCGCGCCGCTGATAAATTTACTGCGTTGTTTTGTAAGAAGCGCGCCAATTTTTTTCCCTACTGCTTTTCTTAAAATATCCGCTTCACCAAGGCTGAATCCAGCGAACATCTGGGCGATTTGTAAAATCTGCTCCTGATATACGGCCACTCCGTATGTTTCTTCTAAAATATCTTTAAATGATGGATGCAGGTATTTAATTTTGTGCTGTTCGTGTTTTCCGCGAATATAATCAGGTATCCAATCCATGGGACCGGGTCGATAGAGCGCGTTCATGGCAATGAGGTCTTCGAATCTTGTTGGCTTGAGATCACGAAGGTAACGCCTCATGCCTCCGGATTCAAATTGAAAAACGCCGGTGGTTTTTCCTTCCGCCATGAGCTTAAAAGTTTTTGTATCATCAAGCGGTATTTTTTTTAAATCTATGATTTCACCTTTCGTTCTCTCTATCATTTGTAATGTATTTTCGAGAATGGTGAGGTTTTTGAGGCCGAGGAAGTCCATTTTTAAAAGTCCGATATCGTCGATTGGTTTCATGGAAAATTGCGTGATAATCGCATCATCATTTCCTGGCGCTTTTTGGAGCGGAGTATATGTCGTCAACGGTTCTGCTGAAATAACTACGGCGCAAGCATGAACCGACGCATGTCTTATACATCCTTCCAATTTAAGAGCCGTATCGATCAATTTTGTATTGATGGCTGATGCCTGATACGCGGTTTTAAGATCGGGAGCTTCTTCCAGCGCTTCTTTAAGTTTGGTTCCGGGACGCGAGGGAATCATTTTCGCGATGGCATCAACATCGGCATATTTTATTCCAAGCGCGCGACCGACATCCCGTACCGCCGCTCTTGCCGCCATGGTTCCAAATGTAATAATTTGCGCGACTTTATCTTTTCCATATTTTTCAACAACATACTCCAGTACTTCGTCACGGCGGTCATCGGCAAAATCGATATCAATATCCGGCATGCTGATGCGTTCCGGATTCAGAAAACGCTCAAAAAGGAGGTGATATTTCAGCGGATCGATATCCGTGATGCCTAAACAATATGCAATAATTGATCCCGCGGCCGATCCCCTTCCCGGTCCGACAAAAATGCCGCGCTCTTTCGCAAACCTCACAAAGTCCTGAACAATGAGAAAATACGTGTCAAATCCCATTGTGTGAATAATGTGAAGTTCGTACGTGAGACGTTTCGTCGCTTCTTCCGACGGATGTTCTCCGTAACGCTCAGCGAATCCTTTTTGGCAGAGCTCTTCAAGATATTCTTTCGAGCTTTTGTTTTCTTCAGTTTTAAAAGCGGGAATAAGGTTTCGTCCAAATTTCATTTTTACTTTGCAGCGATCGGCGATGATTTTCGTATTTTCAATGGCCTGCGGAATGTCCTGAAATGCCCGTATCATTTCTTCCACGGGTCGAAGCGAGTAATTGCCTCGGTAGCGCATGCGTTCGTCATCGTGGACGTGCGTTTGCGTTTGAATGCAGATGAGCGCGTCATGCGCTTCCGCGTCCTCGCGCCTCGCGTAATGGCTGTCATTTGTTGCTACGAGCGGACTTCCAGCTTCTTTGCTTATGGTTTTGTGAAAATCATTTACCTTTTCCTGGAGTTCGAGTTCTGGATGGTGCATGACCTCCAGGAAAAAATTTTCAGAGCCAAAAATATCCTGATATTCTTTTATCAATTCTAAGGCTTTTTCCGTTTTTCCACTGGTTATGGATTGGGAAATTTCACTTTGAAGGCATCCACTCAGGCAAATGAGTCCTTTGTGATATTTTCGTAAAAGTTCCTTATCGATTCTTGGTCTATAGTAAAATCCTTCGAGATGCGCGAGTGTTACGAGCTGAATGAGATTTTCATAGCCTTCGTTCGTTTCGGAAAGTAATGTTAGGTGGTAATATTTATTATCAATGCCGGTCCGTTTTTCGTGACGGCTTCCGCGAGCCAAATACACCTCACATCCAATAATGGGTTTTATATCGTTTTCCTGAGCTTTTTGGTACATTTCAATAGCTCCGTAAAGAACTCCGTGATCCGTTATCGCCACAGCGCCGGAGCCTTGTTCTTTCGCGATCATAATGTAATCAATCGGTTTCGCGAGTCCGTCGAGAAGACTGTAGTGCGTGTGATTGTGAAGGTGTACGAAAGTCATGAGGAGTAGTGAAAAATATCAGCTTTTTTTACTTCCATGGTACATTCTGAATCGAAACGTACTGATTTTTCATACTCTCTTTGAGAAATAAATCCAGCCACTGGAAAAAATTTCCGATAATGGGGATTTGAGAAAAAATGCTGCCTATAAGAAAAATAAGAAAGCTTAAAACAACCGTCGCTCCAATAACAAAACCAAGTCCGCGACCGATGCCCGCGAGGAAATTTGAAAGAAAAATTTTCGGCGGCGATGAAAGATAATCAAGATAGTCTTTGAGTCCGGATCTCGCGAGACGGTCGAGCATTCGTTCAATTTTTTCCTGCGACACTTCGATTTCTTTTTCTATTTTTTGTTCTTCGTTTTCGACCTTTTTAATATTTTTAAACATTTTTGCCATATTTTTTATAATAAATCGTCACTCACGTTTTGTATTGTAGCACCCAATCGCTCTGGAGCAAATTTTTTACAAAAATGGCATGATCGAGAGTCCTATTATTATGGATGTGATTCCGAGATATTGGCTCAATGCTAACCGTTCCCGTAAAAACACATAACCGAGCATGACGGTTATCAGAGGATACGATGATGTTATCGCCGTGATGATACTTGTTGTATTGTTTGAGCCATTAAATGCCCAGGTATTTCCAATGTTTGCCATTCCCTCGAAAATGGCGATAAATAAAATCCAAAAGTAAGGCGCTCCTTTCCCGAGCCTCATGAATTTTTTTTTAAAAAATATTCCATAAAAAAAGAGTATTCCCATCATGAAAATATTTAAAAAGAGACTCCATATGATCCATCCGGGACCTTCCACGAATTGATCCCAGAGCGGAATCCATGCGCCAAATATAATGACGACGCATGACGCTTCAAGAACGCCTTTTGACAAGCCATGAGCGCGCAAATTATTTTTCAGTTCTTTTACATTTACAGCTGTAAAAAAAATGCCGATGATGATAAAAATGAGAGCTATTATTTTGTATTTCGAAAATATTTCTCCAAAAACTAAAAAGGAAAAAATCGCGGTAATGACAACTTGAGTGGACGTGACGGAACTTATTATACTTATTTTTCCTATTTTAAAGCCTTTGTACAGCGCTAAATACCCGATGGTGGAAAAAATACTAAAAAGAGCGAGGAAAATTATATTTTTTAATGTAAGTCGCGGTAATGAGCTATCTTTCAAAAGAAAAATCGAGAGAATGACTGTTTCTATCAATTTTGCGTAAAGGAGGCTTTTTATAATTCCGATTTTGTCGACTGTTTTTTTTGAAAAAAAATCAGCGGTTCCGTAGCCGATCATTCCCATCATTCCTCCGATAAAAGCGACTGTGTTATTGTTCAAGCTCGCGCATTTTTGCATTTAAAATTTTTTCTGCCCGCATTCGCGATATGTTTAATGACTGCCATTTTGATACATTCGACGACTTTATTTTTTTTTGAGCGCGTTTATATAAACTTGAAGCGAAATTTTTTCTCAAATCTTCATCCGTAATATTCAATATTTCCATGAGCTCCGGTATCGCGTCATCAGAGAGAGATTTCAGGTAATACGTATCGAGTTTTCCAGTTGCCGCGAATCGTTCAATATTTCTGCGAGCTATAAATGCGTCGGGATTGAGAAAATTCATGGCAGTTAAAAATAGCGCCATTGAAATAAAAACTCGGAAAGCAAATGTATTTTCTCTTTTGTCTTTGTAAATTTTGTAGAGCAAGAGACACAATATAACCGCCAACAACATTATAAACGCGTGACTATAAAGCCTCAAAGTCGTAAATCCATACGCTTCCTCATACAACGCAAGACGAGTAAACGCAGATGCCATGATTATAATTACTTGGACAACGAGCGCTGTGCTCAAAATTTTGAATCCTACGGCGTGATCCGTCTTTTTTTTAATACTATATTTTTCCGTAGTGAGCAGTAATAATAAAGAAATAATTGCTACTGCTATGAGTTCGAAAAACCCACGTCTGGCATAGTCAGCGTAGGTAAACCCTTGAACGGAAATATTGCTCTCGCCGCCAAAAAGATATGTTAACTGGACAAGAATAAAAATAAAAAATAGAGCGTTGACCGAGCCAAACAAAATAGAACTTTCTATATTCCCAATGCTATACGTGCTATTTTTTTGTTCAGCAATTTGATTTTCCGTTTTTTGGAAAATATAGGAATATGCTCCAATGTAAGCAAGCGTCGCAATTAAAATCAAAATAACCCTGAAAACTGTTTCGCGCTCAATATCCATGCTCATTATATTTGAAAGATATTTTTGAAAAATTAAGTCTGCGGAAGAAAAAAGAAAGAGAAAAATAATTAAAACAGGGATTGCGATTGCTATACCCTTGATGATTTGTGGCACAACTTTTTGGTCTTTATTTATTTCTCGTAAAAATAATACATCAGACAATGTTTGAAATAACGGACGAATAAAATTCAATGGAAGAAAAAAAATTTTTAGATAATCTTCCACGAAAAAGTTTCTCATTTTTTCTCTCAATGATACTTGGGCGATTATAAGTAAAAGCAATAAAGAAGCCACTACGTTAAGAAATGTCAGCAAGGCGCTTGAGAGTACAAAGACCATCGCGCTGAAAAATATGAGTGGAATTAAAAGCCAAATAACCTCTTTGTTTATTTGTTTTTTACAGAAATTTGCTATGAAAAAAAGTCCCGCCACAACAAAAATGACATACAATGGAAAAGCAATGCCTAGATTTTTTCCGTAAAAAAAATAATCAAAAAACAGACCTAAAACTAATGATATTCCTGTTATTAATAGGGTTTTTACAATCGCATGAGATTGTGAATTTTTTTTATCCATACCGACAAAGTTACATTTGGTGCCGAGGGAGAGACTCGAACTCTCATAGGTTTTACCCTACCGGCTCCTAAGGCCGGCGTGTCTACCAGTTTCACCACCTCGGCGTGTTTTTAAAAGAAATCAATCGTTATTATAACAATTTTTAAAAAATACTGAAATGTAATCAAAGATGGTGGGTAAATACCAAAACATCAATATTCAATAACCATGTGCATATCCAATGAACGAGCTGAATGCGTCAAACTTCCCAGCGAAAGAATGTCAACGCCGGTTTTTGCATATTCGACTATATTTTCGCCATGTATACCTCCTGATGCTTCAAAAAGTAAATCCTCGAACTTCGGGAAGTTTTTGGAGCCGCTCATTTGATTTGTTTTCGTAAAAGATTGTCGAATCTGGCGTATTTTTTCCATGGTTTGTTTGATTGAGTCAGGTTTCATGTTATCGAACATCAAAATTATCGGGATGGACCATTTTTTTGGCGTCGCCGTGGCTGAATTTATTTTCAAAAGAGATTTTACGCATGCGATCGCCTCATTTTCATTTTCTATTTCTACTTCAAAAAATCGCGGACAATATGTGTTTTTTCCCGTTACTGATATGTTTGCATGGGTTTTTCTTTTCAATATGTTTTTGCCAATATTTTTGTTTTTTTCATTGGCACATTGTTTTTCCGCGGCATGCATAATTTTTTCAAAATCGTAATTGAGCAATTTTAGATGATTTTTTTTTAGTAAAATCGCGTCGTCAAGCCCAAGTCTATGCGTCCCTCCGCCTCCAACGCTTACGGCTTTTTTGTCCAAAAGTCCCCAAAGCGTTTTTCGCGTGGCGCAAATTATTGGTTTAGCTAAAAAGGGTTTAGCTAAAAAAATCGCGGTTTTATTTTCATTCATCGTCTTTAACGCGTTTTTTTCCATTTCATGATTTTCCAGATTTTTATTTTTTTCTATTTTTTCAACCAATTTTCTTGTCTGCGTCGCGATTCCGCTCATATGCTGCAAAACATTAAGAATCGTTCGTTCGATTTCAAATAACGTGTAGAGATTTCCGGTTATCGTAAGAATATTCGTAGATTTTTGAACTTGATGTATGAATTTTTGAGACTTTTTTTCAACTAGAAATTTATTAGGGAGATTTTGACGAGGGACATGCTGAAAAATATAATTTTTACAATTTGAAAATTTTGTCTGTCTTAAAATGTTTTTATTGATTTCACTGCCATCTTTCAAACCGCTGAAATGCAATTTTTCTCCTTTTTTTTCACCAATATATTGAATAAACCATTCGATTTCTTCCATTCCTGCCAATATCCCATCCTCTTTGCCGAAAACTCGCGCTGTCGCGTTTTTGTTTTTTAGAAAAAATCGTGTCGTGCAATCTCCACGTTTACCAAGATCACCCTCGTAAGCTCCGAGGATGTATTTTTTTACTTCTTGTCGATATCGCGTATTTTGTGTATGCAAAAAGACCGATTGATCGTGACTTACGGCTTTTTTCGTATTTTTGTTATGTCCAGAAATAGCCTTTTGGTATGCATTCATGACTCTATGATATGCCGTGAACGACTTTCAACCAAAGGTTTTTTAGCATTTCATAGGTCGCGTGCGCAATGGAAGCCAAAATGTCCTTAATTTCGCGAATTTTTGCAACAAGCTTATTTAATTCAAAAGCATTTCCTTTTTTTTCGGCTAGACGCGCTTTTTTTAAAAGTTGATGAATATCCTGATCGAGCATAGTCTTAATTTCCCGTTTCATTACCTGTTCCGTCGGCATTGAGTTCAAAAGTCGAGCCTTTATGGCATCGGCTGACTCTTTTACGTTAGTTGCTTTTTTTGCGACTTGAGAGGTTTGATGTTGTGTTTTTTTCACGGAACTGCCGTTTTCAGACGTGTGTTCGCTGATTTTTTCAGATACGCGTTCTGTTCCAAAATTAATTCCTTCCAGAGTACCTTCAATTCCTTCGCCTGCCATTTTCGTGGCTTCGCGTAGGTTTTTTTCGGATTCTCTTGTTTCCTGATTTTCGCGAGTTTCTACCGACCTTTGGTCGATATGAAATATTTTTTCCGTTTCCGCAGATTTTTGACTATTATTCTGCATGAAAATAGAATTATGAAGATAACAATTTAACAATAGCTTAATGACAGCATTTTGTCAAAGCTAAATGTATTTTATGTAGTTATTTTTATTTGTCAATTTTTTGTCAAAATATCTGCCCGCCGCTTTTTTTTGAAGCAATGGGCAAATATTTTTCAATTCTCGGATTGCATCAAACAAAATATTTTTATTCGTAAGAAATTGAAAGATTGTTTTAATCCTTATCTTTAGGCTTGTTTAGGCTTGATTGCTCTAATAATTTTGCTTTTTCTTCTCTAGAAAAGCGGTCGCATACCCTATACCAATCATCATCTGGAAACATTTCCACGTGCTCATCGGCACGTCTATTCGCATCAATTTGAGCCTCTTTTAAAGCAAGGGCATTTCCTTCCATACTAGATTCTCCGCCCGCATTAATTGTTTTCAAATTAACGAACGACGGACTGTCAGCTGCAACACCTTCTCCTGATTCAGTTGGTGAATTCATTGTCATATTTTTTTGCGTTATTTTTAAGTAGTTGCAATATTACAGTAAAAAATTTATTTGTCAAGTAAGATATTTGGTATTTGCCCACTGCCTTGCTTTTATTCAGATAGCAAGAGGGCGGGGACTCCATTTTCGCTACGCGCTCAAATGGGAGTCCCCGCCCTCTTCTTCTAAAAAAGCGATGGGCAAGTACAAATATTTTTTACATTTTAAACTGGTCAGATTATGTGTTTTCATCTACTATTTAGGAGCCTTAAGAAAAACATCTTTTCTACTGTAATTGTAAATTTTGTAACGAGAATCTGTTTTTCTTAAAACTTTTTTATTCTAGCATTGTTCTATAAATACTTACGAACTTATCCATGAATAAATTTTTATTTGGGTTGATGCCATATTTTATATACATTTTCCTTACAAAATTATGAAAGATATTCCCAAAACTTATGAGGCTTCGCAATACGAGGATGATATTTATGAACTTTGGGAAGTTTCGGGTGCTTTCACTCCAAAAATCGATTCTAAAAAAAAGCCGTTTACCATCGCAATGCCGCCTCCAAATGCCACAGGTACGCTACATCTGGGGCATGCTTCCATGCTGGCTATTGAGGATATTATGATTCGTTTTAAACGGATGCAGGGCTTCTGCGCTCTTTGGATTCCGGGAACAGATCACGCCGCGATCGCCACTCAAACAAAAGTTGAACAGATACTCCTTGAACAGGGCATAACAAGGCATGATCTCGGTCGCGAGGAATTTCTTAAACGCGTCCATGAATTTGTAGAAGCCTCGCGCGGCACGATTCGCAATCAAATTCGTCGCATGGGTTCGAGCTGTGATTGGAGCCGCGAGCGTTATACTCTTGATGAAGGTCTTTCGCGCGCCGTGGCGGAAAATTTTGTAAAAATGTATCGCGATGGACTGATTTATCGTGGACATCGCATCGTAAACTGGTGTCCGCGCTGTTCTTCTACTTTGGCCGATGATGAGGTCGTTTATAAAGAATTGCAGGAGAAACTTTACTATATCAAATACGGTCCCCTTTCACTCGCGACGGCTCGTCCTGAAACGAAATTTGGAGATACCGCCGTGGCTGTTCATCCAAAGGATAATCGTTACAAAAAGTACATTGGCAAAAAAATTGCTGTCACGACGGTTCTTGGTGAAACTGAAATGATTGTTGTCGCTGATTCGGTCGTTGATCCGAAATTCGGCACAGGCGTCATTAAAGTTACGCCGGCTCATGATGCGACGGATTTTGATATTGGAAAACGGCATGGACTTGAGGTTCGTCAGGTTATTGATGAAAACGGCCGCATGAATGAAAAAGCCGGAAAATATGCAGGAATGACGACTCGCGAGGCGCGCGTGGCTGTCGTGAAAGATATGAAAAAGCTCGGATTGCTTATTAAAGAAGAAGATTATACGCATAATCTATCCCTTTGTTATCGGTGTTCCACTCCAATTGAGCCACTCGTGAGTTTGCAATGGTTTATTGATGTTAATAAGCCTATTTTATCGGCGCGTTCGATAAAATTGAAAAAAAAATTATCGGCTCATGGAAACGTGAAAAAAGAAAAATTGATGAGTATTAAGGAAAAATCTATTGAGGTCATTAAAAACGGTTCGATTAAAATTATTCCCGATCGTTTTGAAAAAATTTATTTTAACTGGATGGAAAATTTGCGCGATTGGTGTATTTCACGGCAAATTTGGTTTGGACATCGCATACCGGTTTACTATTGTTTAAAGTGCATGGAGGCGAGTAAAGAAGCCTCTGAAAAATGTCATTTTGGTTCCGAAAATTTAGATAATGTCGTAAGTCGCGAACCTGGCATTTTTGTTTCAGCGGATAGGCTTACGAAATGTCTAAATTGTTCAAAGCCATTGAAACAAGACCCGGATACGCTCGATACATGGTTTTCATCGGGACAGTGGACTTTTGCCACGCTCGGCTGGCCGGAAAAAACAGCTGATCTCCAATATTTTCACCCGACATCGGTTTTGGAAACAGGTTACGATATACTCTTTTTCTGGGTTGCCCGTATGATTATTATGACAACCTACGCCATGGGCGAAGTGCCGTTTGAAACAGTTTACCTTCATGGACTTATTCGCGATAAAGAAGGGAAAAAAATGAGTAAATCATCTGGAAATGGTATTGATCCGCTCGATATGATTGCCAAATACGGCGCCGATGCCGTGCGTCTCAGTCTTGTTGTCGGTTCAACTCCTGGCAATGATATTCGCCTTTATGAAGAAAAAATCGCGGGTTGTAGAAATTTTATAAATAAAATTTGGAACGCGGCTCGATTTGCCATGGGGTCAAGTTTGTCGGCAACTCCTGAAAACCATTCTATTTTTAGCCAGTCATCTTTGAAAACGTTTGTTCAATCGCCAATTGAACATATTGAAAAAAAATCTAAAAAATATTTTTTCGGCGATGACAATGTATCGATTCTTTTTAAGCATTCCACCTTTTTTATCAGCGATAACCTTTCTCTCAGCGACAAATGGATACTCACGCGATTGCAGCGATTGATAGAAAAAACAACGAATGATCTTGAGGCATATCGATTTTCTGACGCGGGACTTGGCGTGTATGAATTTACATGGAATGAATTTTGCGATTGGTATCTCGAATGTTCAAAAGTTCAGCCTCATCCTCAAGTTTTACAGTATGTTTTGATGACGATTTTAAAACTTGCTCATCCATTTGTGCCCTTTGTAACGGAAGCCATTTGGAAACATCTTTGTCCGTCAAAACATAATGTATCGAGTAATGCGAAGAATAAAGCGTTCACAGATGAGTCATCGAATAATGGAAAGAGTAAAGCGTTCGCAACCGAGTTATCGAATAATGAAAAAAGTAAAATGTTCGCAACTGAGTTATTGAATAATGGAAAAAGCGAAACGTTGTCATCGAGTCACAGAAAAAATCAAACGTTTGAATCTGAATCTTTACATCAAAAAGAGTGTTTTTCTTATGTTCCGAATCTTCTTATCGCCTCTCAATGGCCTCAATATGACAAAAAACTTATTTTTACCGATGAAGAGAGTGATATGCAGGTTATTTTTAATGTCATTACAGGAATACGCAAACTTCGCGCTGAATCTCATGTCGCGCCGCATCGGAAAATTCATGCCATCATTTCCGGACATAAAAAATCATGCGAAAGTATCGAATCGCAAAAACATATCATTCAGCGCATGGCTGGTTTGGAGCGACTCGATGTTTCACCTTCATCTCAAAAAATTTCTGACGCGCTTTCTCTTTTTGTCGGTAATGTCGAAGTGTATTTACCGCTCAAGAACATGATGGATTTTGAGACGGAAAGAAAACGCTTGCAGGAGGAATGTAAAAAAATCGCTTCGTATATTCAAGGTCTGGAAACAAAATTATTGAATAAAAATTTTATTCAGAGAGCTCCTAAGAATATAGTCGAGAAGGAGAAAGAAAAGCTCGAAACGGCTCGATCTCATTTACAAAAAATTGAAGAGCAAGTTCGTTCCTTTGATTCGTGATGGGCAATTTTCGCGAATAATCTTTTTTTCTTCATGATCAATTACGATTTTTTGGCTTGCAAATAACTACAAAATTAAGTAATGATTATGTCTTAAAAAGCTTACTTAGTAACGAAACTATGCGGAAAGAACCTTTATTTTATGGTAAAGTTTTAGAGGATTCGAGATTGGATAAGGTTAGGAAGAAAGGAATGGGCGCGATGTTCACTTCTGAGACATTAGAAAATCTTGCTCGAAGGCCTGAAAATCTACAAGAAGCATCTAAATTATTGAATAGAGTAAGAGGAGAAATATGGAGAAAAATTTACGGAAGAATTCAAACACCTGATGAAAGTAAAGCATGCGTGGTCGGTGGAGGATTGCATGCTTTAAGAGCTCATTTGCAAGAGAGATATGGAACAGGATTTTTACAAGCCTTAGAAAGTGGAAGCACATTGGATGGAATTGTTTTTGCAAATTATTTGATATGGGATGATAAGACATCATTAGGGATGGTTTTAGATCAACTGGTTAAGAATCAATATGGAGAAAATGTACGAGGCCTAATTAATTCCTTAAGAAAAGCAAATTCTCAAACCGTAACTCAATCATTAGAGAGTATGGTTGAGCAAGAATTGCTCGGAGAAATTGTTCCTTTAAAAGATACCGATGTATACAGGATAACAGCTATGGCCTTTTTTCCTCCTGAAATCAGGGAGGCCTGTCTGTTAGCTGGCAATATGATAATGGAAAAGCTTGAAGAAGAAGCAGAAGGAAACGAACTCAATTTTTTTGCCCTATTAAGAAAAATATCATGGCGACAAAGAACTATGTTGATTTGGTTTAAATTTTTTGATGCATGCGAACATAAACTTTGCACTTTTACAGAACAAGGACGTAATGATACGGCTAAAATTTTTGATTTTTTTTGTAAAGAGGCGCTTGACTTAGCAAGCGAACATATTGTGAAAATAATCAGTATAGCTCAAAAATTTTCGAAAAATGATTTATTCTTGGCGATTGAAAAAAAATGTGAAGGGAAAATTCCAGATAAAATTAAGCGACTTGTATCAAACTTGGTAAAGTCGGATGGCAGCTTTTCAGGTGATCCTCCTCCATTCGGAAAAGATAGCGACATGTATCAAAGGATAATATTGGCATATATTCTTTATGATAGCAGCTTTCGGAATTTTCATTTTAGCAATGACGTCGTGCTTCATCATGAAAATACCTACATTACAGCCAGAGACGTGCCAGGTGTTGGACGTATAATGGCACCATTTGGTCATGAAAAGAAACTAGTTGCAGGTTATCCAAGTGATAACCCTTCCTTAATTATTCCAGCATGTACTTTTCGCAATTTTGGGCAATTAGTAAATTTTAGGTAGACACATAAAATTGTATAGATTCTATCTTATATTATTCTATATCTAGCTATATAATATTGATAGTAAATTTTATATATGATTAAAAGATCCATCGCTGAAATCATTGCGCCCTGGGTACCTGCCCACCGCTTTTTTTAAGAAAAGAGGGCGGGGACTACCATTTGAGCGCATAGCGAAGCGTAGCGAAAATGGAGTCCCCGTCCTCTTTTACCTGAATAAAAAGTAAAGCGGTGAGCAAATACCTAGACAGTTATTGTATTTTTAATATGAGTATGTTAAAATATATTTGTAATATGTCCAGATGTCCAGCAAAGTATACGAAGGAATCTCTGAAATGATAATCGTGAATTCATTATTCAAAAGTAATACCAATTTTACATCAAATCATTCATGAAATAATCAGGAGTTAGGACTTATTACGATTGGAATTGATAAAAATTTTAAAATAAGTAGATTTCATAATGTTTTTTTTGTCCAAAAAACCGGAAGATACCTATAAAGCCCGTGGCATGAAGGCGGTGCGTCAATTTATGAAAAAAAAACAGTATGAGCTCGCCTTGAAAGGTTGCGATGAACTTTTGCATGTTTTCCCACTCGATTATGATTGTTTTAAAATACGAAACAAGGTTTATTCATTGTGGAAAAAAGCCCGCTACCAAAAGGTAAAAATAGCTTTAAAAGAAGCGAATCATCTTTGGAAAGAAAAAAAACATGAAGAATTGGAAAAAATATTTCTCGCTTTGAATGAATATTTGCCGGAAACGGAAGAAGTGGAGCAGGGGCTTTTAACCTTGCGAAAAAAACGAGAAGAAAAGCGTCAGGACATGCTTCATGATCGCGTGAAAAAAGGGCTTGCATACGTTCGAGAACTTGAACGGTCGGGCGATCTCAAAGAGGCATTCGAATTCTGCGGCAGACTTGCAAAAGCGCTGCCCTATGAAAAAAATATTTCCGAATGTTTTAGTCGAATCAGTAAGCTCTATGTCAATTCGGAACTTGAAAAACGTTCTTCTTACCTTCAAGCGCGACGTTTTCAGGATCTTCTTCATCTCTACTCCGAACTTCTTCATATTCTGCCAAATTATTCGAAAATTCACAGGCTTATTCATGAATGCGAGCAATGTATTTCCGAACAGAAAAGGCATGAACAAGCTGCGTTTATTCATTCGAGTTATGATCGAGCACGCAGACTTTACCGTGAAGATAAATTTTCCGAAGCGATTCGAACCTGCGAGGAAATTTTGCACGCGGATCCCAAAAATTTTCTCGTAAAATGGTGGCTCATGAAGGCAAAATTTCATGATAAGAGGTCCATGGAATATGAACTCGCTGATAAAATGATTCGTTCCTGGAAAAAAATGGAAACCGGAAAAAATGGACTTTATGGCTTAAAAAGCGCTGAACATCCGATATTTTTGAAACAAGAAAATTTTGAAAGTCACGATATTATTCGACTTTAGAACTTATCCATAAATATGTATTCTACTGTAATCTGCAAATTTTGAGCGAAAACGTTGAACTCGTGACGAAAGCGTATCAGAAGAAGATACGCTGAGGAGCGATGAAACGTTTGCAGCAAAAATTTGCAGATTTCGTGACGAATCCCTATTCATGGATAAGTTCTTAATTTTTTTTGAGAAAAAAAATAACGGAAAAAAAGCGTATGATCCGCATGATCCGAAAAATGATGAATAGTCAGATTTTTCATCTTGTTTATCAGGTCTATTTCTGGTAAAATAACTAGATACTTTATAGATACTTATGACTTCGCCAGCTCCAGCACCGGGATCAATTCCTCCAACTCCTGACCCGACGACTCCTTCTCCAACTCCGCCGGTTGTTCCGCCCGTGGCTCCAATTGTCGCTCCGACAAGCGCTCGTCGTCTTCTCACTGATACTCCTGACGAATTTCCTGAAAATCGATTCAGAGTGGACAGCGATCTCCCATTTCCAGAGATGCTGGCCCGCCGCGGACTTATTCAGAATGTTCTTGGCCAAAATGTCACACTTGATGATTTGGGTTATAATGCGCTTCATGGATATACCCCGGCTCAAGTTGACACAATGGAAAGATCGGTTGAGGGGGTGTCGGCTCAGGATGTGGGACGTATGCCAGGCGCAAGAGGAAATGCACTTGAAGGAGCTCGACTTATCGCTCGAGATGCCGTAAGAACTTTTTTTGAAACGTATGCCACCGAAGAACATCAAGCAAGGAATACAGGTCCTATAGGCTTTTTTGGCAGACGTGGTATTCGCGACCGAGCGGAAGCAATGACTGAACAATATAGAGCTCGTCAAGGAGGCGTTGCAGCAACACTCGCTTCTTTAAACATTTTAAGTGCGGATCTTTATACTCGAGCTTTGGGAGCAGAAAATTTACAACGCAAACGACCTCATCATTTTAATACCGCTCATTTTGAAAGGGTTTTAAGTACCTTTACTTGGGATGGAGCGCCTCCTCCTGCTGGAAGGGTGGTGGCACCTCGTTTATCTCATAATTTTTTGGAAAGAGTTCAATCGCTTCGCGTAAATTCAGCATCAGATCAAGGAGCATCCGTATATCCGATGCTTTTGCAGAGGCTTGTCGTCGATCCTGAGGCTCGGAACGCTTTTATTCAACTCCATAGTCATAATCCCAACAGTGATCGTGAGCACGTCCATCATGACATGGAAACGAATGATAAAAATATCGAACATGTTGAGGCCATCGCTAGCGGGCTTCGCGAGGTGAGAAAGCAGCGTGAAGAGGAAATTCATTTGCGGAATCTTCTAGAACGTCGTCTCATTCAAGACAGAATTGATAAACATAATGAATATGTTGAACTCATTCAAGAAATGATTAAAAGCTTTCAGGAATTCCGTACCGCGCAATTATTAAGGGATTCCATTCGTATTGGAATATTCACTTTAGGAACGCGTAGAGATCGTTTGCAAAATGAAAAGTCCACAGCTAAACGAGAAATGGATGGAGCGAGCCTGAAAATTGCTCATGCCGCAGGTAAATTGCAGCCACTTACTGCTTTTACCAATCCACATTCTATTGGAGCGCCCACCACCTACACGCCAGTATTCACTATCGCTGGAGGAGCTCCAGTTTCACCTTCTGCATTCGCTTCGAGGCTTACGAACGATCCTGTTCCTAAAGGTTCGCCAACGAATTCAGATTTTTTAAACGCCATGTCCGCATTGCAGGCTAACATTAAAGGTTTAAACACTCCTTTTACGAATGAACTTGGTGGTGTTCCCGGCGCTGATCTTCGAACCAGTACGGTGGCGGTTCAGCAAAAACTTGATGAATGTAGAAATACAATTCGTGAAGCAGAATTAAAAATGAGAAATGCGGCCAGTGAACTTGTATCATCCAATATACAATTCAACTACGATGTGGCTGCTCCAGTAGCAGGGGTTCCACCTACTCCGCGCAGTTCCGTAGATTTCGTAAATTTCCTTATAGAATTCCATACGCCTTCGGTAACTCCTCCATATGACTTCCCTACTCCAGCTATTCCAATTACTGTGAGAAGAGGTGCCAATTTTCCTCTTCCATCAGATCAGGCTATTTTAAACGCGTTTAGTGCCATTCGCGCACAAGAAACAGCTTTAAAAAATCGTAAAACTGATCTTCAAACTCAATCTGAACGAATTGGTACTGAGGATGTAAAACCATTGCCGCGCATGAGCAGCGATCAGCTTTTTTATATGATGATGCGCGAACGTCTTGGACGCGACATCGGGATTGGAATTCTTTGTCCGGCTAGTAATGAAAGAGATCAGTTGGCGGCTTTAGCGACCAATATGGCTCGGGTCCAAGCAGGAACAAATATTCAAGAAGAAATTAACATTAACCGAGCGCAACAACTTTTAAGAGAACGAATTCCTGGCTTAGGACGAAGGTCCCGTGGATTGGGAAGGATTCCTCGTCCTTGGGATCCAAAAGAAACTTTGGGCGTTAAAAAGTTCATCAAAAAAATAGGTATTCTTAGGGAATATAAGGGTTTCCTTAAAGCATTGGATGAATTTCCAAAAAGGCCGATTACGGCGAGAGATATTTTAAATCTCAAACTTGATTCGGACTTCCTTGCGAAGGCTCTTGGCGAATTAGACGCAATCATCAATGATAAAGAAATAGATTTGGAAAATCGAAGTATTATGCATCTTTTGAATCTGAGAACTGCCATGGCTGATGCTCTTCAAATGCAAGATGCCCACATATTTACGCAAGCTTTTCGTGAGACAAAAAACAGGCTTCCAGACGATATTCAAGCACTCAAAGAAGATGAATTTATCCTTCGTCTTCTTCAATTTCAACAAGAAAGTCGTCAAGAAAGGATTCAAAAGGTAGATGAAAATTTTAAGGATCATCGTGACGGTAAAGTAGCCTATATGTTTCGCAAAGGATATGATTCGCTGCAAAAAAGAAGAGAAATTCGAAAGCTTGAACGAGAGGCGAAAGCTGCTGGCAAATCACCTGAGGAGCAAAAAAATATCCGTCAGAATATGGGTTTTTCCGATGTTCATTCACTTTTAACCGTGGGACTGGCTTTAAATGAAATTGGAGAAGCGATTATGCATCGACGACGCGCAAAAAAAGCTGCCAAAGCTTCTGAGAATGCGGCAAAGGCGGCTGCTACTGCCACAGCGGGCGAAGCTTCTCCTCAAGGAACTGCTGACGAAGCTTCTGAACCAGATAGTGTCAGTCACGGCGGTTCTTGGCCTGCGAATGTTGTCAGATCAGTCGGGCATGCCGGTAAAGCAGTTTTTATTGATACGCCATGGGCTATAGGGCGAGCTTGGAAATGGGTTTATATCGATACGCCTCGTGCTCTTTTTGGAAGAATGACAGGACGTCGCAGTGAAAAAACGCCGAAAGCAAGTCGTCGCATTTTGCGTAGAACTTTTGCCGGGTCGGTTAATGTAGCTGATACGAGTCTTCATGTTACGGGTAAAATTCTTACATCGCCTCTAAAAATTGTAGAAAGCGCTATTTTTTCCCTCGCGAAATTCGGCTCATCAGAAAAAAGTGAAATAGAGCGATACAATAAGCATTCATTTTTTGGTTGGTTAATGAATCGAGACGCATTGAAAAAAAGAAAAGCAAAGAGAAGTGAAGCAGCTCGAGGAAAGCCGGCAAAAGTAAGTGTTTCATTTCCAAAAAAGCCCGCAAAAAAAGGTGATACTCACGCGAACGTTCCACCAACCCATTGATACGATTCCTATTTCAAAACATTTTCATTTTAATTACCATGTCAAAAAACACGCACACTGATAAAAAACATACGGACTCAAACAAATATCTCAAGAACTATTTTGTCTATATTGACAGTATCATGAATGGCCTTAAATTGAGTCCTGCCATGACAGAGCAAGCGAAACTTCAAGTCCGTCAGATGGTCGAAGATATGGTCGATGATCGAATCATGGAAACGATCATTTCGCTTTTTGGGAAGGAGGAATATGATGCCGTGGATGAAATACTCCGTGAAAATCTCGATATTGATGAAAATGAAGCCCTGTTTATTGTCGCGGATACCATTTCGGAACTTCCCGAATACCTTACGAAAACACTTGAAAGCATGAAAGAAGAATTTCTCGATTATGGCTATCTGAATGAGTCGGTTTTACATGATAATCTTCCTTCCTAATGTTTCGAATAACTCTTCAAAACGGTTCGAGTCACTTTTTGAGAAATTTTTCTGGAGATTTTGAGGAATCACGTTTGTGTTTCTTCGCGCAGTTCGACAAGGAAGCAGCCGAGCAACTTAATCGTATTCAAAGAGAAGAAAATGAATCGAGCGGAGAGGTTCTAACCTTTGGTTCAAAATTTATTGATGAGTTTCTTAAAAAAGAAAGCATTTCGAATAAAAAAGATTTTCAAGCTCATTTTCAAGCAAACAGGCTTTATGAATATTTGAAATATAAAAATGATACCTATCACAGGCTTGAACCTTTGGAAACAAACTTATTGGATTATTATAATAACTTCAAGTCATCTTCAGGTGGCCTGCTTCCCGATCTCCAAAAAGAGCACGCTCAAGCCGAAAAAGACTCTAAAGCACATCCAACCGATGCCGCGAAATTAGCCGCGAAAACCGAACTTCAGGAAAGGCTTATTGAGGAGCAAATGGGCAAGAGTAATATTCTTGGATGGTTAAGTAAAAAGGAAAATCAAAAAAAACATCAACAAGAATCTCTCAGTGAAGAAGGTCAGGATATTGAAAAAACGGTCATTCAAAAATATAAGGAAGTACGCAAGGAATGGAAAAAGATGTCAGGCGGAGAAAAATTATTTCTCGTTGTCGGCGCGTTTTTTACCCTAAACATGCTCAATAACTCAAAAAATCAAACGGTCATTGATATCAAAAATACCCTTTGGGGAGGCGCCAAATTAACCGTTATCGGAGCTTTCGTGAACAAACTCATTCAACTTGGAACAGGGAAAAGCGGATTTACATGGCTCAAACAATGGGACGAACAAGCGGAAAAATCAACAGGTTTCGTTGCGGATCATTTTAAAAATGATGATGCTAAAACATCGAATGAAGAAGCGGAGATTTTTCAAAAGGGCATTGCTTTCCTTGATACGTATAAAGTCGGCGAGATGTTTCATTCATATAGTTTTACTCGAGATCGAGTGGAAGTGGAACGCAAGGAGGGCGAATCATTGGCTCAACTTGGAAAAAGAAGGCCGGATATTTTTATTGACATGAAAAAACATGGAGAAATGCTGCCATTCGAAGCGTACATCGCGGCTGATGTTTTTTTTAGAAAATACAATTACAGTCTCATGAAATCGAAATATAATGATCCGAATGTTACCTTTACGGACATGGTTTCTCGTGAAACCTACGATGATCCGGCATTCAGACATATGGCTGGAGGCGGACTTGAAGCTTTTACCGGCGGTTTGATCGACACAATAGGGAGCGGAGCGTCTTCTGTTGGAGAGGGATTGAGTAGCGCGGCAAGCGCGGCCGGCGAATCCATCACAGGAGCCGCGAAGTGGTCTACTGAAAAATTATCCAATCTATCTTCCGCGCTGGGAATTGATGGACTGTATCAAAAAACTAAGTTATGAAGTTCATATTGATGCCGCTACTAACGGTATAGTTAATGGTATCAAGCTCGTTGGTTTGGGAGGTATTAGTATTCCATATTTAGCTTTAAGGACTGTTGATTTATTAAAAACTGAGGGTGTTGATAGAGTAAGAAATTGGTTGTATACGAATTTCGCGAAGGCTGACGACGTGCTTCGTGATCATGAAACCGCGACCATTGTTTCCTCATATATTCATTCTGGTAAGCTAGGAAATTTTGAAAATCAATTCAACAGTGCTTTATCAGCAACTCCGACATTAGCAACTTCGCCCACTCCCGATCAGACTTCGTTTGAAGATCATGGAAAAGCGTACTATTTTATTTATAAAATTGATGCCATGCCTGCGAGCGCTCCAAGTGTTGATGATGCTCTTCGAAGGAGTATGTTTACGGCGTATTCAAAGGCACTGGAAGACCTCGGATCAAAAATTATAGATCCAACTCTGAGACCCCCTCTATCTACCGACCTTGATCTTGTTGAAATGGTTGGAGGTTGCACCGATGCCACTAATAAATATTACCTTTTCCTTCGAGCGCCACAAAATAGTGCTTTAAATCGAGAATACGCGACTCGCAGAGCCGGTACCTGGAAGGGTGGCACCGCGATGGAAATGAAGAAAAAAGATCTTTTTGAGGCTGGTGAATTGACTTCTGTTGCTTCAACCTCAGACGATTTTCTGGAAATTCAGGTGAATAATGGATTGAAGAATTCTGCTGATGTTGTAAAATTTTTAAACTATTTTGATACAAAATATGCAGGTTTAGGCTATGAGCAGACTGAGGTTTTTAACATGGTTAAAGGGTATGGAAATAGTATTGATGTTCTTGATAATCCTAAGCGACAGCAAATCTTCACTCAACTTAGCATTCCTTCTGGGAATGTTATGTTGATGAGTGACGTAGAAATTTTTCAAAAAAAGCGTGAACAACTTGAGAAATTTGTGAGTGATAAATTTAAAGAGCAAGGTTATAGTGATCAAACAGCTCGTAGTCGAGTTCTTTTACAGGGTCTTAGATCTGCTCATTATTCAGAGATTTTAAATTTTTGGACAGCTTCCACTCCAATTTCAGAAAATATTTTAAATGATAACTTGATCAATCAGACAATACAGGCACTTGTTGATAATCTTGAACGTGCAGGGAAAATCACATCTGCTGATAATTTGACTTTTTTTACTCGATATAAAAACGAATTCGCATTTACTTGATTTTTTATAATTTATATTATAATGTAGTTTTCTATTTTGTTTGGTTTTGGTTGGAAGGTAATGATTTTATAACGAAACCACGTTTTTTAAAGTTTTTATAATTTTTTCTTTAATTATGGTTCATGGTATTGATGGGATTGGCGAATGCGGTAGATTACCATCGAGAGAGCGCGATCATGGTCAAATGATTTTAGACTTTTCTTATACGAAAGGCGCAGATCATATTGCTGACACAGTCGCACTGACACGAATTGACCTTGGAAGCCTTTTTTCACTTGTTATGCCACATGGTGAAGCTCTCGCCGCCAGAATAAACAGGCTGACTCGATCATCCGATATTCCTGCCATGAGTGATGGTAATGCTGGAACCTCATTGGCTCCAAAATTTGAGGCGCAAACACAACCTGACGCTGATTATAGAAAATTTCTTGAGGAGCTTGAAAAACACCCCCAGACTTTTAAAGAAGATTTTTGGGAAGGAGTTGAGTCGTGCGGAGACTTTGCGTGTACCGCAGTTAAGGGTACAGCTTTACTGTTTTTGCTCGTTTCCATTTTGGGTATACGTATGGTAAGACGCTTGTTTCGTCATCGTTCTTAGAGTATCCCATTTTTACCTCCAATTTATTCGTCACTCACTCTCGAAAACCTCTACCTGGGCAATTTTAATGTATGCTATTTCGAAATGAATTCTATGGTCATGCTGGGAGAAAAATTATTGGCAATATCGTCGAGTATTTTTTCTAATCTTTTTTTTGCGTCGTCCGACAATGGAAAAACAGATGCAATATAATAACCATTCGGTGTTTTCACAGGAACAAGACCAATTAACTTACAGTATGTTTCAAACACTAGAGCATTGCCTGGTGAAAGAACCACATTATTTATACTTATATCTTGTGCATAAGAAGGTATTTTAATACAACTACCTTCTGAAGGTTCTTCATTCATATAATTATTTTAAAAAATATATAAATTATGATTAGCGTAATTTAAGTTTTTTGTCAATTTCTTTCTTGACATAAAATATATTTTATGCTATTTTGTTTTTCCTTGAAGAATCGCTCTACAAAATCGTAGAAATCATATTTATCATGGTTTCCTAAAAATAAAAACCAAAAGAGAGTCCTTAACTTTTTTCCATGAAGTTGCTCATCTCTCTCAATTTGGTTTTTGCTCTCTTCCTCCTTCATGTTCTCTTTACTTCATCTTATTTTCCCGCTGCCCATGAAGTACCGACTACTTCCCTGCTAGAAATACCAAATGCCGGCGGCGCCCTTTCTGACCTTAAAAATACAGGTTCGCCTCAATTCGACGTGTATGCCAAAAAAAACGGCCTCCAAATCAGCGTTCAGGGTGATTATACCCCTTCCGAACTTGAGAGCTGCGAAAATACCGTATTTGAGGCTTTTTCGTATGTGCCTCGTAAACATCTCAGTCAACTTAAACGTTTGACCTTCAGCTTTGATCCTGAAATCCGTCGCGGTCTCGGTGGCGGCAATCAGATAACCATTCGCTGCGTCAATGTTACGGATGATGAGTTAAAGGCCGTTTTTCTGCATGAAATAGGCCATATTGTCGATACAGGCCTCTTTCAGGGTCATTTATATGCCGGAAAAAGTCCGTTTTATGATGGGAAAAACCCTCTGTACCGAGATGACAAGAGTCTTTCCTTCTATACTTTAAGTTGGTCTGCCGTAGCGGCTAAAAAAGACGAAAACATACTCCATTTTGTCTCGGAATATGGCGCCACAGACCCGTTTGAAGATTTTGCCGAAACCTATGTCTATTACATCCTTCATGGTCCGGAATTTCGTTATCTCACGGCGTTTGATCCGATTTTGGCGCAAAAATACGACTCCATGCAAAAATTCGTTTTTCAAAAAGAGTATTATGCCGATTCATTCTCGCTTCCTTCTCTTTCCGAGAGAACGTATGACATTACGAAACTCCCCTATTCTTTTCAGTAAAATTTACATTTTTACAACGACATCAGTTTTTAGCATTTTTTTATCCTTCGAATAACTTCATTTTTCACATTTTTTCATGACACTCTCTTCTTTTTACAACAGAACTCACTGCGCCCTTGAAAATTCGCTTCGTCGAAATCCTCTTTGCGATAGAATTGAGGCTCATTTCGAACGAATTGAGGAGATTTTACAAAAGAATTGTTTACAAAAAAATCATTGTGATTTGATCGATCGGCGTACGAGTCTTTTTCCGAACAACCGTTGTTTCAATGAAGATTGTCACGTCAATCATCGTGGCAATCGTCGTCATCCTCATCAGGAAAACTCGAGGCAAACCTCTTTCATTGAAAAATCATATTCTGCCTTTCTTATCTGGATTTATATATGGGATATTATGAAACTTATGAAAATGAGTTCAGCAGGCGAAGTACTCAAAAATATCTGGATTGAAAAAATAAATCGCGTTCAAGGACGGATTTCTCAAGAAATACGAACGCATCGAGGAATCAGAAATGATATACGCTCCATACGATTGCCTTTTCATATACAAGGGCGAGGATAAGGCAGTTAAAACTTCCTTATTCCTTATGCTCTCAAACATTTTCCCCTCCGCATTTTTATGCCGAGGGGATTTTTAAAAGTATGTATTTGCTCACCGTTTTTTTTGAATAACAATGGATTCTAAGGCTTTTAAAACATCTTTACTTGGGATGCTTTGCTGCTCGCCTGTTTTCATATTTTTCACCACAACCATTCCTGAAGTTTTTTCTTCAGGACCGATCACGATCGCGTATGGTATGGATTTTCGATCGGCGTATTGAAATTGTTTCCCGAGTTTTGTGTTTTTATCCAACCAAAGCTCCGTGCGAATTTCATGTTTTCTTAAAAAACGCGTCATTTCATAAGATTCTTTGACATATTCTTCGGAAAAAATCGTCACTAATACCTGCGTCGTATTCGCATCCTTTGGCCCTAAATCGAGCTCCTGCAGCGCCATGCAAATGGGTTCAAAGCCTATTCCAACCCCCACGGCTGGAATTTCCTTGCCTGCGAACATGCCAATAAGCCCGTCATAGCGCCCTCCACCAGCCAGAGACGTGAGTCCAAATGAAGGTACGCGAATTTCGAAAATAGAACCCGTGTAATAATCGAGTCCACGGACTAAACTCGGATCAATTTTAAAATGTTTTCTGTCGATTCCATACACGTCGGCATAATGGAGCATCTCCTCAATTTCTCGAACCCCTTCTTTCCCTTTTTCCGCAAATTCCATCTGTTTCAATATTTTTTTGAAATCTTGCTCATATTCTTGATCGGCCGTACCTTTTTTATAAAGATTATCTTTTAATCCAATTGATTCTTGAATTTTAAGATAATTCATTATTTTTGGTATCGCGGTTTTGGAAATTCCACGTTTTTCAAGCTCTTCAAGTACTCCATCTTTTCCGATTTTATCCAATTTATCAATCGATCGAAATACTTCTCTTTGTTTTTCTTCAGGAATCTTCAAAGTAGCGATAAATCCATCAATGATTTTTCGATTATTGATGGAAATAACGTGATCTTTGAGCCCAAGCGCTTTAAATCCTTCATGCAACACGGCAATAATTTCAACGTCGGCCATAAGACTTTTTGTGCCGACAATGTCGATGTCGCACTGATAAAATTCACGTTTTCGCCCTTTTCTCGCCGCGTCGGCCCGCCAAACACGGTTGATTTCATAACGTTTAAAAGGAAATGTGAGTTTACTGTAATGCTCCGCGATGACACGAGCAAGCGGCACGGTTTGATCGTATCGCAACGCCACTTCCCTGTTTCCTCTGTCTTTAAATTGGTAAATGAGCTTTTCCTCTTCCCCGTATTTTCCTTTTAAAATATCAGCATATTCCAACGCCGGTGTTTCGAGTTGTCCATATCCGAATCGTTCAAAAACATCTCTCCATGTGTCTCGAACATGGCTTCGGATGACCATATCCTCTGGCAAGTAGTCAAAAAAACCTTGAAGGGTGCGCGGTTGCACAGTCGCCATAAAATGTATGTTAAAAACTTATGGAACCTTTGAAAACGTCATTTCATCACGAAATTCACAGTGGAATACATATGCATGGATAATTTCTAAAACTCTCATGCCTATTATGGCAAATGCTTTATTCAATGGCAATCATAAACATTTTAAGGAGCGTCTGAAAAACAGATTTTCGTTACGAAATTTGGGACCATATTTTTTCCTTTGAAAAAAAAAGTACATATAGCTGGCAGACGAGAGCTCATCGCTCGGATACTCAGCAGTATCAAAAAGGGCGAAAGTTGCTTGAAATCGATCAAAATAAATTCTAAAATAGATTGGCTGTAGAAAGTTGACGAACGTAGCTCAATGGTAGAGCATCAGATTGTGGATCTGGTGGTTGCGGGTTCGAGTCCCGTCGTTCGTCCCATTTTTTACTTCAATTCCTTTTGCCCCTCGATTTGTTTTTTGAGCTGATCAATAACTCCATTTAAAAGAAATTCCGAAAATTCTTTGAGCACATTCATTTCGCTGGAAACCCCATTTTCTTCGAGATATTCGATAATAACATGAATCGTAAGCCGAGACACCGCATTTTTTAATAAATTCTCTCGATCACGTATGGTACGGAGAATTTTGTGAGGGTTGGCTCTTCCTGTTTCCAGTATATTTTTTCCCCAGAGATCAATGGCGATACGTATTTTTAAAGGTAACATTTTTTGCATGTCCGAAATATGCGCGATTTGACGGTTTTCTCCTGAAATACTCATTGCTTCATCTTTATTATTGGCCGTTTCATTGTTAATAGTTTGCTTGTTAATACTCTCATTATTAAACGTGCTATCGGCATTGTCTCCATTATGGAGACATAAAGCGATTCCGGTTTCTCTTTGAATATCCTCATTTCCGAGTAAAATCAGGCTGAGCACAAAAGCGGCCGGCACATTTTCCTCAAGCACACGACTGATAAGGAGCACGAGTGTATTTTTTCGACTCGTGCGGATAAATTTCAGGAGAATTTTTACAAGTTTGTCTTCTTTTTGCTTCTGCTTCTGCTCCCCTGCTTGAATGGCTTTCATTTGAGCGGCATTGGCTTTCATCCGCTCTTTAAAGCGTTCGAAAGATGCCGGATCGATCTGTTCGCCGCCATCAAAACCCTGAAATAACTCAAAATCGCTCACGGAAAAGTGAGATTACATGACATGCACAAAGGTATTTCGAAATACCCGTCCGTCAAATTTTTTCTGTTTTTTCTCGGAAAATTGCACCGTGCCTTCCTTTACGGCAAAAAGAGTGAAGTCTTTGCCCATTTGAACATTTTTTCCTGGAAAAAATTTCGATCCTTTTTGTCGAACAATGATATTTCCCGCAATCACCGACTGCCCTTCAAATACCTTTACGCCTCGTCGTTTTGACTGGGAATCACGATTATTTTTCGATGCTCCACCTGCTTTTTTATGTGCCATACTTGTAAATAAAAGATAATTGCTAGAAAATTATAGAAGATGAAAGCTCGTCATGCAAGCGAAATTGTATTTTTTTCATTTTTATGCTATAATAATATGAAGTATTTTTTGTTAAGAAATCTATGACAAAAAGAGCCTTTTCTTCTATTTTTCTTGCGGGTATTATTTTCAATATTTTCTTGTCCTATACCAGTTTTCCTTATGCTCATTTGACTTATACTCGTTTTCCTTATGCCAGCGCGCAGAGTCCTTCTTCCGATACTCCGGCGCCTCAGGAAGCACTGTCGGAATCTTCCCAGGAATTTTTGCGCAATAATCTTATTATTAAAAAACTCCGCCAGAAGCTTCATTCAAATGAAAATTATTCTTCATCCTTGGATGAAAACATGGGCGAAACCAAGGAAAAACTTACTCAAACGCAGGTGGATATTCGTACTTTGAGTGAGCAAATTGCTGAAATTGACCGACAAATACGCATCTCTGAACAAAATATTTTTCTGACAAAAAGTAAAATTATTGATACGGAAACTACCATTCAAAAAGTCTACGCGAACATTGAGCAAAAGGAAATTGAACTTGATGGAAATAAGAGCCTCCTTTCCTATTATTTCAAAATGCTCTACATGCATGATCTGAGGTATATGGATTCTGATGACGTAAACGTGGTCAAAATTTTTCTTTCGGATGCTTCGGTCGGCGAAACTTTTCAAAAGGAAACATATTACACGATTTTTAAAACTAAAACGATTCAGCTTCTCGCCGCCCTGCAAAGTGAACGCAAGGCTCTGGACGAAAAAAAGGCTTCGCTTACGTCTGAATTGACAAAACTTGATAAACTGCAAAAAAGTCTTGAGGCACAGCAAAGCAATCTCGAGGCGCAAAAAATCGGCAAAGGACAGCTTTTGAAGGACACTCAAGGCAAAGAGGAGATTTATCAAACGCTCCTTGCTGAAACTTTAAAACAGCAAGAAGAAGTAGCGGAAGAAATTCGCGCTCTTCGTTCGAATATCGATTATTTTAATGATCGACTTAACAATTTACGCGATACCATTACGCCTGAGGAGTATCAGGAAATTTTAAAAATTAAAACTGAGGCGGTTTCTTCAAGTACCCAGCTTCAGAGCGGCGATATTTTGAAATTTGAAATTTGGCCTGTAAATCCTAAAAATGGCATATCGGCCTATTTTACGGATACTGGATATAAAAAGATTTTTAAAGTGGATCACGGGGCGGTGGATATTCCAACATTACAAGAAACTCCGATTCTCGCGCCAGCCAACGGTCTTGTTGTAAAGGTTCGCGACAATGATACCGGCTATAATTATATCGCCATCGCCCATCAAAAAGGTGTTATGACGGTTTTTGGGCATATAAGCGCTTCCTTGGTGGATGTCGGTGATTTTGTTCATCAGGGTGATATGATTGCGCTTTCAGGCGGTATTCCCGGCACCCGCGGCTCAGGACTTAGGACAACCGGCGCGCACCTTCATTTTGAGGTTTTTCAAGATGGCGCCCGTGTTGATCCTCTGGGTTATTTGCCCCTCGAAGCTCTCGACAAAAAATATATTCCCGAAATGTATCGGCAAGATGAAAATGCGGTTTCCGATGAAATTTCCAATGATAGTTTGAAAAAAGCTCTCGAAAGCGCCCTCTAGAAGCGGTGATCAGTTACCTATTTTCGTACCTGCACACCGCTGTTGTTTTTTATTCAGATAAAAGAGGGCGGGGACTCCATTTTCGCTACGCTTCGCTATGCGCTCAAATGGGAGTCCCCGCCCTCTTTTTCAAAAAAACGATTGGCAAGTACCTATTTTCCAATTGTACTCTTTTTTAAATCTTGTAAAATGAGACAGACATTGGGGAGTCGTCTAATGGTAGGACAGCGGTCTTTGAAGCCGTACGTGAAGGTTCGACTCCTTCCTCCCCAGCCACTGCGTATATTGCAATTTTTTCACCGAAATTTCCCACGGTTTTTTCAGGCGGCAAGCCACTTTTTGCCGCCTGCAAATTCCATACCAAAAATCCGCGAAAAAATCGCAATATACAACTTGGCTGGTCTTTTACAGTGATGTTCGGACTTATTTTGAAGAAAAATTTAAAAAAATGACAAATTTTTGATTATAAGCCCATGGCAGGCGCGCAGTGCCAGGCTTCACCGCGCGCCTTAGAAAGAGATATTTGAAAAATCAAAGTTATATTGTTCAGGCCTCCTAAGATTGCTAAAATCGTAGCATGACTAATGAAAAAACTGAACATCCTGAGGTTGACGAAGATAGAGGGGAAATTTGGGACAGTAAGACTGACAGACTACGCGAATTAATTTTAACTTATCAGCAACGATTTAATTTTGATATTAGTGTTACATGTACTAAGCCTGATAAAAGACAATCATTTAGTTGGAATGGTGATGTTATCCGCCCTGCAGCAAGCTTAATAAAGCTTTACATATTTGGGGCAGTAATGAAAAGAATTACTGATGGTGATATTGACCGTGACGATTTATTTACCATGCGGTCTAGTAACCATGTTGAAGGCTCTGGTCTTTTAAAGTATATGGCTCCTCCGATTGAGCTTAAACTCGATGAGCTTATATATCTTATGATGGCTTATTCAGATAATATTGCCGCCAATATGATTATTGACATTGTTTCGATAGATGAGATTCAAAAATTTATTTTAGAAACAGGTGCTAAAAACACTCAAATGTTAGTGCCGATGATGGCTTCCCCCTCTCAACGAGAGCATGGAGAAAATAATGTCACAACAACCAATGATGTCACACGCATATATGAAAGTATGAGTAGTGGACTCTCTGTGGAAGACCATTCACAAGACACTTCGAAGTGGGCATCAGAGTGTCAATATATTCTTACTGCTAGCCGTGGAACCGCTCAAGAAAAACTAAAATTCATGGTATCTCACTTGAACTGGAAGGGGTTGCAACGTGTTTTAAGACGAAATTTATCACTTGTTCCAAGATATCTTAAAGTTGCATTAGCAATAGGTTCTAGAAAACGGTTAACGGCGAATTTGCCTAATCAAGTTGTTACTGCTTCAAAGCCAGGAACCGGAAAAACTGTTTTTCATGATTCTTGTCTATTAAAAATAGAAATATCTGAAATAATTTTAGCTGTAATGATTAGTTGTGGTAAAGCGAATTTTGCAAAGCCACAGACCGAAGAATATAAAGGAGCATGCGATTTCTGTGCAAAGTTAAGTCAAATAGTGGTAGAGGATTGAGGGTATGACTCATACCTGCTCAATAAGTTCAAAAACTCTTTGAGAAGAATAATTCTCGAAGAATTGCTTGTGTGTAACATGTTCAACACTAAGTCCGATATAATTACTTATGCCTGTTATAGTAGTATCAGATTCGATAAAATGCTTCTGTAATTCTGAATTTTGTATCAAGTCGATTAATAAATTGAGTAAGACTAAATAAAAAATAGGTCTTGGATAGTGCCTTTGTAGTACATATTCCCCACCCCGAAGAGGCACATTCTCACATCCTTTTGCATCGTTAAATACCGGGGCTAAAAATTTCCATATTCTTGAGGAAATACTCCTAATTGCTTCTTGAGAAGCGTTAGGGAAAAATCCAGTAAGCAACTGCATGACAAAATCATTGTCTTGAAGCATTGGAGGTGAATATCCACTTTCTTTGTAAGTGAGAGAAGGGATGAAAAAGTAAACCCATTGATGAATTGCTGTAATTAAATTTCTGATAGTTTCCCAAGCTCGTTGAGGGGCATTAATAGAATCAAGAGTTCTAGAAGTATCTACGTCAGAAAAAAAGAAGGGTCGAGTGGTATCATTTTGTATGTTCCAGTTATCAGGGCTACCTGAAAATCGGTAAAGTCCTGCTTTTAGAGAAAAGTCTAAGATGGCTTGTCCTGCTACTTTACCCAATGTGGAAATGACTTCCAGTCTGTGTTCTGGGTTAGAAATTGAAAAATTTTCGTTTCTTGAAGAATATTTTTTAAGAAACTCCAAGGATTCTGGATCAAGTTGCTCACCATACCAAGCAATGTAGATATCATAAGGGGTAATAGCGAGCGCTCCAGGCGGAAGCTCGGAAATACTAACGCCCATTGGCTTGCCATCCAAATTTAAATCGCTATATCTATAAGCTGCCAATGGTCTGTTAGCTGGCATACCAGCATTAGTCAAATGTCTAAACATACGTTGATCATTCAGTGCTGCTTCTAATGTCATGCCACCAACTGGAGCAAAAGTACTGTGAACAGACTGCATCTCATATGGGGGAACATCAGAAGGATCTACATGGATTAGGTCTCTCTTAAAAGCTTGCTCTAAAGGAGTCATTGGCAAGGGGCCTTCAGGGACAGGAGTGGTTGTTCTTTTTAATCCTGAAGATGAAACATTTGCAGGATTAAAATAACCAGCTCCTTTGATCTTTAGCTGCATATCTCTTTCCGTATCTCGGATGAACAGTGTTCTTCCAGGTTTCCTGTACCACTCTGGGGCGTGCCAAACATTCCAAGCTAATATATTTTCAACTTTAAAACGCGTGGCATTAGATATGTCTGGGGGCCAATCTTGTTTTTATGAGGCCTGAACAATATAACTTTGATTTTTTAAATATCTCTTTCTCAGGCGCGCGGTGCCAGGCTTCACCGCGCGCCTGCCATTAGCTTCTAGTAAAATATTTGTCATTTTTTTGAATTTTTCTTCAAAATAAGTCCGAACATCGTCGTAGAAGGACAGCCACTGCGAAAATTGCGATTTTATGGCCGAGATTTTCCAGGGTTTTTTAGGTATACAGCTCCTTTTTTTGATCCAATTCTCTTGATTTTTTTTGCTTTGCAAAGCCTATTTAAATCGTTTTTGAGAGTCGGGCGTTTGATTTGAGATATTTTTTCCATTATTTGACTGATGGAAATCGGTTCTTCTCCTATAATGTTTATAATTTTATTTTCTCTTTCGCTTTTATTTATTTTTTTTGAATAATCCGAAGACGCATCCTCTTTCCCTTCCAAAATATCCAACATTATTTTCTGCGTTGATACAAGCTCTTCGCCTATAAATACAAAAAATTGTTGATAATTTTTTTCGATATCTATTAATTCCAAGCTTTCCAAATATTTTTTTCTGTTAACGTTTTTTATTATGCATGAAGGGTATCCGAATTTCATTAATATCAAATTCATAAGCAATCTGGCCATTCTTCCATTTCCATCATCAAAAGGATGAATTGCCACAAATTTGTAGTGAAAGACACATGCTTTTTCTATTTCGTTGATACTTTTTTCTTTATTGAACCATTTTATTAATTTTTCCATTTCATCTTTTACATGGATTGGATCTGTATATTTATGAATTTTCCCAGAAATTGTAAGAACATTATTTGGCAAAATTTTGTATTTGCCTGCGTTTAATGGTTTTTTTATCAATTGTCCGTTTGCTCCCTTTGCATATGTGAAATCGATATTTTTTAATAATAAAGCATGAAGTTCCTTGATAAAACTTTCTGTTATTTCTCTTTCTCCTTTAATAACATCCAATAAATAATCTATCGCTTCAGCATGATTTTTTGCTTCCAGATAATCTTTTAAAGGTTTTCCTTCAGATGTTAATCCTTCTCTTAAAAAAAATGCTGTTTCTCCATATGTAAGAGTATTCCCTTCTATGGCATTTGAGTTATATGTCCAATCAATGCGTAATTTTTCTTGCCAAAGACTCAGGACTTCTTGTAAAAAAGGCTTGTGTGAATTAATTTTTATTTGAAGATTCTCTATTTTTTGAATAATTTTGTTCAAATCGAAATTTTATCCATAAATATCCAAAAAGGCAATTACATTTTTCAGAGATTCCCTCATCCTGAAAAATAATTCCGAACTTTTTCATAGAAGGACAGGATTTTTATTCATTATAGACTCGACTGTGGCCTCCTATGTCGATAAATGTAAATACAAAGACTTTTTCTTTTTTTAATATTTTTTTTATATAAATAGCTCTTATATCATCCGTTATCCAAAAAGAGTGTTCATGTTGGCGTTTTCCTTTTAATCTGTGGGTTTTGAGAGAAGGTGCATATTCATCATCAATAAAAAAATCGAGCTTTCTAATAAAGAGTTTCTGTATTTTTGAATTAAGTTTTGCGAATGCCTTTTCGAAACGTTTTGTTCGCTGAATGATTTTTTTTATCGGCATAGAGTTTCAAAGCTTTTTAAACATGCTTTTTTCCCTTTTTTACTTGAAACATCAAAAGAAGCAGTAATATCATCATCATTCAAGACCATGCCGAATTTCAGTTTCCCTTCTTTGTATGCCTTTAGAGCATTTATGACAATGAATGTGATCGTAACTCCATCTTTTTTCGCTTTTTTCTGGGCATTTTTTTTCAATTCATTTTCAATATTTATTGTCAAGGATGTCATAATGATAATTATAGAATAATAATTTTATACTCATTTTATCACTTCCCATAATCTCTGTAAAGTTTTCTGCATTCGTAAAAAAATTCTAGAATAAACTCGACCACTTTGGTAAAAAAAGTAAGCAAACACTCTTTAACCAAAAGTGGCCATGAAATACCTTACCTTTGCTAAGAGAAAAATATTTATTTTTTCGTCAAGAAAGTGTTTGACGTATATTAGTTTGAATGGTACAATTAAATAATATTTTTTATAAATTTATGATTTATAGGATGTATAGACCTGACGGTTAGATGGAGAGATAATTACGATTCACTTCGTACATATGTAATTATGTAATTTTCATAGATAATTTTATTATTTTTTAATCTCACAATACCATGTCAGAAGTACCCAATGATCGATTTAGCTGGAAAGTCGTAACAGCCCTTATGGTGGCCGTTTCTTTCATTACTCTTTCTAATTCGATCATCTTGCTTACGCTCTCGCTCAATCAGCTCAAAAATCAACCCAAGCTAAGTACGAGCGTCGTGGCGACTCAGGATTCAAGTTCTCTCTACAATGCCGCTCCATCCGTTTCCACAAAAGGCGCTAGCGGTATGTTAGCCAATGCCTCTTCGTCTGTTTCAACGCCAAAAGTAAACGCTTTTTTTGAAGATCTCGATGGCACTCTTCAAACCATGAGCAACCAAATCAAAGTCGATGCGGATGCCCTCAATAAAATAGTTCAAGCAAGTCAGCCATCGCAAGATGTCGGATTTGAGCAAAAACAAGAGGATAAATTAGCTGTTATAGACGCTCTTATCGCTCAAGTTGATGAACGACTTGCCCATCTCGATTTAACGTGTACTCAAAAACAAGGAGTTTGCCTCTATGCGGCACCGAATGACACCTATATGAGGGATTTTTATACCAATGTAAAATATCAGCTTCAGGAAATTCGTAAAGCCTATGATGGCGTTAATGTCGACACGAATACCTGTTCCGTTGAAAAACAGGACATTGAAGCCGCGAATACCTATCAAGAAGGAGTGAAGCAAAGTTATTGCAGTGAAGAAGAAGCCGAATCAGCTCTTTCACTTATTGACGAAAATGTTCAAAAAGAAGTCGATCGACTTCGTCCGGAACTCCTTGGCCAGTACTTAAGTATTCAGGTAAATACCGGGCTTTCTTATGTGAAAAAAATAAACGATTTTACAGCCTGGATAAATTTGGGAGTGAGTGAATTGGAAAGCAGACTCAATTTTGAAAAAATGCTCCAGACCATAGCAGAGGAAAAATTGAAAGCAAATAAAGCAATCCTTGAATATCAAGAAGATATTGAGAAACTCGAATCGGAAAAGAAAGCTCTCGAACAAAAACGTGATATTCTCTCTTCCAAAGGCGGTGATACTCGCTATGTGAATACAAAAATTATTCAAAAACAGGAGGCCATTGATTCAACGACCGAACAAATGAATGCCGAATGGACGAAAATACAGGCATTTTATGATGAAGTCGTTTCCGCGATTCAGAGCCATCAGGATGTTTATACGAACCAAGTTAAAAAGAATCTTGATCTTGCCACGTCAAAACTTGCTGAAGTTATGAGCGGACTCGAACCATACAATCTCAGCTTTACGGATGGTCATGTTGTCTATCCTTCCGCGGATACAACCTATATTCAGGGCTTGTTACGAGCTTTTAATTCTGGTTTACCGAAAGTTCCGGAAGCTCTCAAGGAAGCTCTGGATGGTATTTATGCCGTGTATGACGAGGACGCGGCAACATCGGATTATACATCGACGCTTGAGTCTATTGCGGTTATTCTTCAAAATAACGCAACCCTCTGGTCAAGTTCTCTCATTTGGGTTGATGAAATTATCGCTTTCTACGCTGTAACCACAACCATTCAGGGAGCATTTGATCAAGTTATTTTTCCGGCTCTTGATGCCGCACGCGCAGCCATTGATGTCATTAATACTCAACTTCAAAATTTTGTCGATAATTTCCTTGCATTTATCGATCAATTGACCGCTGCCGTGAATACTCTCACTTCAAATTTGGAGCCATGGGTTGACGCGTCTTCTCAAGTACTCCTGGCAATTCTTAAAGTAAACCTCGCCATCCTTACAAATCTTTCTGAATACAGATAAATCGTCTTTATATATCTGAAAAACCTCTGAATATATCTGATAAAAAAAAATGATAAAAAACCCTCGTTTTTCGGGGGTTTTTTTATTGTAAAAAATGTTCGGCTGAAAAACGTTTTTTATACTGTTTTTGTCGTTTTACTATTGTAAAAATTGTATGTGAACACTGTCTAGTTCCTTCTTTGAAAAATAAGAATCAAACGGATAAGCTCGAGTACAGCCGTGATAGCTGCCGCGACATAGGTCAAAGCAGCTGCATTCAAAACTTTTTTTACTCCTTGAATTTCATTGCCTCGCACAAAACCGTGTGTTTCCAGAACAGCTACCGCCCTTCGCGACGCGTCAAATTCCACTGGCAGCGTAACCACCGTAAAAACGACCGACGCCGAAAAAAGTATGATTCCTGCCAAAAGAAGCTGCGAAAATCCCGCCACGATAAATCCCAAAAAAATAAGAATCGGAGCAAGGTACGAACTAACGCTTACCACGGGATATAACGTGGTACGGATGATGAGCGGATGATACGACCTTGCCTGCTGAATCGCGTGTCCCACTTCATGAGCCGCCACGCCGAGAGCGGATATGGATTTTCCCGAATAAACCTTTTCTGAAAGCCTTAGTACTTTTTTGATCGGATCGTAATGATCTCCCATAAGACCGCCTGTTTTTTCTACTGGTATCGCATTGAGACCTTCCTGATCGAGAATTTTTCTCGCGACGTCCATTCCAGTCATCCCTCGTTCATTGGCAATTTTTTCATATTTTCGAAAGGTGCTATGCACTTTATATTGAGCATAGAGCGTAAAAATTATTGCAGGAATGATGAGTAGAAACGTGGCATCATAGAATGGGTACATGGTTTTTTTTGTTAGATAATTTTTTATGCTTCAGACATCCTCTCTTTTACATTGATACTCCCAGAAAAACATTTTTTCTACTGCATAAAACTTTTTTCCATTGGCATTTTTTAGATTAGCACTTTTTAGATGTCAGTGCTAGGGACATGCTGAAAAACATCTTAAGAGCTACGATTTTTGTATTTTGACTACAAACGTTTCAGCGCTCATCGCCGTATCTTATCTGATACGTCTCTTTCGCGCTTCAACGTTTTCGCACAAAATACAAAAATCTCGCTTCAATAATCTGTTTTTCAGCATGTCCCTAGATTTTTTGCTATACTATGATTCGTAGTAACAAAATCACGTTTTTCAAAGATTCCCTTACTCATTTCAACTTTCTATTCAACCAAATTTTTCATTTTTTATGAAAAATATTCGTGAAATATTTGAGCTCGCGTCGCTCCCTTTATCGCAAGGAGAAGAGATTTTATTGAATTATTTTGCTTCTTTTATTAAGGAATGGAACGCGAAGATGAATTTATTTGCCTCTTGCACTGATGAAACATTCTTTATTAAACATATACTCGATTCAGCTTATGGAATTGATTGTATCGATAAAAAAAAATCGTTGCATATTCTTGATATCGGCACGGGTGGGGGCCTTCCTGGCATAGTACTCGCCATTTTTCGACCCTTGAGTCATTTTACACTTATGGATTCAACGAAAAAAAAAGTCGATGCTGTTCATGACATGGTCGAACGTCTTCATTTACCGAATGTCAGTTGCGTATGGGGTCGAAGTGAAACCCTTGCTTTGGATCCAAAATTTCATGGAATGTATGATATGGTTGTGGCGCGGGCTTTCGCGCCGCTGAACCGACTCATTCCCGCCGCGCTTCCATTTATTAAACCTACGGGGCGAATCATGGCATATAAAGGTCCTAATGTTGCCGAAGAACTCTCAGAGCGCACAGATCTTTCTCGAAATTATAGAGTTGAAAGCATAAAACACTTCGAACTGCCATTTTCTTCTGGAAAACGTACTCTGATTCTTTTCTCGATGTTATAACCTAAGGAACCTCTGAAAAATGTACCATCTACTGCAATTTTACCATGTCGGCTACAAAATGTTCAAAGCTCCTTGAGCGTATCTTATCTGATACGCCTTCGTCGCTTTTCACATTTTTCGCTCAACATGGTAAAATTTCGTTACGAAGTTACGTTTTTCAGAGGTTCCCTAAAAATATATGGCACAAAAAAGTCGCAAAAGAACGTTAAAAAGAGGAGGATATGATGTATACGATCCTTTTTTTCATAGGGCGAAGGAGGATGGATTTCGAGCGAGAAGTGTTTTTAAACTGGAGGAAATTCAAAATAAATTTTCCATTGTGCGCCACGGCGATATTGTTTTAGATGTTGGCGCCGCGCCTGGCAGTTTTCTTCAGTACCTTGTCCGCGTTGTCGGGCCATCCGGCAGTGTTACGGGTTTTGATATCAAAGCTATCGACGGCATCGAAGGCGCTCGAACTTTTATCGCGGATATTTTTGATGACGCCGCGGTTTCGGAAAATATTTCCGGCCAAACATTTGACGTTATTACTTCTGATATCGCTCCAAATACGAGTGGGATTAAAGACCTTGATCAAGCGCGTTCCGTTGATCTTAATTTTCGTGTTTTAGAGCTTTCTCAAAAATATCTTAAAAAAGGAGGCAATCTTCTTTTAAAAGTTTTTTTCGGCGTTGATTTTCATTCGCTTATTCACGCCGTAAGAAAAAATTTTGAACGGGTTTCTGTATATAAGCCCGAATCTTCGCGAAAACAAAGTCGCGAAACCTATATTATTGCAATGAAAAAACGCTAGTCTATTTCAAGTGTAACCGTTGCTTCAGGCACGTCTTTCATGACCTCAAGTGGTGTAGGAGTTTTCGTGGCCAGATCATTCGGGATGTTGCTTGATAAAATGATAAAAAAAGGCTTATTAACATCGGACGGATCATTTCCATCAATATCAGGCTCGAGTGAAACTGATACTTTATAATCTCCTGTCGCGAGATTTACAAGAATGGGAAAGTTATTTGGCACTCTGGCAATGAAATCTTCGCCGGGAATTTCTGGCTGGAATATTCTTAAAGAATAGGTATCGATAGTATCCTTTCCATAAGGTTGTCCAAACCGCCCAAGAGAAGTGATTTTCCCCTTATACTCTATCCAACCCTCATAACTCCAACCCGCTTGAGTCGGGCGTATTTTTAAACCTGGAACCATTTTTTCACCCTCAATTTTTGCAAACCAAACGCCACTCTCTTCATTTTCGGCGATTTCATCCGTCGGCGTGGCGAGCATGTATTGTCCTTCAATTCCTTCGAGATTAATTCCTGCAAATTTTAAAGTGATATCTTGCCCGTTCGAATTTATTTCACCACTTAAAAGCAAGCTTCTCTCCCCTTTCTTTTTTTTAGTTGGCTCGATCGTTATTTCAATGGCGTCAAAGTCAAGAATGTTTCTTTCAGTCTGAAAAACTTTTATTTTTTTATCATTTCGAAGTTCAACGGGTTTTCCATCAACGACCTGAAATTTTTTCAAAGGATATCGTTGCTCGCCCTTTACGAGATGTAACTCATAGGAAGCGTTTTCTATTGACGGAACATTTTTAAAGTCGATTCGCAGAGATTTTGCTGTCTTTATCGTGCTTTCTTTCGAGCAGCCCGTCATTACAAGGATTATGAGAAAAAAAGCGCAAAGAATATTTTTTTTCATGGTTTTGAGGTATTTTTAATAATTTTATGAGATTTTTATAAATGATGACTGTATTATGACAAATACATTTTGTCTGTTCAATAGTTCTATTTTTATTTCTGAATAATGCTGAGAGAAACCCTATCTCTCAATCCCCAGATACTTTGAAACAACGCATAATGAGGATCATCTATTTGCATTTCACCGGCTTGTTTGAGCAGTTGCAGCCGCGACGTATGGACTGTCATCGGAAATGTCGCGGAAAGCGGATGCCCCGCAAGTAATCCTCCCGATGGATTTATATGAGAAAGATTAAAGTTCATGAATTCCTCAAAAGCATTTTTCGGATCTATATAGCCCATTTCAATGAGAGCCATCATGACGAGAGGTCCTATGGCATTATGAATTTCAATGATGCCGTTTTGCAATAATTTTTCACGAGTAAGACCGCTGGCCTGCATGACTTCATTTTTGAATATTTCCTCCATTGCTCTAAAAAGCGCTTCATTTTTCGGATAATTCTGAAATTCACTTCTCTCGCCATTTATTCTCGTATCATTCATCGTTGAATGAGCAACGAGCTTAACTGCGTTTGATGGATCTTTCATTCGATCTTTGTGCGTCAATAAAAGCGCCGCGCCGCGATTCGTTGTCGGACAAAAATCGTAGAGTCCGTGATTGATATCCGCGCCAAGCCTTCTATTTATGGCGGAATTATCGTAATCATCCTCCGTGACTTCAGCGCGTTTTTGCGCGAAAGAATTTCGAGTTTTTTTCTTATGCAAATCCAGCGCGGTGCGTCGCGATATCTTTCTTAATTGTTCTCGAGAAATTCCTAAGGCATCTGCAAAGCACGACGTGAATCGATCAAGAGATTCAGCCATGCTCGGTTGCTTTCCATCATTTCTTTTAAGAATTCCTCTACTGATGCCATTCATTCTCAATTTTCTTTCCACGCAATTCATCGGCTCTATTGCCACAAGCATTGATCGTTGTCGACCTTTTTCGACTTTCACGGCAATATCCCTCATTACAGGTTGGGAATTTGAAAAACAGGGTTGCAACCTTACGTTTTGTATTTCTATTCCATCGTTTAATTTTATAAGTTTTACAAGCCATTCAACGAGATTTTTCATTAATCGTCCGGTTTGAGTCGTAATCACTAATTCGTCAAGATGCTTATCATCTCCAAGCGTATTCACGGCAACATTCGCCGTGGCAATAATGAGTTGTTGTAAACCATCGCGTCCTCTTTCTTGAATACAGGGCGTCAAACCTGTGTTTTCGATATATGTATTTTCAAATATTTCGGCCATATATAAAGGGGAAAGAAGTTTTTTTTATTCCAGAAAACATTATCACTTCAAAAAAAATTGTCTACAAAAAAAATAAAAATCGCTTTATTTGCAAAAATGCTGGTATTTCCTTATTCTTTTAGTAGAAAATCCTCTAAGGAATCTTTGAAAAACATCTTTTCTACTGTAATTGCAAATTTTGGCTGCAAATTTCGTAACAAAATTATGATTTTAGGAACCCTGGAATATCGCTCTTTGGCTCGACACTTTATGACACAAACGTATGCTCCGCGATCTTGAAACCGCCATTGTTGAACTGTACAGAAAAGCCGCCACCGAACTCCCTCAGGACGTGCGAGCATATTTACGAAAGTCTATTTCAAGCGAGAAAAAAGGTGGGCTGGCTTATTTTACACTTTCAACCATTGTTAAAAACGTCGATATTGCCGCGAGAAAAAAAAAGCCACTTTGTCAGGATACGGGAACACCGATTTTTTTTGTTCAATATGGACCGAATTTTCGTCAAAAACAGCTCAAAATGATCATTGAAAAGGCTACGGAGCGTGCCACTGATGAAGTGCCACTGCGTTCCAACAGTGTTGATATTCTTACAGGAAAAAATACTGGAAATAATGTCGCTTGCGGTATCCCTGTCATCTATTTCGAGGAACGCGATGAACCGGGAGTGGAAATGGGACTTATTTTAAAAGGCGGCGGATGCGAAAATGTCGGTCTCACCTATAAACTACCAAATCTTGAACTTCAAGCCACTCGAAATCTCGATGGAATACGTCGTTGCGTCCTTGATAGCGCTCAAAAGGCTCAAGGACAAGGGTGTCCGCCAATGATCGCGAGCGTGGTTGCCGGCAGTCCGGCCGACCTTATTGCTATTGAGGCGAAACGACAACTTTTCCGCAGCATTGAAACAAAAAATTCCGTACCCGAATTGGATGCTTTTGAAAAAAAACTCACGCGGGAAATAAATGAACTTGGCATTGGTCCTGGTGGCTTTGGCGGAAAAAATACCGTTATGGCGACCTTTGTGAGTCTTGTAGGCCGTCATCCTGCTAGTTTTTTTGTCACGATTTCTTATTTCTGCTGGGCGAGTCGACGCGCGATACTTCAATGGAACAACGGATCCGCAATATTTACATCCTAAAAAATTTATTTTTCATCATAACCGAAATAAAGCTTAAATTATTGAACATCTCAACCTAAGTCGTTTTAAGGAACCTCTGAAAAACGTACCATCTACTGCAATTTATAAAATGGGCTACAAATTTTTTACCATGCATCATAAACTTATAACACCTCTTACTCGCTCCACGGTTCTCAAACTTCACGCGGGGGATACGGTTTCTCTTTCAGGCGAAGTTATTACAGCGCGAGATAGAGCTCATATTTTTCTACTTGATAATTGTGTTGAAAATAATCAAAAATTTCCATTTTCCTTACAAAACGGCGTCATCTATCATTGCGGACCGATTGTACGAAAAAATGGGAAAAATTATGAAATCATTGCCGCGGGTCCGACTACCAGTAGTCGACTTGAATACTGCACGGATACCCTTATTGAAAAATATGGAATCTCTCTCATCATCGGAAAAGCAGGAATGGGTCAAAAAACCCTCGCGGGACTTCAAGGAAAGGCTGTGTACTGCGCCGCGGTTGGAGGAGCGGCGCAAGTGCTTGCTCAGTCCGTAAAACGAGTCAAAAATGTGTATAAATTGAAGGAATTTGGTGAGCCGGAAGCTTTTTGGGTTTTGGAAGTTAAAAATTTTCCTCTCATTGTCACGATGGATGCCCATGGAAAAAGTCTTCATCAAGACATTCGTGAAATATCTCAAAAAAAACTGAATACATTTCTTGGTATTTAATTCGGGCATTGGCGAAGTTTGCCGATGATATAATACTTTGTCTCCGCATAGGCGGCGAATCATCGGTGAATTTTCGTTCTGCAAAGGGTTGTTTTCCAGATTTTCCATGAAAAAAACTTGCAATTTGTAAACGTAATTACTATCTTAATGATGAAAAAGGCTTTCGGCCCGTGGTTTATATATCACACCTAGCGGAAGGTCTTTTTTTTATTCGTCTGGAAATATTGAAATGAGGGAATAAGGGAAATTTCTAGCAACACGAAATTTCCCTTATCTCAGTTTTGCGGGTTGTGCGCAGAATGATCCATTCTTATTTCTTTTTTTTCGGGAATGAGATTCATACCGCATTCAGGACATATGCCAGGCATATCTTTCCGTATCTCCGGATGCATGGGGCAGGTGTAAATTTTTTTAGGGTAACTTGTCATAGGTTTATTTTTTTACAGATATAGCAATAAAAAATGTGTCTAAGTTGAGATTTTCCACTTCAACATTCCCAAAAATTTCTTTCATTTTTTCTGGAATATTTTTTGAAGGATCCCATGCGGCAAATTTTGAATAAATTAATCTAATCAATGGATTAAGAATTTTTAAAACCCCGGTGAAAAGGCGGGCATCACAAACAACCAACCTTCCAGCATGATGCAGGACATCATAACATCTATTAAGTGCCTTTTCCCAATCCGGGATAGCACTAATGCCAAGAACACTCACAACTCCATCAAAATTATTTTCAGTTATTTTAAGTTGTGCCGCATCGCCCTGAACCAATTTTATATTATTCCAGCTGTTTCGTTCACATAATTGTTTTGCGGCATCAAGCATCTCTTGGCTGTAGTCAAATCCGAGAATAAAACCATTTTTGCCTATGTCTTTAACCAAATATGTGAAATTTCTGCCAGAACCACAAGCAACTTCTAAGGCTTTGTCACCTTTCTTAAGCCCTATTTTTTTAACCGCCCGGCTTCTTATAGTCTTGGCTCTTCCTAAAAATGTGATTGCATCTTGCGCACCATAAAGAGAAGGAAATCTTCCCCAAAAAGAATACACCTTTTCTACTTTCTTTAATTTGTCAGTTTTTGAATTTTTTAGCATTTTTTAATTGATTTTATCTTAATCCAAATTGTAATTTCTCAAATATGTTTTTTAAAAATTTACGAGATTGGCAATAACTAAAATAACACCAGCCCCAAAAAGACAACCGGCCATTTTCCCGACAGCCGATTTGAGCATAGTTCTTTCTTCTGAAACCAATTGTAATCTTAGTTTTTCAGCAGAATATCCTTCAAATATTCCAGCAATGCCGTCTGTGATGGCATTGCCTACAACTCCACCTAAAATAGCTCCTGTCACCCCAGCAAAATGACCACCAAAAATAGCCATTATTGCCAATATCCCATTATCTATAACCCCAAAAAATATATCGGGCTGAACGGATTTTAAGCTTATTTTAAATGGCAAAAGAGAAAGTAAACAGAGAATACCTAATAGAATTAAGACAAAGCCAATCCAGTAACCGTCATTAGCTAGAAATACACTAACCGCACCAATTATAAAGCAAAGTGTCAGTATGTTTGTTATGGCTAGAAAAAATTTTTGATTCATATGTCATTTATGTTAAAAAGTGATATCAAGAATTGCCTTGAATTTTTTCTCGTTAATTTCAACATGCGAGATCTTTTTTAATGCTATATTGTCTGAACAGAAGGCGATTCCTAAACCCGAGAATTTTAACATACAAACGTCGGCCTCGCCATCACCAACTGAAATAATATTGGAAATTGGTATTGAGTATTTTTCCGCAACCGTTAGCAAGGCATTACTCTTGCAGTAGGCACATTTACATTCACTGTTGGCATTTTTAATGAAAAATGATGGTATCTTAACTTCGCCAGTCGCTCTACTTTCGGAAAATTCCAATTCGTTGGCTAGGGAAAAATCCGCCCCCACTTTGTTTTTGATATGGTTAGCAACCACATCATAGCTGTCGCTAATAATTCCCACAACATAACCTCTCTCTTTTAGAGCGCTTATTGTTTCAATAGTGTCGGCAACTATTGGCATTTGATCTATAAATTCAATTATTTGACCAATATCCTTGCCCTGCATGAGTTTGGCTATCAATTTAGTCCTAATCAGTGGGTCTTCGTTTTCGGAGACAATTTCTGATAGTTCTTTTGTAAAACCATGGGCGTTGGCGAAATCATAGATAAACCTACCAAGTAAAATCGTATTGTCCATGTCAAAAATTATCATCTTCTTCATCTTTAATAGTGATTCTTTAATGGCAAATTCCATCTGGTCACGAATAATGTTGATGGTCTCAAGTTGATTGAGAGCTAATCCAGTGGCCCGTTTTAGTATTGCTTTTGAGACAGCCTTTGACATACCACTAAGTTCTTGCCACAGTTTCATTTTGTGTTCAATTTTTCCAATTTTAACTTCTTTCATTCGAACTCCCAGTTGATGCATATCTATTAAAATGCCAATGTCTACACCGTAGTCATCCTCAAAAGTTATTTGTTCAAAGTATTTTTTTCTGCCAGCAATTATTCCGCTTAAAGGCTGTGAATATTTGTTTAGTTCAGGAAACAGTAAACTTAACAAAGGTTTGGCCACTAATTCAGTGACTCTGCCAGCCTCTCGGTCAAAGTTGGCTTTAACAAAATCGTGAGTGCCTTTTATTAAAGGTTCAGCCATTTTACTAATAAAACCGCTCGCATATTTTTTAATATCACCATCAAGGAAGATAATAATATCGTTTTTAGCTACCAGTATTCCATCCCTCATGGAAGCACCTTTGCCAAGTTTTGTGCTGGTGATAATGCGGACATTCAGCTCTTTAACCAATTCAACGCTCCTATCAAGGGATTTGTCGTCAACGATAATGATATCGTCTACCAGTTTAAATTTTTCAATTGAACGCACGACATTTGCAATCGTTTTTTCCTCGTTTAAAATTGGTATAATGACTGTTATCATAAAATGTTCAATCGAATTGTAAATAAATCGTTTTCTGAGCGGAGCGGAGAAAACATACTTATCCCCTTTATAAATTAAAGAAAAAGAAATTTAAAAATTTTTTAAAGCAATTGGGCGCTAGTCTAGAAAAGAAAAGGAATATTTCAGCTAACGTCCATGACACTCGTGTTGCGTTAAGCATATATTTTATAACATCTCTTTGTCTTAAAATAAAGAAAAAACAGGTGTTTTAGCGTGTACACGACTTGAATTGATATTAGGATTTTTTTACTAATATTTAATCCTCAATATCATGTTTGAAGGGCGTTATATTTTTTCTCAAATTGTGGATTTTGTGCCAAGGCGGGAATTTGATGCATGTATAGAAAAGTTCAATGGAAATAGCAGGATTAGAAAAATAAATTGTCGCGATCAATTTCTTGCTCTTATGTTCGGTCAGCTCACAGGACTGAGCAGTGCTACACCAGCGCCAAATATGGGCGGAGCGACTGCAAGGAGCGAAGCCGTTTAGCCGCTGTTTGTATAACTGCCTCAATTTCGCGGTCCACGACTACGTCACTGATTTCATAGATTGGCAGGCCGAATGCGTTTTTCATTTCCGGCCGTTCCGTTGGTTCAAGACGTTCTGACATACACTAAAATTATGAGCGCTGATTATTAAAGATTTCGCTTAGAAAGTAAAGAGCCAGAGCCCTTACAAAATTATAAAGCCCCTGAAAATTATGGCGTACAACGTCCCACACTTTGCGATGTTAGACTGCGGTATAATATTGCCCGATGGGCATACCGCTGTCAAATAAGGGTGTAGTGAAGGAACGAAACGAGTTTTATTTGGGCAATTTTGCGAAAATACTTGCTGCATATAGGCCGGTGGTTTATGATGAAAGACCTATAAATGAGTAATATGAACGAAAATTTAACAATACCTAATCACGGATTTAGCCTTGGCGAAGATATGACTGTGGCCTTACAAGCTGCGCAAAAAGCAGGCTTAATTGTTAGAGAAGGATATGGAAAACTTCATGATGTTGAAGAAAAAGGTGTTGGTGATTTAGTTAGCCGAGTAGATACTGATTGCGACTCTGCCATCCAAGGTGTTTTGAAAGAAGCGCGGCCGAATGATGATATTCTCTCGGAGGAATTGTCATCAGATACTAAAGATAAAGGCCAACGACTTTGGGTTGTTGACCCATTAGACGCGACGGCTGGTTTTTTATTTCAGGCAGGAGAAAATATTACTTCTGTGATGGTTGCTTTGAGGGATCGCCTCGAGACGCAGTTGAGTGTGATTCTATTTCCAATGACCGGTGAATGGTTTTATGCCCAAAAAAGCAGAGGAGCATTTAAAAATGGTGAGCGATTAACTACTGACGGAGTAACTCGAGATTTGAGCAAAGCTTGGATTGATATGAATCATTATGGAGATGAGCGATTGCAAACTCCTGCTTTTGCGCAGCTTGATAGAAGGTTACGTTCTCCTGAAGGCGCTAGTTTAGTAACAAGGTTAGTGCCACATTCAGGAATTGTTACTAAAATAATAGAACAGCGACAAAGAATCGCAGCTGTTGTGCATGACAATAACCCCACAAAAGTTAAACAAGCACCTTGGGATATTATTCCTGCCCAACTACTTTTAGAAGAAACTGGTGGCGTGGTAATTAATTTACAAAATGAGAGGATTGATCCGTTTAAGCCTGAATTGATTGTCGCTGCGGGGAATAGAGAAATAGCCACAGCCATAACTAGATTGGCAGCATAGTATTTTATGAGCAAAATTGCCCAAATTATAAAGAAAAATAATTATGCCTGCGGAATTAAAAAAATGAGTGGCGCGAATACGGAAAGTATCAAAATGCCAATGACTATTCCAACAATAACTTTATTGATGCGTGTTTTTTTCATGTTTTCAATGGTTATTTATCGTTATTATTTTAGGAAACCCTGATAAATATGCTTACTACTGCAAATTGCAAAATTCGGCTGCAAACGCTTCAGACCTCCTCGCCGTATCTTCTTCTGATACGCCTTCGTCGGTCGCTCAGCGTTTTCGCTCAAATTTTGCAATTTTCGTAACGAAATCATATTTATCAGGGTTTCCCTTATTGAATGTTTTGAAATGAAATTGGTTCAGAACGTATCCGTTTACTCCTTCACTGTAACGGTATCGAAATATTTGGAAGTTACATTTTCATTATCAATGACTTCAAGAATCACTTCGTAGGTTCCCGCCTTTTCAAAAGTATAGGTAATATCTCTTTCTTTCATGGTTTTTTCATCAACCCGCCATGTGTATTTCACAATGCTTCCCTCGGAACATCGCGGATCAAATGTCACGATCAATGGCGCCTTGCCCTCTTTGACATTAGCCTCAAAACAGGCCTTGAGCGCGACGGGACGAATGTAAATATTCGTCGTTGCTTCAGCCTTTTTTCCGTCAGAGGCTATCACGGTTACTTTTGCCGTAAATTCGCCGATTTTTTCATAACGATAGCTTATTTGCGCATTTCCAATCCTTTTTGGAGTTCCATCTCCAAAATCCCATTCATAAGAAACAATTTCACTCTCGGCATAACTCGATCCGCTCGCATCAAAATCAATAGTCACTGGCGCAATTCCAGAGTTAGGACTTGATTTCACTTCAGCGTAAATACCACGACTTTCCGCTACCGTGAGAGCATTCCACGTTCCTTTTTGCCCATCGCCGTCAACAACCACCAAAGAAATTTGATATTTTCCGGCAGTTTCAAAGTTATGATCCACCTGAGGACCAAAAGCATCGGCTTTTCCATCTCCATTAAAATCCCATTGATAATCAACAATATTATTATCCAAATCGATACTTTTTGAAGCATCAAACTGGATGCGTAGCGGTACTATACCCTGAATTTTTATGCTCCCATCCTTTTCTGTATCATACTCAGGCACGGTACGAACTTCAGCTTTCGGAGCCGCTTCAGGCTTTATCACCGTAATTTCAGTACTTGCTTCCCCAGTCGCTCCTTTTTCATCAATTATTTTGAGCGTCACGCTGTATGTGCCGGATTTACTAAAAGTATGCGAAGCGTTTTTGGCGCTTACCTCATTCGTTCCATCACCAAAATTCCATGTATATTTTTGAATGATTCCATTGGGGCTCGAAGATTCGCTTCCGTCAAATGTATAGGTTTCACCGATGTAAAAATTTTTTTCGCTGTTTGAATTTTTTATGACGGCCGTAAGCACCGTTGGAGCCTCAACTTCAATGGTTTTTTCAAAAGTATCATATTCGCCGTTATTATCCGTTACGCGAAGCGCGATTTTATAGCTTCCGACTTGTTCAAATGTTTTTGAAACTTTTACCGTCGTAGAATCATCGTACATGCCGTCTTCATCCAAATCCCAATCATAAGCCACAATTTCACCGTCAGGATCAATGCTCCCTGAAGCATCAAAATCAACAATCAAAGGCGCAGGTCCTTTCTCGATCGAAACGGTAAACGCGGCATCCACTTTTTCATTCGCGAAACTAATATCCTTTTCAAACTGCATTTTAGCGTTTTGCTGAGTTCTAAAATCATTATAGGTTACAGTCAAAATCACCGTATACAGACCTCCTTTCCCTTTACTTTTATAAATGTGCGTCGTGGGATTTCCCGTAGCGGACTGGCCATCACCAAAGTTCCATTCGTACTGCAGTATTTTCGCCTGACTGAGCGGAATGCCCGACGCGTCAAAGGTGATAGCAAGCGGAGCCGTGAGTCCAATGGTATTTTCCGGCATGGTCTCAATGGGCGAAACTCGAGTACGAGCCGCAAGCGGCACCTTGGAACGAAGATAGATATAACTGGTAACCCAAATCGTGAGAAATATGATGAATGCTATAAGTCCGAAAAAAAACATTTTTAAGCCTTTTCCGCGTCCGATTTTGTCGTCTTTTTTCATCATGCCAACACGGAAAATCCCGATCATGGAAACGAGGAATGTAATGAAAACGAGCATCCCGAAGGTCATATTGATCGCGTCGATGAGAAATTGGTAAAGACTCACCATATCGATGCCGACGAGCTGAAGAAACGCGTTGTTTTCACCACCCGTTACAAAAATAAGCGTGATACTGAGCAATGTAAAAATGAAAATCCCGAAAATTCCGGCAAGGCATCCGATGAATGTGCGCGTTTTATTGACGGATTTTTTGACTGTTTTCGCAGAAGCAGGAGAAACTGTTCCGGTCGTCGCAGATGTTTGCGTGGCAGGAGCTGTTTCTTTTGTTGCAGATGTTTCCGTGGCAGGAGTCGTTTCTTTTGTCGTAGATGTTTGAGTGGCTGGAGCCGCTCCGTTTGTTGTAAATGTTTGAGTGGCAGGAGTCGTTCCATTTATCGCAGATATTTCCGTGGCGGGTTGCGTTCCTCCAGAAGCTGAGGTTCCACTTTTATTTGCTGGCTGTGGATTGTTATTTTCCATACGTTATTTAAGAGAATGTTTTAGGCAGTATTGAATAAAATATTATTTGATAAAACGTTTTAACGGATGCATTCCAAGTATTATTCCCACTATAGCAAATACTCCCATTACTGCAATCACGGCGAACATACCTAGATTATTCACCGAGTCCAGGACGCTTGTCGTTCCCATTTTTTCGCTATCAAACACTATATCAATATTCACGTAATCACTTTTTCCTTTTTGGTCGTAAACCGTAAGTTTTGCGCTGATAGTCCCCCATTCTTTTTGAAATTCAATATTGTCCCATTTTCCAGCTGTAGTCGCGGTTAAATCCGCGTCGTCATTCTTGATGCCATTGCCGTTAGTGTCGTAGTACACATTTTTATCCAAAACGTATTTCGCAATTGGCCCAATCGAAGACGAATAATCAAAACCAACAAAGCCTTTATCACCCTGGAGGTGAACTTTTCCATCAGTAACCGAAGTCGCGGGATTCGTGATAACCCTGGCATCCAGCGACTGAGAAGGTTCGGAAAGCGAAAGCGTTCGAGTTACTTCGGCAATTTTTCCCAAAGCGTCCGTTACCTTGAGCTTCACTTGGTAATTTTGATACTTGCTGTACTTTTTGACAGGTTTTTGTTCCTCTGAATCCTTGTCATTATCCTTTATCCCGTCGCCGTTCGAGTCAGTATTTAAATCAAAATCCCACTTATATCCCACAACTTTCGTCGCCGAATCCGCTGTTGATCCGGACGCGTCAAATCGAGCGGTTAAGCTTGAAGTGTCAGACGGATCGATTTCATAGGTAAACGCGGCGATTGGAGCAGGAATTTCATTATCTTTCGGAATGGTTATGCTGCGGGATATTTCGTCCGAAAGGCCTTTTTCATCGATAACTTTGAGTTTCACGGTAAAATTTCCCGATTCGCCATAGATTTTTTCCGGTTCAATAACATTCGACTCTTCGTCATTTTCCCTATTTCCATCACCATTAAAATCATCATTTGTATTAAAATCCCATACATATTTTGATATCGGAGCTTCTGAAGTTGAAGTCGATGCCGTGAAGTGAATTTTTTTACTATTGTCGTCATCCACGCGGTAGGTAAACGCGGCTTTCGGAGGAGAGGATGGTTTTGAGTCATCGAAAACAATTTCCACTGAAACTCGGTCGGATTCGGAGCGGTCATTTTTTACCGTGAGCTGCGTGAGAATTCTTCCCCATGATTTTTCGTACTCTACTTTCGAAAAACTATCTTTTCTTTCGTACGTGCCGTCTGACCGCTTGATTATCGCTAAATCGGTGTCATCATCCTTTTTTCCATTGCCATTGCTATCGTATGAAACATTTTTATCAATCAAATACTGCGTGATATCACCCTGCGAACCACTGGTATCAAAGTTTACATAACCGATTTCGTCCTGAAGGTGAATTTTTCCGTCACTTGCCAAAGCCGCGGGACTGCTTATGAGACGAGCATCGAGGGACGAACTTTTCGGCTGTGATATTGTCACGCTCCTCGTAACTTCACCCGAAGCTCCAGCGCTATCCTTTACTTTCAAAAGAACATTGTAGGTCGTATATTCGGAAAATTCGTGACTTACAGGATTTCCGGACATAAAGTCATCATTGGTTTTTCCGTTGCCGTTTTCATCTTTTTTCGCGTCAAAATCCCAGAGATATTCATTGATGGTTATCGGCTGAACCCAGTCGGCATCTCCACGACTGTTTCCTCCATCGAAAACCACAGTTTTTCCCTTTGCGTCGCCTCCGCTTATTTCGTAGATAAATGCCGCTTCAGGAGCGTGCGGTTTTTCAGGCTCTGTCATCGTTATACTGTTGATTATTTCGCCGACACTTCCAAAATTATCCGTTACTTTGAGCGAAACTTTATAGGTTCCATAATTTTTATATTCAAATGACGGTGAAACGCTGCTGCTTTCTTTATCATTGGTTTTTTTTCCATCGCCGTTACTATCCGCACTGCCGTCAAAATCCCATTCGTAACTTTGAAGCGAGGCTCCTTCAGATGCCTTTGAAGTATTTTGAAATTGTACTTTTTTTCCTTCAGTTGTGTAGGTAAATGCCGCGATCGGCGCGCCAGGCGCTTGCGGTTTTTCCACAAAAACACTCTGAATAACGGCATCCGAATTTCCGAGTCCGTCGATTACACTGAGTTGTACTTTGTACGTGCCATAATCCGTATAAGTAAATAATGAGTTTTTTTCCGTTGAATCGATGTCATTGTCTTTTTTTCCGTCGCCGTTACTGTCTTTTGACGCGTCAAAATCCCATTGGTAGATCACGGTAGACGCCGCGGAAGCGTCAATCTGAGAGTTGTTCGTATAAGAAACTTTTTTATCCGACGCAAGGCTGACGAAAGCCGCAATCGGTTTCACGCTCTTCTGATTTTCTTCTTTTAGCACGGAAACGGTTCTTGTAACGGAATTTTCGTTTCCTTCGGCATCTTTGGCAGTCCATTTAACGCTATACGTGCCATAATCAGGAAATTCCATCGTGAGGATCGCGCTTGTTTTTTCTTTGTCATCAGCTCCATTTCCATTTCCATCGGCATCTTTTTTCGTATCAAAATCCCAAAATGTTTCGAGATCTGGCTTGCTTTTTATGAAGGACAAAGCCGATCCGTTGAAATCAACTTTTTTGCTCTTTTCCTGTTGTTTATAGGTAAACGCGACATCAGGAGGACGTGAGGCTGGAGGCTCAGGAAGGTTTACGGTTTTCATAACGCTGCCCTTTTTCCCCTTTACGTCGCTTGTTTCGAGCTGAACCGCATAGGTTCCATAATTATCAAAGATAAAGGCAAACGTGGCGTCATCTATCTGATCGGCTCGTTCGTTATCATCATCGCTTTTTCCATTGCGGTTCATATCAACATTCGTATCAAAATCCCATTGCAGATTCAGCGTATCGGGATTTTCCCAGGAAAAAGATTCGCCGGTGTTAAAATACACCTTTTTGCCATTGTCTCTGTCAATACTGTAGGAAAAATGAGCTTCGGGCGGTGGAAGAGTTTTTGCTTCTCGAATATCAATCGTTTGAGTAATGCTGCTCGATTTTTTTTGATTGTCCGTTACCGTGAGTTTAACGCGATAGGTTCCATATTCGGTAAATTTTTTGATATAGATCGGCGGAGATACTGTATCGGCTCGGTCCGTATCGTCGTCTTTTTTACCATTTCCGTTACTGTCCGTGTTTGTGTCAAAATCGAAAAAATACTCCAGCGCGCCATTATACGAGGCGCTGTTACCTACGTCAAAAGTAATTTTTAATGGATCGCCCTGACTTGCCTGATAGGTAAAAGCTGGTTCAGGCTCGGGTGTTTCTCCTGGTTTCGGAATGGTTATGATTCTTTTCACGTCGTCACTTTTTCCCAAATTATCCGTAACCGTAAGCTTTGCTTCGATATTGCCGTAGTTTCCCGCGTAATCGTAGGAAAATGTCCCAGAAGTCTCGTTTTTTGCGTTATTGTCATTTTGCGGGTCGCCGTCACCATTTTCGTCGTAGCGCGTATCGGCATCCCACATCCATTTTTTTATGCTGGCTCCTTTTGAGCTGTCCGCTATGGAATTTAACGCGTCAAATGTGGAAACGGTTCCATTTAATTTGAAACTGAAAGCGGCTACTGGTGATTCGGCTTGGTCAGGTTGACTGAGTGAGACTCCTTTTATTTTTTCATTTGAATTTCCTTCGGTATCAATAATCGTAAGTTTAATTTTGACCGTTCCATACGTTACATATTCACAAGTTGCTTGATTCGATGTTTCCGATATTTCATCTTCATCGTTTGCGGGAAATCCGTCCAAATCACTATCTTTATTCGTATCGCAGTCCCAAATATATCTCTGTATTTTGAGGTCGGGATCCGACTTTGAGCCGGACGCGTCGAGATTGACTGTCATTTTATCAGTAGCGCTGGTTGTATTTTTTATGGAAAAATCGGCTTTTGGAGGCTCATTATTGCTGTCAACGTAAATAATTATTGGGCTGGAAATAGTCTCCGATCCGTTTTTATCCGTTACTTTCACCTTCACTCGAATTCCATTTGGCTGAAATTTCGTAAAGGTATTTTGAATAATTGAAGTATTTTTTCCTTCAGCACTTGTAAAAAAACCGTCGCCGTCGATATCCCATTCATATTTTTCGATTTCGCCGTCAGGGTCAAGCGCTTTAACCGTAAAATTCACACTTTCTCCTACAAGTATGCTCGTTTTATCTGAATACAGCGTTACGGTTGGAGGATTATTCGGTCCGTTGGTCACGGTAAATTGCGGCAATCCTCCTGTTTCAGTTCCAGAATCACGCGTAAAAATATTGCCTTCGTTATCCGTAATTTCAAGTCCAAATCCATATACGACTTTTCCATCATATTTCGTGTCCAACGCGTCGAAATTCGTGTAGGTATTGATGGTCATTGTTGTTTCGGGCGTTTCGGTCAGTACGAATCCTTTTCTATTTTCCGAACTCGTATCGCCGAGCGGATAGTACCACCAGCGATATTGTTTTACCTGGCCATCTGGATCCTTGGCTCCGATAGCCGTTAATCGTACTTTGAGCGGTGTCACGTTTTGACCCGAAGGTGGTGTAATGGTGATGGTCTCAAAAGATGGATCTGAAGGAATTACTTCAAAAATAATTGATGGAGCGGCCGCGGCTTTTTCATTCGCGTTATCGCGATTGGATACCGTGAGATCCGCTTTATAGAATCCTTGGTCGGTAAATACTTTTTTGAGATTTTTTTCCTGCGATGTTGATGTCGTACCGGAAACCGCACTCAAGGTACCGTCACTCATTTTTTCCGCTCTTGAAATCGACCAGACATAGTTGAGATTTCTTCCCGTGCCATCGATATTTATCGAGTTTCCCGCATCGAATTCGAGGCTGGATGTTCTATATACTTTTGTCTGTGAAGCGGTATCTGTGACTTCATTTCCATCAACTTTCATATGCATCACGGCAATGGGCGTATCACCGGAACCGATATAAAGATTTTTTGTCGTCGCGTTATCATTATCGGCGCCATCGTAGGCCGTAAGTTTTACCGGCAAAGTCCCTGATTTCGTATAGATATGCTCAATGGTGGTATTTTTATTTTTTCCGTTTTCTTTTGTCGGAGCAAATGTTTCGCGGTTTCCATCGCCAAAATTGATTTCATAGGCCACGGCAACCGCGCTTTTCGCGATAAAGGCGACCTTCACTTCTTTTTTCTTTGAAGTCGTATTTTCCTTTAACTGATAGGCGAAGGTTTCACTTTCTCCCTTGTCTGGATCTCCACCAATGGAAAGCCGAACATCGAGAATGGAATCAATTTTAACCGATTTCGTTGATGTATTATTTTTCCCGTCCTTATCAGTAACAGTCAACGTTATTTCTTTCGTTCCCGTGCTAAAAAATTGCATGGCGGTTTGAACGCCTGAATTACTTTTTCCAGAAATGTAGGCATAATCCGTACCCGCTTTCAAATTAACCACGTCCCACTGATAGCTTTTGAGCTGCTGTCCTGGATCGGGGTCGTAACTTTGCGACGCGTCAAAATAAACCGTATTCGGCTGACTTGGATCCGATATCGTGGCATTTATGATCGCAACCGGCTCCCTCGATATAATGGAAAAATATTCAGTCGCGGTATCGCTTTTGTCCGTGGAATCTTCGACCGTGAGATTTATTGTATAAGTACCGGGTTCCGCAAACTGATATTCAAATGATGGCGCGTTCTTGTCAGGAATGCTCAGTTCCTTACTGTCTTTATCTTTCAATATCCAATTATAACGTATGATTTGTCCGGCATCAGTTCGAGATTCCTTGCCGCTGATGGTAAACACTGTTGTAAGGTCTCCACTTTCCGGCGTTACGCGGATTCTAGCTGTTGGCGATCCAACGAAAAGATTTACTTTTTTTATATTCTTGTTCCCGACGGTATCTTCTACTTCAAGAGTAAAGGCATACTGTCCTTCTTTTCCGTACTTATACGTTTGTTTTCCTGTTGTTTCAGCGATTTTTCCCGAACCATCCCCAAAATTCCAGGTGAAAAATTTGATGTCCACTCCCTCCAGGGTTCCTGTATTACTTGCGTCAAAATCGATACCGCTCTGCGCTTCAGCAAGAGTGAGTTTGTAACTTTCTCGGTTGATTGAGGGATCATTACGGAAATCAGCCAGCACAGTCGTATTTTTGGAATCAGTACTTCCAGAAGGCGAGGTTGCGGTAAGAACAATTTTTGAAAGCGGAGGATTGACTTTTATGGTTATTTTTGCCTCTCCCATGGCATATTTTGTCGAATCCTGGCTTTTGATACGCACGGTAGACGTGTAGGCGCTTGGTTCTTCAAATGTACAAGCCACGATTCCGCGTGTTTTCGTATCAGAATTGCATTGGAATATCAATACATTGTTATCTTTTTTATTAAAAAGATTTGTATTATTCAGGTCATTGAAATTTCCATCGCCGTCGAGATCCCATTCAAAATTTTCGCTTGGAATGGTCTGCCCAGTTGGATCTTGCGAAAACGTGGCATCGAGAATAACGGTTATCGGAGCATTCGCTTCCTTTGTTGACGCCTTGATGACAGCGCGAACGGCTTTTATTTCTTTTACCAGAGTGATGAGTGTTTTAAAATCATCGACGACTTTTTCAGCTTGCGCATTGTTGGCGCCATTTCCATAAAGTTCCAATATTCCTTTCGTCACCTCATCAAATGCCATAAGAGGACTCCCTTCAATGCCCACGTCATCAAAATGAGTTTTAATCTTGAGAATATCGTTATTTTGCTCTCCCAGCCTATCGTTGTAATCACTTTCAATTGACGCATCGAGCTCTATGATTTTATCTTTTAAGCCAGAGAGAATAGCTTTGCAATTGCTATCATTATCGGTGCAATTAAACACTGCGCTTGATTCTCCTTGGGTCTGAGCGAGCAGTCTTCTATCCGCGGATTGAGCAAAAAGTCTCGTATCTTCAAAACTGGTATTAGAGATATTAGTTTGAAAAATATTAGGCTGCAAAATATTCGCCTGAAGGATATCTCCCTGATTCATGAAAGACTTTTCCTTCACGGCGATATAGAGTTGATCAATGTAAGAAATAATATTTTTGATTTTTTCGGCCGCTGTACTGAGTTCTTCCGTTTCATTCAATAGACCTTGCAATCTTCCTCGTACTTCCGCGATCGTATTTCGGAACATTTCTTTATCTTTTCCCGCATAATCTTTATCGAGACTGGAAGCGTTCTCTAAAAAAGTGCTCAATTGTTCGACTCCTTCTTTTAAATTTGCATGATTGCTGTAAGTTTGAAGAACTTTTTTGGCAATTTGCACAAGTTCTTTGGCATCGTAGGTTGATGTTTGATAAAGTTCCGATACCGCGATATTTTCGTCAGGTCCAGCTGGATTCGTGCCGCCAGGCTCGACGCCAGTGGAAACTCCGCTGATGAGCGTATTTACGAGAGCAAAAGAAATGAGAACAATCACAATTCCCATGAGAGCATAGGTAATTGTTTTTTTTCCTTTCGTCGTGCTATCTTCTTCCCCGCCCGATGTGACATAGAGAATACCGCCGTAAATAATGGCAATCACCGCGGCAATGCCGAGAAATGAAAGAATAAAATTCGTGAGTCTCAAAATAAAACCGCGCACACTTGTTTCACTCGTAAGACTCGCGGAGTAAATATCCGTCGGAGGAGCTTTGAAATCTCCACTGAAATCCGTAAAAGAAGTTTCATCCGAGTTTCCAAGAGCATTATCGATATCTTCCTGCCATCGATCGAGTTCATCGCCGACACTCGCATGAACTTGCGGTAGAGTCCATGGCATGAACAGAAAAAACGCAAACATGATTCCAAGGATATTCGTCAAATATTTTCGTTGTGGCATCGTGTTTTTTTGGATGTCAGAATGTATGGTTTTTTTCAGAGGAATCGTGTTTTTCCGCATATCAGAACGTATTATATTTTTTAGTGGAATCATATTTTCCGGTGTTTCAGATTGTATCATGTTTTTGAATGGAATCGTGTTTTTCCGCATGTCAGAATGTATGGTGTTTTTCATAGAAAATATTTATTTTTGTAAACCTATAAGCGTATTGATGATGGCATACGATGCCGCCGTAAGTATGAGCCCTAGCACGACTCCTGTAAGAATTTTTTTTGCCTGGGTTACTCCTTCCTCTTCTCCCCGTGATGTGATATAGAGAAATCCAGCATAAATTACGGCGAGAATAGCTATGAAAGAAATGAAGCTCGCGAGGAAATTCGTGAGGTCAGCTATGAGTCTTAAGGCCTTTGAATAGTCTATTTCGGTTCCAGGGTCTTTTTGGCTGCCAAAAATTATATCCTGCACCACGAGTTCGGCAATTCCAATAACCATAATTCCGACCAATGCCCAGAGAATGTGTTTTTTTTGAGTCTGGAGCACATCGTCTTTTCCTGCTGAAACAAGTAATTTTACACCGGAAATGAGTATAAACAGCACGGCAATGGCTCCGATAAAAATTTTAAGAAAATTATATACTCCCTGTATGTGTTGGGACGCGATTTGTCCTGAATTTTCCGCGGCTGATATCGATTCTAAAAATTCAATTCCTCCTTCACTCGAGATCACATTATTAATGAGCGAGGATGACATGATAATAATAATGAGACCTATGATAACATATTGAAAATTTTCTTTTTCCTTTGTCGTCACGTCATCGACTTTATCCCCTGCCGTAATCAAGCGAAAAGCCGAAATGAAAAGATAGAATACGGCGATGCTTCCGACGACGTATTTCAAAAAATCCGTAACATAGAGAATGGCGCTGCAAAGATTGATTACTCCTGGTGAAGCGCTTTGACAGTCAGGATGCCCCATATCAAAATTTGGAATGATTGAAGCTCCATTATATGTCGTTGCGTCCCGTAATTTGTCGAGAGCAGGGGTTCCTGTTTGAGCAGATACGCTCTGAGGAGTAATCACCATTATCAGGCTCAATGCGAGAAATGCGATGTATTGAGGAACCTCTGAAAAACACCCTTTCGACTGCAAATGCAAAGATTCGGCTGCAAACGCTTCACTCCTCCTTGACGTATCTTTTTTTGATACGCCTTCGTCGTCGTTCAGCGTTTTCGCTCGAATCTTTGCATTTTCGTTTTCGAAATTGTGTTTTTCAGAGGTTCCTTGATATTTTTTTTTCATATTATTTTCCATGACTCCTTGATAATTTACTCTCTATCGATAACTTAAAATAAAAAAAAAATTGTCTCTGCATAGATTTTAAA
>JACPHH010000021.1 GCA_016188705.1 Candidatus Peregrinibacteria bacterium | reverse complement strand
TCTTCTCTTAAAGATCATTCCTCTGTCCTCGGCGGCATCGGCGGAGACAACAAGTATTCAACTTATGGCTATGTTGGACAAGTCGGCACTCTCTTCTTTCTCGACGTCCCAAATAAAAACCTCGAAATCTCTAACGGCACTTCTTTCTTTCAAAATGACGATATCGTCTCCCTCTCAAACACTCAGGCTTTTTTCTCGGGCAATCTTACCTTTGGTGATAGCAATACATCTCATACCCTGAATTGGAAAGTTTTATATGATGGCGCAAACTCTACCACTAAATTCAACAATATAACTATCAAAAAAGATGCTTATGTCACCACTCCTTTATTGAGTCGTTCAGATGCAGATATGTTTGACCTTACTATTGATTATTCTGGAACCTTTACTATTGAAACACCGACTTCACCTGATGGTTCTTGTCGTTCCTTTCCTCTAGGCATTACTCAAGATACTTCTTTCGATACCTGTTTTATCGCTGAAAATCTTACTCTCATCGGTCCATCTCTTGATGTCCAATCAAATACTCATATTTCCCTTGATGGCTATGGATATGCAGGTGGCGCTAAAGAAAAAAATGGCAGCGGCACTTCTCCAGGTATCTATCAAAGTAACTCGGGCGGCGGCGGCGGTCACGCAGGTAAAGGCGGTAACTCCTCCAAAGGCGCCTCAGGCGGTTCCACTATTTATGGCTCTACTCTTGCTCCCTCCTCCCCAGGTTCCGGCGGCGGTGGCGGTTACGGTTCCTCTGCTTCAGTCGGCGGTAATGGCGGCGGTGTCATTCGTCTCGATATCAAAAATACCACCACTATCAACGGCTTAGTTTCCGCGAATGGCCTCAATGCCTACGATTACTACTATACAGGCGGCGGCGGCGCTGGCGGTTCCATCTTTATTACTACCGATACCCTTTTAGGCTCAGGTTCCCTTTCCGCTCAAGGCGGTCGTGGCGGAAACACCAATAATTATTATAATGTCGGTGGCGGCGGTTCCGGCGGATATATCACCTACTGTCTTTACGCGAATAAATTTAGCGGAAATTATCTCTATGCTGGTGGCGCTGGTGGTACAAGCAGTAGTGGAACAAGTGGAGGAAAAGGAGATGACGGCATAGTTACTCAACAAAATTGTGTTCCACCGGATACAGCGGCTTTGGAAGCGGAAAAGGGTGATTGCGTGAGTATTTCAGGATTTACAGCCACTATTGATCCAAAAAATTCGGGTCAAATTGACTTTAGCAAGCTTCAAGATAAGCCGTATAGGACATGCATTGATTGGAATTATAATAAAGATTTCGCGCCAACAAATCCCGCAAATTGGGTCTTTGACATCCACGGCTGGTCCTATAATGACAATTTAGGATGGGTAAGCTTTAGTTGCAGAGATTGGGATATAATCGATGGTGTTGAAAAAACAAAGGACGGGGACGGAAATGTTACAACGAATAAAGTCTGCGAACAGACAAAAACTCCAACTCCCAGCAGCTCTGATTATCTTCCTTACCAAGATTTTGGCTATAAAACCGTTATTGATTTCTACGGATATCTTCATGGATACGCGTGGAGCACAAAAGTTGGATGGATTCAGTTTGATTGGGATGTGGTAAAAAATGATGGCACGAGTTGCGCTGGAAAATATGGCACAAGTGGATGCCCATCAAAAGATGGATATTATAATTCTTTCAGTAGCGCGAATATTCCAGCTGGACGCGTTTATGATGATTATTCAGGAAAAAATGCCAATACGTGCACTGATAGTTCTGGAGCGAGTAAAGATACGAATAGCGGAGATTGTCCTCCAATACATGGAACCACCAGCGATGTCTCAGCATTGTGCGGATTTACTTCAACTGATAAAGAATATAACCCCGCTTGTATCGACAGCGGAGGACGGGGGCACATGTATGGTTACGCCTGGAATCCGACAGTTGGATGGTTCGATATGCAGGATTCTTGGGGTATAGAAGATGATTTCTGCGATACAACAAAAACGGACGCTGCAGATTTTTATCACTATGATTCCGAACAATGCGGTGTCATCTGGGTACCGTATAATTTCACTCTTGAAGTTGACGTTTCACGACCGGATGAGACGGGCGACAGCGTTTTTGCTGATGGATATGACCAATTAACTATCAAGGCCATCGCGGATAATTCTGTTTTTGAAGATCAAGGCATTTATCCCGTGAGTATCGAAGTGCTGGGGCTTGATCCCTATAATAATTTGCAAGCAGATCAGATTGACGATCCCGGTGATTCAAGTGATGATCCGAAAAGTCCAAAACCTATTGATTCCAATGCAGCTAAACTTGTCACAGAAGTTCCTGCTCGAGATGTTAAGAGTAGTGCTTTGTTTACTGAAATCGATACTTCCGGGGTTTATGAGGCATCGCTCTACACAATTTTCTCAGTGGCGCCGACTTCGGCCGCAAAAGGTTATGATGCCAATAAAGATGGAGTTATTGATATTTATTACGATACCGATTACACAAAATTTCAGTATGCCATCGACAGCGACAGTATTTCCTTTGGAACTCTTCAGCTTGGATTGGGAGGCGGCGTTGAAATATCCCTTCCAATCAATAATGTTATCATCCGCCGCGCCGACGCCAGCACGAACAGGTATTATTTCAAATTTGAACCCGCTGTAAATCTCAAGGGTATCAGCAATGATGGCAATCACTTTATCACGACGTGGAGGAATCATAACACCTATTTCGATATTGACGCGGAAAAAACGGCTCAAAATACTCTGTCCGGCGTAGGCTTTGATTTCACGCTTTCCGGAGCTGGCATGAACTATAGCGGAGGAAACTATGCCGATAATTATACAACGTACCATTTTGTTTTCGATTCACATCAGGACAGCAACAATGATGGAACGCGTGAAATTGGAGGCGATGATCTTTTCGACTATTCCATTGATACTCCAGAACTTTCACTCACAAATGTTAATGTTGATACTTTTGTAAATAAAAATGACCTTTTGGCAGTTCCTCTCCTCAATCCTACGTATGGCGGACTTGATGAAGTTCCTGTTACCGACCCTTCGCTCAAAGTTCCAAAAGTTACTTATTCACTCAGAAATCCAAAAGATAATAATTCCGTTACCATTCTTTATGTTGGCGATACGCTGGGAGCGGCTGAAGGAATTTATAATCCTGTTGCCAATGTCAAAGGATTCACGAGTTTAACACTCAAGGCCATTAACACTCAGACAGGTGAGTCATATGAACACGTCGGCGATATTCAAACGAATCTTGTTCGAGATACCATCGCACGAAATGTTCGCTCTATTATTCGTGAACAGACTATACAAGACGGCGGTTGCGCGATTGATGATGACTCGAATAATTCAGGTGATTTCTGGGTTGAAGGCGGTACTTGCTCCAGCGGTTCGACATTTTTGAATGACACCGTGTACTATTTTGAAAAAGGCGGTTCCTCGTCGGGCGATGTTATTTTAAAGGATTCTGAAAGCGATAATGTGCTGGAATGGCCTACTCAAAAAACCATTATTGTGAATGGAGGAAATCTTTTTATTGATTCGAATATTTGGAGCACAAATGCTCAAACAGGCATTATCGTGCTCAAAGATGCCGCAGGAAATGGCGGGAATATTTATATTCATCCGAATGTGACCTATATCAAAGCGCAAATTTTCGCGGATGGCGTCATGACGAGCTATGACGGCATTTATAAAAATAATGCGCAAAAATGGATTACAATTGGAGCTGATACCAAAACATATCCGGTACCAACAACAAAAAATTGGGAATGCGTCGATAAAAATAATAATTCCGGACCGGCAAATCTTGAAGAAGTGCTTCATAATCAGCTCCTTATTCGAGGCGCTCTCACTTCAGCGAATACCATTGGAGGCTCTGATAAAACGACCAGTTCAGGAACACTCGCTCCTCAAATCGGCACGGGAGAAATGCTGCCGGCGAGCGAAGATGGCATTGCCGTCGCGAAACTCTATGATCTCAACTTTCTGCGCTATTTCAAGCAGTATTATAAACGAAACATTCTTGACCAACCGCTCGACGCGGAATGTAAAAATAGCGATGGCACCGAGTCACTCTATTATGGCGGTGAATCGGGTGGTAAATCTCTTTACTATGATTCCAATGGGATTTTGTATGCCGGCGTCACTACAGGAATCTGTTATGGAAATCTCGATAATGACCTTTTTGTGAGAACTGATCCGACATTCACGAACCTTCCGTGCGGGAATGACACCATCGTTCCTTCATCCATTCTTCCAACGACGGAACATAATCCTCCTCCTGGCTTTGAATCAGCAGGACAGACGCCGGCGTCGAGTCAAATTAATAGGTAATTGCCTAAAAACTTCTGAAAAACGTGTTTAGGAACCTCTGAAAAACACTCTTTTGACTGCAAACGCAAAGATTCGGCTACAAATTTTATGTAAATGAACCTCTGAAAAACGTACCATCTACTTCAATTTTACAATGTCGACTGCAAAATGTTCAAAGCTCCTAAATGCCCCATTTCAGCTTTTTCCTTAAAATTCGATAGTACTGCGGAGTTCCGAATCGAATGAAAGAAAATACGCGGCCGGATTTTCGTATCCTTATTTCATCGTCCGCGGTCAACTGAAAACTTTCTTGCCCGTCCAAGGTGAGTCCGATTTGCTTCAAATCTTCATCTTTTCTTTTTGTATCAAGAATAATTTTTATTTGGCGATCATTGGGAATCACTATAGACCGATTCGCAAGGGAAGCAGGGCAAATCGGCGTCATAATAAGACCATCAAGGTCGTAGTGAACAATGGGGCCGCCTGCTGAGAGCGAATGCCCCGTTGACCCCGTCGGAGTCGCAATAATCAACCCGTCGGCACGAAAATGCGCTATTTTTCGCTGATTAATTTCCGTTCGAAGATCAATAAGTCGCGCAAATGATCCTTGATTTATCACAACTTCATTAAGCGCGAGGGAAGTCATGACCTTTTTTCCTTTTCTATAGACCGTTACTCGCAATAAAGCACGGTTATCAAGTCTGAATTTTTGGTCGATAAAAATTTTTTTCAAATCTTTCAAAATATTTTCAGGAGCTCCCTCGGTCAAAAATCCGAGACGACCGAGATTGACGCCAAAAATAAGCACTTTTTTATAGCTCATGCTTCGCGCTGTTTTTAAAATGGTGCCGTCTCCTCCAAGAATCACGGCAATATCGACTTTTTTCAACAATTCCGCCCTCGTAAGGCCTTCTTTTTTCGTCACAAACTCCGCGGTATTTTTGTCGAAATATATTTCTTTTCTTTCTTTTTTCAGAAAATCGACCACGGTTTTGAGAAGATCAAGATGCTCGCGGATTTTTGTTTTTCCAATGATACCTACAGTTAGCATAAAAATGGGGTCAAGGCTCCTTTGCTCAAACGAGGAGGGTATATCCTTAAAAGTTTTAGAACTTATCCATAAAGGAAACCCTGATAAATATGCTTACTACTGCAAATTGCAAAATTTGGCTGCAAACGCTTCAGACCTCCTCACCGTATCTTTTTCTGATACGCCTTCGTCGGTCGTTCAGCGTTTTCGCTCGAATTTTGCAATTTTCGTAACGAAATCATATTTATCAGGGTTTCCTAAATATGAATTCCACTGCAGATTTCGTGACGAATCCCTATTCATGGATAAGTTTTTATATCGTGAATTTCGTTACGAAGTTACGTTTTTCTTAAGGCTCCTAAAATGAAACGCGGCGATACAAACAATATTTTCCATTATTTATGAAAAAAATTCTCATCATTGATCCGGCAAATTTTGTTGGAGGCGCGGAGCTTTTTACCATCGATCTTCTGCATCATCTTGATCCAAAACAATATGAGGTTCATGTCCTTACAAATAAACACGAAGCGTATTTGAAACAACTGGAAAAAACAAAAGCTTCGATTCACGAATTTCTGATTCCGCGAATGAAATCTTTTTCTTTTCATGCGATTCGACATTTTTTTTCCGTGGTTAGAATAATTCAAAATATCATAGTTCAACATGAAATCGACATTGTTCAGTCGAATTCCATCAGGGCTCATATTCTCGCGACGATTGCGTGCATTGGCCGAAAATTCAACGGACGCACGGTAAAACTTCTTTGGATGCTCCATGACATTACTTTTCCGCGATTTTTTTTAAAAATATTGATATGGAAACCACAGAAAATCGTTGTCGCGTCGGAGTATGTAAAAAATTACTATCGCCGCTTGATACCGAAGCGTTATCGGGAAAAATTTACGATTATACCCAATGGAATTGATGTTCAAAAAATACAAACGATGCATTTTACAGCCGATCTTCGAAAGGAACTTAATCTCGGTCACGAGGTGCGTTTTGTCGGCATGGTGGGAAGAATTGATTGGTGGAAAGGTCATGATTTTTTTATTCGCGCCGCGTCAAAAGTCGTGGCGAAAATTCCCAAAACAAAGTTTCTCATTATTGGAGCGTCAAGCACTCATGACCCGAAAACCATGGAATTTGAACGCGATCTCAAAGAACTCGCGAATGATCTTCACCTGAATCGCGATGTTTTTTTTCTTGGTTTTCGGCCGAATGTTTTTGAAATAATGCGCGAACTCGATGTTCTCGTCCACGCATCGATTATTGAAGAGCCTTTTGGCAGAGTGGTGCTCGAAGGAATGGCTGTTGGAACTCCTGTTATCGCGAGTCCTCTCGGCGGTCCGTGTGAAATAATTGAAAATGGCGTGAACGGCCTTCTCGTGGATCCGCGCGAAACGGAACAACTCGCAAAGGCTATTTGTCGGATTCTTGAACAAGAAAAACTTCGTGAAAAACTTGTAAGCAATGCCTTCAAAACGTTGCAAAAACACTACGATATTTGGAAAGTTGTTCATCGAATCGAAAAACTCTATGAATCGTAGAGGGTATTTGCCCACTGCCTTGCTTTTTATTCACATAGAAATGGGGCGGGGACTCCATTTTCGCTACGCTTCGCTATGCGCTCAAATGGTAGTCCCCTCCCTCTTCTTCTAAAAAAGCGATGGACAAGTACCGCAGAGGTTCTTGCATTTTCGTTTATGATCGGTTAATTTAAGAATGGTTTCATATTACCCTATGTTTTCTCGTCGATTTCGTAAGGATGTTGCCGCGCTTCCAAAACACAAAAAGCTTCTTTTTTTTGGAAGCCTTATTCTTCTTGTAAGTGTTTTTTTTCCTTGGTACAGCGAAAATGATGAATATCTTGGCAATCAAATATATTATGGCATTACAGGACCGCTTTATTTTGTCGGCATTACCATTTTAATTTTATCCGTCGCGGTTTTTTTCTACAATTTGCTCGAAATTCAGCATAAAAAAGTTCCAAAACTTCCTCTTCAAGAATGGATTTTTTCGCTCATTGCCGGAGTGAGTTCATTCTATCTTCTCCTTCTTTCCGTTACGGTGTATCTTCATCCGCGATTCGGTATCAACCTCAATACAAAAACTACGGCTTTTGGCATAACGGTGGGTTTTATCGGCGCGGCGCTTCTTACTGTCGGCGCGATGGTTCAAAGAAAAATGACACAAAGCGGTTTAACAGAATCAGAAGAAATACCTGAAATCGTTGAAGAAAGCCCAAAAATTCCGACACTCATCAATATTTCGCCTTCACAGAGAAGAATGCAGCAGGAAAATTTAAAACGCGTACCAACTATTGAAGATAAAGAACTTGAAAATCTGCGCATGGACATATGAAACCTGGTTATGAGCTTGTGAAATTTGCAATATATCCCGCATAATTTTTGATATTTTTTTCTTTAGCGCCATGAATATTCGAAAAAATAAAAATCTTGGCAAAACAATTATTTTTTATTGTAAAGATTGCGAAAAAATTGTTCAGGCCGCGAAGGAACCGCGGCGTTTTGTGTATATGTGCGGCATCTGCGGAACAAAAAATGTGGCTTTCGGCACGGAAAAAAGTATACGAAATTTCTATCACGTCATTGACGATTCACCCGTTATCGAAGAGCATTCCGATACACCTTCCCAGTCAAATTCTCAATCGAAAACGAATGATCTCCCAATCAAAGTCGCGACTCTTGATGTGAAATTATAAAAAAAACTTCAAAAAAACGTATTTGCCCACTGCCGTCACTTTTTATTCAGATAGAAATGAGGCGTGGACTCCATTTTCGCTACGTTTCTCTCTGCTCTCAAATGGCAGGAACTCAGACAAAACTCTCTTTCGTAACGAAATTGCGTTTTTCAGAGTTTCCTTATCAAAGTTTTATTTCTCTTTTAGATTTTTTTTAGAATTTTTTTGTAGAGTGTGCATATTCATTGTTTTTTCGTTTCTTTGTAATATTTTTTATTGCAAATTGTAAATTTTGTAATGAAAATCTATTTTTTAGACCTTTCTAAGCCAAAAAATTCTATATATACTTTTTTCTTGACGGTGAGTGCTTACTCACCTATAATGAAAGCACATACATTCTTTAACCATTTTTTTATGTCAAAAGTGAATGATGAAAAAACAAAAGCCATTGAGCTTGCTCTCATGCAAATCGAAAAAAACTTTGGCAAAGGTTCGATTATGCGAATGGGCGAGGGCAAAAAATTGGCGGTTGAAACTTTCCCAACCGGCTCTCTTTCATTAGATATGGCCCTCGGAGGAGGCGTTCCGCGCGGTCGCGTTCTCGAAATTTATGGTCCTGAAAGTTCGGGAAAAACAACTTTGAGCCTTCATATTATCGCGGAATCACAAAAGCGTGGCGGTCAAGCAGCTTTTATTGACGCCGAACATGCGCTGGATCCGGAATACGCGCGCCGCATTGGCGTTGATGTCGACAATCTCCTTCTTTCCCAGCCGGATAGCGGAGAGCAAGCCCTTGAAATCGCGGAAACCTTGGTGCGTTCCAATGCCGTTGACGTTGTGGTTATTGACTCGGTCGCGGCTCTCACTCCGCGCGCTGAAATCGAAGGAGAAATGGGAGATGCTCATATGGGCTTGCAAGCTCGACTCATGAGTCAAGCGCTTCGAAAACTTACCGCGGTCATCAGCAAGTCGAATACAACTGTTATTTTTCTTAATCAGATTCGAATGAAACTCGGAGTGATGTTTGGCAATCCCGAAACAACTCCAGGGGGAAATGCTCTGAAATTTTATTCTTCGGTTCGCATGGAAATCAGAATTATCGGAAAAATCGATGTCGGAGTGGGCGAATCGAAAGAAATTCTCGGCAATAGAGTACGGGTCAAAGTCGTGAAAAATAAGGTAGCTCCTCCATTTAAAACCGCGGAATTTGATATTATGTACAATCGGGGCATTTCTCATACTGGTGATCTTTTGGACATCGCGTTAAAATATGAATTTATTCGTAAAAGCGGGACTTTCTTCGCTTACAAAGAACTTCGTCTTGGACAAGGAAGAGAAAGCGCCAAAAGCTTCCTTGAAGGCAATTCAAAAATTGCTCAAGAAATTGAAAAACTTGTACGCGAAAAGGTGGGAAATGACGACAAAGAAAAAATGCTTCCAAAAAATGACGCAAGCAAGGGATCGTCTCGAGTTAAAGAAGAATCTATTGCCGCCGAAGCGTAGTAGAGGCAACGAGAGTGATCTTGGGAGCTATTGTATTGAGGAGCCTTAAGAAAAATCTACCATCTACTGCGATTTTACCATGTTGGCTGCAAAATGTTCAAAGCTCCTTGTAATATTCTTTGAAAAAATTATTTCATGTTTGAAGACTCTTCTCATTTTTCATCAGAGGAACCCTTGAAAAATGTAATTTCGTCACGAAATTTGATTGACGAAGAGCAAAAACGTGAACCCGCGACAAAGCCGAATGATCATCCTATATCGGGACTCGATTATGCTCTCACTCTTCTCAGTCGTCGTCGATATTCCACTAAAGAGTTGGAAAAACGACTGCAAAAAAGAGGGATTCAAGATACTGGAAACATCATTCAGAGACTCAAGGAATGGAAATACCTCGACGATGAAGATTTCGCAAGGAGTTTCGTGGCAACACGCAGCCGCTTGAGTCCACGAGGCCCCTACCTTTTACGTTTTGAACTCAAAGCAAAAGGTATTCCCGAATCGATTATTGACCAGACGCTTTCGGAACTCCTCTCTTCGGAACAAGATCTTGCGCTTGAAGTACTGCGAAAAAAACTCCCTACTTTGAACAGATATCCACTCAAAAAAAGGCGCGAAAAAGCTTTTGCCTTTCTTCAACGTCGCGGGTTTCGTCAGGATACTGTTTACGAAGCCCTGCAAAAGGTTTTTCCATTCTAGGCAGTGTTCACATAAAATTTTTACAGATGGAAGAGATGTATTTTGTTCAGTTCAAAGAACGACGATGAGAGTAACAAAATAATTTACTCATCTCGAGTTTATATGCACCTCAATCCTCATCCAATCTTCATCCAATCTTCATGCTTCATAAATCTTTCAAGTCCTCGTTCTTCCAAAACCTTGCTCGGTGAAGAAACAGCAGGTGTTTCAGATTTACCCAATTTAAAATCTTTTTCATTCACAAGAGAGTAAATGAACCATCTTGCGTATGGATGCCGAACAGCAAATGCTCCTTGACTCCATTCATGGTTGACCAGGGTGTCCCAATGCGGAAGTCAGGAGAGATGAACAGGTGACAGGATTATGTAAATATCCCTTTTACCTTTTTTCTCTCAGCAATTCCTTGCTCTGTTCCTGCTTCTTTCGTAAATCTTGCATACAATATATTCACTTGATCATCATTGATTCTTTCGGGAAAATCGTTTTGTCCCTGATTGGACAGCCATTTGAAAAATGCCTCATCTTTTTTCACCAATATTTTTCTTATATCCCCATTGCAGATAGCGATTATTGCTTCAGGGAAATATTGATGGATCAGCACGATTTCTTCCAATCTCTCAAAGTGTGATAAGCCATTGTCCAATTTTCGTGGCCACCATTCAGCGGCGGACCACATTTCTGGACTTACTCTAGTGGATGGATCTCTCGAATCATTGGGGGTTAATTCATCTTTGAATCGTCTGAGAATCGGTGTCCGTACCAATCCATGGTTGATTCTATGCAAAAATATCTCACTGTCCGGATCCAGAGCGCTCCTGTCTTGGGGTTCAAGATAGGTTAGTCTCGCCGTTTCTAACATATGTCGAATCGTTCTCTCAACCCCTTTTCTGCATTCTTGGAAAGCATCAAACATGTCACGGAGTTTCCTGAAATTTCTCGACGGATCGAATTTCCTATAACCTTCATCGGCTTTAGCGAGTAAACCATATACCCTACTATCTTCTCTATAGCCTGTAAATCGTGCTATCTCCAAAGCCGACGTCAATGGAACGCTCGCCCCAGGTCGAAGCCCTTGACTAAGAGTGTACCGTAAAGCCTCATGGAGCAATGCTATGGTGATATCCGGACGATACCCTCCTGGCCTCTTACTATCTCCACATAAATTGGAATCTATCTTTTGATCAAATATGTCTATTGCTCTTCCATTTACGAGATCATTCATCAGTTGACTAATAACACACCTCCCATGGCCATACTGGTTGTATATAACATCTTCCTGAAGTGGATACCTCTTCCGTAGGAGAACAAGTTCGTCACTCATGACTTCACCTTCTTTCTCCGTAAGAGACGCACCCAGCGCACAATCCAGAATGTGCTTAATGCCTCCCAATGACTCGATTTGTTCATCTGTCAGAGATCCCATCGTCTCGAGTAATGGAATACCCACCTCTGTCAAATCCTCCTGAGCGGAAATCGCCCGAATTCTTTCAGGAAGGAAATTTCCTCGATTGATCGTCTCTAATATTTTTTCATACCGATTACCGTACCTACAGATCTCTTTTACTTTCAGCTCTGCCCATTGTTCATCGGTCAATTTTGCAACCTCTCCTACCAACCCCATACTAAGTGTCCTCCCTTCTGTCTTTGTATTTTCAACCAGAAGATTCCATCGTTCAGGAGACATTGTTTGCATTAATCCCTCGAGGCCATCGGGTCGTATGGATAATATTCTTCTGAACGTATGTACCATGGCTATTATCGCTGGTGAAATTTTGAGTTTTGCAATCAGTCGGATTATATCTTCCACTTTTGCTGACGCATGCCATCTACCTCGAGGATCAATAGAGGTACCATCAGTATAGGGCGAATTACCCTTCTCGACTTCTTCGAAAACGACAATATCGATCATCGTTTCTATGTCGGCAGTGTTCAACAAGGCCTCAAATAGATCGTCGGAAAGTGCTCCAAGCTCCACCAGAGCACTTGCGGAAAGAGGAGGAAGTTCTCTACCACTTTTTTCGTAGCTAACCTTCATAACATCAACAACTTTATAAAATCTATCATCTGGAAGCTCGGCCAAATTTTTCACGAATCCCATCGGTATCAACTTACTCCAGGAAGCATTCGGACGGAGAAAAGCATCAAGACGTTTCTCGCTCCATGTCGCGAGGAGTGTGCGTATTTCCTCAGGTATTGCGAAGTAACCATTATATCGGGACAAAGGGTCTTCCAATCTCTGCAGTTTTGCTTGCATATCTTCCATTACTTCAGATAACGATTCCCCGCAGGGAGTGTCTTTCGGATTTTCCGGCTCAATAATCAATCCTGTGTCAATCGCCTCATTGAGGCCTTTTAAATATTTTCGAAGTAAAACCGGATCACTCAAAATCGTCTCCACAGCTGAAGTCTCTTCTTCCAGTATCCCCGCAATGAGAGCAACAATGTCCCGAGACAACCGTTGTTGAGCTTGCAAAATCTCGTCTTGGGATGCTTCGGGTTCCGGATTGTAAGCCGTAATGTCCAATTGATTCATGTATAATTTTTTAGTTAAAAGAGGTTAGAATACTCCAGTCAATTCAATTTAGTCAAATTTTCGGTTAATTTCTCTTGCCAGCAAGGTTTTAATTTGTTATTCTAGTATTGTTTTATGAGTCAGGATAAATGATATCCTGCATTTTGTTTTATCTCATTTTTTTTATTTTTCTTTCTTATTTTTCCATGCAATCACAGTTTCTTGCAGCCATCAATCAGCTCTGCGATGAAAAAAATATCTCAAAAGAAGTCGTTCTTGAAACCATAAAAGCCGCTCTCCGCGCCGCGTACCGTAAAGACTACGGAAATCGCGACCAAAATATCGAAGTGGAATTCAAAGAAGGATCCGACATGGCTACTATTTTTCTCGTCAAAAATGTCGTCAAAAAAGTGCTTGATGAGAATATCGAAATTTCACTCAAAGAAGCTCAAAAATATAAAAAAGACGCCCAGGCAGGCGATGTTCTCAAAATTGACGTGACTCCCGTCGAATATGGACGCATCGCGGCACAATCAGCAAAACAAGTTATTATTCAAAGACTGCAGGAAGCGGAAAGAGAAATTATGTACGAAACTTTCAAAAATCGTGAAAATGAGCTTCTTAATGTACGAGTTCACCGCGTGGAAAATCAACAAGTCTATATCGACCTTGAAAAAATTATCTGCGTTCTCCCTCTTGATCATCAGATTCCCAATGAACGCTATTATTCGGGACAACGACTCAAAATCTATCTTGATAAGGTTATAAAAACTACAAAAGGCCCGCAGCTTCTTATTTCCCGCAGCCATCCGAACCTTGTTCGAAAGCTTCTTGAACTCGAAATTCCTGAAATCAAACAGGGGCTTGTGGATATCAAAGTCGTTGCGCGAGAACCTGGAGTGCGTTGTAAAATTGCCGTTCACTCTTCGGATCCAAAAATTGATCCTATCGGTTCTTGCGTCGGTCCCAAGGGCGTACGTATTCAAAATGTTATGGATGAGCTCAATGGCGAGCGCATTGACATTATTCAATGGCAGGAAAAGGATGAAGAATTTATTAAAGCGGCCCTTTCACCCGCGAAAGTCGCGCAAATCGTGCTTGATAAAGAACGAAGACGGGCTTCGGTCTACGTCCATACTGATCAAAGGCCTCTCGCTATCGGGAAAAATGGTCAAAATGTACGACTCGCTTCACGTCTTTCCGCCTACGAAATTGATATTCTTGACATTGCTGAAATCAAAGGCGGCGAGCAAGCGCAGACTGCTCAAAAAACTCAAACAGTAACCAATGTCAAAGATCTTCAAAGTATTACCGAGGAAGTTGTGAAAAAGCTTGAAACCGCCCATCTTACGCTTGTAGAACAGATCAAGGGTCTGAAAGTGAAGGATTTTATGCAAATTGAAGGCATTGCCGAGGAAGAGGCTCAATTCCTTGAAAATGCTTTGAAAGACATGAAATAGCCATCACTGAAAAATAGTTTTAGTTTTTTGGCATAATGAAAAATTGCTGGCATTATGAAAAATTGTCTCAGTTTGCACATTGGATGGCAATCTAAAGAACCTTAAGAAAAATGTCCTTTCTACTGAAAGTGCAGTAGAAAAATTATTGCGCAGCGAGTCTATTGTACGATTTTCAAAGGATCATTATCTTTTCATTTCGATTTTTCCTTTTTTTATGGCATCGAACAGGGTTTCACTGCTCCTTTTCGCGAGATTTTCAAGCCATGGACCTGCTTTTTCTTCGTTCATGAGTTCCACTTGGCTTTGATAACTTCTGAGTGGAAATAATCGGTAAATGACTTCTTCATTTTTTAACTCCAATCCGATAGCAAGTCCTTGTTGTGTGTCATCGGAAAAATACTGATCGAAAATAAAATTTCCCAATGAATACACAATAATTTTTCCGTTATAAGCCTCAATATTTTGAACTACATGCGGATGGTGGCTTATGATGCTGTCCGCGCCGGCATCAATAAGACTTCGGGCAAGGTTTTGTTGTTTTTCGCTTGCGACAAGCTGATATTCGATGCCCCAATGCAGCATTACTATCACAAAAATCTTTTCGTCCGATGAGACTTTTTTCACAAGTTCAATGGCTTTTTCTTTATCAAAGGTACTTTTTGTCGCATGAAACGCCACGAAAAATATTTTTTTTCCATTTATTTTTTTTTCAAGAACGTAATTTTCATCAATATCTCTTGGATGACCAACGTACTCAATTTCCGCGTCCGTGAGTATCTGTTTTGTTTCTTCAAATACCGCTTCACCTTTGTCCAGCGTGTGATTATTCGCGATGGAAACGATGTCTATTCCCTCACTCTTGAGCAATTTTGCAATACTCGGCGCGAATGAAAAACTTGTGGTCCAATCCGGCGTCTGGCGATGATTTTTCGTAATCGGACCTTCGAGATTAGCGACTACGGTCTCAAATCTCTCTAAAAACTCATGTATTTTGAGAAAAGGATATTCCTCGCCGTGCTTCTTCATCAAGGTTTCAACGTACCTTCCTAGCATTATATCGCCCACAAAAACCATGCTTACGTCCGCGGAATTTTTTGAATCGAGATCATCAGTCAATATGGATTTTTCTAAAATTATAGTCTCGTTACTTGTCGTTTTTGGTTTTGAAATATCAGAAAATGAAAAAGTTCCCTGCGCCGTTGTCAGGATGGCAAATGTCATAAAAGCCGTGATGCAAAAAATGCCTGTTTGCGTAATTTTTTTCATACTTTTACGCTATTTAAAAAGAAAATTTTTCGCAAGAGAATGTCAATTTTTCTTCCTATTTTTTATTTTTTTTATTATACTTTGTTGAGGAAAACTCTGAAAAACGCAATTTCGGAAATGAAAATGTAAAAATTCGAACGAAAATGCTCAACGACGATGAAGGCGTATCAGATTGTTCAGTTGGAAAAAATTCTGCCTCATTATTCTATTTATTTTTTACTATGTTACAAAAAAAATGTTCTGTTTGCAACGACAGTTTTACTCTTACAGATAACGATTTCGCGTTATATCAAAAATTTGGATTTGCCCCCTCAGACCTTTGCTTTGTTTGCGATCAAAGACGGAGGCTCTGTTTTCGCAATGAACGAAATCTCTATTCACGCAAATGCGATGCCACAGGAGAAACGATTATTTCCATTTTTTCTCCTGATAAACCTTATAAGGTTTATAAAAGCGATTTCTGGCACAGCGATAAGTGGGATGCTCTTGAATACGGCCAGAATTTTGATCCGAACCGACCTTTTTTTGAGCAGATGAAAGAGCTTCAGCTTAAAGTTCCACGACTCGCGCTTATGAATATTAATCCCGTGAATAGCGACTACTGTAATTTTTCTTATGGCAATAAAAATTGCTACCTTGTTTTCGGAGGCGATTTGAACCAAGATACAATGTTTGGGACACTCTGCATGAAAAATGTGAACGTGCTTGATGCCGATTACAGCAATTATAATGAGCTTTCTTCCATGCTCGGCGACACGCTAAACTCTTACTCATGCCATTTCGCTTTTGATTCAAAAAATTGCAGCAATTGCGCTTATATAAGCGACTGCGTCGGCTGCAACGAATGTATTTTATGCGCGAATCTTGTGAATCAATCTTACATGATTTTGAATACTCGCTACTCGAAAGATGATTATTTAAAGAGAAAAAGTGAACTTCTCAGCGGAAGTTATTTCCAGCACTGTGAAAATGTTCGCGATTTTCAAAAACTTCTTACAAAAAGAGTCGTGAAATATGCCCATATTGTGAATTCCGAAGAATGCAGCGGCGATTATATTAAAAACAGCAAAAATTGCACTCTCTGTTTTGACGTAGCGGAAAGCCAAGATCTTTCAAATGTTATTTTCGCTAATATAGCCAAGGACTGTTTTCGATGCAGCCTTTTGGGCGATAATGCCGAGCTTTCTTATAATTCCATTTCAAATTTTAATTCGTATTATGATATCGGTTCATTCTTTGTTATAGACTCATCGAACATCGAATATTGCGATTTCATATTGAATTCTCAGCATCTTTTTGGGTGCGTAGGGCTCAAACGAAAAAAGTATTCTATCCTTAATAAAAGCTATTCTGAAGCGGATTATAAGGTTTTAAGAGCTCGAATAATTGATCATATGAAGCGTGCTGGCGAATTTGGGCATTTTCTGTCACAAGATTTGTCATTTTTTGGCTACAATGAGACTACGGCGCATGACTATTTTCCTCTAAGTCGGGAAGAGGCTCTGCGGCAAGGATTTAAGTGGATGGACGAAATTGAAAAAAAGCCCGTTGCCCAAAAATATGTCATTCCCGACAATATTTCGGATGTTTCCGATGCTATTCTTCAAGAAGTCTTACAGTGTAGCGAGTGTTTGAAAAATTTTAAAATTATTCCTCAGGAACTTCGCTTTTACCATCTCATTCAGTTACCTGTGCCACGAATCTGTCCTGAATGCCGTCACTCATTACGAAAGTCGTTCCGAAATCCGCGATACTCGTGGAAAAGGAAGTGTCAGAAATGCAATAATGATATTGAAACCACCTATGCTCCCGAACGATCTGAGCATGTGTATTGTGAAAAATGCTACCTTGAAACGATATATTAAATATTTTCTTGAACCAAAATATACCGCACAGAAAAAATTTTATAATAATATTTTTGAATGTCAGATTCTTTCCACCACGATAAAACATGTTTCCAATGTCAGCAAAATTTTGAGATTTCTGCCGCGGACATCTCATTTTATGAAAAAGTTTCGCCTCATTTCTCAGGACAAAATTTTCTTTTCCCGCCACCGTCGCTCTGCCCCGATTGTCGACAGCAGCGTCGACTCGCCTGGCGCAATGAACGCACTCTTTATCGCAGAAAATGCGGCGCGACGGAACGCGACATTATTTCTGTCTACTCGCCAGACAAGCCTTTCCCCGTCTACAATAATGACTTTTGGTTTTCAGATCAATGGGACGCGAAAAAATATGGACGCGATTTTGATTTTAAAAGACCTTTTTTTGAGCAATTTGAGGAGCTTATGAATGCAGTACCTCAATTGGCTCGTTCAGCAACGGGCAATGAGAATTGTGAATACGTGAATCAGTGCGGCTGGTGCAAGGATTGTTATCTTATTTTTGAAGCGGATTTCAATCGCGACTGCATGTACTCTAACAATATTTATGATTCTCGCGACTCCATGGATATTCTTCAGGGATATAATCTTGAACTTTGTTATGAATGTATTGACTGCATGGCATGCTATAATCTTCATTTTTCTCAAGACTGCAAGCACTGTTCGGACTCATGGTTTCTCAAAAATTGTATCAGTTGTTCAAGCTGTTTTGGCTGCAGTAATTTACGAAACAAGCAATTTTATTTTTTCAATAAGCCTTATACCAAAGAGGAATATGACGCGAAACTCTCGGAAGTGAATTTTTGTTCTTTTTCCGAAATGCAGAATATGGAGCAAAAATTCCGCGCGTTTTCGATACATTTTCCTCAAAAATCGCTCCATGGCATTCAAAATGAGGATTCGACAGGAGATTATCTTTCCCACACGCAACGATGCAGGGACTGTTATGACCTTATTCATGGGCAAGATTGTAAATTTGTTTTTAATGCCCGCAATACGAAAATGGTTTACGACATGACAGTATTCGGCTCTCAAAAAGGAGCGGAATTTTGTTATGAAAATCACGAAATAGGTTTTGCTGTCAGAAATGTATGCTTTTCAGATCAGATATGGGACGGTTGCTATGACATTTTTTATTCAAAACTCTGCATACAAAATTGTCATCATTTATTTGGCTGCGTAGGGCTTAAAAGGTCGCAGTATTGCATATTCAACAAACAATATTCAAAAGATGATTACGAAAGTCTTGTTCCTCGGATTATTGAACATATGAAAAAAACTCGAGTAGCGAATCTCTTGCCACCTCAATCTGCTGAACAAAAAGACAATCAATCTTCATCTCAACACAACTCATTTCAACAAACCTCATATCAACAAGCCTCATCTCAACATAAAGCCGAAATCAGTGAATGGGGTGAATTTCTTCCAGCATCCCTTTCGCCTTATGGTTATAACGAAACCGTTGCTCAAGTATACTTTCCGTTGACGAAAGAAATGGCGCTGAAAAAAGGATATAAATGGAAGGATATTGACATGCGTGATTATCAAATTCGGACCACTATTATTCCTGATACTCTTGATGAAATTTCCGATTTGATTACCCAAAAAATTCTTGCATGCGCGACGTGCAAAAAAAATTATAAAATTATTCCCCAAGAACTCGCGTTTTATCGCAAAAAAATGCTTCCAATCCCGCGTCTTTGCCACGATTGCCGCCACGCCGCACGAATGTCTCTTCGAAATCCGCGAAAACTTTGGAAACGCGTATGCGGTACATGTGGAATAACTATCGAAACAACCTATGCTCCTGATCGACCTGAAATTGTCTATTGCGAAAATTGTTATTTACAGTCGGTTTATTAGAGCAGGTTGTTTATTTTTTTAAATGAGTTATAATTTTGTATAGAAAAGTAATACTTATTCATACTCTCATGGCAACTAAAAAAACCTCTCAACAGCTTATTCAGATTAAGGTGGACAATAATCTTAAAAAGGATCTCGATAATATTGCACATTATAAGGGCATTACTGTATCGGCATTGGTGAAACTTAATTTAACAGAGATTGTCAGAATTGAAAAAAAACATATTTTTACGGAAAACGGTCTTACCGAAGATCAAGAATTCGAGATTCTTTCTCGTGAAAAAGAGATTATCGAAGATTACAGACAAGGAAAAATTCGCGCACGCTCTGGTAAAAGTATTTTAAAAGAATTGAATGCTTAAAGCCGATTATCATCGAGATTTTAAGAAAGACTTTAAAAAACTTCATCCTCAAGAGAAAGAACGATTTCAAAAAAAATTTCTCACATTTTTACAAAATCCTCAAAATCCCGAACTTCGCGATCATGCTCTTAAAGGATTACTGAGGGGTAAGCGCTCCTTTTCTATCACGGGAGATGTTCGTGTTATTTATCGCTATTTAGACAAAAACAGTATTATTCTTCTCCGAATTGGCACTCACAATCAGGTGTACTAAATTTTAACTTACTGAATTATAATTTTTTCACTTTTACGCCGCATGTTCGTATTGACAGCGAGTTTTTTATACATTAATTTATTCTCACTTTCTCGTAAATATAAAGTATATGTCTATCAATTGCGTCAATTGTAATGGAACTATTGGAAAATTGGTAAGTTCTCGAGAGATTCAGGAATTATCAACTCTTCTTTCTACTACTTTAAACGATGGCATACATCCCGATCGCTTGCTTAGTAAGTATTCTGATGGAGTGGATATTCCTATAAAAATGTTTGGAGTGAATACTTCTGCAGGACCGTTTTGTTTAAAACATATTGGTCTCTATAGAAGAGCTCTTAATGCAGTATTAGGTAATGGTTCAAGAAATTTATCGAATGGAGATATTCGAAAAAAAGTAACTTCTCATTTTGAATCAAGTAACTCTAACGGTGCATCCGCAGATCGACAAGCAACAACCCCATCTTTTCAACATCTCAACGGTTTTGATATTGCCAGAGACTCATCGAGAGGAGTAACAAAAATTCCAAGAGATCTAAAACCTGGAGAAACTGATGATACAATCAGAACGAAATTTCCTCGTGATCCTCATAGTGATCCTTCTTTAGAAGAAATACTCAGAAACTTGAGAGGTAAAAGTTTATCGGAAGCGCAAGAAGTCGAGATATAAGAGGACTTCTTCTCGATTTGAAGTTCCAATGTAAGAAAGCTCTGAAAAAATGGATATTAATTGTTGAAGAACCTCTGAAAAATGTACTTGCTACTCCACTTTACAAACCTTTGTCGCAAATTTTTTAGAAATTCCTTGATTTAAAAGCTCACGTTTTTACCGATAAAATCGAAGAGAAAGTGGAAAATTTGGCTGATGTCGGATTGTTTTATTTTGAGACCGATTTGTGAAGTTTTGTAGCAGGATACATACACGGCGTGGCCTGCAATGAAAATGTTTGTCGTTCCTCTCGCAGCCGGTAAACGCGACGGATCAAACTCTTCAAAAGAGACTTTTCTCAAATGCTCGGGGATCAAATTCCCGGCGGCTTCGTAAATTTCAAGCTGAATTTTTCTTTCTCGTAACTCCTTGAAAAAATCTTCGACAAAACGTGAAAGCGGCACATCTCCAAGCCTTTCTTCAAAAGTATTGGATGTCAGCATTCGAAGTTGATGAAGATTTTCCCGTTTGATTTCAAAAAGCAAATCGCGAAAAAAACTCTTAATTCCGGATTCCCCTTCAAAAATCTGAAGCTTTGGAATGAGATCTTCATCGCCTTTGAGCGATTTTAAAAGATTTTCCGCCATGGGATATTCTTCAAGCAAATTTTCAAAAAAAATCACTTTTTCCTTTAAATATCCCTGCAAATTTTCAAAACTTTCAATGCCGAAACACTGAACGTTATCGCGTGAATAGACCTTCACAAGACTAAGATCGGCCAGCTTTTTTAAATTTTTGTAAGTCGTTACGCGATCTAAATGGCAATGTCTGGCAATAACAGAAGCAGGCTGTATGCCAAGTTCCGCAAGCGCGAGATAGAGCATCTGTTCTTTTTCGTTAAGACCTAGATGTTGAAGGTATGACTGCAGCATAGGATTAAGTCTAAAATAGAGTAGCCTGTGTTCAATTATGTCGTCTCTATACCAAAAAAGTAGAAAATTCGCCGTAGAATGACCGTCATGCTGCGGTCAGATGTCTTTAAAAGAGACTTGACCCATTTTGTGTTGTTCTTTGCGAAGAACAGTTTACTTCCTTATTCTATAGGTGTAAATGAGAAGTATACATTCTTAATTGTTATTTAAAAATATCTACAAATGCCACTGTGCAAATATTGTCAGCGCGATTTTGAAATAACGACTGACTATCAGGCCTTGCATGAAAAAGTTTCGCCTCATTTCGCAGGACAAAATTTTCCTTTTCCGCTACCTTCGCTCTGCCCTGACTGCCGCCAGCAGAGGCGGCTTTCTTGGCGCAATGAACGAAACCTCTATAAACGGCTCTGCGATTTTTCCAAAAAAAATATTATTTCCGTCTACTCGCCTGACAAACCGTACAAAGTCTACGATCATGAAATCTGGTGGAGCGATCAATGGGACGCGCGAAGCTATGGACAACCATTTGACTTTAAGAGGCCTTTTTTTGAACAATTTCATGAACTTCAACTTCGAGTTCCGCGAATGAACATGATTCTTTCCCATTGTGAAAATAGCAATTACGCGCCGTATTCCGTTACTTCACGAAATTGCTATATGTGCGTTTCCGTCGTTGGCTCGGAGGATATTTATTACTCCTATCAAACTAACGCGTCTCGCGACTGCGTCGATTGCTCCCTTTGCTATAACTGCGAAATTTGCCTTGAGTGCATTTATGGAGTTCATTTGTATCGTTGCTTTCATACCAATAACTGCAGGGATTCTTCGGATCTTCTTTTTTGCCGCGACTGCAGCGGTTGCGACCAATGTGTCGGCTGTGTAAATCTTACAAAAAAGCGTTTTCATATTTTTAATTCACCTGTTTCCGAAACAGAATATCATGAATTCATAGCTTCTCTCTCACAGTATTCGTTTCTTGAAAAACTTTCTCGTCAATTTCGCGACTTTGCTCTGCGATTTCCCGTTCGAGCGTCCTATAATATTCAATGCGAACATGTCAGCGGCGATCATTTGCTCAATTGCAAAAATAGTCGGCAGTGTTTTGAGGCCGAAGGACTTGAGGATTGTTCTTACATTTATACCCTTCCTCAAGGCGCGAAAGATTGTTTCGACGCTCACTATTCGCCAAAATCCGAACTCGTGTATGAAGCGATGTCTGCGGTAAAAAATTACCACTCCTCTTTCATTCTTCATTCATGGGATCTCAAACATTCGTATTACACTGATGAATGTTTTTATTCTTCGAACCTTTTTGGCTGTATCGGGCTGAAAAAAAATGAATACTGCATTTTAAACAAACAATATTCCAAAGAACAATATGAAAATCTTGTTCCGCGGATTATGAAGCACATGATGAATATCGAATATGCGAACCAAACAGCGTCATCTACTGAATCGATAATGACAGGAAGTCATCAACAAGCGTCTGAATGGGGAGAATACTTTCCAACCTCTCACTCGCTTTTTGCCTATAATGAAACGATTGCGCCGGAATTTTTTCCATTAAAGCGCGAAGAGGTTTTGAAACGCGGATGGCAATGGCGCGAAGACACGGAAAGTACCTATTCGAAACAAACATATCAGCTTCCGGATGATAGCAAAAATGTCTCCGACACGATTACGAGTGAAATACTTTCGTGCCGTGATTGCGGCCGAAATTATCGTATTATCCCGCAGGAATTGGCATTTTATCGTAAACTTTCGCTTCCCATTCCTCGAAAATGCTCCAATTGCCGCCATAAAGAACGCATGCAATTTCGAGCACAAAGACACATTTGGAAACGAATGTGTTTTAAGTGCGGTCGTGAAATGGAAACCACTTACTCACCCGATCGAAGCGAAAAAGTTTATTGCGAAAGCTGCTACCTCAAAGAGATATATTAAGAACTTATCCATAAATATGCAAAAAATCTGTAAACAGTGTCAGCACAATTTTGAAATTTTTGATCGCGATCTTGTTTTTTATAATAAAATTTCTCCGGTGTTTGGCGGGCAAAAAAATATGCTTCCAGCTCCAACTTTGTGTCCCGACTGCCGCCTTCAAAGAAGGCTTTCATGGCGCAATGAACGAAACCTCTATAAACGGCTCTGCGATTTTTCCAAAAAAAATATTATTTCTGTCTATTCGCCCGACAAACCGTACAAAGTCTACGATCATGAAGCGTGGTGGAGTGATCAGCTTGATGCTACAAATTATGGAAGAGATTTTGATTTTACTCGCCATTTTTTTGAACAATTTTTTGAACTTTATAAAAAAATTCCAAAAATTAATTTTGTAAATGTCGCGAGTGAAAACAGCGATTACTGCAATTTTTCATATCGCAATAAAAACTGCTATCTTATTTTCGCTTCGCACTACAACGAAGACTGCCAATACGGCACTTATATGTGGGCATGCAAAAATTGTTTTGACTGTTTAGAACTCATAAAAAGCGAACTCATTTACGAAGGAATCTATTCAGAAAATTGTTATCAATCGAGTTTTATTCAATACTGCTTCAATGTGAGCGATTGTCATTACTGTTACGATCTTATCGGTTGTAAAAACTGTCTCTTTTCTTCCAACCTTCGAAATAAGCAGTATTATATTTTTAATAAACCTCACTCAAAAGATGATTATAATCGTTTTTGCGCCTCTCTTGATCAAGGAAACAGCAAACACTTTTCTTCGATTCTTGAGCAATATAAACTTGTTTGTTCTTCGGCTATCCATCGATCGACTTTCCAAAAAAATTGTGAGCACTGTATAGGTTCCGATATCCAAAATTCAAAAAATATCTACTACGGCTTTAATTTAAAATATGGCGAAGATTGTTCCTATGTTTACACCAATGCCGTAAAGGTAAAAGACTGCATGGATGTCTCGAATATCGGATACGATCCATCTGAACTCCTGTACGAATGCCTGGGAAATACCGGCAATACTCGCGCTCTTTTTTGTATTTCCTGCTGGCATAACAGCGATTTATATTACTGCGAGCAGTGTTTTAATTGTAAAAATCTTTTCGGCTGCATTGGTTTAAAAAATAAAGAATATTGCATTTTAAATAGACAATATTCACCTTCAGCTTATACAGAGCTGGTTGGACGTATTTTGAACCATATGACTCAAACTCAAGAATTTGGAGAATTTTTTCCTTCTTCTTTTTCTCCCTTTGGTTATAACGAAACTACGGCGAATGATTATTATCCACTTTCAAAAGAAAAGGCTCTGAAACTTGGTTTTTCGTGGAAAACTATCGATACACGAGATTACAAAAAATCGTCCTATTTGATTCCGAATCATATCAAAGATGTGCCTGAAAGCGTCACTGGTGAAATTCTCGCTTGTATTTCATGTAAAAAAAATTACCGTATCACAACAAAAGAGCTTACATTTTATAAAACAATGTTTCTGCCTCTTCCTTTCAAGTGTCCTGATTGTCGTCATCAAAATCGTCTAGGGCTCAAAAATCCTCATGAACTTTGGAAGCGCCTTTGCTCACATTGCAAAAAAGAAATGCTGAGTACTTATTCCCTAGAAACACCAGAAACTGTTTATTGTGAAAAATGTTATCTGGATGCTATTTACTAAGGCTTTAAAAAATAAAAATGTGGATAATTATGGATTATTTTTGAACACATAAAATGTTGCTTTGCCATTGCCTTGTTTTTCAATATGTCCAAGCTCTATTAATTTTTTAAAATCCAGATTTCGCGTCGGTCTTGCGCGCGATGTTAATTTGGAATAATCGCTGTCTTTAATAAACCCATGTTTTTTAATGTGTTTTATTAATGCGTGGTGATAGGGTTTTAATGTCATGAGGGGAGTATTGCTTAATTTGGCAAGTTCGCCACCGACTCGCAATAATTCATCAATAATGCCGTCGATAAAATACTCTAGCCATTCAGTAAAATTGACTGTATCTTTGAGATCATAATAATTCCCGACAAGACCGACATTTTGAAAATATTTTGTAACATTTTGATTATAGTAATTCTCAAAACTAAAAAGATTGAAGGTATTTAATCCCATGCCCGCGAGCAATACTTTTGTCGCCAGTCTGGCAGTTCGACCGTTGCCATCTACGAATGGATGAATGATAACAAATTGCTTATGAAAAATACCGGAGATGATGAGCGGGTCTAATTTGGTTCTATTCTCATTTACATATGCGAGCAAATTATTAACAAGTCGTGGAACATCTTGATGGTCTGGAGGAAAATAAATCGGTTGTCTTGTCTGAGGATTATTCACAAACACAGGCTCTTGACGAATTTTACCTAATCTTGATTTATGAATAAGTCCGAAAGTTACCATTTTTTGAATTTTCAAAATTAATTTTAAATCAAGACTTGGGGGCATGGAGTTATTTTTACATAAATCATTGAGATACATAAGTACCTTATTATAATTTAAAATTTCACGTTCCGTATCTCGGACATGAGAAGGAGTATTTTTTAATATTTTTTTTACCTCAGTTAAAGGCAATGGATTTCCTTCAATGCTCGTGGAAGAGTGAGCCGAAACTTCTCGGGCTTTCCGTTCAAAATCTAAGAGAACAACTTTTGAAAAATGTTTATTATTCAAATCCTTCACCAATAGAGCAATCCGTTTAATACTAGCCAAAAGTCGTGAAGTGATGCTATAGCGAAATTGAAATGCAATGGTTTTACTCATAGACATATTATAGACGATTCCTAGTCGAATAAAAATAGCGAGCCCGCCTAGCGGGCGAGCCAATGACTTTATTTGCTAACTGGCGGAGAGGGAGGGATTCGAACCCTCGCGGGGGCTTAACACCCCCCTACAGGTTTAGCAAACCCGCCTCTTCAGCCACTTGAGTACCTCTCCGCGTGGCTCTAACGCACCAAATATACTTTATTTTTTTTTAAAAGTCTAGAATTGCTTATGGTATAGTAACGTCATGAAATCCTCTTTTTTATCTCTTCTTGCTTGCCCTTCATGCCACTCAAAACTCTTCCTAAAGGAAGACTGTTTTTCATGTTTTCATTGCCATCGCGGGTATTTGATAAAAAATTCTGTTCCTTTTTTCATTGAAGAACACTCAAAAAATGTCGTTCATTCACATAGATCCGACACATCTTTGGTGAAAAAAATGGCGAAAATTTTTTTGCCGCCTCACCATTCCGTTTATTTTCAAACACTCACCAATTCTCATGGTGAAGGTCGGGAACTTACAACTTTTCTCAAAAAACATCACCAACTCCCGTTTATTCTCAATATCGGCTCTCTCTCAAAAGATTTGACCTCGCTCCATCCTAAAATAATAAATCTCGATATCATTTACTACTCCCATATTGATATAGTCGCCGATGCTCATCAACTCCCTTTTCGAGATGAAAGCGTTGATATGATTCTTTTCAAAAATGTTCTCGAGCATGTTCGAAATCCTTTGCAGGTTTTATCTGAAATTTTTCGAGTGCTGAAAAAAGGTGGTTTTCTCTATATGAAAGCGCCGTTTCTTCAACCCTATCACGCGGTTCCCGACGACTATCAGCGCTATACCGTGAGCGGTTTTAAAGAGCTGATGAAGCCTTATGAAGAACTTGAGTTTGGTATTTCCGTTGGTCCTGGATCTTCTTTGAGCTGGATTTTACGTGAATATCTTGCCATTGCTACGTCGTTGGGTAATCAAAAATTCTATCATCTCGGCCTTTATTTTTGGGGGTGGTTCACTTTTTGGCTGAAATATACCGATATTTTTTTTCGCTCCAATCGTCTTGCTGATCGACTCGCTTCAGCATGGTATGGGCTCTACCGTAAACCGTAAAAATATTAAAACTACCTCACTTTAGGAGCCTTAAGAAAAACAGATTTTCGTTACGAAATTTGTAGAAATCTTAACGCCTACAAAAATTCCATGTGTTTTTCGGTTTGCTCTATGCATATTTTTGCTTCCATAAGAAATGTTCGAATATTTGACTTCCCTCTTGATTGCTTGAGACAGTGATCAAGATATTTTTTCGCGTTTTTTAAAAAATTTTTCGCGAGTTCTCCATTATTTCTTTCGTTTCTCTCAGGAAGCGATATGTTCATCCATGTAAGCGGGCTGCAAGGTTTATGCGACCAGATAATTTTTGGAATGTTCATGGTATATGATTAAAAATAATAGATGATAAAATGCTCAGGCAGTGTTCACATAAAATTTTTACAGATCGGAAAGACGTATTTTGTTCAGTTCAAGGAACGACGACGAGAGTGTATCCAAAGGTACATCGAGAAAGAATGACGCAGAAATGGACAAAATACGTCTCTTCCCTAACTCGCCCACTTTATCACAAGAGTCTTAAAATTTTTCTAAAGTTTTTTTAAATTTTTTATGAAATTTTTCTAAAATCCTTATGATTTTTTTTAGATTTTTTTTAGAAAAATTTTAAATATTGTTGCTATGTTTATGGAGATCTTTTCCATGAATGCCCATGAAAATTGTTTTCACGAGCGAAAAATCGCCATGGACCACGCGTCTCATTCACTTCCTTCAAAAAAAAACTCTGGAAGTTGATGTTTTTCATAACGGAAGAGAAGCGTGTGAACAATGCGCGAAAAAATCCTATGACGCCATTGTGAGTGAACTTTTTCTTCCTGAAATGAACGGAATGCAACTGTGTTCAACTTTAAAATCCAATGGATCCAATATCCCATTTTTCATGATTACTTCTCTCAGGGATGAAATGATGCGCCTTTTCGCCTATGAATCTGGTGTCGACGACTACTCCATCTTTCCTTTTTCGTTTGAAAGCTTTTTTTTAAAATTGCAGTCAATGGCTGAAAAAATGGCTTCCCGTACAAATCTTTCCATTGATGATGTTCGTGTCGATTTATGTTCACGGGAAATATTTCGCGGAGAAAAAAAAATCGCATTACGGAAACTCGAATATGATCTTTTTGTTTTTTTAGCAGGCAACCAGGAAAAAATATTCACCAGATCCACACTTTTGCAAAAAGTATGGCGGAGAGAAGAGCCTCAAGAATCGCATACGATTGACGTTCATATTAATTCTCTGAGAAAAAAAATCGACTTTAAGCAACCGCATCTTATTCGTACCGTGTATGGAGTAGGATATAAGGTCGGATTATAAAAATTTTGCATTTTGTATCTGCCCAATACCGTTGTTTTTTGAAGCAATGGGGAGGGGACTACCATTTGAGCGCATAGCGAAGCGTAGCGAAAATGGAGTCCCCTCCTCATTGCTATTTGAATAAAAAAAATGACGGCATTGGGCAAGGTAAAAATTTTATATGAACAGCTCCTTAAAGGCTTTTTAGATACTGAATCGCTGCCTCAAGCTGAGGGTCTTTTTTATTTTTGCTATCTTCTTCGGTAAATTCGATTACCCGATCCGGCGTTATGCCGAGGTGGTCAATAGTCCTTTCATTCGGGGTGAACCATTTCGCAATCGTAACTCTGAGACTGGATCCATCTTCGAGGCTTTCCACTTCCTGCACGCTTCCCTTTCCAAAAGTCTGTTCTCCCATAATAATTCCGCGTTTATAATCCTGAATGGCGCCTGCTACGATTTCCGAAGCTGACGCGGATCCGTTATTAACGAGCACAACGAGCGGAACTTCAGTCAATCTGCCCGTTCCATTGGAAAAAATACTTTCATTTTTTTTGTCATCCCTCTGTTTAATAGTCACGGCTTTTTTCTTTCCATCAATAAATTCTCCCACAATATCGACCGCGATATCAAGGTATCCGCCACCATTATATCGAAGATCAAGAATGACTCCTTTTGGCTTTGTCAGAAGCAATTCACTTACCGCTTTTTGAAATTCCGTTTTCGTATTATCGCTAAATTGATTAATGCTTACATAGGCTATATCATCATCTTTTTTCTCCCATGAAACACTCGCGAGACTGATACTGTCCCTTTCAATAATTAGTTTTATCGGTTCCGAGCCTCCCTTTCGAAAAACGGTAAGATTCACTTTTGAACCTTTTTCTCCGCGAATTTTCATTATGGCTTCAAAAAGCGACATTTCCGCCGCAATGTCATCGTTTATTTTATAAATAATATCGCCAGGCTGAAGCCCCGCGCGTTCCGCTGGTGAACCTTTTAATGGAGAAACAACGACTAAATTTTTATCTTCCACTGTGAGTTCGGCTCCAATTCCTTCCAATTTTCCATCTAAACTCGCCTGAAATTCCTTCGATTCTTCAGGCGTCATGAATACGGTATAGGGATCATTTAGCGACTCCACAAGTCCATGAATAGCTCCGTAAATCTGTTTCTGATTATCGAATGCCTTCTCGTCAACGTAACCTTCGCGAAGCTTTTGCCACACCGCAAAAAGTAACTTTAGATCAACGTCATTGGCGCTGATTTCCTCATTTTCTTTTTTCGCATCAATTTGATTTTCCTGCTTGTTTGTGCCTTTGTACTCATTTTTTCCAAAAGTATTGTAATAATATAAGGAAGACTGCCATCCTATGATAAAGATGAGTATAATGAGTATAAAAGATGCCAAAGGCGATTTTTGCTGTTCGTTCATTTTTGATCGATTATTATTTAAAATGCATCCATTAATAAGTTTTATGCTCGATTATCGGATTCCTCATAAACAGAACTTATAGCAGTTGCTTTGCCGTTTTTTTCGTCAATTTCACATTCAACGGCATTGAGAAACGCAGGTCCTTCGCTAATCTCATGAACGACAGGAAGCTGCGTTAAAAATTGGCGAATAATGCACGGCGTATCAACTCCAATCACTGAATGTTTTTTCCCAACCATGCCTGCGTCCGTAATGTAAGCCGTCCCTTTTGGCAAAATTTGATAATCAGCGGTGGCGACATGAGTATGCGTTCCAAGCACAGCGCTGACACGTCCATCGAGAAACTGCCCGAAAGCTATTTTTTCCGAAGTGGCTTCAGCATGAAAATCCACGATAATGACCTTCACATTTTCAGCCTCAATGGCGGCGAGCATTTCTTCGGCTTTTCTAAATGGACAGTCGAGATGAGCCGGCATAAAAACACGACCCATCAAATTCATAATGGCTACTTTTGTATGTCCCGCTTCGATTATGCGATAGCCTTTCCCAGGGCTTCCCACAGGATAATTCGCAGGTCTCACGAGTGGAAAATTCGGCTCGTTCATTTTCTCCACTAAACTGCGATGCCTCCAAATATGGTTTCCTGAAGTAAAAAAATCGATTCCGATTCGAATCATCGCGTTCACATCTTTTTCCGAAGCACCTTTTCCGTGCGTCATATTTTCCGCGTTGGCGATGACGAGATCATAGTTATTTTTCCGTCTCAATTCCGGCACAATATGCTCTACGGCTTTTCTCCCTGGTTTCCCTACAATATCGCCTATAAAAAGAAATTTCATACACGAATCAATAAAACTTTTATAAAGAGTTTACTTTGATATCCTAGCACATTCCTTTATTCGAGAAAAGCATTCAAAATGTAACAGTTTTTAGTCATAATATATTATTTATATTCTGTCAAGTAAATATTGTCAATCAGTCGTGTTTTTCCAACATTCGCTGCCAGGACTATTATTGCATTTTTTTCAATATTCTCTATGCGTTTGAGAGCGAGAAAATCTCGAATTTCAGTATATTGGAGCTGAACATCTCTATTTTGACTAATCAAATTCTTTACTTTCCTTTCTATGATGCGGCTATTTCTCTCTCCATTATCAAAGAGATTTTTCGCGAAAATGAGAGCTTTATAGAGTATTGCAGCGTCTTTTCGCTGCTTTTTTGTGAGAAAAATATTGCGCGAACTCATCGCGAGTCCGTCCGACTCACGGACAGTAGGCATTATTCGTAATTTTATGGAAAAATTGAGGTCATTGATGAGTCGATCAACAATTATTGCCTGCTGGAAGTCCTTTTGTCCAAAATACGCGCAATCAGGTTGAATAATATGGAATAATTTTGTTACTACTTTGGCAACTCCTTGAAAATGGGCTGGACGATATTTTCCGCACAAAATATTCGCAAGTTCCTTTGGAACTTCTACTTTTATTTTTTGTAATGGCATAATCTTTGCGTATTGTATTTTTTCTAATTGCATGAAGTCATTTAGAATCAGCCTTTTTTCCCTTTGAGATTCTTTCAAGAATTCCCAATATTCCGACGAATCGTACATTTCTTCCACGCTCGGGTGAAAAAGAATGTCGACTTTTTCTTTTTCCAAAAGGCTTTTGTCGCGTTCGAAATCGCGCGGATATTTGGAATAATCCTCATTCGGTCCGAATTGCGTCGGATTCACAAAAATACTTACCACCACAATATCATTTTCCTTGCGCGCAGCCCGCACGAGGCTCATGTGTCCCTCATGTAAAAATCCCATCGTCGGCACAAAACCTATGGTTTTTCCATGACGCAAAAATAATCTAGCATTTTTTTTCATCTCATCTACCGTATCGATAACCCTCATATGGCGTATAAATATTACTTTCTCTCGGACATTGTCTTCCATTATTCAGTGTTTTCGCTCGTATTTTTGCATTTTCGTTTATAAAATTGCGTTTTTCAAAGGTTCCTTTAATGATTATATTTATAGAAGTGAGCATGAAGTTACGACGCTCTATTTATGACGATGCGCATAGTCATAACTTTCTTCTCATATTTTTTCCAATGGAGCCACGCTGAGAGCGACTCTTTTTATGCCCACTTTTTCTTCACGAAACGCAATCGTCGCAATGCCTCCAGTAACACTTAAAACCATTCCTTCACCCCAAATCGTATGACGCACCTTATCCCCGTCTTTTAGCTGAATCAGCCTATCATTTACACGATGAGTCGATTTTCGCAGAATCGATTGCGTCGGCCATTCAACAGGAACAGGCTTATGCCCCATGCGTTCGAGAGAAATAGGTTTTATTATGGCAATTGCGATATTGCGCGTCACAAGTTCTTCGGGGATATCATGCAAAAATTGTGAAGGCTCATGTGAAAGGTATTCCCCATACAGAAGCCGTTGTCTGGCATGGAGTAAAAAAATATCTTCTTTCGCCCTCGTAATTCCGACATACATCAGACGCCGCTCTTCTTCGAGTTGTTCTGGTTCAAAAAGGCTTCTCGAATGCGGAAAAATACCCTCTTCAAGCCCTGAAATAAAGACACAAGGAAATTCCAGCCCCTTTGCGCCGTGCAAGGTCATCAATGTCACGGCATTATCTTTTTCTTCCGACACTTCATTTTTATTTTCCCGCAAAACGCCGCCAGTTTCTTCGTTAAAATTAATGCTGCCAACGCTCGGCCCAATGGTATCAAGATCGCTGATGAGCGAAACTTCTTCGAGAAAAGTAGTCAAAGAAATTCCAGGAGGCAGCGCGTCGTATTTTGAAGCGACAGATATAAGTTCCCGGACATTGTCCCATCTCGCCTCACTTTCCGGCGTTCCATCCGCTAAAAGAAATTCTTTATATCCGCTTCGTTGCAGAATTGTTTTTATTACTCCTGAAGCGCTAAATTGACTATTCGCTTCAAAAAATTCTTTCCACATTTTTGCGAAATTTTTGAGAATAATCTGCTTACCTTCCGCCAAATCTTCAATCTGCTCGGCCTGTTTTATGGCTTCAAAAAGATTTATATTTTGACGATGTGCGTAATATTGAAGCGCCTCCAATGTTTTTTCACCGATATTTCTTGGCGGCGTATTCATAATTCGAACCATGCTCATAAGGTCTTGCGGATTTTGCGTTACTTTTAAATAAGCGATAATGTCTTTAATTTCCTTTCGTTCGTAAAATTTAATACCTCCAACGATTTTGTAAGGAATACCGTAGCGCATAAAAACCTCTTCCAGTACGCGAGATTGAGCATTCATTCGGTAAAGCACGACAAAATCCGTGTAAGTCGGAAACTCATGGCTTCTTAGGCGTTTGAGTATTTCGTCCGCAATTAATTCACTCTCCTCTCGTTCATTTCGCGCTGTCCAAATACGAATTTTTTGACCTTCTTTTTTTTCAGTCCAAAGCTTTTTTTCTTTTCTTTTTCGATTTTTTACAATAACTTGATGCGCCGCGTCAAGAATGATTTGCGTCGACCGATAATTTTGTTCCAATTTGATTATTCGAGCATTGGGATAATCCTTTTCAAACTCCAAAATATTTCGAATATCCGCTCCTCTCCAACTGTAAATCGACTGATCTTCATCGCCGATGACGCAGAGATTTTTATGCTTCTCTGAAAGCAATTTAATGAGAATATATTGCGAATGATTCGTGTCCTGATATTCATCCACGGAAATGTATTGAAACCGTTCCTGGTATTCTTTCAGCACTTCCGGAACCATTTGAAAAAGGCCGATTGTTTTCATAATGAGATCGTCAAAATCAAGCGCGCTATTTTTATGAAGAGCTTTTTCATAGGCCGTATAGAGCGTTGCCACGGTTTCCATAAAATAACTCGAAGCCATTTTTCTATAGTGTTCGGGTGTAATGAGCTCGCTTTTCGCCCCTGAAATTTGAGAAAGTATGGCGACGGGATTAAACTTTTTTTCATCAAGACGATGCTCTTCCAGCAGTGTTTTCATGAGCGCTTTTTGATCGGCGGCGTCATAAATATTGAAAGTATTTTCGTAATGGAGAAGGTGAATATGTTTTCGTAAAATTTGCACGCAGAGCGCGTGAAAGGTACCCACGGTCGGAAGGAAATTGTAACTTTTATTCCAAGAAACGGGCTCAAGACGTCCGCTGAGCTTTAAAATGGATTTATTCAAAGATTCATGAGGGGAAAGCAATTTTACGAGGCGAGCTTTCATTTCGAGCGCCGCCTTATTCGTGAAAGTAACGGCTAAAATATGCCTCGGATCAATATTTTTTTCCTTGATAAGGTAGGCAATTCGATACGTAAGAGCTCTTGTTTTTCCGCTTCCTGCTCCTGCGATAATGAGAAGAGGCCCTTCGGTTGTTTGCACCGCCTCACGTTGTTTTTCGTTGAGATCGCCAAGAAGATGAGACATAGCCTAATAGGAGAAAGTGTACGCAGTATAGCACATTTTTTATCTTTTTTTTGTCATTTCTTTATGTTTTTTCATCACAAAACAATCGGTCATGCCGGCGATATAATCACGGATGATTTCTTCTTTTTTGTGTCCATCGTGTATTTTTTT
>JACPHH010000019.1 GCA_016188705.1 Candidatus Peregrinibacteria bacterium | reverse complement strand
TTTTATTGTGCATGGAAGAGGGGAACTTCATATGGCCATTCTCATCGAAACAATGCGGCGCGAAGGATTCGAAATGCAAGTCTCGGAACTGCAGGTTATTTATAAAACGATAAATGGAATAATGTATGAACCTTTTGAGGAAGTAATCATCAATACCCAAAAAGAGTATGTGGGCATTGTGACTGAAGAATTAGGCAAAAGAAAAGCCGAGCTTCTCGATATGGTAAGCCAAACAAGCGGCGCAAAACTAAAATATAAAATATCAGAGAGTAATTTGTTGGGAATAAGAAGCATTCTTCTGACTAAAACTAGAGGGACCTCAACAATACATACGTACTTTTTAGGTTATTTTCCCAAAGGTGAGAAACTCGAATCAATAAGAAACGGGGCTCTGGTTGCGGTTAAACCTGGACTTTCTTTATCCTATGGGATTGCCAACGCCCAAGAGCGAGGAGACCTTTTTGTCGGGCCGGGAGTTGAAATTTATGAGGGGATGGTTGTTGGAATGGCGAGCCGCAATCTGGATATAGAAATTAACATTTGTAAAGCTAAAAAACTTACGAATAATCGCTCGGTCGGAGAAGGAGTTAAAATTCAGCTCACTCCACCAACCGTTTTAAGCCTCGAACAATCTTTGGATTTTATCAACGAAGATGAACTGCTGGAAGTTACTCCACTGTCGCTTCGTTTGCGAAAAAAAATACTTTCTCAAGTTCTGAGGAAAGTGATGAATAGAAATAGTTAGACACCACTTTAGTCCCGAACAAGTAGTGAAATGATGAGCAGAATAACTGAGAGGCTCGGGTTAGACTCAAGATTAAAAAACCCTTATCACGAAAGACAGTTGCGCGTGAAATTGAAAAATATATTGAAAGCGGATCTTTTGAAATTATATCTCCCAACAAACTAGGAAAAATTTCGTGGAATTTATAAAGTTTAATAATTGATATAGTTAGACCTCTTGACTGGTGTTGTGAAAATGTTTATTATTTGTGGACAAGTTATCCACAAATATAATGTATGTCCATCTTGTCTTCTTTCTGGGATCAGTTTATAAAATCTCTGGAAAAAGATCAAAAAAGATATCCTCTCTTTTTTCCTTTATTAAAACAGCTTCACCCAGTAGAACTAACCGAACATAAAATTATTCTAGGGTGTCAAAACCTGGGATTAAAATTTTATTTAAGCAGCGGCAAGCCCAGTTATGAACTGGAAGATGCACTTTCAGAACATGCGGGAAAAAGAATAAAAATTGAGTTGGTTGTTGCTCCGCTTAATAAGAAAAAACCAAAAGAAACGCCTCTTCTCAACTTTAAACCAACTTTGGGGGATTTATTTTACAAAACAGGACTGCATGTAAAATACAGCTTTGAGAACTTTGCCGTTTCATCAACCAATCAAGTCGCCTATGCCGCAGCCCAGGCTGTAACCAACGGCCTTGGCCATACTTATAATCCTTTATTTCTCTATGGAGGTGTTGGTGTTGGTAAAACCCATTTGGCGCAAGCTGTTGGCAGAAACATCATCGAACATGACCAGGAAAAAAAGATTTTTTTCTGTCCGGGCGATCAGTTCACCAATGAGATGGTCGAATCAATCAGGGATAAATCGACAGCCGCTTTTAGAAGAAAATATAGAAAATTAAACCTTCTGATTGTTGACGACGTGCAATTCATTGGGGGTAAAGAAAGGGTACAGGAAGAATTCTTCCATACGTTTAATTCCGTCGTCTCGTCTGGGGGGCAAATCATCCTTACCGCTGATAAACCGCCGTCCCAAATTAAAGGAATCGAAGATCGCTTACGCTCCCGTTTTTCCGGAGGACTAACAGTGGACATTCAATCACCGGATTTTGAATTGAGAACGGCTATACTTCTGATCAAATCCAGGGAAAAAGGTATTGAAATTGACATTGAGTCAGCAAAAGCCATCGCCGATCAAGTCTCAGACTCTCGGGCGCTTGAAGGAACGCTGTTGTCGCTTTATTCATGGGTGGTGCTGGAAAAAAGAGAAAAAATTGATCTTGAGTTTGTCAACGGATTCTTTTCCAAAAAAAAAGAAACATTAATAAAAAAATTAGTCCCCCAGGACGTCATAAAAACCGTTTGCTCTTTTTCCCCGTCAAATTGCCATGCACGTCTTACGAAATCATCTTAAAATGAAATTAGAAGAAATCGCTTTTTTCTTGAACAGAAAGGATCATACCACCGTAATGCACGCAACGGAAAAAATCGATCGACTTATTTTAAAAGACCCATCGATCAAAACAGAGATCAACCAAATCATTCAATCCCTAAATTTATCAACATAATGTTCACAGCCTTTTAACAAGCGTTTTTTTACAATTTTATTGTCTTGAAAATCTTCATCTTTTTTTATACACTTATACCCATTTACTATTACTACTATATTAAATATGAAAATAAAACTAAATCGACAAGAGCTTTTAGAGAAACTTTCTCTTGCATCGCGCTTTACCTCTAGCAAACCATCCTCACTTTCAACACTGCAAGGAATCTATCTCAAACAAGAAGGAAAAAAACTACATATTTATAGTAGCAACCTCAATTCATTCTTTCATACATCACTTTCTACCGAGCCTGAAAAAGAAGGACACTTCGTTGTAGAGCCAAAAAAGTTAGGTGAGTTTCTAAGTTTCTTAGCCGCTGCCAAGATAGAAGTCGAGGTAAAGGATAAACAGCTACTTGTAAAAGCAGAGAAAACCAGCGGGAGATTTCCTCTCATGAGCGTGGAAAATTTTCCGTTGCCCCCAAAAATAGAAGAAAAAGTGCAAAAAGTAAAGACGGAGTTTTTGCTTCGTAGCCTACCTCTCGTTCTTTTTTCGGCGTCAGCCGACGAAACACGGCCCGCCCTTTCAGGGATAAATTTTCTCACAAATGAAGAAATGGTGCTTGTTTCCACAGACGGATTTAGACTATCCCTTGTAAAAACAAAAAAAGAAAAACAACTACCTTCGGTTATCGTTCCAGCCGATTTCTTAAGAGAAATC
>JACPHH010000020.1 GCA_016188705.1 Candidatus Peregrinibacteria bacterium | reverse complement strand
GAATAGGTGACGCCTGCGACCCACAAAATGATACAGACACCGATAAAGATGGAGTAATAGATTCAAAGGATAATTGCCCGACAATTGCGAATGCCAACCAAGCCGATGCCGATAAAGATGGAATAGGCGATGTTTGCGACTCACAAAATGATACAGACACCGATAAAGATGGAGTAATAGATTCAAAGGATAATTGCCCGACAATTGCGAATGCCAACCAAGCCGATGCCGATCACGATGGAATAGGTGATGCCTGTGATTCTGAAGTGAATATAGAAGATGGACAAATAGTAGACATTAACGATACTTCTCATCTGACGGGTGATAATGTGTCTGTTACAGGAGGAGAGGGGTCAGAATTTATCTATCCTATGGGCATACTTCTCGGATCTGCGGGAATGAGAGTTGAAGGCGCGGCCAGTAATAATACATGGAAAGCTCTATTAAACTGGAATTGGGTAAACGGAACAAGTACTGTAAAAAATACTGGCTCAGTAAATTTGTATTGGAAACAAGGTCCTGACTGTGAATTAATAACTATCGCTCCTGGACAAACGCTTGATTTATCAGAGAAAAGATATGCAAAAAATTCAGCTCAGTGTGATGATGTGACAACACCTGGTCCATCAGTAACGCCTGGTCCATCAGTAACGCCTGGTCCATCAGTAACACCTGGTCCATCAGTGTCCATCAGTAACACCTGGTCCATCAGTAACACCTGGTCCATCAGTAACACCTGGTCCATCAGTAACACCTGGTCCATCAGTAACACCTGGTCCATCAGTAACACCTGGTCCATCAGTAACACCTGGTCCATCAATAACACCTGGTCCGACAGATTCTGATGGAGATGGTATTCCTGATAGTAGAGATAACTGTCCCACCGCCCCTAATACTGATCAGGCTGATAGAGATGGAAATGGGGTAGGAGATGAATGTGATCCTGATTGTAATGATGATACGGTCGCGGCATTAGCAAGTCGAGTTCCTAGAGTTGAAACTAAGTGCGCAGATGGATTTGATAATGATTGTGATGGACCGACTGATGGAGAGGATTCTGATTGTAAGCCACTGTCCACTTCAGAACCAACTTCCAACCCTACAGACGGTAATATTGTCGATGATGGCTCACAAGCTGCAGGATGTGGATGTGAAATAATGCCTACAAATGGAATTCCTAATAATAGAAAGATGCCAAGAAATAACGCGGCTCCATGGGAAATTGGAGCAGTTAGTCTTTTAGCCGCAGGGATTGGTGGAATAAAACGAAGGACGAGAGAGGGATTTAGGAATGTGATACCACAGAGCGCACGAAGAGAACATAGACAACCATTTCAGGGTTATACAGGGAGGCGTTGATAAAAATTGAACATATCCTGACGATAAATGTTTATAAAAAAGAGTAAGTAACAAAAAAACATTTTTTTTCCTAATAAAAAAATTTGACATACGCTGTTCAACCAGCTAGAATCTTCACGACTTACGTTACAATAGGCTTTAGGCTCCAGGATATTTCGAAATGAACTTCAAAAGTCGCATTTCAAAAATATCAAGGAAAAGAGCAAGTCTCCAAAAAAAGACTTAACCGCTCATAAGACCAAAAGCCTTACCTCAAGCACCTAACCTCTAAGTACTATGCCAGGTATTCTCGGCAAAAAAATCGGCATGTCACGACTTCTTCAAGACGATGGTCGCGTGATCCCCCTTACTCTCGTTTACTGCGAACCGAATGTAATCACGCAGGTAAAAACCGCAGAGAAAGATGGATATCCGGCGATAGTCCTCGGATTTTCCAAGTTGAAAAAAGAACGAAAGAATAAAAAATTCTATTTTCAAAAAGAATTTCGCGTAAACCCTGAAACCGAATATAAAAAAGGAGATGCCATCAATGTAAATATTTTTGAAAATGGCGAAGTGGTACAGGTTACAGGAACGTCAAAAGGAAAAGGTTTTCAGGGAGTCATGAAAAGACACCACTTTGCGGGAGGACCAAGAAGCCACGGTTCTCATATGAAACGGGAACCAGGTTCCATCGGAGCCAGAGCAAAACCCGGCCGAGTCCATAAAGGAAAACGCATGGCCGGACACATGGGTTTTGAAAAAATTACCCTTAAAAAAACTCCTATCGTCCATTTGGATAGCGAAAAACATCTCATTGGCATTAAAGGGCCGGTTCCAGGAGCTCCAAATAGTCTCATTATAATTCGTAAAATCGCATGAAAATAGATCTCTATACACAAACTGGCGAAAAAAAAGGTGAAATCGACTTACATAAGGAAATATTCGATATTCCTGTAAATCAAAAACTTATTCATGAATACCTTATATATCAACAATCGAATGCCAGATATTCTCTAGCCCATACGAAAACAAAGGCTGAAATAAGAGGTGGAGGCAGAAAACCTTACCGTCAAAAGGGCACGGGAAATGCTCGTCAAGGTTCAATCCGAAATCCCCAATTCCGCGGCGGAGGAGTAGCGTTCGGTCCGAGAAAAGAAAGAAATTTTACAAAAGAAATGCCAAAAAAACAACGAAGAAAAGCCCTTTTTTGTACACTTTCAGCCAAAGCAAAAGATCAGCAAATTATCGCGCTCGAAAGTTACGAAAATAAAGATATGAAAACAAAAATATTTAATGAAATGCTCAAAAAACTTCCCATTAAAAAAGACGCGCTCTTTATTTTGTCGAAAAAAAATGAAGCAATCGAACGATCGAGCAAAAATATTCCACGAGTAAAAACCATTCTCGTTCATTATCTCAATCCGCACGACATATTGCGTTTTGAAAAACTTGTTTTTCTTCAAGACGCGCTTCCAGAACTCGAAAAAACGTTTTTAAAAAAAACGCCGTCAAAAACTGTCAATTTAACCACGTAAACATTCCAAATAATTCGAAAAAATGAATATAAATGATATCCTTATACAACCAGTCACTACGGAAAAAAGCACAAAAGAATCAAGTCAGGCAAAATATACTTTTATAGTGAATCAAAACAGCACGAAAATCGACATAAAAAAAGCCATTCAAAAATTATACGGACTCGAAGTTGATATCGTGCGAATTGTAAAAATACAGCCAAAATACAGGACTGGAGCAAAAGGACACCAAGTGGAAAAAAGAATCAGTCAGAAAAAAGCCATTATTACACTCAAAGACAAGAAAAAAACTCTCGACGTGAATAAATTTGCCAAGGGAAAAGAGTAAATAAGCCTTGCCTTATTATAAGGCATATCGTCAATATTTCATTAAATCTTCTGTAAAATCATTACCGTAACATTCCTCTCAAAAAACTATGCCTATTAAAATTATAAAACCGAACACTCCTGGACAAAGGAATATGAGCGTCCTCACGTTTGAGGAAATCACGAAATCCAAGCCGGAAAAACGCCTCACGAAAAGGCTGATGCCTCAATCTGGGAGAAACAATCAAGGTAAAATTACAGTTCATCACCAAGGCGGAGGCACAAAACAAAAATATCGATTTATAGACTTCAACCAAACCGAAAAACTCAATATCGCTGGCATCGTTAAAGCCGTTGAATATGATCCAAATCGTACTTCCTTCATAATGCTCGTCTTCTATAAAGATGGAGACAAACGCTACCACGTCGCTCCTGAAGGCATAAAAGTGGAAGATACCATTGTCACCGCGGAAAAAGCAAAACTCAAAACCGGCAACAGAATGCAGGTAAAAAATATTCCCACGGGATTCGCGATTCATAATATAGAATTTAAACCAGGCAAAGGTGGAAAAATCATACGTTCCGCCGGAAGTTCCGCTCAAGTAGCCGCTATTGAGGGAGACATGGCGCTCATCAATCTTCCTTCAGGAGAAATGCGGGCGATTCCAAAAGATTGCTATGCAAGCGTTGGAGTTGTGAGTAATATCGATCATAGCAATGTGACGATAGGAAAAGCGGGACGCATGAGACACATGGGGGTTCGACCAACGGTTCGAGGCAAAGCGAAAAATCCCGTCGATCATCCGCACGGAGGTGGAGAAGGAAATCAGCCGATTGGTTTGAAACATCCAAAAACACCTTGGGGAAAACCTGCCATGGGAGTAAAAACGCGCAAGAAAAAATACAGCGACAAATACATCATGAAATCACGTCATCTCAAGAAAAAATAGGAAAACTATCAAATTCTCCCGCAAATCTTAAATTATCTCATTTATGTCAAGAAGTTCTAAAAAAGGCCCCTACCTTGATCCAAAAATTCTCAAAAAAGTGCAAAAAATGAATGACTCCGGAGAAAAACGAATTATTAAAACATGGGCGAGGGATTGTGACATTGCTCCTGAATTCGTAGGTCACACCTTCGGAGTGCATACGGGGAAAACGCATGTTCCCATTTTTATAACTGAAAATATGGTAGGTCACAAACTCGGAGAATTCGCCCCAACGCGAAAATTCAAAGGTCACGGAGGAAAGATGGCAAAAGAACAGGAAGCAGGCGCCACAACTCCGCCAAAATCACTAGCTGCGAATACTGGAAAATAAAACACTCCATGCTACCATTTCTCTCACGCATTTATTTCTCTAAAATTTTCCTTAACTCAGTATGAAAGCAATTCTAAGACAAGTTCGCATCACTCCAAAAAAAGCGCATATAGTCGCGGGGATGCTTCGTGGAAAAAAAGTATCCGACGCTCTTGATTTTCTCAAGTTTACGCCGAAAAAGGCGGCTAAAATTCTGTATAAAGTGATAGCTTCCGCGGCGGCGAACGCGCAAAACAATTTTAAACAGGATTTTGATCACCTCTATATTTCAGAAATTTATGTGACAGAAGGAGCAACATACAAAAGAAGCATGCCAGTTTCCCGCGGCAGGGCTCATCCGATTTTAAAAAGGACAGCTCATATTGTCGTTCATTTGAATGTCGAAATACCCGCGGAAAAACCGAAAAAAAACAAAAAAAACCTTTTAACCGCTAACGTTTAACGATTCATGGGACAAAAAGTACATCCAACAGGGCAGCGCATGGGAATAATCTACACATGGCCATCAAGATGGTACGCGAAGAAAAAAGAATATTCAAAACTGCTGCATGAAGACATTAAGCTTGTCGAAGCCATTGAAAAAGAACTTGCTGATGCCAGCGTGTCAAATATAGAAATTCAACGAACAGCCGGCACCGTTATTCTCAATATTCACACGGCAAAACCTGGAATTATTATTGGCCGGCAAGGAGAAAATATCGCGGGACTCCGGGACAAATTCAATAAGCGTTTCAAAGGGCACTTCAATATCAATATTCGGGAAATTAAAAAACCAGACCTCGACGCGAAACTTGTTGGCAGAAATATCGCGAAACAAATCGAAAAACGGGTTTCCTATCGACGCGCCGCGAAAATGGCCATTTCACGAGCCATGGAAAACGGAGCTTTGGGCGCAAAAGTACTCATGTCCGGTCGGCTTAATGGAGTGGAAATTTCGCGCAGCGAGTACTTCCTCGAAGGAAAAATTCCGCTTCACACATTTCGCGCCGATATCGACTTTGCTTATGTTCCAGCTCAAACTAAATATGGCGTAATAGGAGTAAAAACATGGATTTATAAAGGAGAAGTGTTTAAAAAAATGAAAGAAAAGAAAAAAAAAGAAATTTCTCAAGAAATTCCCATGGAAAAATTTGAGGAAAAAGAATTTCTGCCAAAATAATCAACCAAAATAATTAAATTGTAAGTAATCTCAATCGACCATTCTATGATGGAACCAAAAAAAATGAAGTATCGAAAATCGCATCGTCTGCGTGGAGGAAGACGGGGCATCGCCAACAGCGGATATACGCTCTGCTTTGGATCCGCCGGTCTAAAATCCATTGAAGGAAATGAAATCAGCGCGAAACAGATTGAAGCAGCGCGAAAAGCCATGACTCACTATGTCAAAAGAGGCGGTAAAATTTGGATCCGCATATTTCCGCACAAATCCGTAACGAAAAAAGCCGCGGAAGTACCTATGGGAAGCGGAAAAGGTGATATTGCGAAATACGTCGCCGAAGTGCGTCCCGGAACCATTATATTTGAAATGGACGGAGTCAGCGTTGCTCACGCGCGTGAAGCCATGAGACTGGCAGCCCACAAACTTCCTGTAAAATGTAAATTTATCAGCAAATAATTATGAATATCTTAAGCATTCAAGAACTTCTGACTTTGAGTGAAAAAGAGTTGCACGCAGAACTCGAAAAAGCACGCACCGAACTCACTCAAATACAACTAGGAGTAAAAACAAAACACATTAAAGACACGCACAAAATACATGAAATGAAACGATATATCGCTCAAATTCTCACCATGTTCAAAAACCTCGCGAAAGGAAACTCTCAAAACATAATTTCAGAAGTTACGTCAGAAGTTACCAAAGATACTCTTGCAAAAAAGTCATAAATTTCCTACTCTCTTTACGCTTATAATTCACGATTCTAATAATAAAAAACCATGAGATCAAAAACCGGCATCGTAACAAGCGAAGTCAACGACAAAACCATTGTGGTCACGGTACACTCCTATAAAATGAATTCGAAATACAAAAAACGATACCGAACGTCAACAAAATTTCACGCGCACGATCCAAAAAACACCCATAAACTCGGTGAAAAAGTAACCATTTATGAAACGAAGCCAATCAGTAAACTCAAACGCTGGACCGTAGTCCCTCCGCAGAAAATATCTCAAAAAAATCTATGATTCAACAACAAAGCCGATTAAAAGTAGCCGATAACACAGGAGCCAAAGAGGTAATGTGTATTAAAGTTCTCGGAGGAACAAGGAGACGTTATGCCGGAGTTGGAGACGTAATCATTGTTTCGGTAAAAGATGCCATGCCAGGAGGCATGGTAAAAAAGAAAAATATCGAACGAGCGGTTATTGTGAGAACGAAGAAGGAAATTTCCCGAAGCGACGGCAGTTATCTCAGGTTTGATGAAAATGCCGTGGTCATCGTTGCGAAAGACAATTTGCCAAAAGGAACACGTATTTTTGGACCCATCGCCCGTGAACTCCGTGAAAAAGGCTTCCAAAAAATCATTTCACTCGCGCCTGAAGTTCTCTAAAATATTAAGACCATTCTATGAAAGTGAAAGTAAACGACAACGTGCTCATTCTCAGTGGTAAAAATAAGGGTAAAACCGGAAAAGTGCTTCGAACCTTCAAAAAAACAGGAAAAATAATTGTTGAAAAGATAAATATCCGCGTGCGCCACATGAAAAAAAAACAAAATCAACCAGGAGAAAGAATCCAATTCGAAGTGCCAATTCCCTTTTCTAATGTAAAAATCATCTGTCCTCACTGCAAAAAAGCAACACGCGTCGGCTACAACATAAGTAAAGAAGCAAAAAAGCAACGACTCTGCAAAAAATGCCGCGAACCTCTCGATGAACTAAAAATAAAGGAATCCAGAAAAATCACTCAATAATCCATCATGAAATTTCAAGAACAATTTAAGAAAAAAATGATTCCGGAGCTTGCCAAAGAGCTTAAAGTAAAAAATCAGCACGCGGTTCCGCGAATTGAAAAAGTAAAAATCAATGTCAGCATTGGAAGTTACCTCGCTGGAAGCAAAGATTATTCGCAAGTGGTAAAAAATGTGACGGACATTACAGGGCAAAAACCGCTCGTAACTCTTTCAAGAAAAGCCATATCCAATTTTAAATTAAAAATCGGCATGCCCGTGGGAATAACCGTAACGCTGAGAAAGAAAAAAATGTACGATTTTCTCAGCAAACTCATCAATATTGTTTTTCCCAGAACACGGGATTTTAGAGGATTAAGCGCGCGAAGTTTCGATGGTCATGGAAATTATTCGCTCGGCATCGCTGAATACACGGTTTTTCCAGAAATCCATCCGGAAGATGTTACGAAAAATCACGGTGTCGAAGTTACGATTGTCACCACGTCCAAAAATAATGAAAATGCTTATAAACTTTTAAAAACAATGGGTTTTCCTTTTAAAAAAGATGAAAACCTCCCACGTTCCAAAAAATAACATGTATTATGGCAAAAACATCTCTCATTGTAAAAACTGAAAAAAAACACGCGGCAATGCTAAAGTCATTAAGCCAAGGCAAAAAACCGCATTTTCCCACGCAAGTTTATAATCGCTGCAAACTCTGCGGAAGAAGCCGAGGCTATATGCGAAAATTTGAAATGTGCCGCATTTGCTTCCGTTTTCTCGCCCGTGAAGGTAAAATAATGGGCGTGACTAAGTCATCGTGGTAACTTGAAAAAAAATGTAATTTTTTTTCAAGAAATCCCCCTCCCTCCTCTTTCCTTTCGCTCGTTAAATTATATTCAATATTCCCCATCATCGAAATTCAATAAAACATCATACCGCTACAATACGACACATAAACAAACTCTCAAAATAGCATAATTTTCATCTCTCTTACTTCAATTTTCTACCATGCATACCGATCCTATAGCAGATTTACTCACGCGAATTCGAAACGCTCACAAAGCGGGACATGAACGAGTGACTATTGACTACTCCACTCAAAAAGATGCCATTTTAAATGTCCTCGCGAGAAAAAACTGGATTAAAAAATTTGAAATCAAAGAAAATGGTAAGTTCAAAGAAGCTGAAATCATGCTCAATCTTGAAAGACCGGAAATGCATTTGAAACGAATCAGCAAGCCCGGACAAAGAATTTATGTAAAAAAACATGATATAAAAAAAGTTAAAAATGGACTCGGAATCGCCATTGTATCAACCTCAAAAGGAATCATGAGCGGCGAAGAAGCCTATCATGAAAATCTTGGCGGCGAATTCATTTGTGAAATTTACTAATGTAAAAACTATGTCTCGAATCGGAAAACTCCCTATCGCCATTCCTTCAACTGTTACTGTTACTTATGAACAGAATAGAGTGAAGGTAAAAGGAACCAAAGGAACGCTGGAATTTGCGCCGCACAGCCGCGTAATTATTGAAATAAAGGAAGGAAATATAATCACGAAACGGCAAAGCGATGAAAAATTAGATAAAAGTATTCATGGTCTCACGCGTTCAATCATTGCCAACATGATAAAAGGCGTCACGGAGGGATTTGAAAAAAAACTCGAAATACGCGGAGTAGGATATCGCGCCCAGATGGAAGGGAAAAATCTTGCTTTAGCTCTTGGATTTTCTCATCCTATCAAGTATACTCCTCCTGAAGGAATTAATATCGATATAGATAAGGAGAAAAAAAACATTCTTACTATAAGCGGAACGGATAAACAAGTCGTCGGACAGGTTGCCGCGAAAATCCGTTCCTACCGAAAGCCTGAACCTTACAAAGGAAAAGGCATTCGTTATGTCGGAGAATTTGTTCCTAAGAAAGCCGGAAAAGCAGCCGCGGGAGCCAAAGAATAACCATGCATTGTATGTCACTCAATAAAAAATCAATTCAGCGAAACAAACGAAAACTTCGAAGCTCTAAAAAGCTCATGACGAAAAATATTGTTTATAAAGCAATCGTATTTCGAAGCTTAAAATATACCTACGCGCAAATTATTGATATTAATAAAGGCATAACCGTCGTATCCGGTTCGGATATAAAAATAAAAGACGGTTCAAGAAAGGAAAAAGCGCGTAAAATGGGAATTGAACTCGCGAAAGCGGCCATAGAAAAAAATGTCAAAAAAATTATTTTTGATAGAGCGGGATACCAATATCACGGCCGCGTGCAAATGGTGGCAGAAGGACTCCGAGAAGGAGGTTTACAATTTTAAACAAAGTACCGTATGGCTTTTAAAGGACCAAGAAGAGGGCAATCACCCGAACAAAAAGAATTCCAGGAAGACGTGATTCAGATTGATCGGGTAACTCGTGTGGTAAAAGGTGGAAGACGCCTTCGATTTCGTGCCACGGTAGTTATTGGAAATAAAAAAGGCCGAATCGGTCTCGGAGTCGGAAAATCAAATGAAGTGGCCAATTCTATACAAAAAGCCATCGCGAAAGCAAAAAAGAGCATTTTTGAAATACCGATTTATAAAGGAACCATCCCGCATGGAGTCAAATCTAAATTTAAAAGTTCCATGGTGCTTCTTCTTCCTGCTTGCGAGGGAACAGGACTTATCGCTGGAGGAGCCATGAGAAAAGTGGTGGAACTTGCCGGAATTAAAAACATTCTTTCAAAATCCTTCGGTTCATCAAATCGCATTAATAACGCGAAAGCAGCCATAACCGGTTTAAAAGAACTGCAACGCCTGCCGAATAAAATGACTGATTTCGAGGCTAAAAACGCGGCTCCGAAAAATGAAACAAAAACAATGCCAAAAAATACAGCGCAAAACGAAAAGAAAGACATAACCTTTAAAGATGGAACAATTCCAAAAAATGTCATGCAAAAAGATAAAAAAGAACCTGAAAAAAATACAGAAATTTCAATGGAAACTTCAAAAAAACCAGACACGCACATTTCAGAGAGTCCTTTAACAAGCATAAACTCACAATAAAATATTCTCATTTTTATAGTTTAGATTTTTTTCACTATGTATCAACACGAACTCAAAGTAACAAAAAAGAAGGCAAAAAAACGAATTGGGCGTGGAAACGGTTCCGGACATGGGACATTTTCAACCCGAGGTTGCAAAGGACAAAATTCCCGAAGCGGAGGCGGAAAAGGAGCCATGTTTGAAGGCGGACAAACTCCGCTCATTCGAAAAATGCCAAAACTCCGAGGATTTAAAAATCCCAACAAAATAAAAGCAAAAGTTATCAATTTTGAAACGCTTGAAAAACATTTCCAAGAAAATGAAACAGTAAATCTCGAAAGTCTTTTCGCGAAAAAACTCATTGCGAAAAAAACTGAAGTCGTTAAAATTTTAGGAAAAAGAATTCTCAGTAAAAAGTTAAAAATAGAACTTCCCATCTCGAAAAAAGCACAAGCAAAAATAACTTATTAAGTAACGTGCTCAAAACGCTTCTGCAAATTTGGAATTCGAAAGATCTACGAAAAAAAATTCTCTTCACTGCGGGAATGATTATTCTTTTTCGGGCGACTACGCATATCTCCATTCCCGGAATCAATATTGAAAGCCTTCGCGAAGTTTTGAACCAAAATAAAATTCTTGGCGTTTTCAGCTTACTGACAGGAGGAAGCGCTGAAAATTTTTCGATTATGCTCATGGGACTTTCTCCCTACATCAACGCTTCAATCATTATCCAATTAATGACGGTTATCAGTCCGAAACTTGAAGCGATTTCAAAAGAAGGCGAACAAGGAAGAAATACCCTGAATAAATACACTCGATGGCTCACTGTGCCCTTAGCCTTTCTTCAATCATACGGCATGATTTTGCTTCTGAATTCACAAGGCACGATTATTGAAAACGCGAATAATCCAATGGTCATTCTTCCAATCATGCTTACGGTAACGACCGGAACGATTTTTCTCATGTGGGTTGGCGAACTCATGAGTGAAAAAGGCATTGGAAACGGCGTGTCTTTGCTCATTTTTGCGGGGATCATCGCGAACATTCCAACCATCGTGGGACAAACACTGGCTTTAAGCCAACAGGAATCAGAAAGGCTTATCCCTTTTGTCGCCATAATTATTATTACAATTATTCTCACCATTATCATAGTTCTTGTAACCGAAGGCTCCCGCAATATACCCATAACTTATGCCCGAGGCTCAAAAGGACGAGGAGAGCAAGCCATTATTCCCATTCGGATCAATCAGGCGGGAATGATACCTATTATTTTCGCGGTTTCCATTGTAAGTTTTCCAGTGGTGGTAGCGCGATTATTTGTCGCGCACTCAACAACTCCCTGGATAGTTGATGCTTCAAATTTTATTATTGTCTACTTGCAAAACGACCGGCCGGCTTATCTCATTATTTATTTTCTGCTTATCATTGCTTTCACCTATTTTTACGTCAGCATTACCTTTAATCCAGAACAAGTGGCTGAAAATATTCAAAAAAGAGGCGGCTTCATACCAGGAATACGTCCAGGAAGCCAAACCGCCTTGTATTTACGAAAAATTTCAAATCGACTCAATTTTTTTGGAGGCGTTTTCATTGGTTCTATAGCGCTTTCTCCGCTTCTTATACAACTCGCCGCTTCAGGATCGACTTTTGGTTCCGTCCCTCTCCTTATTTCCGGAGCAGGAATGATTATTATCGTCGGCGTGGTGCTTGACATCATTCGTCAAGTCAATGCTCAATTAGTCATGCACGACTATGAAAAATTCTACTAAAAACTTATCTTTAAATAGGGATTCGTTACGAAATTTACAAATTGCATAAGAGCTGTTCACATAAAATTTACATAAAAACATTGTCTATGGATTACGTTCTTTTTGGAATGCAAGGGTCAGGAAAAGGAACTCAAGGATTGATACTTAAAAAAAAATTCAACCTGGAACTTTTTGAAACCGGGGCAGTGCTGCGTCAGCTTGCCGAAGAAAAAAGTCCGCTTGGGAAAAAAATAAAATCCATTATACAAATCGGAAATCTCGTACCGAACGAAGTAGTCATGGAAACTATTGAAAATTTCATGAAACACATTACTCAGGGGAAAAACGTACTTTTTGACGGAATTCCTCGAAAAAAGGATCAAGCTGAAAGTTTTAACACACTTATGAAACGGCTTCAAAGAAATTTTAAAGGAATATATATAGAAATTTCTGAAAACGAAGCCATGAAAAGATTATCTTCCAGAAAAATGTGCAAAGTATGCAAAACCGTATACATGGGTTCATTTGAACAAAATCAGTGCGAAAAATGCGGAAACGAACTCATAAAACGATCCGATGACACTCCAGAAAGCATCAAAATGCGCATAGAAAACTACAAAAAAGAAACGCTTCCCGTGATTGAAAATTATCGACACGAAGAAAAACTCATCACCATCAACGGTGAACAAAGCGTCGACAAGGTAACCGAAGAAATACTCAACAAACTTGAAAATTTCTAAAAATTGAAAACGTATCCATGAATAAGAATTCGTATGGATATCGTAAGTTTTAAAAACAATAAAAATGAACGCTCCCACTCTAAAAACACAGGAAGAAATAGCGATTATGAGAGAAGGAGGGAAAATACTCGCCCGCATTCTTCACGAACTCGCAAAAAAAGCACAACCAGGAATAACAACCGAAATGCTGGATCAAGAAGCAGAAAAACTTTTCACCGCCTTAAAAGTTAAACCTTCTTTTAAAGGATATCGCGGATATCCGGCAAATATATGCGCCTCGGTTAATGAAGAAATTGTGCACGCCATTCCTGGAAAACGACGTCTTTACGAAGGAGACATTATCACTCTCGATGCCGGAGTTTTGCATAAAGGATTTCACACCGATTCCGCTGTAACCGTACCCGTAGGAACCATAAAACCAGAAATAACGACATTTTTAAAAATCGTCGAATCCGCTCTCTATAAAGCTATTTCGATCATTCGACCAGGAATAAAAATTGGAGATCTGAGCGAACTCATTCAAAAAACCGTGGAAAAAAAAGGTTACAGCGCGGTACGCGATCTCACTGGCCATGGAATTGGAAAAACGCTTCATGAACCACCGATGATTCCCAATTTCGGCAAAAAAAATACCGGACTCAGCCTTATACCAGGAATGACCATAGCCATTGAACCTATTGTAAACATGGGAGAACGTTTCATGAAAACACTCGACGATGGGTGGACTATTGTAACTCGAGACGGCTCACTTTCATGTCAATTTGAACACACAATAGTCATTACTACAAAAGGCGCCGAAATCTTGACATGTCTTGAAAACATACAATAAAATATTGTAACAGCCTTGAAAACAAAAAAACATGTAATTTTCGCTTGCAATGCTTGAAAAAGTTATGTAAAATCCAAACGCCTTACTTGTAGTAATTTATCTTGAGAGTACAATAATGGGGAATAAAGAAGTCATTGAAGTGGAAGGTATAGTGTTGGAAGCTCTGCCAAATACGACCTTTAAAGTAAAAATCACGGACGAACGATATCCTGAACTTACTGTCCATGCGCATATTTCCGGAAAAATGCGCATAAATTACATCAAAATACTACCAGGCGACAAGGTTACCCTTGAACTCACTCCATACGACCTTAGTAAGGGAAGAATTACCTTTCGTCATAAATCATAATTTCATGAAAGTACGAGCATCGGTAAAAAAATTGTGTGAAAAATGTAAAATTATTAAAAGACGCGGAGTAATCAGGGTTATCTGCGCGATTAAAAAACACAAGCAAAGACAAGGTTAATATAAGGCGATAGGAAGTTTCCGTAAAAACGGAAACGCTCCATCGCCAAAAAAAACTGATAAAAAAGCCCGCAAAGCGGAAAACTCCATCGCCAAAAACTTTCTTTCATCTTCATTTTTTCACTCTCTATGGCTCGTATCGCAGGAATCAATCTCCCTCCGGACAAACGAATTGAAGCAGCGCTCACGGTAATAACAGGCATTGGCCGTCCTTTAAGCGCAAAAATTCTCAAAGAACTGAATATTCAAAAAGATTCCAGTGTTAAAAATTTAAGTGAAAGTGATATTTCTAGACTCAGAGAATATATTGAAAAAATCCCAACGGAAGGAGAATTGCGCAGAAAAGTGGCCATGGATATAAAACGCTTGCAAGAAATTGGATCCTATCGAGGCATGAGACATCGAAAAAAACTTCCGGTACGCGGTCAGAGAACGAAAACAAATGCCCGAACCAAACGGGGTAAACGCGTAACAATGGGGTCAGGAAAAAGAAAAGAAACGAAAACTTAAAACCATCTAAAGAAAACCTGTAATAATTTTTCAATAATGGCAAATACACGAAATCAAAAACCTGTCGCGGAAACTACTGAAACAACGCCCAAACCAAAAAAATCCGGGCAAAAAAAACTTACAATCGCAGCCGGCAGAGCCTATATTCAAGCATCATATAATAACACCATTGTAACCATTACCAGCCCTGATGGAAACGTGCTGGCTTGGTCATCATCAGGAAGCAGCGGATTTAAAGGAACAAGAAAAGCTACGCCTTACGCGGCTCAGGTAGCAGCGGAAAATGCCGTCAATAAAGCAAAAATCTACGGAATTGAAAAAGTCGACGTTTATGTAAAAGGAATTGGCTCCGGAAGAGAGCAAGCCTTACGGGGACTCCATTCCGCTGGACTCCAAGTTGAAAGAATAACTGACACTACAACCATTCCGCATAATGGATGCCGTCCCAAAAAACAAAGAAGAGTTTAATTTTATTATATGTCTCGATATACCGGTCCAAAAATTCGCCTAAGCCGTCGTCTCGGAGTGCAACTCTTCGGCCGCAAAGATGAAAAAACGAAAAAATACAATCTTGCGAGAAAAAATTATGCTCCGGGCCAACACGGACTTACAAAAATTGGAAAACTTTCCGAATACGGAAAACAGCTGGCGGAAAAGCAAAAAGTTCGTTTTATGTTCGGTCTTACTGAAAAACAAATGAGAAATTATTATGTCAAAGCAACAAAATCAGCGACAGCAACAAATGAAGAACTCATGAGGCTTATAGAAAGCAGAATTGATAATGTCATTTTCAGAGCAGGCTGGGGAAAAACGAGGGCTCAGTGCAGACAAATGGTGAATCATGCCCTTATTAACCTCAATGGAAAAAAAATACGGGTTCCCTCTATTCAAATAAAAATAGGTGACACATTTGAAGTCAGGACTCGATCAAAAAATTCTCCGCTCTTTCGAGACACGGCAAAATCTAAAATAAACAGCGTCCGATGGCTCGAAGTGGACACAAAAAATTTATCAGGAAAGGTCATATCTCTTCCCAAAAAGGACGATTTCGAAAAAATTGTTGATACTCAGCTCGTGCTTGAGTATTACTCTAAATAAGCTCTTTTCATCATTTAATTTTCTTCGAATGCATCAAATACAAGAAGAAATTGGTATCCCGAAAATTGAAAAAAGGAAAATATCGGACTCTCACATGATTTTTATTGTCAGTCCGCTTCCTCCAGGATATGGAACCACGATCGGAAATGCTTTCCGAAGGGTTCTACTCTCATCTTTACCAGGAGCCTCGGTAACAGCGGTAAAAATTGATGGCATATCTCATGAATATTCAACGATTAAGGGCATCAAAGACAGTATCCTCGATATTATTCTCAATCTCAAACAGCTGAACGTGAAAAAAACGAACAAGGAAATTTCTTTTTTAACTCTGAATATCCGCAAAGAAGGTGTCGTCACCGCAAAAGACATCAAGACTCCAAGCGATGTTGAAATCCTCAATCCTGATCTCTACATAACCACAGCCGACAGTTCAAACGTCAAATTCAACATGCAAATTCGGGTAGAAAAAGGCGTGGGCTATATTCCTGTCGCGCAACGACAAGAAAAAGAACAGGACAGCGAATTTATACTCGTAGATGCAATATTCTCGCCAATTGAAAAAGTTCGATATGACGTGGAAGCAACGCGCGTGGGACAAATGACAAATCTCGACAAGCTCATACTCGAAATCGTTACAAACGGCTCGATTACGCCCGATGACGCACTAAAATTCAGCGCGAATATTCTCAAATCGTACTTTAGTCTCTTTAATATGGAAGAATTGGCGGTTGAGGCAGATTTCATGAGCGATATTCAAAAAATTTCCGCTAAACAAACAAAAAATGATGACTCAAAGCCAAAACAAGAAAATTACACCCCAATTGAAATTCTCGGTCTCTCTCCAAGGACATTAAATGCGTGTCTCAATGGCGATATAGGCTCGATTGAACAATTGGTAAAATGCAGCGAAAATAAACTCAATAATCTCAGGGGTTTTGGAAAAAAAGCGCTTACCGAAGTAAAATCAGCGCTCAAATCGCGAGGGCTGGCTCTTTCCGAAGAAAAATCTAAAGAATAATCCAATGCGACATCAAAAAAAACGACTCAAACTTAATAGACTTCAAGGAAATAAAACGTCACTTTTTAGAAATCTCGCTGCCTCGGTGATTCTGTATGAAAAAGTGCAAACCACGAAAACGCGAGCAAAAAGAGTAACGCCTCTCATTGAAAAACTCATTCTCATTGCCAAAAAAGATAATTCCATGAACGCGATTCGCAAACTCAGCGCCATTCTCTATGATAAAAATGCTTCAAAAAAACTTATGGAAAAACTTCGAGAAAAATATAAAGATCGAAATTCAGGATTTACCAGAATTACCGCTATAAAAAATCGCGCAGGCGACAATGCTTCCCAAGTACAAATTGAACTTATATGAAAACTTTTTCTCCAAAAAAAACGGATGTGAATCGAAAATGGTATCTCGTGGATGCCAAAGAAAAACCTGCTGGAAGGTTGGCCGCGAAAATTGCGCACATACTTCGCGGCAAGCATAAAACAATTTTTGCGCCTCACATCGATTGCGGAGATTATGTTATTGTCATCAACGCGAAAAAAATCAAGCTGACCGGAACAAAACCTGAAAAAAAAATGTACTTTACCCATAGCGGATATTTAGGAAGTATTAAGGAAACTCCAGCTGGAAAAATTATGAAAGAAAAACCTGAAATGTTCTTGAAAAACATGGTGGCGGGAATGATTCCACACAATCGCCTCAAACGGGACGTTCTCAGCAAGCTCAAAATTTTCGCAGGAAACGAACATAATATTTCGGTTCAATCTATCGAGACACTTGAATAATAAAAAAAATTCTGAAATTGCATCTCACTGTATCACTTACATTTTAAAAGATCGGTCATGAAATATTTTTACGCTAAAGGGAAACGAAAAACCGCGATGGCTGCCGTACGCCTTTATGACAAGGGAAAAGGAAATGTTACGGTCAATAATAAACCAATGAATGAATATTTTCCTGTTGAAACGGACAGAAACGCGCTCTTTTCACCATTAAAAATTACGAAACTTATAAAAAATTTCGACATCACTGTGCGAGTAGAAGGAGGAGGGATTCATGCTCAAGCAGAAGCCATCCGTCATGGCATTTCCAGAGCGCTTTTGGAATTTAATCCGGAACTTCGCCTAACTCTAAAACGCGCGGGATTCCTCACGAGAGATTCTCGAATGAAAGAACGAAAAAAATACGGCCTCAAAAGAGCCCGCCGAGCGCCGCAATGGCAGAAACGTTAAGGAACTTTGAACATTTTGCAGCCGACATGATAAAATTACAGTAGATGGTATGTTTGCCAGAGGTTCCTTAAAAAACCTGTATGAAATTTTCTATTCTAACTATTTTTCCAAAAATACTGGATTCATATTTGAATGAAAGTATCATAAAACGGGCCACTGAAAAAAAAATTATTACCGTTGATTTTTACGATATTCGGGCATTGAGCAAGGATAAACACCACAAAGTGGATGATACGCCGTATGGTGGCGGACCTGGAATGGTAATGACACCTCAGCCGCTTCACGATACGATCATGGCCGCAAAAAAGAAAAACAAAGGACCAGTCATTTTTCTCACCCCTCATGGAAAAATGCTAACACACACCGTCGTCAAACGACTCAGCAAACTTAATGAAATAATACTGTTATGCGGACGTTATGAAGGAATTGATCAACGAATTCGTGATACCATTATTGATGAAGAAATTTCCATAGGAAAATATGTGCTTACTGGCGGAGAATTACCCGCAATGATCATAATTGACGCCATCACTCGCCTGCTCCCCGGAGCTCTCGGCGACGAAAATTCCGCGGAAGAAGATTCATTTACGCGAAAACTCAAAGGAAAAAAAGAATATCCTCACTATACAAAACCAGCGGAATTTCGAGGGATAAAAGTTCCCGACGTGCTTATTTCGGGCGATCACAAAAAAATCGCAACATGGCGGCAATCAAAACTCTCGTAAAACGCTCATAAAACGCTTGTGAAGAATCTTGCGCCAAGAGCATAGAAAGTTCATTTGCAAAAACTTTTTTAAAAACTTGTGTAGAGCGCTGACACAAATGTTATAATAGCGCTGTTTTTATGTTCTCATGAACTATGAATCAATCAGCCCGAGAAAAAATCTATCATATCTACAAAACGAAAGAAACAGGTTTAACTGTAAAAGAAGCGAAAAAACGGCTTGAAAAATATGGTTTCAATGAAATCAGAAGCAAAAAACGCACATCGCTCCTTTACCAATTTTTGGAAGAGTTCAAAGATTTCATGGTGATCATTCTGCTGGTTGCCGTGGCGATTGCTTTTCTATCTGGAGAAAAAACCGATGCTGTCATAATAGGCGTAATCGTGCTGATAAATGCCTGTGTCGGATTCGCACAAAAATACAAAGCGGAAAAAGCTCTTGACGCTCTCAAAAAACTTGTTTCACTCAACGCAAGAATCATTCGGGAAGGAAAAGAAATGCAAATAGAAGCCAAATATCTCGTACCTGGCGATATTATCGTGCTCAATGAAGGAGATCGAGTAAACGCAGATGCTCAAATTTTTGAAGAACATGAACTGCTCATTTCAGAATCCGTTCTTACAGGAGAATCTACTCCTGTAAAAAAACAAGTGGCACCAATTGATAAACAAAAAAAAACTTTTGAAAAATATTTTCTCGATGACGAAAACACATGGAACGAAAAAAAAACAGCAAACAATATCGAGCATGCAAATATTGTATTCATGGGGACCACTGTCGTAAGCGGCGCCGCGAAATGCATCGTGCTTCATACAGGGATGGACACGCAATTTGGAAAAATCGCTCACTTGACGGTGCATACAAAAAAAGATAAAAGTCCTTTGCAAAAAGAACTCGACTCAATTGGCATATTAGCCGGAAAAATCACGCTCGTTCTTGCTGCCATTTTATTGATCGTAACTCATTTCTTGCAAGGAAAACCTTTTGCCGAGACTTTTCTCTTTGCCATAAGCGTTGGAGTCGCGGCGGTTCCTGAAGGGTTGCCTGCGACGATCACCGTGGCGCTTGCGTTGGGAGTGGAACGACTGGCAAAAAAAAACGCCATTATTAAACAGCTTGCTTCCATTGAAACCCTTGGCTCGACGAATGTTATATGCTCGGATAAAACTGGAACACTTACAAAAAATTAGATGACCGTGCGTGAAATCATAAACGCAGATGCCAATTTTCTTTTCACGGGATCAGGCTATGATCCAATGGAAGGGGCTTTTCTTCTTGAAAATAATGAACATCCGCTCGATTTAAAAAATCTTCAAAAAGAACATCCGAACAAATTTTTCAGCCTCGAACTTTTATGTCGAACAGCCACGCTCTGCAATAACGGAAATATTGTAGATAATGAAAAAACTCCGGAACGTGATATTTTTGTTCTCGGAGATCCAACAGAAGGATCTCTCCTTACCATGGCTTCAAAAGCGGGTTTTGATACAGAGTATATAAAACATCAAAACAAACGAATGTATGAACTTCTTTTTGACTCGCAGAGAAAAATGATGACAACGCTTCACCTGCATGGCAAAAAAATTATGGCGTATACGAAAGGAGCTCCCGACCAGCTTCTTGAAAAATGCAATATGCTTGTGATAAATGGAAAAATCGAACCCATGACAGCCGAACTCAAAGAAAAAATGTTGAAAGAAAACGAACGAATGGCAAGTAAGGCTCTTCGGGTTCTTGGTTTTGCTTTTCGCGAACTCGCTCCAATCCGAAAAAAAGAATATACAAAAGAAGAAGTTGAAAAAAATCTCACATTTATAGGTCTTGCGGGGATAATTGATCCTCCAAGAAAAGAAGTAAAAGAAGCAATCGAATTGACAAAAAAAGCCGGAATCAAAGTTTACATTGTAACCGGCGACTACGGAAATACGGCATTAGCGATTGCCAAAGAAATAGGACTTATAGACGAACAAAATGATATTCAAAAAAATAATTCGGAAAAAACAATAAAAATCATCACTGGATCAGAATTACAGGACATGGATACGGAAAAATTAAAACAAATATTTACACTGCATGAAAATATTATTTTCGCGCGAGTAAGTCCGGAGCATAAACTCAAAATCGTCAACACGCTCAAAGAAATGAATCTCGTTGTGGCCGTAACCGGCGATGGAGTAAACGACGCTCCGGCTCTTAAACGTGCCGATATTGGCATTGCCATGGGAATAATGGGAACCGACGTAAGCAAACAAACCGCAAATATGATTTTGACCGACGACAGCTTCTCAACGATTGTCACCGCGATCAAAGAAGGAAGAAATATTTATGAAAATCTCAAAAAATGTATTCTATACACCTTTGCGTGCAATATCGGAGAATTGATAATGATTTTTGGCGCCATTATGATGAATCTTCCATCTCCGCTCACCGCTATTCTTATTCTTTCCGTAAATATAGGAACCGACGTTTTACCGGCGCTTGCGCTTGGGATAGATCCTCCTCAAGATGATATTATGAAATCCGTTCCCAGAAATCATGAAGAGCGCATTCTTTCTAAAAAATATATCGCTCATTTTATGTATCTTGGTTTATTTATCGGACTGATGGTCACAGGTATATTTATATACACATTGATAAAAAACGGCTGGAATTGGGGAGAATCTCTCGCAAGCGATAATCCGATTTACCTCAAAGCTTCGACGATTGCGTTTGCCTTTCTCGTGTTGATTCAAATGGTACAGGCTTTTAATGCCCGATCTCAAAAACAATCGCTTTTCAAGCTTGGCATATTCTCAAATAAACATTTGATTGGAGCCGTGGTTATTTCCATTGTAATGCTCCTCGCCTTTGTGCATCTTCCGATAATGCAGCGTCTTGTGCATACCGTAGACCTCACTTTTAAAGAATGGGGAATGATTATTGCAGGCTCTTTGAGTATTTTTATTATTGAAGAAATTCGAAAAATAATTACAAAAAAATTAAAATCTACTTCATAAAATTGTGGATAAAATACAATCGTTACATCATTCTAAACAATGTATGTCGCTTCACATAAAAATACCAAAAAATAATAGTATCGAGGGCTTAAAAAACGAACTCACTTCAAAAAAAACAACGTATGCGCGAATAAAAGTGATTCCAAAAAGCAAACACACGGAAATTACAGAAAAAATGGCGGATGGAACGATAAAAATACGTATAGCGGCTCCAGCGGAAAAAGGAAAAGCCAATGAAGAATTGCTGAGATTTTTAAGCGAACAATTAGGCATTTCAAAAAACAATATAATGATCGTAAGCGGAAAAACCGAACGACTCAAGCTCCTTCGAATAAAATTATAATGAGAAAATCTTTGAAAAATACATTTTCATTTCCGAAATTACATTTTTCAAAAATTCTCAAAAATAAAACATAATCAAATGTAAAAAAAAATAAGACATATGAATGATTTCACAAAAATTTCAACGATAAAAAACATATTTGGCGCTCAAAAAATTAAAAAATTCTTCGGTCAAAATTTTCTTATAAATCCAGGCGTACTTGAAAAAATAATCAAAGCCGCTGAACTTGATAAAAATGATATTATTGTAGAAATCGGACCAGGGCTTGGAACGCTTACGAAAGCGCTTGCTGAAAAGGCTGGAAAAATTATTGCCATTGAAAAAGATCGAGACATGATTCCAATTCTTAAAAAAAATCTCGCGCTTTTTAATAACGTTGAAATCATTGAAGGAAACGCCCTAAACTACATACCAAAATGCCATAATTATAAAATAGTTTCAAATATTCCTTACAATATCACCTCTCCTCTACTCGATCATTTCATTCGCGACCAGTATATGATGAGCCAAAGCCAGAATCAGAATCAGAACCAGCCAATTCATGCACGAAAAAATGACACTCCTTATAAGTGCAATCCAAAAACAATTCCCTCAGGAACCTCTAAAAAACGCAATTTCGAAAACGAAAATGCAAAGATTCGAGCGAAAACGCTGAAGGACGACGAAGGCGTATCAGAAGAAGATACGGCAAGGAGGAGTGAAGTGTTTGCAGCCGAATCTTTGCATTTACAGTCGAAAGGGAGTTTTTTAGAGGTTCCCTCAAAGCTTATACTCATGATTCAATACGAAGTAGCAAAAAAAATCACCGCCGTGCCGCCGAACATGAATGTTCTCGCGCTTCACATCCAAACATTTGCCGACATACAATACCTTTTTAAGGTAAGTAAAGGCTCATTTTATCCAAGCCCAAAAGTCGATTCCGCGGTAATAAAAATTACTCCACTTTCAAAACCGCGCGTCGACTGCGATCTCAAAACATATTTCGACACGATCCATCGCGCCTTTTCACAAAAAAGAAAACAACTCAAAAAAAGCCTCGGCATCAATGACACCCGCCGCCCCCAGGAACTTTCAATCGAGGAGTGGAGTCAAATAGAGCCCCTATGAAACAACTCTTTCACCACTATTCCTTCTGAGTCGGAAAAGAAGAAGGAACCACTGATGGATTTGAGATGGCAACGCGATAAAGAATCGAACGCACTATTTCTTCAGACGGAACACACCCATCAATATCGGTGACCAAAAGATTAATACCGGCATTCCTTAAAAAATATATGTTTCCGTTCATTTCAACTTGAATTGAACCTCCACGCCTCATTACTTTCTGTTGCAAGAATGTTACCAAATTCGGATCAATAACAAAATAACGAGGACTAGGCCTAATTCGCGAAAAAGATTGACCTTCAGGCGAACTCTGAATGCAACTTTTGGAAACAACTGGAGTAAAAAAATCAAAAAAATGTGGATTTCCATTGACTCGTGCATTCCAATAACGAAAGTCCATTGGATGCCGACCATTCGAACCGACGGCTACCCATTTTCGATAAAATTGAAATTCTTTAAAACCAGAAACTGCTGCATATTCTTCGGGTGTAAGATCTCCTAAAAACATTCCATTTCCAACTCGACATCCGGTAAGAGTTTCAATCTTTCTCCTAAGTACTGAATCCGCATTCGCTCTTATAAGAAAGTTACGAGCTCTAGGAATACTCACATTCGTAAGTGCCTCTTCTATCTCAGCGATGTCTTCTTGCACTCCCCCATCTTTACCATACCAAGAGGCAAAACCATCTGGAGGAGTGTCGGGAACTGTTCTCCCAGATTGATAAGCCAATATTGCGTCTACTCCACTTGAAAAAGTATAAGCTCTTATCCCTTCTGGATTAAAATTCGCCCAAGCCTGCTCCACAAAAATTCTCTCGTGTGAAAGTTCATAAAAATAAAAAAAATGAGATAATTCATGAACCAAAGAAGGAAGATTATTTGAATTCAGGTCTAATTCAATTCTATCAACTAAAACTCGTCCAAATATCGGTGCGCCGTTTGAATCCTCTAAATTTTCAATCACACGAATTGTGTAACCGCGAAGTTTACTTACAAGTTCAGGTGGATAAAGTCGGAGAGCCTCATGAAAAGCACGTACAGTCGCAAAAACTTTGACAGGATCCAGATCAGGAGCATATTCAAGGGTCAAACCTATTGTTTGGAAATCACTTCGAATTTCTCTCATAGAATTTGTATCACGACCTTCAAGGAGTGCTCGAGATTCAGGTAAAGGTTGAGCCAAATCAGAATCTGAACCCGCATGAGCAGGAACGGTACTGATAGATTCCAGCAATGCAAGAGCAAATATAGCTATAGTTGTTTGCAGTCTTTGAGAAATTGACCCTTTATCACAATGTCCGCAATCTCGAGCATCACCGCGAAGCCCAGTAAGCTCCTCTTGATCCACATCGATTTGTATACCAGGCTTCAATACAGGAACAATATTTGAACCAGTATTATGGAATTCACCTAATCTCATAAAAATAAACTATATTATAGGAGTTCACTAAAACGTAAATAATTAGAACATAAAAAAGTAAAGAAGTAAAGAAATTTTAGGTACATTTTACAAAATCTATGATACAATAATTATAACTATCGTATCATAAAGCTATAAAAATGAAACAACTATTAGAAACACTCCTGAAAGAATGGTGGCACCGACCGCTTCCAACCACCATTCCTCGAAAACAAAATTTAGAAAAATACCTAAAGCTCGGAGTACGAAAAGCCATATGCGTTACTGGTTTTCGCCGCGTTGGCAAAACATTTCTCCTCCTTCATTTAGCAAAACAAATCGGTCAAACGGAATGCGTGTATATCAATTTTGAAGACGAACGTTTACCAAAAACAACGGAAATGCTCACCAAACTTTTAGAGGTACTCACTGAGCTCAAAGGAAACAAGCCATTTATTCTTCTCCTTGATGAAATCCAAAATATTCCCGAATGGAATGTTTGGGTTCGAAGAATATTAGAAACCACCAATCATCACATTTTTCTTTCAGGATCATCGTCAAAACTTTCCTCACGCGAACTCCCGACGGAACTGAGAGGCCGCTCAGTCACGGTAAAAATCCACCCATTAAATTTCCAAGAATTTTTACGATTTAAACAAATGGAACCTAAAAATCTTCCGAAAGATGAATTGCTCAACCTTACAAGAGAATACGTAATCTATGGCGGATTTCCTGAAGTCGTACTCGTAGAAGAAGGGAAAAAAATCATTCTCATCGACGAATATCTGCAAACCTTTATACTCCGTGATATTTTGGAACGCTATCATATCCGTGGAGAAAAAGTTTTATCACAACTTATCAAAATTGTAGCCAACTCTTCTCACTATACCATTTCTAGACTGGCGAAATCATTTAAAGGAAACGATTCGGCTGTCTCAAAAGCAACGATTGCTCGATATATGCATTATTTGGAAAACAGCTTTTTTATCCAGAGCCTAGAACTGCACACGCCAAGTATCAAAAACCGTCTCAAAGCTGAAAGAAAGCCATATCTCATAGATTCACTCTTACTCTCAAGACTTTCCACAGAATTTTCTCAAAATTTAGGACGCCTCCTCGAACAAGTGGTAGCAAACACACTGCTTGCAAAACGAGATGAAAATCCAAAAATGAATCTTTTTTATTGGAAAGACAATTTGAATCATGAAGTAGACTTTGTTATTCGTGAACAGGAAGATATAAAAGAACTCATACAAACCACTTGGATAACAGAAGGAGGATTGTTACCGGAACGCGAGCAACGAAGTCTGGAAAAAACAAAAAAAATTTTCCACTGCGATAATACAAAAATCATCACCTGGGATTTTGAAAACAAGCAATGCATTCCTCTTTACAAATGGCTTCTCACTTAAGGAGCCTTAAAAAAAATAAATTTTCGTTACAAAATTTGAGAGCAGATGAATGTAACATTTCTTCTAAAACCTAAATTCTTTGATCATTTTTTGAACCGCTTGGCGCGCAGCTTCGCCATATTGGGTTTCCTTAAATTGTTTTGATTTTTTGTACGCGAAAATAATGTCCCGAGATGAATTAATAATCGCGCCAAAACCATCTTTATTAAAACAAAACTTCACGTCGTCCGCCGTGGCTCCTTGAGCGCCATATCCAGGCACTAAAAAAATAGCTCGCGACATAATCGAACGTAATTTTTTAGAAACTTTTGGAAAAGTCGCTCCCACCACGGCTCCAACAAAACTATAACCTTCTTTTCCAATATCATTCGCTCCCCAACCTTCAAGGTAATGAGCCATTATTTCAAAATGGCGAAGTTCATCATGTGTTCGAAGATCTTGCAAATCGCCCGACGACGGATTAGATGTTTTTACCAAAATAAAAATCCCCTTTCCATGCTTTTTACAAGCTTCAATAAATGGCTTTACTCCATCATAGCCAAGATAAGCATTCACGGTAATCGCATCCACGTCAAAATTCTTCACTTTTTGCCCAAAAACATCAACCTCCCCTAAAAATGCCGATGCATACGCCTCAGCCGTCGATCCAATGTCATTCCGTTTTGCGTCAGCCAAAACAAGAAGACCTTTTTTTTTCGCATAATCAACCGTATCTAAAAAAGCTTGCATCCCTTCAACTCCAAACATTTCATAAAAAGCAATTTGCGGCTTCACGATAGGCACAAGATCATAAACCGCGTCAATAATGCCCTTGTTAAATTCAACAATCGCGCGACCTGCTGCTTTAAATGGATTTTGCAAATATTTTTCTTTATTTTTTTTCTGAATGAAATCTGGAATATGCGCCAAATGAGGATCAAGTCCAACGCAAATACAACTTTTTTTTTCACGAATGCGTGCGATAAGCCGGTCCGAAAAATGCTGCATAAAAATAAAAAATTATGAAATGCCGTACTGGCTACGATATTCTTGTATTTGAGCCATTTTCTGATCATCAAGAATTAAACGTCCATCGATCTCGCGATGATCAAGGTACTCCAAAACTTCTTTCATGTTAATAATCGAAATTACTGGTATCGCAAGTGTTTTTTCGAGTTCTTGAAGAGCATTATTGCCATCGTTGTTTTTTTCCATGCGATCAAGGGCAATCAAAATACCAACTAAACGCGGATTTCCATTGTTTTTCAAAAAATCAACCGACTCTCGAACCGCCGTCCCTGCCGTAATAACGTCATCAACCAAAACCACTCGGGTATTTTCCAAAAGCGGCGCGCCGATAATAGTATCTTTTTGCCCATATTGCTTCGCTTCTTTACGGTTAAACGCATAAGAAACAGATATTTGAAAATCACGAAATAGCGCCATTGCAAGGCTCACCGCCAACGGAATTCCTTTATAAGCAGGTCCATAAATAACATCATGCTCAAAACCGCTTTTTATGAGCGCTTGAGCGTAAAAACGCGCGAGGGCAAAAAGCATATCACCTGTATAAAAACTGCCCGCGTTAAAAAAATACGGCGCTTGACGCCCACTTTTCAACGTAAATGAGCCAAATTGTAACGCATTCACTCGGATAAGAAACTCAACAAATTCTTGTTTATATTGTTCCATAAAAACTCAAAATGAACATAAAGAAAAACAAACCAACATCATATTAACGTGCAACTCAAAAAAAACAACTATAAGGGGAAGAATGTATTTGCCCACTGGTTTACTTTTTATTCAGATAGCAATGGGGAGGGGACAACAGGAACTCACACAAAACCCCATTTCTACTGCAATTTTGTATGAGTTCCTACCATTTGAACGCATAGCGAAACGTAGCGAAAATGGAGCCCCCCCCTCATTGCTTCAACAAAAGCGGTGGGAAAATATTGCCAAATTTATTGTAATTACTCCTGAAAAATGGTATAATAAAAGGATATTTAAAAACAAAAATGAGAAATCAGGAAGAGGTAACCCTTCTCGTCAAAATTCTCGAAAAAATACCAAATTTACCAGCTTATTTCATCGCGGACATGAAAGAACGACTGGGATATCTTGATGACGAAAAATACGAACAACTCAAAAAATTCATTCTCATGGCCTCGGAAAAAATCGAAAAAATGAACAGAGAATACATGCAAACGCTCAAAAAAATCCAAAAAGAAGAAATAAATCCAGTATTTCAACAATTGGAAAAAAATAATAGCGATACCGAATATACCGATGCCGAAAAAATGCTTCTCAATCTTTAAAAACGTTTTTTTCATAAAACGAATCTTCTTCTCATGATACATACATTTTTTCAGAAAAAAAACAGTCAAATCTCTACAAAAAAATTCGTTTTTTTCGCAAAAGATCCAATGTCCCAAGTGCCGGAATCACTCTCAACCAGACTCGATGCAAAAGAAAACTCTGAAACACAAGCGCTTCGTCCTCTCAGAGATATCGCTGGAAGGCTGGAAAACCTTTCCAAAAATGAAACCAGGGAAAATGGACATATTCTTCAACAACTTGATAGATTCGAAGGAAAAATTCCAAAACAAGTACTCGACCCCATTCGAACACATTTGAATGATGCGCGAAAAGCTCTTGAAAAAGGAAAAACTGACGCGGCTCGAACATTGATTTTACAGGCGCAAAGCGTTCTTGAAAAAAAAGAAGATGATTTTTGGTTGAAACGAAAAAAAAATGATTCAAATACATATCTCCGCCGCACCGATATTTTCAACCCGAGTGACGCGTCCAACCCAAATCCAGTACTCTCTCCATATATTCAAAATCCTTTTATTGGAAATCTTGAACAAGAAGCGCGAGTTAATTATGAAATGCTCGATCCAAAAACAAACACGACGAAAAAAGATCAAATGGCGGAAAAAGAACAACGCGCGCTCAATGGACTTCCCATTTTCGATAAAGAAGGAAATCCAAAAACGTATAAGGCGACCAGCGAAGATGGAAGTCGAACATTGCATTTCTATTGGGTCCCGAACCTTCCTGGACAAGAATATTTACACTTGGGAGGACATTTTGCTTTAACGGGACAGCGAAAAGAAATTCCTGCCTTTATTCCTCATGGATGGAGAATAAACGAGGAGCAAACGGGAACTGACAAAAATGAAACAAAAACTCCTGAAAAACAATTGGAAAGAAAAAGCGAAAGAGTAGGAATATTAAAAGAGAATGACGCAGTATTTAAAAATATTACAGAAAATAACGCTGAAGCGAGAAACAATACGGTTGATGCTTTTCAAACCGCCTTGGCGAGGGAAATAAAAAATGAAAATTTATCAGCTCAAACAGACATACAACGCGAAAATGCCACAAACACAGTACTGAGCATTATGGCTGTAAATAATATCGAATTTGAAACAATATATCAAAGCCTTCCTTCGACAATGCAAGCATCGGAAACAATTCAAGTATCCGAAACACCTCAAATATCAGAAACAACGCAAACATCCGAAGCATTCGAAACACGCAAAGCATCCGCAATAACGCAAACATCTGAAAAAATACAACCAGAACAATCAGCTATCAAGAGAGAACACTCAAATTATACGACGGAAACGCAAAAAATTATTTCACCTGAAACAATTTCAAAAGATACGCTCGTGGAAACCCTCAGCATGCTTTTTTCAAAAATAAAAACGTTTTTAGCAAAAAAAATTGAACAACAAAAAAAACCAACAAGTGAACAAAAAACTCCTGAATATAAAAAAGAAGAACATGAAGCCATTCAGGCCATAACATTTTTAGAACAAGTATATGCCAACATCGCTCAAAAATCATCAGAAAGGCAGGGTATAAACATGGACGAATTGCTTTCAACACAAAAAAAAGAAAACGCGGATTTCAATCAGGAAACAGTCGATGAGGAAACAACCGAAATTATCCAAATAAACCGAAAAAATCTCACAATGGCCCGCGCCGTGATTCAAGAACCTCTCGCATTTGACAATTAAAAATTCCTTCAACAAAGCCAACCATTTTAAGAAAACGAAAAATGAACTCCAAAAAATTAATACCAACAAACACCATGGCCATGACAACGCAATACTCGCAGCAAATCATCGATATTCTGGATCAAGCAAAAAACATCGCAGTGGAAATAAATGCCCCCTGCGTAAAAGCGGAACACGTTTTCTCAGCGCTGATTCGTTCCGACAACGAAACAATAGAAAAAATTCTCAATACACTTAAAACCGATAAAAAAACAATAATACAATTCATCGGAACGCAAAAAATAAATCTAGATACGACAAAAAACCTTTCTGAAAAAACGAAAAATATAGGTTTTGACGCCGAACTCAAAAAGCTCATGCGAAACGCGCAAGAAGAAGCATTAAAAACAAAACAAACCGTAGTTCAACCGATTCATCTGCTTCTCGCTTTTGCGCGCGACACGTCAAAAATCGTCAAGTCCGCATTTGAACAAGTTAAAATCTCATACGAAAATATTTTTCAAACAATTTCCATGCAAAATGTATTCGGGGAAAACACCTCCGGGCAAAACACATCCGCGCAAAATACATTCGGACAAAACACATCCATTCAAAACGTATTCGAACAAAATACATTTTCGCAAAACGCCACGGAAGCAAAAACAAATGACTCTGCGAATGCCGCAAAAAGCCTTACTCCCTACCTTGATGAATTTGGCATCGACCTCAATGAAAAAGCGAAAAAAGGAGAACTCGATCCGCTTATTGCTCGATTTGAAGAAACCGAACGCATCATGACAATTCTTGCGCGACGACGAAAAAATAATCCAGTACTTTTCGGAGGACCCGGAGTGGGAAAAACCGCCATTGTGGAAGGTATCGCCTCGATGATTGTGAGTGGAAAAGCTCCGGAAAATTTGAAAGAAAAACGCATTATCGAACTCAGCATTTATTCCGTTATCGCGGGGGCATCGAAACGCGGAGAATTTGAGCAGCGACTGAAAAATATCATTGAAGAAGTAAAAAATTCGCAGGGCAAAATCATTCTTTTTATTGATGAAATTCACACATTGGTATCCGAAGAAGATACGGATGAAGCGGCAAATATCTTAAAACCGGTGCTTGCGAGAGGCGAAATCCAGTGCATTGGCGCAACGACGGAAGCCGAATATCGAAAATATTTTGAAAAAGACGCGGCTTTTGAACGGCGTTTTCAGCCTATTTTTATTTCTGAACCAACGCTGGAAGAATGTTTTCTTATTCTCAAAGGCCTCAAAACTCATTACGAACAATTCCACCGAATATCGATTCCCGATGAATTATTAGAAAAAGCGGTGATGTTAAGCAATCGATATATCAGTAACCGGCTTCTCCCTGACAAAGCCATTGATCTTTTGGATGAAGCTTGTTCATCTCTCAATATTCCCGAGTATTCAATTCCAGGTGAAATACGAGGACAAAAAGAAATGACGCAATATATTCAAAAACAAATAATAAAAGCTGAAACCGAACAAAATATTCCACTTTTGAACAAATTAAAACAACAATTAAAAAAAATCGATGAAAAAATTCACATTCTGGAAAAAGAATATCAAGAAAATATAAAAAAAATGAGTTTCGAAAAAACTCAAAAAACAGCGCAAATTTTTAAAAACAGATTAGACTCAACGTCTGAAAACACATTAGCCTCAGCATCTGAAAACAGATTAGCTTCAGCATCTGAAAACACAAACACCCTTACATCATTTGCTCTCGAGCAAGTCATTTCAAAGGCAACCGGCATTCCTCTTACGCACATCCGTGAAATGGAAAATGAACGGTTACTCGCGATTGAAACCATTTTAAAACAAAACATTGTTGGACAAGATGAGGCCGTTAAAGCAGTTTCCGAAGCCATTTTACGAAATCGCGCCGGATTAAAAAAAATCTCTCGACCTATCGGCTCATTCATTTTTATGGGACCTACCGGAGTAGGAAAAACCGAACTTGCCAAACGGCTCGCCGAATACCTTTTTGGAACGAAAACCGCGGCAATCCGATTCGACATGAGTGAATTCATGGAAAAACATGCTGGAGCGCGTCTCATTGGCGCTCCTCCTGGATACATCGGATTTGAAGAAGGCGGCGAATTGACGGAAAAAGTCCGAACAAGACCCTACAGCGTCATTCTTTTTGATGAAATAGAAAAAGCGCATCCGGAAATTTTCAATCTTCTGCTGCAAATTCTTGACGAAGGGCAATTAACCGATGCTAAAGGCCAAAAAGTGAATTTTAAAAATACGATCATTATATGCACGACAAACCTTGGAGGACACACGATTGATTTCGCGAAATTTGAATCGATCGCGCCAAATGAACAAAAAAGCGCGCTTATAAAAGAACTTCAAAAACTCATGAATCCCGAACTTATCAACCGTTTCGACGATATTATTCTTTTTAAATTTCTCAAAAAAGAAGAAATTAAAAAAATCGTAAATCTGCTTCTCTTGGAAACTCTTGAAGCTCTGCAAGAAAAAAATATCAGTCTCAGCTTGAGCGACAGCGCTCATGATAAACTGGCGGAAATCGGCTTCGATCCAGTATTTGGCGCCAGACCGCTTCGAAGCGCGATTCAAAAAGAAATAGATAATCCTCTTTCAAAAATGATCCTCACTCGGGAAATAATCGAAGGCGACCAATTAAATTGCCAATTCAACGGCGAAAAATTCATTTTCCGAAAAATGAATTAAAAAACTTTTGAAAAAACACATCAAAAAAACACTTTTCGTCCTTCGCAATCACGATGATAGAGGCCAAATTCCTTAATGGTACGAACCTTGCTATTTTCCATCACGGGACCTTCGGTGCAAACCGGAAAACCTTTATCATCCACGCAACACTGTCCGCAAACGCCAAAACCGCACTTCATAAATCGTTCCACGCTGATTTGCGCCGGAACTTTGAGCTGAAAACATATATCCGAAACACGTTTCATCATTTTTTCCGGCCCGCAGGTAAATACCCAGTCCGGCTTTTTTTTAGATTTCCAAAATGATTTTCCATCATCAGAACCCCTTTGTTTAAAATGAATTCGATTTTTTTCATGACCCATCTTTCCATTTTCCATAGAAACTTCGCCTAAAATATCCGCTAAAATATCAACATTATAGCCCTTGTGTCCACTGCTTCCATCATCCGTTGAAATATAAAGTTTCAAATTTTGAAATGTTCCATGATTCAATTTTTTCAAACGCGAAAGATAAAGAAGCTGATCCTTTGTTCTAGCGCCAAGGATAAAATCAACAGTACATTCTTGAGTCATGGCAATTTTTGAAACAAAATAAAGCGGCGCCGCGCCATACCCTCCCGCCACCATTACAAGATGTTGGTTCGGTTTCCATGAAAACGGCTTGCCATAAGGTCCGCGAATACCAATGCGATCGCCAACTTTCAGTGCCGCGATTGCCTTTGAAAATGCTCCCACTTCACAAATCGTAAGCATCATCTGGTTTCCATCATCATCGGCAATACTCATCGGTTTTTCATCAACGCCCGGCAACCAAACATTCACAAACTGCCCGGGTTTTCCGCCAAAGGAAGCATCCAAAATATACGATTTCACCGCCTCGTTTTCTCGAACAATTTTTTTGATCATAACTGCCCGGGATATTTGTTCGCGCATAAAAAATAAATATAAAAATTAGCTGACAAGCTTAACATTTTTCATACTTCGACTATCCAAAATTCCCACCAAATTTTTTACCATTTTCACGTTATTTTTTTTACACCAATCTTCTATTTCTTGAATAATTTTTTTGAACACATCAATACCGCGATAATGCACTGCGGTTCCAACGCCAACAAGAGTCGCTCCAGCCATCATCATTTCCACGGCATCACGTCCAGTTGTTACGCCGCCTGTTCCAATTATAGGAAGCCCTGTAGCTCGATGAATATCATAAACACAACGAACCGCAAGCGGTTTAATGGCAGGACCGGAAATTCCGCCAACGCCATTGGAAAGGACAGAAGCACGCATTTCAATATCAATCATAAGACCTGGACCAAGAGTATTGATCGCGCAAATCGCATCAGCTCCATTATGAGCTACTGACCGAGCAATCTCAACGATATTCGTAACATTGGGAGAAAGTTTTACAATAATCGGAATTTTTCCAACACGCTTTTTTACCGCGCGAGTCACTTTACCGGCTTCAACCGTAGAACAAGAAAAAGGCTTGCCAAACTCATCATCAACATTCGGACAAGAAATATTCACTTCAATAAGCGGAGGTTTCAATTTCGCCACTTCCTCCGCGATTTTTTCAAAATCAGCAATACTCCGCTCCACAATACTCACGATCACGGGAGACGGCGACTCTTTCAAAAGTTTTGGCAATTCAACACGCGTTTTTTCAATCCCCGCGTCAGGAAGACCTACGGCATTGAGCATATAATGATCCCCCACTACAATCACTGGATTTCGATGTCCCGCGTGCTCCTTGTACCACACGGACTTCGTAGTAACTCCGCCAGCGCCATGACGAGCGACATTGATCAGACTCGAGGCGGTAACGCCTAAAATGCCCGAAGCTAAAACCGTTGGGTTTGAAAATTTGACGCCACAAAATAGTACGGAAGTATCCATGAAATTCGATCAAATCGACTTTATTTAAACATATTCAAGATATTCAAATCAATAAAAGAACCTCTAAAAAATGCCATTAAAACGGAATGGCATATCCTTGAGAATATCCTTTTTTCCACCACTCAGGCTGTTCAGCGGAAGGTAAAGCCCCCCAGCCCTCATTAAGAAGACGTACCGACTGCTCGGAAACACCCGGAACCTCCTTCCACTGACCATTTTCCTGAAGAGTAATACCATCTACTACAATCTTGCTTCCCTGCTCATTAAGCATCGATACAATATCCCAATGAATCGAGCTTTCATTTCCGTTATCCAGATGAACAGGCTTTCCTTCATATTCAGTACGCTTATAACTAAACCCAATGGCAACATGCGCGCTTCCACCGATTTTTTCCGAAAGAGAAATATTCGCGTAATTTCTCCCTAAATTTTTTAAATGAGGGTTGGTTCCAAATCCAATTTCTCCAAGACGTCTTGCCCCTCCTTGCTTGCCGCCATCAGCTGAATCATCAATCGATAAAATAGCGGCAAGGGTATCCTGACCTTCAGATGCTGAAAATTCCGACACCTGACCATTTTGAAACGCAAGATGTATGTCTTTAACAGGAGCATATCTGCGATATTTTGAAATCCAATTGGAAACAAAAGTACCTTGAGCGCTATCGATTTTCGGTGCGGAAAAAATTTCCGAACCAGGAATATTATGATCAATCGCGGAATTAACAAAATCAAAACCTTCAATGTTTAATGTCAGATTCGTTCCATTGGCACTTTCAATATGTATTTCTTTTTTCCCTTTTAAAAATTCAACCAACTCTTGTTGAGCATCTTGTATTTTTTCCCAAGGCTGATCGCAAGACTCAAAATAAAGAGCCAAATATTTATCGTAAGCAATATCATCAACCACGGAATCTTCTGGCGTCGGAATTCTTGTATGAACGGAATAAATTTCTCCGGAAATAAAACGATCGTGAGTAGCAGATTGGTAATGAAGAAAACGCTCATATCGAACTTTTTCTTCATCGGTCTTTATATTAATTTTCATATTCGACCAAGCACTCAAAGTTTTCGTTACACCTCTTTCACGAGCAAAAAAATCATCCTCTTCAAAAGAAAGCCGTTTAAGTCCTTCTTCAGAAGCATTTTTGATAAGCTCAGCTTTCAAAGGATCATTACGAATATCTACAAAATATCGTACTCCATTTTGTTCACAAAGACGCGCGAGAGCTAAAACCACTTGAAAATTATCTTTCGTCCCTCCAAGGACGACCGTATCACCCGATTTTGTTTTTCCAGAATTATAAAGAAGCCGCGCAAGACCATCAATCAACTCTTGATCAATAGGAAAAACTGAAATATCTTTCAATGATTCTTTGCGTGTTTGCTGGAGCAATTCTTCGCCTTGTGCCGCTGAAATTTCAGAAAACACGATTTTCACAATATCGCGAGCGACATAAGCCACGTCAAAAACTTCTTGAATCGGCTTATTTGCAAAATTTTTTATACGATTCGCGCAATCATCAATCGCGTCGATTAAAGAATAAAAATATCGTGATTCAGACTGCGAATTCACGCTTTGTTCTTTTCCCGCAAGACCTTCAATCCTGTGCAAAACATTATTTTTTGCCTCAGCAAGATCAGACTGAAGTTTCTCAAATTGAAAATATTTTGGCACGCATTCCTGTTTTTCTTTTTGAAGTGAAGCTCGATCAAAACGACTGGCCAACGGAGGTGAGTTAGAAACCGCGCCGACCACATCTCGATCAGTATCACTCAAAAAAGATCCATTTTTCTTCGGAATTTCACTGTTTTGAGATACATCTGATGCGCTCCCAGAATTCGATTGACGTTGTTCAAAAAACATAATAATTTTTTATGAAACTTCTAAAAAAGATTCTTTATTTTAAAAACCACTCTTTCCATGTTTTCGGCCATCCCATGAGAAAAAGTAAGGCGAGCGGAGAACCCCAATTCGCGAAACGTTCCACAAAATCCCAAACAGGATCCGGACCAATTGGCCAGCGTACCAAAGCCGTCCAAAGCCCCCAAAAAGCCATCCAAAGCACAAGAATTCTTACAGGAAAAAGAAGCACGTGCAGAGCAAGTAACATATCGACAATTCCAATAAGAAGAAGCAAAGTAATGATAGTTTGATCATTTTCTATCCCAAAGGGATAAAAATACTTAAACCATCCTTCCTTGCCTTGTAAAGCAAACATGCCATGTCCAATAAATTCACCGGCAATGGCAATCCGAAGAATCCACTCAGGTATTGTATTTTTCATACATTTTTTTTAAAAAATAAATAGAGGTCTAAAACGTTTGTAACCGAATTTTGCAATGTGGGGTAATAATCATATTTATCAAAATTTCATACATTATTTCAAAAACGTTACTTCCTTGCCACTCCGAAAATTTTTATCAACTTTACCATCCTTATAAACTGGTTTTCCGCTGATAAAAGTCATAAACGGCCAGCCTTTAAGCTTCAAACCATGAAATGGCGACCAACCGCATTTCGTATAAAGATTTTCATTGCGAACTTCCTTTTCGGCTTTCATGTCAACCACCACAAAATCCGCGTCTTTTCCGACACTTAATTCTCCTTTTCCCTTCACTCCAAAAATACGTGAAGGATTGTAAGAAGTCATACGAACCACATCCTCCAAATCGATTTGCCCATGATTTACCGCGTCGAGAAGCAAAGGAAGCATAGTTTCTATCCCGGGAACGCCTGAAGGAACTTCGAGGTATTCACGCTCTTTTTCAAAAGGAAGATGCGGCGCGTGATCCGTTGCTATTATATCAACATGCCCAGCCTTGAGAGCTTTCCAAAGTTCATCTTTATCTTCTTCCTGCCGCAAAGGAGGATTAACTTTGACATAATTTCGATGCTTCTCATAGGCTTCTTCCGTCAAAAACAGATGATGCGGAGTCACTTCAAATGTCACTTTGTCCGTTTTAAACTTCAAAATTTCGCGAAGCTCTTCACGGCAACTCACATGGCAAATATGAACGCGATGGTTATATTTCTTGGCAAGATGAAGGACGTCTTTTACCGCTTTGTAGGCAGCAAGACGGCTCCGAATGGCGCCATGCGAAATCGGCTCAATGTCGCCAAAATATTTTGATGCGTTTTCCTGAATAATGAGATCGTCTTCGGCATGCACCGCGACGATATTTGAAACACTGTCAAAAACCAGTTCCAAAACCGACAAATCAGTAACCTCACCATGTCGACCAATTCCAACGCATCCTCCATTCTTTCCATTTTTTTCAACCACGCCCATATTTCCCGTCGAATGAGTCATGAAATATTTAAAACCGGCAATATTTTTCACTTTTTTCATTTCCGAAAAATTATCATCAGTCACGCCAAAATAAAATCCATAATGACAAAAACTGCGCCCTTTCACGCGTTTTCGTTTTTCCTCCAAAATATCAGCCGTGGTACATTTCGGTTCGGTATTCGGCATATCAAAAACCGTCGTTACTCCACCGGCCACCGCGGCCATGGAACCGGTTTCAAAATTTTCCTTTTCCTCGCTTCCGGGTTCGCGAAAATGCACATGAGCATCAATCAATCCCGGCAAAACATATTTGCCTGAAATATCATGAACAAATTCCGCCTCGCCTTCAAACCGATCAACGATATCAACGATTTTCCCTCCGCTTACGACAATATCGCCTCGTCGAACTTCTTTGGAAGAAACAAGAAATCCATTTTTTAAAACAAGTTCGTACATAAAAATAAAAAAACTATTACATTTTTCCTAAAACAAGACTAAGAAGGGCCATGCGGACACTTACGCCGTTACCAGCCTGACGAAAATAACCAGCTCCATCAAGAGCATCAACATCCGGATGAATTTCTCCGCAACGCGGGAGAGGATGGAGTAAAAGCACATGTGGATTGCATCGCTCCACTAGGCCTTTTGTCAAAACGTACACTCCATGAAAACGTTTATAAGTAGCTTCATCTGAAAAACGTTCCCGTTGGATACGAGTCATATAAAGGACATCCGAGCGACGTATCGCGTCTTCCAAATTTTCGGTTTCTTCGACAAAAACGCCTTTTTCTTGAAGATGATGTTTTATTTCTTGAGGCATAGCAAGTTGAGGAGGAGAAACAAAAATAAGTTTCACGCTGTAGCGACTCAATAAACGAGCGAGTGAATGAACCGTACGACCATATTTTAAATCTCCCACCATAGCGATGGTCATGCCGTCAACCGTTTTACGTTCCTTGGCAATGGTAAAAATATCAGTAAGAGCCTGAGTCGGATGTTCATTTGCCCCGTCACCGGCATTAATTACCGGCACCGTAGCGCCCTCCGAAAACGCCTCCGTAGATCCGGACTCGCTATAACGAATAGCAACAACATCGGAATAAAAAGAAACAATACGGGCGGTATCATAGAGTGTTTCACCTTTTTTAATAGAAGAATTTTCCATGCCGACAACCGATGCCACTTTTCCGCCAAGACGAAGCATCGCAGCCTCAAAAGAAAGACGCGTTCTCGTAGAAGGCTCATAAAAAAGGCTTGCCAAAAGTTTCCCTCGCAAAAGATCGGACGTAAGTTTTTTTTGAGCAACTGGTTCAAGTTCCCGAGCGACTTTTATTATTTTTTCAACATCTTTTCGATCAAACTGCTGCGAAGAAAGTATATGTGCGTTCAAAAATTCCATACGTTTCAAAGAAAGCTTTATTCCACTTTAACATTTCGCTTATTTTGAAACAAGATACGCTCAAGGAGCTTTGAACATTTTGCAGCCAACATGGTAAAATTGCAGTAGATGGTACGTTTTTCTTAAGGTTCCTATAATTAATTTCCTCGTATAAAATACGTAATTCCAACATTATCAAATTGGTTATCGTATGCGTAGGCGCTGATAATAATTTCTTCCTTCCCATTACCATCGCTATCACCATGAGAAAAAGACCGTCCTGCATAATCATATTTTCCACCAATTAAGCGAGCCTGCGCAGTATCAAGGTTGAGGGTTCCTGCTGTTAAGGGACCATAAAAAATATAAACTAAACCAACATAATAATCATAGGTTGTTCCAAATCGATCAGCGAGAAAAAAATCCGTATATCCATCATGATTTATATCTGATCCCATGGCGATATCATATGGAGGATAAAGATTCGCGAAATTTCCAGGAATTTTCACGTCTGCGTCCCCTGGTTTAAAAACCCCATTTTCTATAGGGCCAAAAAAAATATAGGAAGCGCCGGGAATTTCTGTTAATGCGCCGGGAGCATAAAGCAAAACATCAGGAAAGTTGTCATGATTGATATCACCAATTCCATTAATTGAAGCTCCGAATAAATCATTCTCTTCACCGATAAAAATCGACTTTGCATCTTCAATGTAATGAGTACCTCTTTCTATGGGACCGTAATAAAGAGAAGCCATGCCGTCGAGAATAGTTTTAAAGCTTTGCATATCCCCAATAATAATATCGTCATATCCGTCTTGATTCATATCTCCGAGTGAATCAAGAGAAAATCCTAAAAAATCCCACTCGCCAGGATATTGACTCAGAAAAACAGCATCGGCTTGTGAAACTTGATACGAAGAAAGGAGATTCGGACCACCGTAAAACAAATATACTACTCCGCTATTTGCAGGAGATTCTCTGGTGAATGTACTTGCGGTAATAAGGATGTCACTATATCCATCTTTATTCACATCACCGGCACCTTTTATAAAAGCGCCAGCAAGCCCGTATTCATGGTCTCCTAAAAAAGTGACATCGGCTTGACTGAAATCTCCATTTTCCTCAAAAGGACCAAAAAGAAGATACACAGCGCCAGCATTTTTTGCGAGATTATCTGCGGAAAACGCACTCACTAAAAGATCATCGTATCCATCTCCGTTAACATCTCCAGCATTGTCTATTGTATACCCCGCGTTATCATCATTGGTAATTCCGTGGAAAGTATAATTTGCTTCTGTAATATTCACTATTCCCTTCTCATCGATTGGGCCATTAAAAATATAAACCTCTCCTCCAGTAAGATGATAATAATCCTCTATCGCTATAACGACATCATCGAAACCATCTCCATTATAATCGCCGTTGAGAACAATGGATTGACCGATTCCTTGATCCTCAGAAGTTCCAACCCATTGTGGGTCTGCAATGGTGTTGAGTTGGCAATCACCATAGAGACCGCTTTCTTGAATATTCGTAGGCAAAGGTTGAGTTGATGAAGACCTTGGTAAAATACTTTGATCAAGAAACGATGTATTATTTTTACAAGTTCTAGCTACTTTTGAAAGCTTTTTGTTCGAGAGCGAGATCATTTTTTTTTGTTCCTTTTGCCATTTTTGTAGAAATTTTTTTCCTTCATCAGTAAGATTGTGTGTACTAATATTTGATGGAACTCGATCAAAAGAATTCAAAGAAGGAAGTACGGCTGTCCGAAAATTCAACAATGCGCCCATTTTTATTGCAAATGTCGCTCCAACGATAATAATGATAACAAAAATTACATGCCAAATTTTTATTTGTTTTTTTTGAACATTATTTGAGTATGCATTTTTTTTTGAGCTTACTGATTTTTTCATTTTGAACATTTTTAAAATAATTACTTGTTTAATTTTACCACAATTGAAAAAAATATTTTTTTTTACCTATAAACCTATAATGATTTCAAAAAATGGAACGATAGCATGAAAAATAACAATTATCCACTAAAAAAAAATTATAAATTGCCCTTTTTTATAAAAAAATATACGATACAAACGCACAATCTTGAGTCATTCCACAATTCTCTGCCATATCATGCTACTTCACCCGAGACATCAAACAAAAAAAGCGAGGCTCATTCTCGAAGACGGCTCTTCATACGAGGGCATAAGTTTCGGAGCCGAAATGCCTAAGTCAGGCGAAGTCGTTTTCAATACAGGCATGGTCGGTTATCCTGAAACTTTCACCGACCCCTCTTATAAAGGACAAATTCTCATTCTCACTTATCCGCTGATAGGAAATTACGGGATACCGAACGAAAAAATCATCAAACAACATCTCTCCGAAGCATTTGAAAGCGAAAAAGCGCAAATTCAGGGACTTATCGTAACAGAGTATTCAAGAAATTATCACCACTGGCGCGCGAATGGCAGTCTTTCGGATTGGCTCAAAAAATACGATGTTCCAGGAATTTCAGGCATTGACACGCGAATGCTTACGCAAAAAATTCGTGAAAAAGGCGCCATGCTCGGAAAAATTGTCCCGTCGAACACCAATAATGCAACCATCACGCATCAATCAATCAGGTCAACTCCGACAACCATACATTCAACAGCCACAAATAAAACAACCACCACAAATCGGGCAGACACCTCAAATCCAACAACCATCGATGAAAAAAATACCGAATTCTACGATCCGAATACCCATAACGTCGTTGCCGAAGTGAGCATAAAAAAACCGATACTCTATGAAAGTGGGAGGAAAAAAGTCATCATTATCGACACCGGAATAAAACATACTATCATACGAAATTTTCTCAATCGAAATATCACGGTCTACCGAGTGCCGTGGAATTATGATTTTTTCGAACAAAAAATAAAATTTGACGGCGTTTTTATCGCGAATGGACCAGGAGATCCAGCTATTATCAAAGAAACGCATCGGCTCATTCAAACCTGCCTCAATAAAAAAATACCGACTGTCGGCATTTGTCTTGGAAATCAAATCCTCGCCATAGCCGCGGGCGGAAAAACCTTCAAACTCAAATACGGACATCGTTCGCAAAATCAGCCCGTCATTGATCTCGAAACCGGCCGCGCCTATATCACCTCGCAAAATCACGGCTTTGCCGTTGACCCAAAAAGCCTGCCAAAAGGCTGGAAAGTATGGTTTGAAAACGCGAATGATCATACCGTGGAAGGCATCAAACATGAAAAATTACCTTTTTTAGCGGTGCAATTTCATCCCGAAGCAACGCCAGGACCAATCGATACCACCTTTCTATTCGACACCTTTATAAAAACATTTTAATCACATTTATTGGCTAAACTCCTTCCAAATTCAATCCTTTTCATAAGAGACCCATTTTTGATACAAAAAAATAAATTTGATTCTAAAAAAAAATTATGTTAGAATAAAAAGAACAAAAAATAAAAAAATGAAAAAAACTCTTACAACCTTTGTTCACGAACTTTCGTTTCGTTTTCAACACCTCATGGAAAATGTGGGTACGATTGCACGCGAAGAATCATTTTTTCCCGGCACAATCGACGAAAACTATCCAGAAGATAGTGAGTGGTACGAAGAAAAATATTTGGATTAAAAATAGATAGCGCGCGCCTTCACTTTAGGCAATGTTCACATAAAATGTTTACAGATGGAAAAAATATCCGTCTTTTTTGTTGCTCGTCGCTTATGGAACACTGCTCCACTGAGCTCATCTCTGCTTACGATACTCGCGTAAATTTGCAAGTTTCTCCTTCATGGTCTGGAGGCGAAGTTCATAAAGAATCTTTTCACGAGTAACATCATCCTTCGCCGTCTTGAGAAGTTCTTCAGCGTTTTTTCGGGCCTCAGTAGCTTTTTCCAAAGCAATGGCTTCGATATTTTCCACAAGATCAGCGAGAATCGTCGCCTTATTATCACGAAATTCAAGATAACCGCCACTAAGAAAAAACATTTCTTCAGAATCATTTTCCTGGGTTATTTTAACACCGCCCATGGTGAGCTTGGAAATAACAGGCCTGTGATTCTGCAAAATACCAAATTGACCGCTTTGGCCGGGAACGACAATCATTTTTACGTCACGTTCATACACGGTATCTTCCGGCGTGACAATAGTGAGATGAAACATAAAAAATTTTTCAAATAATTTTTCGCCTATAAATATCTTTCCAAAAATAAATACCTTTCCACGAACAAATTTTTTTCAACAATCAAATCCCTTTCCATGAACATTTTTTTTCAACAATCAAATCCCTTTCCATGAACATTTTTTTTCAACAATCAAATCCCTTTCCACAAATAAATTTCTTTCCACGAACAAGTCTCTTTCAATAATCAAATCCTTTTTCATGTCAAATTTACTTTTTAGCTGACAAAAGAGCTTTTTCATGCTTTTCACGCGCTTGTTCAATGGTGCCGACAAGATAAAAATCCTGCTCATTGAGATCATCATGTTTTCCTTCAATAATCTCCTGAAAACCTCGAATAGTATCTTTAATTTTCACATACTGGCCGGAAATATTCGTAAACTGTTCAGCGACGAAAAAAGGCTGAGAAAGGAAACGCTGAATTTTTCGAGCCCGAGCCACAAGCATTTTATCATCCTGCGACAATTCATCAATACCGAGAATGGCGATAATATCCTGCAAATCTTTATAACGCTGAAGAGTCCGCTTCACTTCCTGGGCGGTATCATAATGCTGTTGCCCGACAACATGAGGATCAAGCTGGCGCGAAGTGGAATCAAGCGGATCAACCGCAGGATAAATCCCCTGCTCAGAAAGAGCTCGCGAAAGCACCACCGTGGCGTCCAAATGCGCGAAAGTCGTTGCAGGAGCCGGATCCGTGAGATCATCCGCCGGCACGTAAATAGCCTGAACCGAAGTCACCGAGCCATCTTTCGTTGAAGTAATACGTTCCTGCAAAGCTCCCATTTCCGTGGCCAAATTAGGCTGATAGCCCACGGCGGATGGCATACGTCCAAGAAGAGCCGAAACCTCAGATCCTGCCTGCGAAAAACGAAAAATATTATCAATAAAAAGCAGCACGTCCCGTTTTTCAACATCACGGAAATATTCAGCGACCGTGAGAGCCGTCAAAGCAACGCGCAAACGAGCGCCAGGCGGTTCATTCATTTGTCCGAAAACCAAGGCGGTCTTATTGATAACCCCTGACTCTTTCATTTCAACCCAAAGATCATTTCCTTCACGAGTTCGTTCCCCTACTCCCGCAAAAACCGAATAACCGCCATGTTCCGTGGCAATATTTCGAATAAGTTCCTGAATAAGAACCGTTTTACCCACTCCCGCTCCTCCAAAAAGACCCACTTTACCACCCTTAGCAAAAGGACAAACAAGATCAACAACTTTAAGACCTGTTTCAAAAACTTCCGTTTGTCGCGACTGATTCGTAAATTCAGGAATAGGTCGATGAATTTCCCATCGATCACCTTCAACAGGTCCAAGTCCATCAATGGGCTCTCCAAGGACATTCAAAAGCCGGCCAAGCACTTTTTCGCTTACAGGAACCGTAATTGCCTTCCCTACTGAAATCGCTTCCTGCCCGCGAACAAGTCCGTCGGTTGAATCCATGGCAATCCCGCGCACTTGACTATCGCCGAGCTGCTGCTGAATTTCGACCACAAGTCTTTTTCCGCCAAGCAAAATTTCAACAGTTTCTAAAAGTTTGGGAAGTTCCTTTGCTGGAAATTCAAAATCAACAACCGGACCTATAATTTGTAAAACTTTACCTTTTGCCATATAAAAAATAAAAAGTTAAGAAATGAAATACTTTGAACGCGAATTTTGAAATATAAAGGAGGAGTAAAGCGTTTGCAGCCAAATCTTTGCATTTGCGGTCGAAAAGATGTTTTTCAGAGGTTTCATAAATACTAACGTTTACTGCCCGAAACGACTTCCAAAATTTGAGTCGTGATTTTTGACTGGCGGGCTTTATTATAATGAAGTGTAAGATTTTCAACAATTTCGCTGGCATTGTCCGAAGCCTGGCGCATGGCCATCATTCGGGCGCTTTGTTCCGCGGCAAGCGATTCCAAAATCGTCTGATACACACTCGTTTCAATATATTTTTTCAAAACTTCATCAAGAAGCATGCTTCGATCCTGTTCAAAAATATATTCCAATGGTTGCAAACCCTGAGCAATATCTCGATCAGGCTCAACAGGCAAAAGTTTTTTCACAACGGGTTTTTGCAGAAGCGTTGAATAAAAATGATTATAAACGAGAAAAACCTGCTGCACCCTGTTTGACAAAAAATCGTCCATAATAATTTGACTGATACCCAAAGTATCCACATAAGAAGGATGATCGGATATTTTTTCAAAATCAGCCAGCAAGCGCTTGCCAATGCGCTCCATGGCTTGACGCCCTTTAGAACCAACCGTAATAACCAATTCTTCAGTTTCATTTTTTTCCGCCAAAAGTTCGAGCATCGATCGAATCACATTGGTATTATAGGCTCCGCAAAGACCACGATTTGATGTTAATAAAATATAAGTAACATTTTTAAGTTCAGATTTTTGCGTTAAAAAAGGATGTGTCAAAGACGGCTGGCTGTAATAAGCGAGTCTGGCAATCATTTCCGTAAGTTTGTTCATGTAAGCGCGGCCTCGAAGCGCCTGCGTTTGAGCGCGACGCATTTTCGACGCCGCGACCATTTCCATGGCCTTGGTAATTTTTTGAGTCGATTTAATGGTGCGAATCCTAAGTTTTATTTCGCGAAGTGATGCCATGTCTCTTTATTTTTTTAAATTATTGAGTCCAACCCTGTTTGAATTCAAGAATCGCGGCACGAAGATCTTTTTCGATTTCAGAAGTAAATGACTTGCTGGATTTTAAAATCTCTTCAATATTTTTATACTTCGTCTCAATATACTGTTGAAGTTTTTGCTCAAAATCCGCGATTTTTTCTAATGAAATATCGTCGAGAATACCATTATTGACGGCATAAATAATAACAATCTGTTTTACGACGGAAAGTGGCCGATACTGCGGTTGTTTCAAAACTTCCACGACTCGCTGCCCTCGATGAAGAGAAGCCTTTGTTTGAGGATCGAGATCCGAACCGATCTGCGCGAAACTTTCAAGTTCGCGATACTGGGCAAGACTAAGACGAAGCGTTCCAGCAACCTTTTTCATAACCGGAATTTGAGCGGAACCACCGACTCGCGATACCGAAAGGCCGGCATTGATGGCAGGACGTTTGCCTGCGTTAAAAAGCTCAGTTTCAAGATAAATTTGGCCATCAGTAATCGAAATCACATTGGTCGGAATATAGGCTGAAACGTCACCAGCCTGCGTTTCAATAATTGGAAGCGCGGTAATCGATCCTCCTCCCAAATCATCGGAAAGTTTCGAAGCGCGTTCAAGGAGCCGGGAATGCAAATAAAAAATATCTCCGGGATACGCTTCTCGGCCAGGCGGCCGTCTTAAAAGAAGTGAAATTTCACGATAAGCCCAAGCATGTTTCGAAAGATCATCATAGACAATAAGGGCATCTTTTCCGCCATACATAACGTCTTCCGCCATGGCGCAACCGGAATAAGGAGCGATAAAATTCAGCGAAGCAGGATCCGCCGCGGAAGTCGCGATAACAGTCGTATATTCCATAGCGCCAGCCTCTTCCAACGTATGAACCACATTGGCAATAGTCGATTGTTTCTGGCCGATAGCCACATAAAAACAATGAACGCTTTCCTTTTTTTGATTGATAATCGTATCAATGGCAATAGCCGTTTTTCCTGTTTGCCGATCTCCAATAATAAGTTCGCGTTGTCCGCGGCCAATGGGAATCATGGCATCAATAGCCTTAATTCCCGTTTGAAGAGGAGTATTTACTGACCGGCGATGGATAACGCCTTCCGCTTTATGTTCAATGGGACGAAAATTTTTCGCTTGCAGGGGACCTTTTCCATCAATAGGCTGACCCAGAGGATTAACCACTCTTCCTTTCAGCTCTGCGCCAACAGGCACTTCCATGAGGCGCTGAGTCCGTTTTACGATATCTCCTTCTTTCAAATGTTTTCCTTCACTAAAAAGAATACAACCGACCGTGTCAAACGCAAGATTGATAGCCATCCCGAAAGTATCGCCTGGAAATTCCACCATTTCCCCCATTCTCACGTCCTGAAGACCGCTCACTTCAGCAACGCCATCACCCAAAAGTGTAATATGGCCAATACCGACGGACAAAGGGGTTAAGTCTACGCCCTCAAGTTGTTTTTGAAGTGATTGAATAACACGTTGAGCATCAAATTCCATAAATATAAAATTAAAAAAATGTAAGAACTTATCCATGAATAGGGATTCGTCACGAAATCTGCAAATTTTGAGCGAAAACGTTGAATTCGCGACGAAAACGTATCAAAAAAAGATACGTTGAGGAGCGATGAAACGTTTGCAGCAAAAATTTGCAGATTGCAGTAGAATACATATTTATGGATAAGTTCTAAGTGAAAGTTCCTTCCGTATTTTCATAAGGAGAGCACGAGAAGAATAATCGGTAAGAGTGCTATTTTCAAAAATTTGAATACCGGCAATAATGTCCGAATCAATATCAAACGTAAGATAAGTTTTTCCGCTCAAAAGGGTTTCAAATTGCGAAGATGCCTTCTTTTTTTCATCGGAAGAAAGCTCTCGCGCCGTCACAATGCGAATGTCGCGTATGCCGTGCTTTTCAAAGTACGTTTTTTTATAAGAACGAATAACACTTGGAAAAAGAGAAAAAAGTCGATGACTCAGGATAAAAGCTAAAAATCGAAGAAGCACGTCAGAAATACCTTCAAAGGCTTTTTGGAGAATGGACTGAATCGTTTCAATGTCTCCGCGAGAAAGCGCGTGAAGATGACGACGAAATTCATCATCTTTCAAAAGTTTTTCAATTCCAACAAGCTCATCGAGAACCATGTCATCCTGTTTATGAGCCTCGGCGGAGCGCAAAAGCGTTCTAGCAAGCTGTATATGGAGATTCTGCCTCATTGAAATCTATAAAATTACTGAAATAAAAGGGACTCAATTTTTTAACCTTATTCATGTCTCATTTTGTTTATAATACTCAATCGAACGAATAAGGACGAAGTACTAAAATTTGTTTATGATTCGTCTCGATTATGATCTCCAATGACTAAATACCTTGATAATGCTCCAAAGATTCACGGATGAGCGATTGATCTTTTTTTGCATCTATTTTTTCCCGAAGAACTTTTTCAGCTATTTGAACGACGAGATCGATAGCGTTATTTTTAAGACCCTCAATGGTTTTTACCCTTTCCCGTTCAATGGCTTGTTTTTCCGATTGCATTATTTTTTCGGCCTCGGCTTGAGCGTTTTGAATAATTCCTTCCCGCGTTTCTTCTCCCGCCTTTCTGCTTTTTTCAATCATTTCATTGCTCTCGACCTGAGCGCGCTTCAACATATTTTTTCGCGTTTCTTCAGACGATTGAAGCATCTCGTCGGCCTTGACGGCATTTTCAACCCCCTCCCGAATCCGCTTCGCGCGATCCTCCAACAGCTTGATAAGCGGCTTATAGAGAATTTTATGAAGGAGAATAAGCAAAATAAGAAAATTCAAGGCCTGAAAAGCCACAGTGGAAGGCTGAATCGAAACACCGCCATCCTCTTCGGAAGGCGAATTTTCCCGAATTTCTTCACGAGTCTCCAAAGGTTGAGCTTTTTCACGAGCTTCTGAAATCTGATTTTCCGCGACAGGCAAAGAAACTTCTTCCTGATTCTCTGCAAACGCGGGAGGAATAAAAGACATAACGAAAAATGGTTAAGCTTTACTGAGCTGGAGAAGAGCCATCACGAAAGTAAGAATTCCGAGACCTTCGGCAAACACAATCGAAAGGATCATATTTGTCTGAATCTTGGAACTCGCTTCCGGCTGACGAGCGATAGAATCCATGGCTTTGCTGCCAATAAGACCGATGGCAAGAGCCGGCATCATAACGCCAACCGCCATGGTAATCGCTGGACCATAACTTCCGATAATCATAAAAAAAAATTAAAAAATAAAAAATGTGAAAAAAAATTTTTAGTGTTCTTCAGCGTGAGCCGTATTAAGAACAGTAAACACAAGAAAAAGCGTAGAAAAGACAAAAGCCTGAATAACTCCGACAATAACTTCCAAAATCATAAAAGGAACCGGAACAAAAGCTTTAAAAAGAAGAAATGAAACCGCGAGAAGGATTTCACCTCCGAAAATATTTCCAAAAAGACGAAGTGAAAGAGCCGTTGGACGAATAAGCTCAGAAACAATGTGAAGTATTCCCGCAAAAAAATCAATAAGGCCGAGAAAACCTTTTTGAATAATGGCTTTGAAATTAAAAAAATGGCCGAGGTAGCCAAAAAATCCATGAGCCTTCACTCCCTGATATTCAAAATAACAAAACGCAATAATCGCGTAGCCAAGGGTGGAATTAAGATCACTGGTCGGAGCCCGTAAAAATCCCGATTCTTCCGCTATAACTCCAAGAGCAAGCCCAAGCCAATTGGAAAATAAAATAAAAAGAAAAAAAGTAATATAAAAAGAAAAATGTTTTTTAGCCGTTTCTCCTCCAATTTCCGCGGAATAATCATACAGTCCGCCAAGCGCCCATTCAACAAAATTTTGAAAACCAGCAGGCAAATATTTCAACCGATAACGAATAAGAAGCGCGAGGCCGATAAGCAAAACCATGACAATCCACATGGTGATCATTGTGTTAGTAATGGAAATCTCGCCAATGGAAAAAATACTTTTTGGAGGGATATGAATTTCGAGGTTCATCTCAGCCATTTATTTTTTTTTAATATAAATTTTCTAAAAAAATGCCCAAAAAATGTAAGTAGTTTCATAAATCCATACAATTTTTGCAACCTATTTTTACCGATACTTAAAAAAAAGTCAACAGAGCGAATTTTTATTTTTATAAAGAAATGGAAAAATCGTATCATACGATTTTTTCCTTAATGAGCCTTAATAAAAACAGATTTTCGTTACAAACTTTGCAAAATACAGGTGTATACTTTTTCAATCCCTATTTTCGATTAGGCAGCCGCTAAACTCGATGAGTCAGAATTTTTTGGCGGAGCTTCTTTGTCAAAGGATTCCTTTAAATAGGGATAAAAATCCGATACTGTTTTCGATGATTCATGCAATTTTGTAACTTCATCGTCGGTAACGCATCGTGTTACAAAAGCATCAATCGATTCATCAGCGTGTCTTTTTTTAAATAAATTCGTAAAAAATGTATTTTGCGCGCGATTCGATTGTAAAAAATATCGTGAATCGAACTTTTTATCCGTATCATTGCTAAAAATACCATGTAATCGTTTATTCAAAGCCTCAAGAAGCTCATTTCGTTCCTTTAAATAAGGCGCCTTGAGTAACTTTTGAGGGCTGAATTCTTTGGTGCTTTCTTCAAGAAAACCTTTAAAATGTTTAAACAATTCCACAAAAGAGGCAAACCATCGACCAATTCGTTGAGACCACCCTGAAGGAATTTGCTGTTCCGCCGCATCGATAAAAGTTTGAATTTCTTGTTGATTGGCAGTCATAGCCTTCACCGCGGGTAATGAAATTTCGGGATCACTTGTCACGTGGTTCGAAAATTGATCGATTTTTACTGTCAACGCTTCATCGGAAAGAGAAAGAAACTGAACAAGCCCTGGATAATGAAGAACTCCAGCTTCATCGACAAACTTGAGACCCGTTTCATTGGAAAATTGTAAAACGCGTTGGCGCAAAATATCCGGATTTCCAACTCCCGTAGAAAAATCTGAAGAAAATTTGTTTTTCAGTCCATCTTCTAATCGAGAAAATCGCGTTGCCAAAAAATCATTCAAAAACTGATAACCTTGACTTTGAAGCTTCGAATCAGAAACTTCTCCAACAGCATTATTCGCGCAATAAGTGGTCAAAATGTCATTCATGGCTTTTCGCAAAACTCGATCATTAAAAGAAAGATAAAGCTCATCCCTCGATCTATTTTGAGATACTTTTTGAGATTCAGCCGTTGGTTCCTTTTGAGATTCGTCTTTGCGCGCCTCATTAAAAATTTTCAAATCGGAACGAATACCAAGTCGCGCCAACTGTTGATAAGTGTCAGGACTTAAAATCGAATCCAAACCTCGCTGACTTCCTGCGTCTTTTCCAAACCACATTTCAGTAGGAACTGCTTTTAAAGAAGGAAATTCGCCAGGACGAAGATCTTTATAACAATGATCAACGGTAAAATCTTTCAAACCTGTATCTTGAAGTTTATTTACGTCAGATTGCGATTCTTTAAAAAGCGGCTCTACACTGGCTTCAATTCCAATTCCAGTTCCAGTTCCAGTTCCAACCTCAGTTCCAACTTCAGCTCCATTGATTGTCCGCGCAATTACCTCAGCTCCATCCCCACCCCGAAGCGCATCATCAGCCATATCATTTTGAGCCATTCTTAGATTCGAGTGAGAAAATCCACCATGATTAGGTTGAGCAATTTCTGATTGTCCTGGTAGTAATGTTCTTTTTTCTATTTCAGAGCTTGACACATTTGCACTTAAATCAACTCTGTCTGGACTCACTTCTCCCATACAATTCTTATTTAAAAATCATATAATTATACCATAAAATATCAACTTTCACAAAGTACAAAAAAATATACTTGCCACGCTGTTGCTTTTTATTCAGATAAAAGAGGGAGGGGCCTCCATTTTCGCTACGCTTTGCTATGTGTTCAAACGGGAGTCGCCACCCCTTCGCTTAAGTCTCGCGAAACTCTGCCTCATTTTTAACCCGCCTACTCAATCCCTCCAGCGTAATCTGACGAAAATTTAGACCACTATTTTTTGTTTATATTTTCGGTATAAAAAATCCGCCTGTGAAATTTCTGCCACAGGGTCTTTCCGAAGCGATATTCGCCACGCGTCTGTTTTGAGGGTTTCATTGCGTATCAAGTTATGGTGCGCGAATTCATGGTGAATTTTGCAAAGCGGAATGATGGAGTCGTGGGTTTTGCTTTCACTGTAGCGGTAAACATGGTGCAAAACTTCATATGGCGAATGGCAATTCGGGTAAATACATTTTCCATTTGTTTGAGCAATGACTTCGCGTTTTTTACTGACGGGAATATAGCGGGAAGCAATTTCTTTTGTTTTTATCGTGCCTGCCGCCTTTACATTGTCTGTCGCCTTTACATTGTCTGTCGCCTTTACATTATCTGCTGCTTTTACATTGTCTGCCACTCTTATTTTGTCTGCCGCGAGGAAACAATTCTTTTCATCAGACTGTTTGATCTGTCGGTTCAAAGTATCACCGGTGACACTTTTTGATAACGCTGTTTTGTCGGTAATTTTTCCTTGTTTCTGAGAAAATTCTTGTTTTTCTCGTTCTTCCAAAATGAGTTTTAAAAATTCTTTGTCGCTCAAATTTTTGCCAAGTTTTGATTTTAATTTCAAGAAAAGAAAAGTTGCATTTTCATCAAGTTCTATCTTTTTCGTCATAAAAACGGCTCGGCAAGGTTGTGAC
>JACPHH010000003.1 GCA_016188705.1 Candidatus Peregrinibacteria bacterium | reverse complement strand
GGGAGAGGCTATGGTATTTTGATGTCTAGAAACCTGGAAAAAGTGCTTGTTTGGCGAGAAATTGGCTCTGAAAGTATTCGGGAGTATGAATATTTGTTAATGCAACTGAACGCAATGGAATACCGCTTCAGTGCCTTTGTGATAGATGGCAGACGTGGCGTGATACAGCTTCTTATGCACAAATATCCTGGGATTCCTATCCAGATGTGCCAGTTCCACCAAATCCAGATTGTGAAGCGCTATATTCCCGGTAAAGCCAAAACGGAAGCAGCTAGAGATTTGAGGAAAATTACACTGAATCTTACAAAGACCTACGAAGCAGAGTTTACTCGAGATTTAGATGAATGGCATGTAAAATACGGAGATTTTCTAAAAGAAAAAAGCCTTATTGAAGAAACTAATCGCTGGCACTACACACACCGCAGGCTACGTAGCGCTTATCGATCTCTGTGTACAAATCTCTCTTATCTCTTCACCTTCCAAAAACAATCGAGATTGCAAATTCCAAATACCACTAATCATTGTGACGGTTTATTTGCACACCTAAAACAAAAAATACTTATTCATCGTGGCATCTCTAAAAAACGAAGAAAGCAAATGATTGATTATTTCCTGGAAAATTTCTAGCAACCCGTTTTTACCTATATCCCAAAAATCTTATAATCCGAAATTTCAATCTCCAATAGATGAAAACCTCAATTATCACAAAATCTGATTTCGTTCCGCTTTGCTCTGCGCTCAAATGCTTATACTTCATGGTGGGGTGGTTAAATGTTGGCTTCTTAACACTGCCTAATGCGCATTTATTCCACAAATTTCAACGAGTGCACGTGTGAAACAAAATCAATGCCAAATTTAGTGAGTTCCAATTTCATCGTTTCAGATAAATGCGGACCTATTTTCATCGGTAACTGCTCTCCGCGAATAATGCCGTTTACATTTTTGCGATTTTGCTTCCATGCCTTATGCGTGTAATAAAACATGACCGCGGCGCCAATGCCAGTGGGATATGATATGTACGTAGCTCCTCTGTACGGAGAATTCAACAAATCCTTGTAGCGGTGGAAACTAAGACCAGTTACTTCAACAACATCATCTTTTGTAATCTCTGCCATAGCTGCAAATTGTGCAGTTTTTATTACTCCTTTTCGCACCAATTGTTCCATCTCATCTGGAGTTTTCATTTTGGGAACAGCGTTTCTCACAATCGCCTCAACCGAGATTCCCGCTTCTTTGCACACAGGATCATTTTTTGAAAGAAGATTCAGCTGGTATAGGCTTTTAACAAGTTCCACCTCGCTGCCTCCTGTATAGACTTTAATCGAAGCTATCTGCGGAAATGTTTGATGCAGGGATAGTATTTCTTCCTGATAGAGCGGATACTGTTCAACTGGTTCTTTAAAATGTGGAAATTCATATTCCATTGAATGAGAAAATGGTTCAACCGTGTGTAATTTTTTGTTTTCAAAAAATCTTGGCTTCTGCTCAAGTTCATCGAAAGCCACTTGAGGAGACCATGAAAAAACGATTTCACTTGAACGAATATTCTCAAGAAGGTAGAGGTTTACGCTCCCGATTTTGATCCTGCACTTATCGTCGCAATCCAGCATTTTTTCACCGATGAGAAAGTTTGTAACTCCTGGAGAAATTCCGGCATTTATCAGGCCGAAAATGTTTTTCTTTTTAAAGACCGCGTCGTAACTTTCCTGTCCAAATCGAAGAGTCGCAAGCGTTTTCTTGTTATACATATCAGATGCCATATCGCAATAATGTATCCCTAACATTGATGCGAGTTTTAAAAGAATATCGTTAAAATCAGGCACCGAAGTATTCATAATGCCAATCGCGCCTGAAAATTGGGAACGGTACGCGCTGATATTTTCAACCACCTGTGAAAATTCTTTGACCTCGATAAAACTCGATACCGCAAACACATCCCTCATGTGCAGAAGATTTTTTTTTGCCTTTATCTTATTACGAACTACAAATACAAATTGTACTTTCTCATGCGAATTATTGAATAATTCATAAAAGCACTGCGCCATAACGGTCGCAACTCCCCCGAGTCCGAAAAATATTATTTTCTTCATAATGTTATTTTACAATAATTTCCATTAAAGCCCGAGAGCTTTTTCGACTTTTTTCTGGTCATATCCCAGCTGTATTTCTTGATCTTTTTCCCCCTTGTTAAAAACAACAACAGGAACGCTCATATTTCCAGGAACAACTTGCTGCATTTCAAAAGCCGCCTTTTCGTCATCCGCCACGTTGTGATCGGTATAGGGAATACTTTGTGATTGCAAAAATGCTTTAAGCATTTTGCAAAACCCGCATGTAGGAGTTGAATAGATGGTAATCGTTTTCATAAAGTAAAAAATTAAAAAATAAAAATTTATAAATCGAGCTTGAATTTTATTTTTTCTTTCATTTATCTTGAATCAAGCGGACTAAAGTGAGAATCACGAATAATTCCTTCTTTAAATGATTTTTATTGACATGGATTGCTAAGGAGAGGTAAGCTTTAAGCAATTAAGCAAATCCTTAATAAGAATATGCTCATGTTGTCGAAAAAGCAAATAGAAAAAATTAGAAAGCACCTGTACAAAAATTACGATGCGCGTCTTCCGCAAATTTTTTCTGCACTCGGGGATCCCTGCCGTTTCTATATTTTTCAATTACTGCTTTTGCAGCATGAAGTATGTGTTACCGATGTGGCAAAGGTATGCAAAAAAACAGTTCCTGCCGCTTCACAGCAATTAAAAATCCTTGAACAAAGCGGACTCTTAGTAAGAGAGCGAATGGGGCAAGTGGTTTGTTATATGCTTAACAAAAAAGATCCGTTCATGCAAAAATTTATTAAAATGATGCCGTAATCACCCATGGATACAAATCTTATCATTCCTTCTTTTATTGCAGGTATTCTCACCTTCCTTGCTCCGTGCACGTTGCCACTCGTTCCCGGCTATTTAGCATTCATCAGCGGAGTCTCGCTGAATGAAATTCGTGATCCATTGCAACTCAAACATGCGCGGTGGAAAATTTTCCTTAATGGCGTTTTTTTTATTCTCGGGTTTAGCGGGGTGTTCATTCTTCTCGGAACCCTGGCGGGATTAGGAGGTCTCGCGCTTGCGCCCTATCGTGCGCGACTCGCTCAAATAGGAGGGATTATCGTTATTTTTTTCGGACTATACATGGTCGGACTCTTTAAATTACCTCTTTTCAAATTTCTCGAAAGCGAAAAACGTATATCAGTCGGAAGATTTTTAACACCAGGACACCCGTTGAGTTCATTTATTTTTGGAGCAACATTTGCGTTTGGCTGGACTCCCTGTGTCGGACCAATTCTTGGTTCTATTTTATTACTGGCATCGGCATCAACCACAGTAGGACAGGGGGCATTACTGCTCAGCGTTTTTTCGTTAGGTCTCGCGGTTCCGTTTTTACTCGTTGCCTTTGGCATCGGCAGCGCTTCGGCACATATTAATAAAATCAGCAAATATCTTAATGTTATTTCTATCATGGGTGGCATATTTTTGGTGGTTCTAGGGTTCGTCCTTCTTACCAATAAACTTTCTGCATGGATCGGCTTTTTTTACCGATTCTTTGATTTCGTGAATTATGAAAAAATACTTAATTATCTTTGACCCATTCTTATGAAAAAAATTATTATTCCGGTTCTTCTTGTCATTGGCGTTGCTATCGTCTCATTCTCCTTATCATCAAATGGAAACAGTTTTATCGCAAATACAGAGACAAACACGCTTCAAGTTGCGGAAAAATCACCATCAAAAGTTTCTGAAGCGGAGAACAAAGACACCACTCAACTCGCACCGGACTTTTCTTTGACAAAACTTGGAGGCGGTAACATTCAACTATCAGATTATCGTGGTAAAAAACCGGTTATTCTCGATTTTTGGGCATCATGGTGTCCAAATTGCCGCAGAGACATGCCAAAACTGAACGAGTTTTATCAAATATATAAAGATCGTGTTGAAGTAATCGGCGTTAATCTTGGAGAAAGCGAAAGTGATGCGCAAGATTTCATTTCCTCAAAAAATATCTCGTTTCCAATCGCTCTTGATTCTTCTGGACAAGCCGCAAGCCTGTATCAAATGAATTACGCGAATGTTCACGTTCTTATTGATAAAAATGGAAATCTTATTCGAGTTATTCCCGGCGATATCAGTGAATCAGACATCCTTTCTCTTATTCAATAATTTTTTCCCTATGCCAAATGTACAAGCAACACTTACCTGTCCATCATGTGGTGGCTCTCAAACTGCTGAAATCCCTACAGACTCATGCGTTCCTTTTTATAAGTGCAATGAATGTGGTAGAGTTATAAAGGCGAAAGACGGCGATTGTTGTGTATTCTGTAGTTATGGGAGTCAAAAGTGTCCGCTCAAGAATTCCTAAAATACTTTTTATTTTTTTAACTTTTTATTTCTATGGAACAGTCACAACAACAGCAGCTCGATCAACAGTGCGGCTGCGGAAGCGGTAAGAAAGCAGGTTCTTGCTGCATGGCAAAACAACCGTGCTCCTGCGGGTCAGGAAAAGAGGCAGGACAATGCTGCTTTAAGGAACAATGAGTAAATAGGCCACTCTTCAATTCGGAGGGGCTTTTCAAAAAATAACCATGAACAACATCTCAGTCGTTATCGTCTTTATTTGTTTGATGAGCGTATTAAAGTATTTTGAAGATCGTTTTTGTCTCGCTTGTCTCAGCTACGGACGAAAAATTACCTCTGTAGTTATTGGGGCAACAGTTATTTCTTTATTCACCGAGCTTCTTGACAGCATCTATACCGGAATCCATGAGACCAACAAACTGCTTGTTCTTATATTACCCATCTCGTTCATTTTATTTTTCTTTCTTCACCGACACATATATCAACACAAAGACAGCCAGCGACAATCCAATGAATTAAACACAGTCGTAAAAACGGCGATGTCATTCTCGGACGTTCTCATAGGTATTTTGGCTGTTTCACAAGTGCGAAATAATCTTTTGTCCGAATTTATTTTTCTTGGCATTTTGCTTTCCTACGAACTTATCGAACAATTGTCTTTTCATATCATTCATGAAAAAAAATCTTCCCAAAAAATGTGTAGCCAGCTTCAAAAAATATTTCTTTCAATATGGCCGCTATTGGGTTTTTTATACGCCTACTTTATAGGCGTTTCAGAAATGATAACCACAGTCCTGCTTGCCATTTACGGCGGGATAGTATTTTCAATAATTGTTCGAGAAATATTTTCCCAGGAGAGAAAGATTCTGCCTGTTTATTTTTTAGCAGGCACGAGTTCATTCATTCTCCTGTTTTTTATTAACATTTTTATCCTTTAATTTATTTTTCCTATGAAAAAAATGATGCCCATGATGCTTTTTATGCTCATACTCTTTGTTGCCTCTCTGGTTTTTGCATGGCAGGGAGTGAACATGCACCGGCAAGTGACGGTTGAAGAAGCCAAATTTCATCAGCTACAAGCAGATTATTTTGTTTTAAGTAAAGCCACGCGAGAAGTAGCACCCGATAATTCAGAACTCAACAAACAATTGGTTCAAATTCAAAACTATCCTTCTGAACTTCTTCGTCTCAAACTCGTAGGCGTTGGGAAAATACTCACCGGGATTTTTATTATCCTTTTTAACATTCTCCTTGCCCTCATTATGATGCCTGTGCGGCTTGGCGGAATTATCAAAGGCGATCGTTCATAAAATAATATGGACTTATACGATCTTATTATTATCGGTTCCGGCGCGGCCGGACTCTCGGCGGCAGTATATGCCGCACGCTATCGTCTGAAATTATTGGTTATTGGCGAAAATTTCGGCGGGGAGACGGCTCTTGCCGGAAGGATTGAAAATTATCCCGGATTTAAAGCCGTCGACGGTTTTAAGCAAGATATTACCGCCGCAGCAACCGGGGCTGTTGCTGCCACATCGGCCTATGAAGATCATAAAATTCACGGTGATCTATGCCCGTGGCATATGCGACCGGCTATGGATAAATAACGGTTTTTTCTATGTCCTCAAACCTCAGACTTTTGTTTGTGTATAATGCCGATTCCGGTTTATTTAATCAGTTAACCGATTATGCGCACAAGATTATTTCGCCTGCTACATATTCATGTAATTTATGTAAGCTTACATATAGTAATTTTAGTATACAACGAGGATGGAAAAATTTTCTTAATTCATTACATGCAGAAAAAGCATTTTTGCATCGTGATGAATTTGCCGCTCGTTATCCAAAATTAGCCGATACGCCTTTGCCGGCAATTTTTTCTTTTAAACAAGGAATACCAGCACTATTATTATCAGATGAAACAATCAATAATGTTAAAAGTCTGGACGACCTGCAACATTTGCTCAATGACAAAATCAATAAGCTATGAAAGAGACTTTGTTTGGCAAAAGATTATCGTGGAAAGAATTATTTTTATTTCTCGCAATGGCTATTTTGGCAACTGGTTATCAACGATGGCGAAAATAAAGGTGTTTTTAGAAAATTGTAAAAAAAATCTATTGACAACGGCGACATAAATCTATACAAGTTAATATATACTACTTTTAAAGTAGTTGTTCTTTTCAAATCTTGCTTTAAATACCGCAAGGAAGAGTAGGTATAGCCCTCACTTAGAGAGAGCCGGGGATGGTGGAAGCCTGGCAGGAGAGACTGTACTGACGCGCCTTGAATAATGGTAGCAGCCGAAGAAAGCCCTCAATAACTTAGGGCAAGTAGGCGTCGCCGGAAGATGTCCGTTATCAAACATCGCGCTTTCACCTCCATATTTTGGAGAGAAGCGACTAAGGTCTCGATACTATCGGGATAAAGAAGGATGGTACCGCGGAGTTCATATTGTAAAATAGTAAAAACTCTCGCTCCTTCATCTGTAGATCGTTCTACAGGTGCAGAGGCGTGAGTTTTTTTTATTTTCATTTTTTTATCTCTATGAACAAAGTCATCCTTGCTTTCTCAGGTGGTCTTGATACCAGTTTTTGCATTCCATTTCTTAAAGAGAAGGGATACGAAGTTATTACGGTAACAGTAAACACCGGCGGGTTTTCATTTCAGCAATTGAAGCAAATTGAGAAAAAAGCGAAACAGCTCGGATCTGAAAAGCATTACACAAAAGATGCTCAAAATACGCTTTATAAATATTTCGCGAGTTATCTCATTAAAGCCAATTATCTTAAAGGCGGCGTGTATCCAGCCTGCGTTGGACCAGAAAGAAATGTGATCGCGGAGGAAGTCGCGGCAATCGCGAATTTGGAAAAAACAAAAATTGTCGCGCATGGATCGACTGGAGCAGGAAATGATCAAGTTCGATTTGATCTCGCGCTCAAAGCCCTTATTCCTGAAGTCGTCATTGTGGCGCCCATTCGAGATGAAAATTTGACTCGAAAACAGGAGGTCGAATTTTTACAAAAAAATGGTTTTGATATCAACACCGAAAAGAGCAAATATTCGATCAATATTGGTCTACTGGGAACTACCATTTCAGGCGCGGAAACGCTCAATTTAGAACAGAAATTGCCAGACGAAATTTGGCCCACGGTAAAAACTTCGGGGAAAAAAGAACCTGCATATTTTACTCTTCAATTTCAAAAAGGTCTTCCAACTGGATTGAATGGAAAAAAAATGACAGGAATAAAGATTATTAAAAAGCTTAATCAAATTGGCGCGGCGAACGGATTTGGAAAAGATTATCATATTGGAACCACGATAATTGGCATAAAAGGCCGAATTGCCTTTGAAGCTCCTGGATTGAAAATTCTTATTAAAGCTCATGGCGAACTCGAAAAAATTGTTCTGACTTCCAAACAGATTTTTTGGAAAAGTATTCTCGGAACAACATACGGTGATTTCATTCATGAAGGCCTTTATTTTGATCCGCTCCTGAGAAACATAGAAGCTTTTCTTGATTCGGCAAACGCTCATGTTGAAGGCGAGGTCGGGATTCAGATTCATAAAGGGAATTTCATGATTACTTCTCTCAAAAGCCCATACTCGCTCATGAGTTCCAAATTCGGAATATATGGTGAAAAAATCGGCTCATGGAGCGGCAAAGAAGCACGGGGATTTTGCAAACTTTATGGCATGGAGAGCACGCATGCCTTTTTTATCAACAAAAAAATATGAAAAAAAATTTTATTACCGGCGCGGAATATTCATTGCAAGAATTAGAAAAAATTATACATCTTGCAATGTCATATAAAAAAGGCATAAAAATACCTGATCTTTCTGGAAAAATGCTCACCTTGATTTTCGCGAATCCGTCGCTCCGAACCCATCTTTCATTCGAATCAGGAATGAAAAAAATGAAAGGTGAAGTAAATGTTTTGCACGCCGGCAATTCATGGCAGTTTGAATATAAAAATGGCGCCGTGATGAATGGCGATAAGCAAGAACATGTCAAAGAAGGCGCAAAAGTTATTTCTCGATACAGCGACGTTATCGCGCTGCGACAAAGTGAACTTGTCACTACGGCATCACGGCATAACAGCATATCATCGTGGGAAATATTAAAGCAAGATGAGGCCATTTCGAAGCTCGCGACGTATGCCGAGAAACCCGTTATCAATATGGAGTCTAATATGTTTCATCCTTGCCAAGCCATGGCGGACGTAATGACGATGAAGGAAACATTTGGAAATATAAAAAAGAAAAAGTACGTACTCACTTGGTCTCCTCATATAAAAGCGCTCCCTTTGGCGACGCCTCATTCACAGCTTCTGATGCCCGCGCTTTTTGGCATGAATGTAACCGTTGTTCATCCTCTTGGTTTCGATCTTGATAGTGATGTTTTGAAAATGGCTCAAGAAAAAGCTTTGCTAGCAGGCGGCTCGGTCAAAATTTCTCATGACCAATATGAAACTTTTAAAAATGCTGACGTTGTTGTTGCAAAAAGTTGGGCGTCTCTTCAATATTTCGGTCATTGGGACAAAGAAAGCGATTATAGAAAACAGTTTGAACATTGGATTTTGAATGAAGAAAAAATGAAGCTTACCAATAATGCTCTTTTTCTTCATTGCTTGCCCGTCCGTCGAAATATTGAAGTAACCGATGGCGTTTTAGACAGCCCGCGGTCAAAAGTCATCGATGAAGCAGAAAATCGAATGTGGGTTCAAATGGCTCTTATTTTTTATTTACTTTAAAAACTTACTCATCCTACTTTTTATGCAATCCAATCTTCATTTGAACATAGTGCTTGATAAAATTGCTTCCGTTACAAAAAACGCGAACCTCCCTCAAGAAGTCACCATCACGGAAAAAATTGTCGCACGGGAAGGTAGTTTGCTCGTAGTAAAAATTTTGGAAGATAAAAAAATATATAACCAAGTTGAGCTTGCGTCAGGTCGTCTGTCGATATTAAAAAAAGGCGATATTGTCGCCGTGGCGCTTGGTAACAGAAGGGCTCTCAAAGGCTTTGTGGGAGAAGTACCGAAAACACTTGCTGTTGGAGATACCATCAATATTTTAAATTTAGGTGGCGTGGCTGGTCTTTGTACAAGCGAAAATTTAAAAGAAGTTGGCCATTCTTTGAAAGCGAAAGTGCTTGGCGCCATTGCAGCGAAAACACTTGGAGCTGTTGCGACAAAAACGTTTGGTGTCGTTCCAATGAAATCGCTTGGCGTCGTTGTAACGAAAACGCTTGACGCCGTTCCAGCGAAAACTTTTGGCGCTATTGAAATGAATGCCTGCGAACATTCTCTCAATATAAAACAATTCACGCTTTTTTCGCCAAAAATGAGGTTAGAATCAACCATCCCACTTATTGTTGTAAGCGGAACATGCATGAATGTTGGTAAAACATCGGTTGCCTGTGAAATTATCAAACATGCTCATCGAAAAAAATATAAAGTTTTTGCCGCGAAACTCGCGGGAGTAGCGGCTCTTCGGGACACCGAAAACATGAAAGATTACGGCGCGAAAGAAGCGGTGACTTTTGTGGACGCGGGCTTCACTTCAACCGTAAATAACGGTGATAAAGCCGTTGAAATCTCAAAAGGAGCTATTGATTATCTTGCAAATGGCCAGCCGCATTGTATCGTTATCGAATTTGGGGATGGAGTGTATGGCGAATACGGCGTGATGAAAATTCTCAAAGATAAAGAAATACAAAAAAATATCATCGCTCACGTAGGCTGCGCGCATGATCCGATGGGCGCCGCGAAATTGGTCGAAGTATGCGCAGAAATCGGCGCGCCAATTGATCTCATTTCCGGACCAGTAACCGATAACAGCGTCGGCGTGAAATTTGTAAAAGACAATCTTCATGTGCCTGCTTTTAACGCTCTTTTTTATGGCGAGCAATTATTCGATCATTTACTTTCAACATGTTTAAAAAAATAAATATTTCCATTATCGGCGTAACGGGATTTACTGGCATCGAACTTATCAGACTGCTCGTGAATCATCCGTACGTAAAACTCAAATATCTTGTTTCAAAAACTCATGGCGAACATTCGAAAGATTACGGACAAAAGATAAGCGATGTTTGGCCGCATTTAAAAAATATCTGTGATCTTGATCTGACTGACATGGATGTTCAAAAAGTCGCGGAAGAAAGTGATGTCGTTTTTTTGGCGCTTCCTCATCATGAAAGCCAAAAAATCGTTCCAATCATTATCAATAAAACGAAGATTATTGATCTCTCGGCTGATTTCCGACTCCATGATAAAAGTCTATACGCTCAATATTACGACCATGAACATGATTATGCCGAAGGTCTTTCTCAATTTATATACGGGCTTCCTGAACTCCATAAAGAAAAAATCGTTTCTGCTCAAAATATCGCTAACCCTGGCTGTTTTGCCATCACCGCGGAACTGGCCATTCTTCCTTTAAAAGGATGTATTGAACATGTTTCTCTTTTTGCCATAACTGGCTCAAGCGGCGCGGGGAAAAAACCTCAAGACGAGACACATCATTCAATCAGAAATCATAATGTGACAAGCTATAAAATTGGTGTTCATCAGCATATTCCTGAAATTATCCAAGAACTCGAAATTGAAAAATCGCAGCTCACTTTTGTGCCGACAAGAGGCCCTTTTACACGGGGCATTCATCTCACCGCGTATTTTTATTTTCAAAAAAAATTTTCTCAAAAAAAAATTATGAATTTGTATAAAAAAACCTACGCGAAAGCTCCATTCGTGCGAATGAAAAAAAATGTGCAACTCGCGGATGTTATTGGTTCAAATTTTTGTGACATCGCCGTGCATAACGTGAATGGAAAATTCATTATTCAAGCGGTTATCGACAACCTCGTTCGAGGCGCCGCGGGAACGGCAATTCAAAATATGAATATCATGTGCGGATTTGATGAAACTTTAGGTTTAAAACCTATAAGCCCCATTTTTCCATAATACAATTATATGAAACTCTTTGAAAAAGCCCATCACTATCTCATAAACACCTATGTGAAATATCCTATCCAATTGACACAAGGAAAAGGAAGTTTTGTTTGGGATAATAATGGTAAAAAATATCTCGATTTTTATGGAGGACACGCGGTGTGTTTACTCGGACATAACCCAAAAGAGACACTCAATGCTCTGTGTCAGCAAGCCAAAAAACTCATTTTCTATTCAAATATTTTTAACACGGCGCCCGCGATCTTACTCGCCGAGCAGGTTGCTCTTACTTTAAAACCAAAAAAATACCAAGTGTATTTTACAAACTCCGGATCGGAAGCCAATGAAACAGCGCTTAAAATCGCGCGAAAACATACAGGAAAAAAACATATTATTTCATTTAAAAATTCATTTCATGGAAGAGGTATAACTGCTCTTGGCGTTACAGGGATTAATTCATACCATCAATGCGTTCCAAATATCGATGACTTCACTTCATTTGCGGAGTTGGGAGACATGAATAGCGTCAAATCGGCTTGGAAACCTGACACCGCGGCGGTTATATGCGAGCCAATTCAAAGTATCGGTGGCATGAACATGGCAAAACCGGAATTTTATAAGGCTTTGGCTCAGTTCTGCAAAGAAAAAAACATCCTGCTTATTTTTGATGAAGTGCAAACAGGACTTGGTAGAACGGGAACTTTTTGGTTCGCGCGAAATGTGGGTGTTTTTCCGCACATCATTACCAGCGCCAAAGGAATCGCGTGTGGATTACCGCTTGCCGCCGTGATCGTAAAAAAAAGAATCAGCGCGAAAATTAAAATTGGCGATCATGCGACGACTTTTGGAGGAGGACCCGCGGTATGCGCGGCGGGTTTAGCAACAATAAAAACAATTTTACAACCAGGCTTTTTAGCCAACGTTAAAAATAAAGAAGCATATATTCGAAAAAAACTTACGGCGCATCCGCTCATTGCCTGCGTGAAAGGCCAAGGGTTACTTCTTGGAATCGAATTCACGAAACCGATGCCGCATTTTGTAGAACTTTGCCTTGAAAACGGCTTTATTTTGGGAACTTCTTATAATAAAAAAGTTTTCCGAATTATGCCTCCGCTCACAGTAAGCAAAAACGAAATCGATCTTTTCGTGAAATTATTTTTTCAAGTACTTACTCAAGGAACCTCTGAAAAACGTGGTTTCGTCACGAAATTTGCAAACTTTGTGCGAAAATTTTGAACCGCGACGAAGGCGTATCAGATAAGATACGCTCAAGGAGCGGTGAAAAATTTGCAGCCAAAGTTTGCAAATTGCAGTAGTAAGCACGTTTTTCAGAGGTTCCTTAATTATAATTGCATGTCTTATTCAAAGAAAAAACACTATCTGGCGAAATTTCAAAATAAAATTTTTGTTTTAAAAATCGGTGGAGAAGTTGTGGCGGAAAAAAACGCGCTTGAATCTATTTTGAAAGATATAAAAAAGCTCACCGAAGCTGGCATTAAAATTATTTTAGTTCATGGCGGAGGGAAACAGGCTGATCTATTGGCTGCTCAAATCGGCCATACGCCGGTGAAAATAAACGGCAGACGAGTAACCAGCCAGCAGGATCTTGAAATCGCGAAAATGCTGTATGGAGGAAGTCTTAATGTAGAAATTTTAAGCTTGATGAAAAAGCTCAATATGAAAGGGATAAGGATAAGCGGTTTGGATGGCAATTTTCTTGAAGTTCATATTCGAGACACAAAAGAATTTGATTTCGGATATGTTGGCGACGTTGACGCAGTGAATCCTCAAGTCTTGTTTGATGTTTTGGCGAAAGGGTATATTCCCGTTGTTTCTCCGCTCGCGAGCGACAACGATGGAATAATTCTCAATATCAACGCCGATACAATCGCCGCGGAAATAGCGATCACGCTCAAAACGGAAAAATTGATTATATTTACCAGCGCTCGAGGAGTCTATCACGGCAAAAAATTGCTGAGCGTTATAACGGCAGAACAAGCTTTTGAAATGATTTCACATTCGATCGCCAAAGATGGAATGGCGGTAAAACTCAATAATGCTATTGCCGCGCTTCAGGGCGGAGTAAAGAGAGTTCACATTGTAAACGGTCTTTCGAAGCACAGCTTACTCGTCGAAGTACTGACCAAAAAAGGAATCGGAACAATGATCACTTCAGAAAAAGAAAAACAATTTTATTTAAAAAAACTCTGATACATATGCTTACTACCGCACATTGCAAAATTCGGCTGAAAACACTTCCATCAAATATTAAATGCGTTCAAGGTAAAAAAAATGGTCCATGCGTTGTTATCATGGGAGCTGTTCATGGCAACGAAAGGCTTGGAAAAGCCGTGGTCGAGAGTTTGTGGCACGAGATACAACCTGAAAATCTTTATGGAGAACTCGTTTTGATCATTGGTAATCCGGTGGCATACGCTCAGCATCAGCGATGTATTCACTCTGATCTCAATAGACTTTTTGGCGCGCAGATCGAAATTTTAAAGAAAAAAGCAGTGAGTACTCTTAACATTGAAGAAAAAAGAGCTATCGAAATCGCGCCTTTTTTAGAAAAAGCTGATTATCTTTTGGATATTCATGCCACGATGAAGCCATCGGTGCCTTTCGTTTACTGCGAAAAAACGAAAGCGCATCTCAAGTTCGCGTATGTATTTGAAACAGAATATGTGGTTTTTCCCGCGACTCACTGCCGAATTTCCGAGCTCGCTTCGTCCACTGATAATTATGTGGATCAGCATGGAGGTTTAGGCTTTACCTATGAGGCCGGGTGGCTGGAAGGGCAGATTATTTTTTCTGAAGCCATGACAAAAACGTATAAATTTCTCGAGGCAGTCGGCAGTTTACAATCATCCTTTGCCAATTCAAAAAAATCTCAAAAAATTCCTAAAAAAGTGGAAATAAATGATTATGTGATTCCGCAAAGTCTTCATTTTCATTTTAAAAAAGATTTTTCGAATTTTGATATCGTTAAAAAAGGCGAAATAATCGCTGAGGACCAAGGAAAGATTTACAGAGCGACAAAAGTCTCGTTTGTTATTTTTCCGAAGAGAAAAATTATTCCGGGAACACCCGCATGTTATTTAGGGAACTACTGAAAAACGTAACTTCGTAACAAAATTTTAAATATTTTTATATGGCTAAACTTTGGCAAAAATCAGGAACTAAAACTCATCCACTCGTTACAAAATATATTATCAGCAAAGACTGCGCGCAAGATAAGCTTTTACTCAAATACGACATCCTAGCTTCAATAGCTCATGCGAAAATGCTTGCACATGTAGGGCTGATTTCAAAAAAAGAAGCTTTCGCGCTAGTAAGAACATTAAAAGAAATTTTTTTACTCGATAAAAAAGGGCAATTTGCTCTTAAGCAGGAAGATGAAGATTGTCACACGGCGATTGAAAATTATCTCGTTGAAAAAATTGGTGACATTGGAAAAAAAATACATATGGGCAGATCGAGAAACGATCAAGTGCTTACGGCATTGAGACTTTACTCTAAAGAAAAACTTCAAGAAGTTCAGAAGCAGGTTTTAGAAACTGCAAAAACTATTCTGAATTTTGCACAGCAGCACGAATTTGTGCCTATGCCTGGCTACACTCACACCCAACAAGCCATGCCGTCAAGCGTTGGGCAGTGGGCTGGCGCATTCGTGGAATCGCTTTTAGACGATGTTAAGCTCTTGGAGGCGGCCTACGAATTAAATGACCAAAATCCACTTGGATCCGCTGCGGGTTTTGGCACAAGCTTACCTATTGATAGAGAATATACGACGAAAAAATTAGGATTCAAAAAGCTTCAACTTAATACGCTTTACTGCCAAAACAGCAGAGGAAAAATTGAAAGCTTTGTTGTCAGCGCTCTTTTTCAAGTCATGATGACATTGGGAAAAATTGCCAATGACATGGTGTGGTTTACCAGCACGGAATTTTCTTTTTTTAATGTGAATAAAAGTCTCGCCACGGGTTCCAGTATCATGCCTCAAAAGCAGAATCTCGACATCATGGAAGTGTTGAGGGCAAATGTTCACGTGGTAATGTCATGCCAAACGCAGATTCAGAGCGTCAGTTTAAACCTGCTTTCTGGATACAATAAGGATTTGAAAATAACAAAAAAGCCCTTATTAGAAGCTTTTCTTATAGTTTTAGAAAGTTTATCCATTATTAAATTGCTTTTTTCTAATATCATTCCGAACCTAGAAAAGTTAGAACACGCAATGCATCCTGAAATTTTTGCAACCGATCAAGTAAATAGATTAGCGCAGGAAGGGATTCCATTTCGAGATGCTTATAAAAAAACTGCCAATGTTTTGAATAAAATTAAACCTCCAAACGTGATAGAAAATCTTAAATCGAAAAAGCATCTTGGCGCGCCAGGGAATTTAAATTTGCAATACTATAAAAATTTAATTAAACGAGTATAATCAAAAATGAAGTGCAACAAAATATCAAATTCTTTAAGAAAATTTTTAGCTCGTTTATTGTATCTTTTTTGGATGAGTTTAGAATGTTGATGATTTTACTCCCAACGACTGCAATATCTGCATATTTGAGAGCCATTGATACTTGATCTTTGCTGGAAATGCCAAACCCCAAAGCTAAAGGCGTTTTGATATATTTTTTAACCTTTTTAATGTAAGAACCTAGATCAGGATTCAGTTGCTCCCGTTCTCCAGTTGTTCCAAATGTTGATACGCAATACACAAAACCACTTGCAACCTTAGAAATTCTTTTTAATCTTTTTTCTGGCGTTATAAGAGAAATGATCTGTATCGCATGCAATCCATATTTTTTGCAATTGCCAAGATAATTTTCATATTTTTCTTCATCAATCGGGATGTCCGGAATAATTAAGCCATAAACCTGACATTCTTGAGCTTTCATACAAAACTTTTCTAATCCATAACGAAAAGGAATGTTGAAATATGTCATTATAAGAATAGGGGTATCGATCTCCTTTTTTAGTCTTTTAATGAGCTTGAAGCAGTCCTCTGTTGTTACCCCGTTTAAAAGAGCTTGTTCGTTTGCATGCATAATTGTTGGCCCGTCAGCAATCGGATCAGAAAAAGGTATTTGAATTTCAATAAAAGCGACTCCCATTTTAGCCATTGCCATAACAATTTCCTCACAATTTTTCATACTGGGATAACCCGCGACGACATGTGTCATTAAATTATTTTTCATATTTTTTATTATTATAGCTACGGGATTACTTCGGCTCCGGTAGCTGAAAGTTAAATTTTTTGCTGACTATGAAAAGATCCTTATCTCCACGACCCGAACAGTTAAAAATAATAATTTTATCTTTCTTTAATTTTGGCGCCAATTTAATTACCTCGGCAAGGGCATGACAAGATTCGAGCGCCGCAAAAATTCCTTCCTGCCGTGCAAGTAATTCATAAGCCCGCAAAACATCTCGATCAAAAGAATAACTCATTTGAATCCGTCCAATATCTTTTAAATACGCGATTTGAGGGCCGACACCGGAATAATCAAGTCCAGCGGAAATACTATGTGTTTCTTTAATTTGCCCATCTTGATTTTGCAAAAAATATGACTTGAATCCTTCCGCGACACCAACTTTTCCTGTTTGAAATCTTGCGGCATGCTGACACTTTTTATCGTCTTCTGAAATTCTTTTTCCTCCGGCTTCCACTCCAATCATTTTTACATTTTTGTCATTCAAAAATTCGTAAAAAAGCCCCATGGCATTGCTTCCACCTCCAACGCATGCCACTAAATAATCTGGCGTTTTGCCGGTTTGAGAAAAAAGCTGGTTTTTAACCTCTTGGCCAACAATGCTTTGAAAATAAGTATTCATAGCGGGATAAGGATGTGGCCCGCAAACAGTTCCAAGCAAGTAGTGAGTGTCTTTAGGATTTGCCATTAAATCTTTTAACGCTGCATTGATTGCGTCTCTGAGTATTTGTCCACCGTGTTTTACGGGAACGACTTTAGCCCCAAGCCTCTCCATAAAAAAAACATTGGGCAGTTGTCTTTTAAAATCTTTGGCGCCCATGTAAACAGCGCAATCCAAACCAAATTTTGCTGCCACAGTTGCTGTCGCGAGGCCATGCTGTCCGGCTCCGGTTTCGGCGATTAAACGTTTTTTCCCAAGCCGCTTTGCAAGTAAAGCTTGCCCCAAACAATGATTGATTTTATGGGCGCCAGTGTGATTCAGTCCTTCATTTTTTAAAAAGATTTGAGCGCCTCCAAGGTAATTTGTAAGATTTTCACAAAAATAAAGAGGCGTTGGCCTTCCTGAATAGTTCTGATAAAGATTTTTTAGTTCATTCTTAAATCCCTGGTCTTTTATGACCTGATAAAAAGCTGTCTCAAGTTCTTCCATTATCGGAATTAAAAGTTCAGGAATGTATCGGCCACCAAACTTCCCAAAATGTCCGGTTTTATTCAGCATGTATTTTTTAGTCACACGAATGACCTCTTTTATTCTCGGAAAATGTATTATTTTATCGTGATCAATCGCCGTTCTTTGTGTGAACTCGCTGATGTCTACGCCTTTCATTAAAGCCGCGCCGACCAGAATCGCATCAACTTTTCCGCGAACTTTAGCCACATCCTTTTTGGAAGAAAAACCGCTTTCAGAAATAATCAACTTATCCGGAGGAACATGTTTAACAAGCTCTAACGTGGTAGAAATATTTATTTTAAATGTGTGTAAATCTCGATTATTAATTCCGATGATTTTTGCAGGAGTTTTTAGAACTTTTTTGAGTTCTTCAAAGTTGTGAACCTCGCAGATCACAGCCATTTTCATGCTCTTTGCTACTTCTAAAAAATGGCGTATTTGCTCCTCGGTTAATATTGAAGCAATCAACAAAATCGCGTCGGCGCCATTCTTCCTTGCTTCATACATTTGGTATTCATCAATGATAAAATCCTTACACAGAAGAGGAATTTTCGATGTATTTTCAGCAACATTTTTAAGATGTTTTATGTCTCCGTGAAAAAACTTTTTGTCGCACAGTACGGAAATGGCATTCGCGCCGAATCTTTCATATTTTTTTGCTATCAGAGCTGGAGAGAATCGCTTTTTATTGATTATTCCTTCGCTTGGTGATGCTTTTTTTATTTCGGCAATAAGAGCAAGATCATTGCCCTGAATAGCGGCAGTAAAATTTCGAGTTGACGGATGTACATTTTTAATCGGATTTTTACGCTTTCTCCTTTCGACGTCCAGTCTTTTTTGTTCAACTATTTTTAGAAGAATACTTGGGATATTTATGGCGCGCGTTGCCATTTTATAGCCTTCTTTGAGAGTTTTAACTTTATCCGCTAACTTTAACGCAAGGGCGACATTCATTAAAACCAGATCTTGATGACGTGTTTTACAAGTCCCTGCAAGAATTTTTCGGGCAATTTCAGTGTTAAACTCAGCATTCCCGCCTTGTATTTCGGAAAAAGTCGCTTTTGAGACCCCAAAATCCTTTGGCGATATCGTATAAGATCTCATCGTGCCATCTGAAAATTCCGTGACAAATGTTCGTCCTGTTAAAGTTACTTCATCCAAACCGTCTTCACCACACACCACATAAACTTTTTCTTTACCGAGCAATCGGCACGTTTCGGCGATCAAGAGCATTTTATCTCTAAAAGCCGTGCCTATTATTTGTTTTTTCGGAAAAGCGGGATTTAAAAGAGGACCAAGAAGATTAAAAAAAGTTGGTTTGCCTATTTTTTTGCGCGTTTCCGCAAAATGTTTCATGACTGGATGAAAAAACGGAGCAAAGAGAAACGCTATATTTTCCTTTTTGTATTTTTCTTCAATTTCAATGACATTATCTGTAAATTCAATGCCTAGCGATTCAAGAAGATCAAAACTTCCAAATCTGCCGCTTGCCGCTTTGTTTCCGTGCTTGGCAACTCCAACACCAAGCGAGGAAAGTAGAAATGCCGCAATGGTTGAAGTATTGATTCTTAAAAGTCCTGAACCTCCTGTTCCGCAGACATCCATGGCATTTTCAAGGCGCGGTTTTTTAGGAATCTGACTTTGCAAAAATTGTACCGTGGCCGCCAATTCTTTTGGCGTGATGTTTAGGTCAGCATTTAAAAACTTTATCTGTTTTTCCGCTGAAAGCTCTCCTGCAATACTTTTTTTGAAAAAGGTAATGAGTTTCATGAAATTACGTTTTTAATAATTTTAAAGCCGTTGCCACCTTTCATGGTGAGAATCGATTCCGGATGAAATTGAACTCCGTTTATTGATAAATTTTTGTGACGAATCGCCATTACAAAGCCACAAGAAGTCGCTGATTTTTCAAAGCAATCAGGTACTTTATCCGCAACTAAGGAGTGGTATCTTCCCGCATCAAAATCCTGCGCTACGTTTCGAAAAATTCCTTTGGAATCATGGTGAATTTTAGAAGATTTTCCGTGTACAGGATCCACGAATTTGAGTGTTCCTCCAAAGTACTCGATCAAAGCTTCGTGACCCAAACAAACTCCAAAAATAGGAAATTGAGCGTGGTATTTATCAATAATTTTCATTACATTTCCGGCATTTTTTGGCATGGACGGTCCTGGGGAGATAACAACGAGATCGGGAGCAATTTTTTCTATGACATGAGGGTCAATGTTGTTTCTATAAACATGTACCGCGCATTTTAATTGTTTAAAATAATCAGCAAGATTGAAAGTGAAAGAATCGAAATTGTCTATGATAAAAATATTTTTATACTTCATATGTTGAATTTATTAGAGAACTTCTGAAAAACGTAGTTACTACTGCAATTTAAAAACGCCGATGCTTTGTTAAGCGTTTCTGTATACTCTTTTTCAGGCACTGAATCGTAAAGCAGCGTGGCCCCAACTTGAAATCGTAATTGACGTCCTCGAATATGAGCAGTTCGTATAATAATTCCGGTATCCATATCGCCGGAAAAGGTGAAATATCCGATGGTTCCGCCATAGTAACCTCTGCGTTCTTTTTCATGTTTCTCAATTGTTTTCATGGCTGCGACTTTGGGAGCGCCGGTCAAAGTTCCCGCGTTCAAACAAGCAATCAGAGCATCGAGCGCGGTGTAACTTTTTCTTAATTTTCCTGACAAATGGGCGACTGTGTGCATTACGCGTGAATATTTTTCGACGAAGCGGTAATCGGTGATTTGTATTTCTGGCTCACAAACTCGGCTCAAATCATTTCTACCAAGATCGATAAGCATATCTAATTCCGCCCTTTCTTTTGGATCAGATAATAAAGAAAGCATGTTTTCGTGATCTTCTATCGGGTCTTTTCCTCTTTGAACTGTCCCTGAAATTGGCCGTAAACTCACAATTTTATTTTCACATCTCACCATCATTTCTGGAGAAGCACCCACGAGCTGTTCTTTTCCAAAATCAAAATAGAAAAGATAAGGAGAAGGATTGGAATCACGATATTTTAAATACAACGCAAAAGGATCGCCATTGAAACAAGCCTTTAAAACGTTTGAAAAAACAACCTCAAAAAGTTCTCCTTCAGCAGCATATTTTTTAGCCAATTTCACTAAATTTTGGTATTGCTTTTGATTTAATTCAAAACATGAGTCGCTTATACGGTAAGAAATATTACTTGTTCCCTCGCGGTTCATTTTTGCTTGAATAAGATTGATATCCTTTTCCGCTTCTTGCGTATTTTTTCTATAAGCAATGATTTTATTTGTCTGTTTCAGGTGATCGAAAAATATAAAAGTGTCATACAGGAATAACGTAAAATCATCCACGTCGTTTTCAGGAGTACTTTGTCCTATGTCTTCAAATAATCTTATAAAATCGTAACTCAAGGCTCCATAAAGGCCGAGGAATGATTTCTGCTTGGTTTCAAACTTTTTCAAAATAATTCTCATGATCTGGGCGATGTTTTTTCTTTTTGATCTTTCTGTTTCCTCAAAAAGGGCTGTATGGTTATAAACCGTTCCAGAAACACTTTTTTCTGAGATTTTGAACCTGTCGCAAATTTTAAAATCTTTATCATTGAATTGCTTTAAGTAGAGTTGTCCACGCTCATTGAGTACTTTTATGCAAAATGTATCTTTTTTCCCTGTAACTCTTAAGACAGGATCGATGCCGATTAAACTTAATCTGCCATAAATAGAAGAAATATCCTTTGATTCAAATAAAAATTTATACCTATATGTCCCGTACAAACGTGTAAATACTTTATGAGGCTCTTGATATGAAAATCCGCATGAACCTTCTAATAAGTCTGAATTGATAGTTTGATAATTGATCATAATACAATTGAATAAAAAAAATCCTGATACATATAATTTTCTCAATAAAAAAACACCTCAGCAACCGAGGTGTTTAACGTTTAAAATTCATATTTGAATTAACGCCTCAATTGCTCTGAAGTATTAATCCACCACCAATTTTTATTATTTCTTGTCATCATTTTAATACCTGTTTAAATCCTGGCGCCCCATATTTCAACTCTCTTGCTCCACGACTTACTGTCCCAATGCTCACCCCCAATTTTTTAGCCACTTCTCTTTGCGGAACGCCTTTTTTAAGTAGCCTTACAATTTGTAATCTGGTAGCTATTTCATCGAGCTCGGAAGGAGTGAGAATATTTTGTAAAAAAGCCAAAGCAATATCTTTCTTTTTCAAGGAAAGAATGGTTTCAACGAGTTCATGAACAAAGTGATTAGCCATGTATACTTTTGTACTAGTATATCAATATGATAATTGAGTGAATCGCAAAAGTCAAACCAAAATCGCTCTAAGCAGTGTTCATATAAAATTTTTGCGATGGTTGGACGGAAAGATGTCTGGATTCAAGGCGCGAGGAGCGCGGTGGAGCAGTGCTCCATAAGCGACGAGCAACAAAGAAGACGGACATCTTTCCGTCCAACCCAAAGGGAAGAGATGTATTTTGTCCATTTCCGCGTCACTCCTTCTCGATGTACCTTTGGGTACACTCTCGTCGTCGTTCCTTGAACTGAACAAAATACATCTCTTCCATCTGTAAAAATTTTAGAAGTTAGAACTTATTTCAAGGACAAGCATGGAGGCTAGCCTCCATGAAAATTTTACAAAACGCTGCTTACGGCGCGCGGTGCGACCGACCACCGCGCGCCTGAGTAATGGTTGCAAAAACTGCGGCGCCCTCCCCCTCTCGGGCGCCGCAGTGAAAGAAAAAGAAACAGGCTAAAGAACTCCTGTTTCGAGGCGGAATCAGGGTGGGCTGGGTGGGTTCTAAAAGTTGAGCTGCCAAATCGAATAATTGAGCACCATTGCAAATGTTCCCCAAGCAATGTACGGCAAAAGCAATGCCCCTGCTTTTGCATTTATCTTCCAGAATTGCCAAATAGTAAGAAGAACTGCTATCCAAAGTATTACAAGTTCGATCAATGCGTAAAATGGATTTTGTAATCCAAAAAATATGATTGACCAAACACTATTCAGAACAAGCTGAATCCCAAATAACCATAATGCTATTTTTTTATTCTTGTTCTTATCAACTAATATCAAATAAAGAGCTATTCCAATCAATAGATATAAAATTATCCAAACTGGTCCGAAAATCCAATTAGGTGGATTGAAAACCGGTTTATCTAGTTTGGCATACCAACCTGGGATGGCTGGGGCGGTAAATAATGATCCCACTATTCCTGCCGCCTGACAGATAGCGATTGAAAAGATTAATTTGGGAATGCTCATTTTATTCATGGACTTAATTTACACTAAAACTTCATTCGAAACCAGCACGATATGTACAATACTCACATTCAGGGGCGATTAGACTTTGGAGGATTTTTGCCGTTTAAACATCTCTTGATTTCGAGAATAGTCGGTTCTACCCAAGAGGAGTCTCCTTTGTATGGAATAATGGAAAGTATAAATTCAAGTTTCTTATGGCTCTTTAGCTAATAGCATGGGTGAATATCAGTACTGTCCCGTTAAGATTTTAAACGAGGCCATATCTAATCTACTCATCACTCTTCTAAGAAGTCCTCAAAAAATGCCAAATGCTTCGTTTTGGGACAGCATCATTTTTCTTCAAAAATGATCTGTACGCTCTCGATTCCACGACTATTGATTTATGCCTTTCCATCTTTCCATGGGCAAAATTTCGTAGGGAGAAATGAGCTATCAAATTGCATACACTATTCAATGTGTGCAGCCAAATACCTGAACTGATCACGATCACGGAAGAAAAGCGGAGCTTTCTGCAAAAAATTGGCTCGAACTTCCACATCCGAAGCCAAAAAGCCGCCGTGGAATTGAGTTTTCCGTGGGCAGCCGCGTCCGAAAAATCGCGATTTACTGTTTGGAGCGGGTAACGGGATTCGAACCCGTATCTCGGCCTTGGCAAGGCCGCATAATAGCCACTATACTATACCCGCTTATGTTACTATGTACTTGAGAAAAATAACTGTACAAAAAAAAATACCGTGAAAAAATTCTATGGGTAATTATTTTGAAAATAATTACCGTAAAAATACATTATCATAAAAAAGTACACTATGAATTGTAATCAAGAAAATGATGTTTTGCAATTATCGTATATTTTGTTGAAAAATTACACTTGACATACTTAAAATATATTGATATACTTATATGAACAATAGAATTTTAGACCCTCAAAAGTTTAGGATTCTGGAGTTCGCTCCTCGACAAATTGGGTATCTGCGCTTCTTAAGATGCTTTATCGATGTTATGCGGTTCTTAAGAAACCTTCACTGGTTTTTTTCCTTCATTTTCATCGTTTAAGTATTGCTTATCTTTCATACTCCTACCTTCATCGGTAAGTGTATGTGGTAACGTATTTATCCCATCCATTCATCTGGTTGGTTGTAATATTTTTGAGTGTAATACTACAGTTTGTCGCGGTTAAAAGGTCTTTAACATTTCTCTTATCAAGAAGTTTTGAAGGCCTTTTTTAAAACCGTTTTCCTGGAAATGGTCTTCGATTATGAGGACCGCGGTCTTCTTGACCTCGATCGAAATCACCTTGCGTCGGAGGAGGTCCTTTTGGAAGAAGCGCTTTCATGGAAAGATTATAACGACCCTGTTCGTCTCTCTCAATAAGTTTTACTTTCACGCGGTCACCGAGTTTCACCTTATCTTCTACTCGATTGATTCTAAACGGAGCAATTTCAGAAATATGAACGAGGCCTTCTTTTCCAGGAAGGAATTCAACAAACGCGCCAAATTCCATGATCCGCGTTACCTTTCCTTCAAACACTTCTCCTGCCTGTGGCGTATAGGTGATATTTTTAATAATGGTCAGAGCTTTTTGTCCGCTTTCTTGATTTGTCGCGGTAATCATCACAAGTCCATCATCTTCAATATCAATTTCAGCTCCTGTTTCTTCAATAATTTTTTGAATGGTCTCGCCGCCTTTTCCAATAACCTCGCGTATCTGCGAAGGCTGAATTCGATGTGAAATAATAAGAGGAGCATAGGGCGAAAGTTCGCTTTTTGGTTTTGCGATAACCTGCGTCATGGCATCAAGAATGGCAAGCCGCGCTTCTTTCGCTGCCTGTAAAGCTTGTTTTAAAATTTCGAGTGATATTCCCTTTACCTTAATATCCATCTGAAGCGCCGTAATGCCATCAACGGTTCCACCCACTTTAAAATCCATATCGCCGGCAAAATCTTCCAATCCTTGAATATCCGTCAAAATTTTGTAACTGCCTTTTCCGTTTTGCCCGAAATTTTTATCCGTAATAAGACCCATGGCGATTCCAGCGACAGGTTTTTTTATCGGAACTCCCGCGTCCATGAGTGAAAGAGAGGATCCGCAAATCGATGCCATCGAACTTGAACCGTTACACGTGAGAATTTCCGAAACCATACGCATGGTATAAGGAAATTCCTCCTTTGGAGGAATCATCGGCAAAAGAGCCCGTTCCGCGAGATTGCCATGCCCGATTTCGCGACGCGAAGTGCCTCGCATCGGACGTACTTCTCCTACTGAATACGGTGGAAAATTGTAATGATGCATGTAACGCTTCACCGAATCTTCAGACATTGTATCAATAATTTGAGCCGCGCCAGGTGATCCCAGCGTCGTTATGGTCAAAGCCTGCGTTTCTCCCCGTTGGAAAAGCGCTGAACCATGCGTTCGGGGAAGCAGTCCTGTTTTTATCTTGAGTGTGCGAATTTCATTGAGCTTTCGGCCATCAATTCGTATGCCGCGTTCCAAAATATTCTCCCGCATCCTTTCTTCCAAAAGTTCCTGAATGGCATTTTTTATATCAGATTCTTTAAATTTTTCTTCTTCTATTTCTTTCGCGTATTTTTCAAGAATATTTTTTTCAAGAGCTTGTATCTTCTTTTTTGTTTCTTTTTTCGTTTTTCCACCGACCGAATCAAGCATTTCATGTTCCACGGCTGATTTTACTGCGATTTTCACTTCTTCCGGCATTATTTTTACCGTAATATTTTTGGTTTCAGGCTTCACCATATCTTTGAGTTCAAGCTGAAGCTGGCATATTTTACGAATTTCTTCATGAGCCAAACCCATAGCTTCCACCATAATATCTTCAGAAACCTCATTGGCTCCGGCTTCAACCATGGTTATCGCGTCAATCGTGCCGGCGACAACCAAATTCAACAAACCTTTTTCCACTTCTTCATAGCTTGGATTCACGACGAGCTTTTTTTGCCCTTCCGAGTCCGTTATATAGCCGACTCGTACCGCTCCAATCGGTCCCATAAAAGGAATACCCGAAATGGTCAGGGCCGCCGAAGCTGCGTTGATTGCCGTTGTGCCAGGATCAACTTCCATGTCAGCTGAAAGCACCGTGCAAAGTATTTGCACGTCGTTCACCATGCCTTTAGGAAACAGCGGTCGGAGAGGTCGATCAATAAGTCGTGATGTCAAAATGGCATTTTCCGAAGGTCTGCCTTCACGTTTAATAAAACGGCTGCCGCTTATTTTTCCCGTAGCGTAAAATCGTTCTTCGTAATCCACCATCATTGGAAAAAAATCCGCGTTTTCATTAGCGGTTTCTTTCATATTGGCGTTCGCGATGACTATGGTGTCACCAAGAATGGCGACAACAGATCCATCCGATTGAGTCGCGAGTTCGCCGGTTTCAAACGAAAAAGTTCTTCCTGCGAGTTCGAGAGAGACATGTTTTTTCGATTCCATCATTATTTTTCAAGTTTCAGTTTATCGACGTATGCGTCGTAAGTTTCCTTATCGACATTTTTAAGATAATTCAAAAGTTTCCTTCTCCTGCCGACAATTCCAAGCAGTCCGCGTCTGGAGTGGTGATCTTTTGGATGCGTTTCGAGGTGTTTTGAAAGTTCTTTAATTCTTTCGCTCAGAATCGCTATCTGTACTTGAGGTGATCCTGTATCTTTTATATGGGTTTTAAATGAATCGATGACAGTCTTTTTTTTAGCGCGTTTCATTAATGAAAGTTAAATAAAGTATATTGAAGAAATTTCTATGCACTCTTTACCGAAAGATACTTTATCAAAGATTGCTAAACAAGGCAAGTCGAAATGTGGTAACTGCCCACGGCTTTTTTTGAAGCAATGTGGCGATTATAAAAAATACCGCGCTTGATCAAAGCCATTTTTTATAACGGAAAAAAACAAACATGGTGAGGGCAAGCACAGCCATTCCCAAAAGGAACAAGTAAAACGCCATTGGATTTTCAGAGTAGGGAAGTCGTGCTAAATTCATGCCGTAAATACTTGCGATAAGATTCATTGGAAGGAGGATAACGGAAAAAATGGTCAAAACTTTCATTACTTTATTGGTATTGTGGGAAATAATCGATTCATTCGTATCGTGGAGGTTTTGTACGAGCGCTTTAAAATTTTCAAGAGTGTTATACATTTTTTCAATCTGATCCACGATGTCGTCAAAATATACTTCAAGATCTTTTGGAAGAAATTTTTTATTTTTGTGCTCCAATTGAGCCACGACCGCTCTTTGCGGCACGATAATTCTATAAAATGTAAGGATATTTTTTTTCAATCTCATGATGTCTTGCAGCATGTCGCGGTGATGTACTTCTTCTCCAAAAACATCATTTTCAACCACGCCGATTTCATCCTCAATGGCATCGAGCAATGGAAAACAGGCCTTAAAAAGTTCACTCGTAATTTCATAGAGAAGAAAGCCTGCGCCTTGCGACATGAGTTTTTTTCGTGACGCAAGTTTTTCCTGGACATTCTGAAAAAGTTCGTTCAAAGCCTTTATATTGCCGTCATGCAGTGTGATGATATAATTTTGGCCGACAAAAATATCAACTTCGGCGGTATCAGTAAGCTTTTTTTTGGGATGAAATACCGGGAAATGGAGTACGATAAAAAGGTATTTTTCATATTCGTCGATCTTTGATCGCTGCGTTTCGGAAAGACAATCCTCAAGATCGAGTTCGTGAAAGCGGTAAGTATTTCGCAAATATTCCGTCGTTTCCTTATCCGGAGCTATAATATTAGTCCATTGCAAGCCCTTGAATGTCACTTTTTTTTGTTCCATTCGAAGCTAAAGGTAATACATCTTTTTTACTGTAAATCGTTCCATTTTTAAAGTCAATTTCGTGTTGAGAAAAATAAGGACACACGAACTTCGGATCATACGCTTTTTTCTTTGAAAAAAAGTACATATCTCTGGAAGGCGGGGGCTCGTCGCTCGGATACTCGGCTGGGACGAAAATTCGCTAAAAATGCTATCGGCTACGCATTTTTTAACGCTCATTTTCGCCTCTTTTTGAAAACCAGCCTGCGTAACTCGCTCCGAACCCCCGCCTCCCAGCATATGTTTTCAAAGAAATTTGCGTATGATCCGTAAAATTTCGTTACGAAGTTACGTTTTTCAGAGGTTCCTTTACTTGACTCAGTAAGTCAAAGGGGTAATATCATCAGAGGTCCATCAAAATTGATTTTTCTAACTTTTTTTGATTGAACTATCGCATCGTCATAAGAAATGCGTGGGAGCTTACGCAGACTCAAAAGCGTCTTATTATGTGGTATGGTTTTATACCTTCGCTTTTGACAACGCTCGTGGGAATTCTCTATGTGAGCTATCAAATCGTCGCCACTTACAAAACTCCATATTTTTCCGGAAAGGAACAAAAAAGTTTTCTCAGGGAAGTCATTGAAATGATCATAACTTTTGTTAAAACACATCATGATTTGGGACTTTTTCTCATTATTGTCTCGGCTGTTATCCTTGTCCTCTACCTTTTGTTGCCAACTCTCTGCCGCGGCGCGCTTATTCAACTGACCACCCGCATTCAAAATAACCAAAAAATTCGCATCCGCGACGGTCTCACATACGGTCTTTTCAGTTTTCTTCCCTTGCTTGAATATCATCTTCTGATAAAAAGCTTCAGTGTTGGAGCGATTCTCGTAGAAGCTGCTTTTATTTTCAGAAATCTTGGCATCGGATGGTTTCAAACGCTCTTTTTTCCATTCCTGTTATTCGCTTTCATCGGCCTCATTCTGTCACTTCTCTTTACCTATGCGGACTATTTTATTGTTATAGATAAACAACCCGTATTTTCTTCCATCATCCAAAGTTCCAAATTAGTGCTTTTGCAGTGGCAAGCGACCTTTCTCATTGTCATTCTTATGACGCTTATTACGATTCGAATTATTTTTAATATTTTGCTCGTTCTCGTTATTCCCGCGATTATTCTCATTCCAGCGGGTTATATCGCGACGAAAACCCTTGCCATTATAGGTTTTATTTTTGGTCTCGTCATAGGCGTTGTCGCGCTTTTTTTCGCCGCGTACTTCGGCGCGATTTTGGAAGTTTTTACCACGGCTGTATGGGTCAATACGTTTCTGGCGCTTACGACCAAAGGCGAAGTGAGCGCTAGAGAGATAGGCGTGACCGTTTCAGCTCTCGACCATGGCAATAGCGCTTGAGGAAATTTTGAAAAACGTGGTTTCGTTATGAACACTGCCTAAAAACTTCGACTCATTCTTAATCGAGATCGTTTATGAGTTCGAGAATTTTTCCTGCGTAAGCGCGAAATTTTTTATGCAATGATTGCTCTTAAATAGAGCAGGAAAGAAAAATAGAGTGCGATAAAAACCAGCACTCGCTTGGTAAAACCATGATAATCAGGTTTATATGGTACAACGGGATGAAAATGGTTATTCGCCAGAAAACGTATCAGATCGTAGGTAAAAGTAATGAAAATGGCAATCGATGCGTAGGCTATAAGCTCAATATTTTTATAGAGTGACGTGTAAAAATAAGTCTGCGGCAATTCGATATTAAGCCATTTTATCCAGTATCCTGCCAAAAAGAGAAAAAGCAAATGGAGACATTGATCAATGATAAAGAGACTTTGATAGTGACCAATGGCTTCTTGAAGCTTTATTTTTGTTTGATCGAGAATAAAATGCGAAAAAGAAAGAATGGTTAAAATCACCCAGGTTTCGATTTTCCCAAGATAAGGAAAAAGAAAGAGGAGCGTAATGCCGTAAAAAATAAGACAGTGAATAAATGTTCCTTTCCAGCTCTTCATTTTCCATTTGAGAAGTTTGGTGGGCTGTAGCGTAAAATCAGCCAAAAGGTGTGCGAGAATGAGGTAGAGGGTAGGCATGTTTTTTCCTTAATGCGCAGAAGAGTTATTTTCTTTGAGGCGACGTATAAATTCGCTGCTGAGTCTGGAGGCCATATTTTCGTCTTTGAGGAGAAGTTCGCAAAAATCTTTTTTGAGAAGCTTAAAAAGTTCACATTCCGTCTCAGTAATGGCGGAGGCATTTCTTTTTTCCTCGGAGAAAAGTGACATTTCACCAAAAAAATCGTTTTCTTTCAAATCCGCTACTTTTTCACCTTCATCCTGTCCAACAGGGTGAAAAATTCGTACTTTTCCTGATTTGATTATATAGAGAGCATCACCTTGATCTTTTTCGGCAAAAATCACATGTCGCGGAGGATAATACTGGAGTGTAATATTTTTGACAATCTTTTCGTAATCCATTTCATTGAAAGTTTCAAAAAGGGGAATTTTTTTTAAAATGGGCAAAATTGAGTTTTTTTCCATGGAATTTTTTGTTTTGTTATCATTTATAATAACATATTTTTTATATTATTACAATCTTTTTTGATCTGGCCGAGTATCCGAGCAACGAACTCTTGCCTGCCAGAATATGTACTTATATTCAAAGTGGTTTGTGCATGATCCTTAAGAAAAGCTTTATTTGAAGCCATTTTTCTTATTTTTTTACTTGACTTTATTATTTTATTGTTTTATAATTTATCGATAGCTTTTATATGAGATTTAAAAAATATATGACATTTTATAGCATGTAAAAGCCATTAACTCAATATCTGCCTCAGTCAATACTTTGAATTTTTAGTTTTTCCTTCACTCTTTACACCCTTACACTTCTCTCACCATGAGTCAAAATCTGAAATTAATGGTTATAGCTATTCTGGTATTCCTTATCAGCATGTCGGTCGGGATGCTTGTCACGAACTCTTTTCCTCAAGAGGGAAGGGATAAAATCCAAGAGACAAGTCTTCAGACGAACCTTATTTTAGTTCCAAAAGAAGCTATTCATGAGGAGAATGGAGAGAAAGTGGAAAATACGTTAAAAGATGCGGACACGAAAGACGCGATCACTGATGATGCGGTAACTCAGAAAGTTAGGAAAAACAGAGTTAAGCCTCTTTAAGGAGCTTTGAACATTTTGCAGTCGACATGGTAAAATTGCAGTAGATGGTACGTTTTTCTTAAGGTTCTTTAAGTCGATTTTCGATATATTAAGCGTGTAGAAAATCGATATTTTTAATGTTTTACCGTTTTAGAAGGTGACTGCCCACCGCCGTTACTTTTTATTCAGATAGCAATGGAGTCCTCGCCCCCATTGTTTCAAAAAAAGCGGTGAGCAAATACTTTAGAAGCTGTGTACATAAAATTTTTATAGTATACTGATATTCGCACATAAAAATTTCTATGAAAAAGAAATCATCGACGCGCTCAAAAGCAGTTGCTCCGAGAAAATCTCGAACCATGCCAAAAAAATATCAAGCGCCGCTTATTGAAAAAAAATGGCAGCGGATATGGGAAGAGCAGGGTCTTTTTAAGACCGAAATGTTTTCCAATAAAAAGCAGAAATATTACTGTCTAGTCATGTTTCCCTACCCTTCAGGAGATAAGCTCCATGTCGGACATTGGTACAATTATGGCGGAACTGACACTTTCGCGCGCTTCATGCGCATGAAAGGGCATAATGTTTTTGAACCTATGGGATTTGACGCTTTTGGGCTGCCTGCGGAGAATTACGCCATTAAATCAGGCGTTCATCCTGCGAAAAGCACGGCCAAAAATATTTCCTATATGCGAAAACAGCTCCGATCTCTTGGAGCTATGTATGATTGGGAGAAAGAAGTGGTAACATGCGACCCCGAGTACTATAAGTGGACACAGTGGCTCTTTCTGCAATTTTACAAGAAAGGACTGGCCTACCGAACCAAGGCGCCTGTGAATTGGTGTCCTCATTGTCAGACGGTTTTGGCCAATGAACAGGTTCAAAATGGGATATGTGAACGCTGCGGCACAGCAGTTACTAAAAAGGATCTAACTCAGTGGTTTTTCAAAATTCGAGACTACGCCGATCGCCTTCTCGATTTTAAGGGACTTACATGGCCGGAAAAAACAAAAAGCATGCAAGAACATTGGATCGGGAGGAAGGAAGGTATCAATATCAGGTATCGAATCAAAGATTCCGACAAAGAAATTACGGTTTTTACCACCCGTCCGGACACGAATTTTGGAGCGACTTTTGTGGTTATAGCGCCGGAACATCCGCTTGTTGATTCTCTGACAACCATGGAAAATGAAGCGGCGGTTCATGATTATATTCAAGACGCGAAGTCAAAAAGCGAAATTGAACGCATGAATGATGTCCGCGAAAAAACAGGTGTTTTTACAGGGAGTTATGCCATAAATGACCTGACGGGCTACGAAATGCCTGTTTACGTCGCTGATTACGTGCTTATGGACTTCGGAACAGGTGTTGTGGTCGGTGTTCCGGGACATGATCGGCGTGATTTTGAATTTGCCAATAAATTTTCCATACCGATAATTCGTGTTATTCAGGGGATTGACGGCAATACCGGACCGATTGACAGTATCGATAAAGTGCAGGAAGACGATGGCATTATGGTTCATTCTGAATTTTTGAATGGTCTCCATCCGACCGAAGCGATTTCGAAAATGATGGATTATATAGAGAAAAAAGGTTTCGGAAAGCGGGTTATCAACTATCGGCTCAAGGATTGGCTTCTGTCGCGGCAACGATATTGGGGCTGTCCCATTCCGATTGTGTACTGCAAGAGCTGCGGTGAAGTGCCTGTTTCCGAAAAGGATTTGCCTGTGCTCTTGCCGGAAAAAGTCAATTATCTGCCAAAAGGTGATGAACGGTCTCCTCTTGGAACTTCGAAGCAATTCGTCCATACAACCTGTCCCAAGTGTGGTGAATCTGCCGAGCGCGAAGTGGATACCATGGATACTTTTGTCTGTTCTTCGTGGTATTTTTTGAGGTATCCTTCGTCCGACTTTTTTCGCGAAATCGATTCATCAAAAAAAGGCTCAAAACAGACACATTTTTCTAAAAACACGCACATTTCTCATAATGTACACGCTTTTGATCAAAAATTGACGAAAAAATGGCTTCCTGTGGACATGTATATTGGAGGCGCTGAACATGCGTGCATGCACCTTTTGTATGCTCGTTTTTTCACGAAAGTATTGCACGATTTGGGTTATATTGATTTTGAAGAGCCTTTTACGCGTCTCGTGCATCAGGGGATTATTACAAAAAATTCGGCAAAAATGTCAAAATCGCGTGGCAATGTCGTTTCACCAGATGCCTTTGTAAAACGTTATGGATCCGATGTTTTTCGCATGTATCTGCTGTTTATGGGGCCATTTACGGAAGGCGGCGACTGGGATGATCGCGGCATTACCGGACTCGCGCGGTTTATTGAAAAGGTCTATACATTAATTACTCAGAAAAAAACTGATATTGATGATCCTGAAATGTTGCGTTTGATTCATAAAACAATTCGAAAGGTTGGTTTTGATATTGAACGCTTCCAATTTAATACCGCGATTGCCGCGCTCATGGAATGTACGAATATGGCTTATAAAAAGGGACTGAGTCGCGATTCGGCGAAATTTTTGGTAAAACTTTTAGCGCCGCTGGCTCCTCATTTTTCCGAGGAGATGTGGGGTTACTTGGGCGGAAAATTCAGTGTTTTCGATGCTCCAATGTCTGAAACTGCTTGGCCTCAATTTGACAGCGCGCTGGCAGCGGAAACAGAAGTTGAGCTCGTTATTCAGGTCAATGGAAAAGTGCGCGGACGGCTTATGGTTTCCGTTGATATTTCGAAGGAAGAAGCCATAAGTCAAGTGAAGGAAGTTGAAAATGTGAAGCGGTATATCGAAGGAAAAACGATTCGAAAAGAAATATACGTGCCGAAAAAGCTCGTAAATATTGTCGTCTAAAATTTCATTACGAAGTTACGTTTTTCAGAGGCTCCTTAACAGCTCCTAGGAATTTTCGAAAAATATTTTTCTCTACGACGCTTTGGTAACTGCCCACCATTTTTTTGAAGCAATGGGGTGGGGGCCACCATTTAAGCGCATAGCATAGCGAAAATGGAGTTCCAGCCCCATTGCTATATAAATAAAAAGCAACGGCTTGAGCACATTTTTAATCGCCGTAGCTCTTAATTTCGTTGTAAACGCGTGAGGAAACGGTTGTTTGAAGTGTAATGGTCGGGAAATTTTTCGGATCGCCAAAGATTTTTTTCGCGGCGTCAACGGATGGTCGAACCGTGAGAACGATAGTGACATAAGGCTGCATGAAAATATAATCACCTGTCGCGTCATCTTCTCCAAACGCTTTATGAGGATCTTCAAGCGGCGCGATAAGAAATTTTACGCTTATGATGTTCATGGATGAAGGCGTCAGCGGCACAAAATCTTCGCCATTCGTGACTTCATCGCATGAAGCCGCTCCACCCGGGCATGATTGATTTGAATTTGTCATAACAAGATCATTTTTGTCGGGTTTTTTTATGGAAGAAACGGTCTTCGTACATATAAAATCCGCTGTGCATTGCCATTTCTCCTTGACTCCGTTTTGATCGTCATCTGTTCCATCGAGACGAACCAGCGAAAGCGCGTATTCTTCATCGCCACTCGCGCTTGGTGAAGCTGCTCTTAAACTTCCGTCAGGATCATTGACGACTTCTCGAGCCATGATGGTTTTTTGATCACCGGCGCTATTTACGAGGTACAGCTCTTTTTGAAAATGTAACATTTCAAAATCTGTAGCTTCAGATGAAGTTGCATTGCCATCAATATTACAATTTCTGTTTAGAGGCACTGAGGTATCAAGCGCTTTATTAAAATTATTATCACAGAGCGCGGTGGCTTGATCGCTTCCTTCCGTTACGCCTGAAATAAGAGAAGATCCTTCAAATGGATTTTTTCCAGTATTTTGATCGAGAGATGGTGTATAAATGGCTTCTCCCGGACAATCATCGGGATATTTTTTATCTCGATCATTGGCGCACACTCCGCCAAAGACATCTATTTGTTTCGGAGTGCTATTTTCCTCCTTGAATCCCGGATGAAAAAATTTTTTCGCGTATTCGCTGTAATTTTCCCCGTAATCGGAGGATTTCAAAACCGTCTGATTATGGTATTCTTCGTAATCAATGGTCCCTTTTCGAACTTCGCGGGAGAGTTTTTCCATGAGCAGGTATGATTCGCTGTAGATTTCATTTTCAAGAGTGATGCGGCGATAGGAACGCGACACGTTTATGAAAATATTGACGGATATAAGCGCCACCATGGCAAAAATCGATCCTGCGATAAGAAGTTCGATCAGAGTAAAACCTCTTTTTTTCAGAGTTTTTCTAAAATTCCAATTCTGTCTGAACGAGGATAAAAGCGTATCAGATGAGGATAGAGCAAAAAAGAATGAAATGTTTGCAACCGAATTTTTGCATTTGCGATCGAAAGGATATTTTTCAGAGATTTTTTTACTACATTTTTCGTAAGTTTTACTCATTGGATTCGAGATAATTAGTAATCTGCGAAACAAGTTTTATGGTTTTAGGATTTCCTTTTTCAAACCAGACCACGCGAGAGGTTACTTTCATGCCGCTGTCATTTGCATCGGGAGTTCCATTGCCATCTGTATCAATGTATTCGACGTATATTTGTCGGTAAAAAGTGGTAGGAATCGAATCTTGATCTGATATGCCTGAAGAAGTCGCGGCGAATACCGATTCATCGATATCATTCATAGTATTTCCGTCGCCGTTGCCATCATTGCCACGCAAAAGATCGCGTAATTTTAGTTTATAAGGGCTGGTATCAAGTTCTGATTTAGAAATGTTTTCGAGAGGGTAGATGAGCGTTAACTCTGTTATTTCCGAAAGGTACCATTTATACGTGTAAGGAATAGTGCTGTTTTTTTGATCGTATCTTCCAAATTGAAGGGCATAATATTTTTGATGGCCTATTTTATTGCCGGATGTACAAGAATAGACTGGAGTTGCCGCTTCTGGATTTTCCATAAAATTCCAGCATTCATCGCGAATCGAACTGTAACGAAGCCAATTGGAATCGCGAATATTTCGCACGCCTTCGATGCCTTCGCGAGCCAGATTAGCAGCTATCATTTTATTTTTACTGATGCGATTTATCTGAAAACTGCTTGTGATGATCGCAGTTGCGGCGATTGCCGCTATGACAACGATAAAAACCGCAATAATAACTTCAAGCAAAGAAATTCCACTTTTACTTGTCATATAACTTGTTTTACTTGTCAGACGGCTTATTTTGTTTGTCAGACACGCTTGTTTTTTGAAAAGTTGTATCATTCTGTTTCTTATGTTTTGAAAGCGTATCATGTATGCAGGGAGCTGAAGACGTCGTTTTGAGATTTCGATTCAGGTTGTAATCTTTTTCGGGTTCTTATTTGAAAATTCTGACGTATATTCATGGTTGTTTATTACGAATTATGCTTAATTCTTCGTTACTTCCAAATGCCCGGAAAGGCGGTTAAAGTAAATCGTGCTTGAGGTAGATGGCAAGAGTCTGCTTGTAAGTCGAATCATGGCGGTATTTTTATCGGTTTTCCAAAAACTGTCTGTAGGTGGCGATGATATTGATTCATCCTGACTTAAATTCGTGAGTGATGTGTCAAAATTTTTATAAAGGATGACATCGCCAAATGGCGGCAGAAAAATCATGTGTATTCCATTTACGGCATTCACTTCCACGCTGATATCGTCAGAAATGTGGTACGTTTCCATTATTATGTCTTCGGTTGAAGTGTTATATGGGCATGTGTCAACACTTGGAATAGATAAATAATATGGTGAGGTTGGTATTTTGAGGTCGTCGCATCCGGATGTGCCGACATATCGATTATCAACAAAAAGTGTTATCTCTCCGCCATAGCCTTTCGTTTGGTGATCGCCGAAACCCTTACTGTGCGGTCGTGTTATTTGGATTCCATAGCCCGAAGGCACAACTTTTTCCCATTCCGCCGCCTGAGCCTGGTCCCAGCCATGAGCCGTCGCGAGCTCAGTGTAATTTTTATAAAGTTGGCTGTTAATGGCTAAATTTCTCGCTTTTTGCATCATGGAGACAACCGTATTGACGGCATTTTCATGTTGCAATTGCAGACGGGCCGTTTTAAAAGTTTCCATTCCAACCGCGCTAATAATCGTGATGAAAGTGACGACAATAATAAGCTCAATGAGCGTAAACGCGCTTGGGACATGCTGAAAAACATATTTTTTCTTGTAATTTGCACGCTTTGGCAAGAGTTCTTCTTCATGGAATCGCTTTTCGAGCTTTAAAAGTTTTTTCTTGCGATAGGGCTCTTTTTTTCCATTTTTTTTTGTTTCTTTTTGGCAAAAAGCAAAAAGCGTTTTTCCGCGATCAAAGGAGTCCACAATACATGGTGATCCGTACAATTGTGAACCGCTCGAATTTTTATTTTTCTCTGTTTCGTGAAATATGTTATTTTTTAACGTCTTTCGGTTGTTTTTTTGAAATTTCATGCAGGCATAGATAAAATTATAGATATTTTATACTACTTATATAAACAAAATTATATCTTCACTAAGCCAAAAAAAGCAAATTTTTAAAAATTAGAAAGAGAGAGGAATTACAAAACTGAAAAATTGACAATAATATAAAAAAATGTTATTATTTAAAAACATAAAAACACCACAATGTTCAAAATTCAAAATTGGCTCGTTTCCGAAAAACAAAAAATATTCATTATTTTTTTCATAACCAGCAGTTTACTCCTACTGACTCATATTCTTATTGTTCAGGCAGCGATACCCAACCAACCAACCATCTCATCTCCAACCAGTTTAGCGACAGGTCAAGGCATAAACCTCACGCTTACCTCTGCGAATTTTTCAGGCGATGCGCCGCATACGGTTTCGGACTGGGAAATCTATACAAGTTCAACCGCGATCGCAGGAAATCTCGTCTGGTCCAAATATGACGATTCCAGCAATCTCACTTCCATCACGGTCAATACAACCAATGGAATTTTTTCAAACGCATTATCAGGACAAACCGCACTAGCGACTGGAACGCGATATTGGGCACGTGTCCGGCACGCCAATGCATCCGGCGATTCGAATTGGTCAGTATTGGTCGGATTCAAAACCAGCATCAGCGAAACCGTTGGAACTCAAAACTGGACATTCGGGGAAGCAACGACCAATTACACCTACGATAATGCAAAAATTTCAGTAAACGCTTCAAGCGACAGTCTAACAAAACTTATTTCTTCTAGCGGCGATTATGCTTTCATAAATGGAGTAGAAAGCACCACAAGACGAAAAAAAATCACAGTAACTGAAAACTCCGGATCCACGCTGACAAATTTTCCAGTACTTCTCAATATTACCTACGACTCCGACATGCAAGCGGATTTTGACGATCTGCGATTCACAAGTTCAGACGGCACGACACAGCTCGACTATTGGCTCGAAGGTAAAACAGATTCAACATCAGCGATGGTATGGGTGGAAGCGCCATCCATCACGGCTTCCTCGACCGCGACGATTTATATGTATTATGGGAATGCCTCGCTCTCATCCAACAGCAACGGAAGCAATGTTTTTACATTTTTTGACGATTTTACAGGAGCAAGTCTTGATGCCAATTGGGATACGGATGGTTATATTTTTGATGCGCCAACAATAACGGTCAGTGGCGGAGTATTGACGGTTGCTTCAGCAGGAGGTTGGAAAATGTTAAAACTTAATTATGATTTTGCTCCGAGTTTCACAGGTGTAATCGAAACACGTTTTCAAAAACTCGCAAACGATGCTTCTCATACGAGTGAAATCTGGAATAGTGATGGAAGTAATAGATTCGGACTGACCGATGGTGAAGATTGCGGATATACTGGCGATGCCATGGGAGCATTTTTGGGCGTAAATGGAAATTTTCCAAGTACAGACGTGTATTGTCCAAGCAATCTCGGATCATTTTCCGTGAATACATGGTACAAAACAAAAATTACAAAAGGGAGCTCTACAAATTTAGCAGTCAATGGTTCTTCTGATGCACGGGTATCAATAGGTTCATATTCTTCGACTCAAAACGATTGGTCTGCGGTCACATGGGATTGGGTGACAGCAATATCAGGAGGAGCATCGACAAAATACGACTGGCTCTTTATACGAAAATACGCTTCAAGCGATCCATCTTCGTCTATGGGAAGCGAACAAGCGAATTCAAGTTATGATGGAATAAAAATTCTACCAGCTTCTGCCGGCACACATCCGACCTATACGAATCTCTATGGTTTCACGGAAACACTCGGCGGAAGCAATGCCGGATCTACCTATTATCAAATTTCCAATAACGGCACAAGCTGGTACTACCACAATGGAACCAGCTGGACAGCGGTAACCACCGATAGCACGGATAACAATACTGCGGCTTCAGTAAATTTCTGGCTCGACGACTTTGACACCGTCATAGGAACCGGAAATTTCTATTATAAAGCATTTCTCGTTTCCAATGGAAATCAGGCCGTGGAAATCAATAATCTGGCCGTAACATACACGGCAACGCCGTCCACTCCAACTATTGCATCTCCAGCAAATGGAGCAACAGGTGTTTCACGAACACCGACTCTTGAAAGTTCCGCTTTTTCCGGAGCGCCGGGACATACTTCGTCCAATTGGCAGATAGCAACCGATAGTGGCTTTAATACGATCGTCGCAACCAAATCAACAGATACTACCAATCTCACATCCATTGTTGCCAATTCAACAAATTTCACTTTTCAAAATGCTCTCGCAACAAAAACATATTTGACTCCAAACACAACATACTACGCAAGAGTACAACATACCAATGCCGTAGCAACATCGTCGTGGTCAACGGGAATCAGTTTTACCGTTGCGGCCAATACAGTACCAGCTACCCCGAGCATTTCTTCACCAAGTAATGGAGCGACCAGTCAAAGTCGAACACTTACGCTCACAAGTTCCGCTTTTTCAGACAGCGAGAGCGACACGCACACCTCAAGCACTTGGGAAATAGCCACCGATAGTGGATTTACCAGCATTGTTGCGATCAAATCAAGCGACACTTCTAACAAAACATCCATCACGGTTAATTCCACCAATTTTACTTTTCAAGGAACGTTATCAGGTAAAACAGAACTTTTACCATCAACTACCTACTACACAAGAGCAAGTTATACAGATAGCGAAAATGGAACTTCCAGCACATCATCCGTCATTTCATTTACCACCGAAGTAAACGCCACCCCATCGAAACCAACCATTTCCAGTCCGACAAACGCCGCGACCAATCAGGCTCGCAATCAACTGGTTTCCTCAGCGGCCTTCTCCGATGCCGACCCCGATGACACGCATCAATCATCAGACTGGGAAGTATACGACGATATCGATCTCACAAGATTGGTAGCCTTTGTATATGATTCTACCAGTAAGAAAACATCCGTGGCTCTAACTTCAAGCAATCTCACCTTTCAAAACGCTTTAAGCGGAAAAGAATTACTTGATCCGGAAGTAACCTATTATGTTCGTATGAGACACACAGACAGCGAAAATCAAGACAGCAATTGGTCAAACGCTATCGCCTTTACCACAGGAACAAATGTGGCGCCGAATAAACCTTCCATCATTTCTCCTTCGAGCGGCGCAATAGAAACAAGCACTACTCCGACATTGCAATCATCCGCGTTTTCCGATACAGACGACACGCAACACGTCTCATCATCATGGGAAATTTATGATAGTTCGCTCCTCGGAAGCTCCAATCTTGTTTGGCAAAAACTCAATGACTCCGCAAACAAAACTTCAATTATAGTAAATGATAGCAAGGGAACATTTTCAAATGCCATCAGTGGCAGAACCAAGCTCCTTCCTGGAACAACCTACTACGCTCGAATGCTCCAGATGGATGCGGCTAGCGCTGATAGCGATTGGGCGAATATGGTATCATTCACCACGGTAACTCCGCCAGCAAATCCCACGCTAGCATCAATCTCTCACCCTTCGGAAAGCGATTATTTCCGAAACGCTACTCCATCATTTACCACCTCTGCAGGCACGCCTACTCCTAATCATTATCATTATCTTATCAACCAAAACGCCACGCCAACCAAACTTGAGGTAGAATCCGGCACATCCGATGAAGATGGATCCTTCACGGTTCCAAGCGGAACCATCAATGCCAATGGAACATGGTATGTACACATGATCGCTCACGACGTCAATCACAATCCCTCGGTAACATTTGATACGTATACCATAAAATATAACAGTTCAGCTCCGACCATTTCCAATATAACCGCGTCGAATATTACAGCAAACAGCTCAACCATTACGTGGAATACCCTCAATGCCACCACCACTTCGCAAGTGGATTATGGAACTTCTTCTGGAAATTACACGCTTTCAGGAACACAAAGCGCCGAAACCACATCCCATCAAGTATCGCTGACAAGTTTATCGGGATCAACAGCCTATTACTACATTGTGACGTCCGTGGATTCTTATGGACAAACGAATGTAAGCTCGGAAAAAACCTTTACAACCCTCGGACTCACCACTATATCTGGAGTGACCGCGACCAATATTTCCACCATCAGCGCGGTCATCACATGGACAACGAATCACGCGGCAACTTCAAAAGTAAACTATGGAACTTCCACGGCATACGGATCGGACATACAATCCACCGACCTCGTCACCTCGCATTCCATAACGATTACAGGACTCACCGCGGGACTTACCTATTATTATGAAATCATCAGTGTCGGAAATTCAACGGCCACGGATGCGTATCATACATTTGCGACGATCTCAAATTCAACCACGACGGTTACGACAAATCAAACATCAAGCGGTGGTGGCAGCGGTAGCGGTGGCAGTAGCAGCAGCAGCAGCAGTTCCATGTCCAGTAAAAGCGACACAAGTGCGAAAAACAATGAAACGAAAATAAATAAAACAGAAACAAATCCGATAAGTACAAAATTCGAAGTACTCAAACCGACGGAAAAAAACGAAGAAAAGCAAAGAGAAATTCTCAATAAAATAGCTGAGGAGAGAAAAATGGAAAACACAAAACCGAACGGACCGGAACTTCGAAAATTTGTTTTTGAAACAATCGAAAATGACGATGTTTCCAAAAAAAACAAATACGAAATTATAGACGAAAAATTACATAAAATATTGGAAAGAAAAGACGAAAGTCCAATAATTCGAAATGAAGAAAATGCTGTCGATATTTTCGAAAACAGTTTTTCGGGAACAGTAAATATTGATGAAAAAGCACAAATTCAAGATAACGATTGGATTGAGCCTTACATAGCTTTTATGGAAAAAACAGGTTTCATATCAGCAACCGAAAAAAAACAAATAGATGCCGATAAAATTCACGCTCCTACAACTCGATGCGCTGTAAGCAAGACTGTCGTGGAATATTTTTTCCTTCAAACGGATGAAAATGAACCATCAACATTTACCGATATGGACCAAAAAAATCCATGTACCAAATATGTCATGGCTTTGAAAAAAACAGGAGCCATTCATGGATACCCCGACGGAACATTCCGGCCAAATGCTTCCATAAACAGGGCGGAAGCCTTAAAAATAATCACGCTCGCCGTGACAAAATATTTCAAAACGGAATTCAAACCTCAAGATTTTGCATTATTTTCGAATCCTTTTCTCGATGTTAAAGACGATCAATGGTTTACGAATTACATAAAATTTGGCTTCCACTCGGAAACTATCATTGGATACCCTGACAGCACATTTAAGCCCGACAAGGAGATTACTTCCGCGGAAACATTAAAAATTTTGGTGCGTACCCTGACATTTTTTGAAAAAATCAGTACGGAAGCGAAACAAGCAATCGATAAAGATCTCACGAAAACGCCGTCATTTATTGAAAAATTTTTTACATGGCAATAAGTTCGTAGACCCATATCGGCTCTTTTTTACCGCGAATCGTTAATGGGCCGAGTTTCAGAGTGGTAAATTTTTCTGCGATCTGGATATGAGTTGTTTCGCTCATCAGAATATGCGTATTGGTTTCTTTGTTAGCTTTTTCCAATCTCGAGGCCAAATTCACCGTGTCTCCCATGACTGTATAGTTGAATCTCGCCTTTGAACCGATATTTCCAACAATAACCTCTCCCGTATTCAGGCCAATCCGAAAATCGAGCTTTGGACGAGCTTCTTGTTCCCATTTTTCATTCAGCAAATTAAGGGCATTTCTGCATTCCAGCGCGCTTCTGCAGGCGCGTTCGGCATGATTTTTATAATGAATCGGCGCTCCAAAAAATGCCATAATCGCGTCACCTTCATACTTATCAAGCGTTCCGCCGTTTCTCATGAGGATTGAGGTCATCACGGAAAAATATTCATACATTTGCGATACCATTTTTTCTGGAGATATTTTTTCCGAAAAACTTGTGAAACCGGCAATATCCGAAAAAAAGACCGTCAGCTCGCGTTTTTCTCCGCCTAAAATGAGTTTTTTCGGATCATTGGCGATTTCTTCGACAAATTCTTTGCTGATGTAATGTTCAAAAGCATTTTTAATGAAACGCTTTTGTTTGAGTTCCGTAAAATATCGATATCCAAGAGTGACGATAAAACTCAATACAGCCGTCATGGAATACGACAATGAAGGAATAATGATGCCTGATCTAAAACTTCCTATCGACGCCACCCCAATAAAAAGCACCGTGAAAATCAGCAGAATAAAACTTTGTATAATGCCTATCGTGAGGAAAAGTGTTACCGAAAGAAGCGCGATTACCGCTATAATAATTATTTGCATTTTCTCTGACTGAGTTTGCAAAAAATTTTGGTCCAAAATAGTTTTCAAAGCGTGCGCGTGAACCTCGACTCCGGGCATAGGGGTTACTTTTGAGTTCGGCGTGGTTACGACATCTCTCAATTCCATGGCGGTAATTCCGATGAGTACAATTCGATCTTTCACTTTTCGCGGATCAAAACGATTTGAGTACGCATCGGAAAAAGAAATAGTATCAAAATGGAGTCGCGGTTTTTCAAAGGCAATAAGCATCTTTCCAACGCCTTCGAATGGAATAAACGTATCAGCGAATTGATAGTTATTATCAATTTTTTGAATCACGGTGTAACCATCTTTTTCACGTTCATCGATTTTTTCAGCAGGCAGTCCGTAGAATTTTCGAAGTATTTGAAGGTCAAAACTTTCCTCGAACCATCGTTTGCCAACATTTTCTCTTTGAGCAAGGATAATGGTCCGTCTCACGACCGAATCCTCGTCGGGAAACACATTCACGTATCCCGTGGTAGAGTTTGCTTGCAAAATCGGCACTAATGGCTCCATTGCAAGTATTTTTGGCAATTCATTTGCCGCGTGTTCAGGTATTCCTCCATAGGTCGCCAAAACAACATTGTTATTTTTTTTAAGAGTTTCAGACAGCTCAAGATCATCGGGATGTCCATTTGAATCGGCATATTTTTGGAGCGCGTCGACAATGTCTTTTGGGTCGTTTTTTGCGTTCTTCACAAGCGTTTCGATATCAGCGCCAGGAATTCCCGTCTGTTTTTTATTAAAAAAAAGATCAATGCCAATCACTTTCGCGCCGGCAGTATTGAGATGTTCGATAGCCTTGGCATAGAAGCTTCGCCGCCAATTGCTCCATCGTCCAAGACCAATTTCATCGCTCAGACTTTTTTCATCAATCGCAACGATGGTGATACGATTGTCAGTTAGTTGTTGCTCGCTTCGTCGTTCGTTCTCAAGTCGTTTGTTTAAACTCCGTTCATCGGTAAGCCGTTCGTCTGTCATCACTTGGCTTGTAGGAGGTTGGTCGTTGCGCTGTTCATCATTTTTAGAATTTGATACTTCTCTCCATGATTCTCTCGGGTAGAGCTGATCAGTGAGTTTCCATTGCCATGTGTCTCCGATATGAAGAAAAACAAATAATCCAAGGATACCCGTTATTATGAGGGTAAAAAGAGGAATGGCGATGAGTGTGCGTTTTGACAGAGTCATACAACGTCAAAAGGGTTGACTATTCTTATAATTATACCAAAAAATACTCCTTTTTAGAAGCAGAACATGCTCTTGAAAGTATTACTGCGTCAAAATGGGATTTGGAATATTTTATACATAGCGTCATAAATATTTGACCATCATAATGGGAAACACTAAACGATATATGTTCGATAATTTAAGACGTTATGTTTAAAATTATCAATTTTTCATAAAATTTGCAGATTGCGGTGGAATACATATTTATGGATAAGTTTTAAGTATCACTGCGTCATGTTTTATAAAACTTGCAATAAAAATGAGTTAATTTAATGGCTTTTATAAGCCATAAAGATTGCATAATTGCATCATATTTTCATAAGATTTGCAACAAAAATAAATTAATTTAATGGCTCATTTAAACCAATAAATTCAATATTATCGTATAATATTTTATAAAATCCGCAACAAAAATGGATTGATTTAATGGCTTACTTGAGCCAATAAATGCAATATTATCGCATCATGTTTTCACATAATTCGCCATAGAAAAAACTTGATTTTTTGGCTTTTTAAAGGGAAAATTGAGATGTATTTTGTTATGAATAATTTTAAAAAATAATAGAAAATTTTCCATTATGCTGAAAATTTTTAACAACGTAAAATTTCCTTTATTTCAATTT
>JACPHH010000018.1 GCA_016188705.1 Candidatus Peregrinibacteria bacterium | reverse complement strand
GCGAAAATGAGCGTTAAAAAATGCGTAGCCGATAGCATTTTTAGCGAATTTTCGTCCTTTTTGATCCAGCCGAGTATCCGAGCGACGAGCCCCCGCCTCCCAGCGATATGTACTTTTTTTCAAAGGAAAAAGCGTATGACCTTGAAAAAATAAGCGTTTTTTCAAATATAACCATTGAAAATCCATCCTTTTTATGATATTATAAAACGAAACAGTAAAATACACAAAAAAATAAAAAGGTGCAAAAAGTCCTTGCGGAAAAAATACAATATCTTTGGAACGAACACAGAAAAAAATGCGCCGGTTCAATTATTTCAACAATACTTGCGGCAACCCTTCTGGCGCTGTATTCACCTTTAAGTTATCAACCTGTTGTTCAGGCAGTTCCTGTAAGCTGGACAGGAAATGGCGACGGATCAACATGGAGCAACGCAGCAAACTGGAGTTCAGGAAGCGTTCCAGACTCAAATAGCGATGTCACGATTGACGCGACCGTAACAGTAAATATTACTGCCGCCACAACCATAAATTCACTCACCTTGGGAGGCTCGGCAAATCCTGTTCTCAATTTTCAATTCGATGGAATTCTCAGCAGCACGCCTCTCGTTATTGATGAAGGAAATCTTACAGTCAACAGCGGAGCGACCATTCAGCATTCCGATGGAGCTTCAAGTCTCGTGGGAACAATATATATCGATGTACAAAGTGGAACAGCGACTATAACGGGAAACATAAATGCTTCAGAAAAAGGCTTCAGTGGAGGAGATGCAGGACAAGATGGAAATGGTTTAAGCCCGGGCGAAAATGAAACAGGTGGAAATGGAGGCGGAGGGGGCTATGGCGGCGCCGGCGGAAATGGAAAAAGCACAAATTCTCTCGGAGGAAGTACAACTGGAAATAGCGTGGCTCCTACAGCATCCGGATCAGGCGGCGGTGGAGGAACCGGATCAGGAGCGCGTGGAGGAGACGCGGGAGGTATTATTCGTCTCAATATTAAAGGAAATACGACTATAAGCGGAACACTTTCATCTGATGGCGAAGACGCGCCGGCATTTGGCAGTTCGCCTGTTAGACACTGCGGAGGCGGCGGATCAGGAGGAAGTATTTTTATTACAACCGAAGGCACGCTCACGCTGAACTCATCAGCCATACTATCAGCAACTGGAGGCAATGGCGGAGCTTGTATGTTTGGATTGAGTAGTGGCGGAGGTGGCGGAGGAGGAGGAAGAATTGCCTATCGATACGTAAATATTACCCAAAACGGAACGCTGGCTGTTACGGCAGGAACCGCGGGCAATGGAGGAGCAGGAGGAGCTGGAAATGCCGGCTCAGACGGAACAACGTATGCGTATCAATACGCGGTACCCGATCAACCATCCATTCAAACTCCAATCAGCGGCGCGACCTCTATTGAAAGAACGCAAACAATCACATCTTCAACATATTCAAATGATCTAACGCATACTTCAAGCGATTGGGAACTCTCGACCGCGTCAAACGATTTTACTGGAACAAACCTTGTGGCCTACGCATACAACGATACGACAAATAAAACACAAATTGCGATAAATTCAACGAATTTTACTTTTCAAAACAGCCTTGCCGGAAGAACCGATCTCAAACCATTTACAACCTACTATATCCGCGTCCGTTATAAAAACAGCGCCGGAAACGCGACATATTCTTCAGGGACACACAGTTTCACGACAAAACTGAACACCGTGCCCGCCACTCCGACTCTAACTGATCCAACGGATCCGACGAATCGAACTCTTACCATTCAAGCAAACGCTTTTTCAGATACCGACAGTGATAGCCATGCCATGAGTGATTGGCAAATTGCCGCTGATAGTGGATTTAATTCCATGGTGGCGACTTCAATGGAAAACACGCTAAGCCTCACGTCTGTCAGTGTAAATGGCACAAATTTCACTTTCCTAAACGCCCTTGCGGGACAATCTTCACTCGCCGCTAATACGACCTATTATGCCCGTGTTCGTTACAGAGATGATGAAAACGGAAGTTCAAGTTACTCCGAAACAATTTCCTTTACCACGGGAACAAATGTTTCTCCAAATAAGCCATCAATAAGTTCGCCATCGAGTGACGCGATAAATATCGCCGTAAATCCGCAAATCACGTCATCAAGTTTTTCCGATCCGGATGATTCCATTCACTCCGCTTCTTCATGGCAAATTTATGACGCTCAAAATATTTCCGCCGCAAGTCTCGTTTGGACGGTAACTCATGACCCCACAAATCTCACATTAATAACCGTAAACAGTTCCACGGGAACATTTCAAAATTCACTTTCAGGAAGAACAAAACTCCTTCCTGGAATAACATACTACGTGAGAGTGATTCATGCAGATCCAGCAAGCGCTGACAGTGAACCATCCGACACAAAAAATTTCAATACCATACAAGCGCCAGGCAATCCCACGCTCTCTTCATCGTCGCATCCATCGGAACAAGAAACTTCTACAAACGCTACGCCGAATTTTACGACAAGTTCAGCGTCTCCCGCGCCCGACCACTATCATTATCTCGTAAATCAAACGGCTGTCCCCACAAAACTCGAAGTTGAAAATGGAACCTCGGACAGCGATGGAATTTTTACGGTGGCAACCGGAATCATTAACTCATCCGACACATGGTACGTACACATCGTTTCGCATGACTCGAGTCACAATCCTTCGCTTTCTTTTGACACATACAGAATATACTACGTCACTCCTCAAAGTATCGTAACGGGAATTCCAGGTGGATCGTCTCTAACCGAAAATACAAATGAAAACAATCAAGAAAGCAAAAAAACATCTCTGATTGAAAAAATAAAAAATCTTCAAGAAAAAATAGCAGAAAAAACGCAAAAAAATGAAAAAGAGCAAACAGAAAACAAAAATTCCGAAACGCAGGATTCAGGAAAACGAAAAATAATTATTGATCAACTCTCTGATAAAGAAGTAAACGCCTACGTAAAAAAACGTGAAGATCTCGAAAAAGCAAAAAACACTTCCGAAATACTGAAAACAGCCGGAATAAACACGGAAAAAATAAAAAATAAAAACGATGATGAATTCGTGTCACGATGTGAAATGGCAGAAATACTGGCAAAAGCGTTTTTTGTAGGCGAAATAAAAAAACCTGAAAAAAAACCATTTAAAGATGTTCCAATATTCAGCCCTTGCGCTCCTGCGGTAAACGCCCTCAAAGAAGCCGGCATAGTAAAAGGATATCCCGATGGAAGTTTCCAAAAAGATAAAGATATAACACGCGCCGAAGGATACAAAATAATTTTCGAAACGATACGTTACTTTTTTAACTTAAAAGAAGAAGATCTTGATTCATTAGTGAAAAAAAATTCCACTCAAAAAGTAGCCATCACGGACGAATCACTCCTTAAAAATAACGGGGCCAAAAACGAAATCGACAATCTCGACAAAAACGCGTGGTTTACAAAATATTTTATTTTTGCGAAAAAAAACGATCTCATTCCTGAAACATTCGATGATTCCGTGAAACCGAATGAAAAAATGGAAATAACAGAAATGGAAAATCTCATCGCGAACAGCATTGAATTTTTCCAAACCGCCCTTGACGGGGAAAATATTGAAAAACAAGGAGAAAATCCGGCAACAACAGATAAAGAAAAAATCGAAACCTCTAAATCAAAAATTTCAACAACCACGACCAAAACCGAAAAAACTGAAAACACAAAAGCAGACAAGAAATCAACGCTCATAACAAAAACACTGGATTGCAAAAATATTGAACCAGTCGATCTTGAAAACGCAAAAAAAATATTAAAAACCACCCAAAATACAAAAATAAAAAAAATAACCTTTATTTATGACACTCTTGAAAATATCGCGCAAAAACTGACAACGCAATTCGCGCTGCCCATACAAATTGATCCGGAAATAAAAAATGAACGCGTAAGCCTGAAAATAAATGAAGCAACGGCAAAAAGAACTCTTGATGTTATTACGGAAAAATTGCCATCTGCTTCATGGGGAATAGTGAAAAACACTCTTTTTATTGGGAAAAAAGATGTTTTCAAAGACTTCGCGAAAGTCATACCAGGAAAAGAGCTGGCATGTCCATGGACGGAAATAGCAAAACCTTATGCGCCGTTCTGTGGCAACGGCATTGAATTGGAACAGCAAGAAGAATGCGACGACGGAAATTCAATCGACAACGACGGATGTTCAAAAGAATGCAAAATAGAAATATTCAAACCTACCAATAACGAAAATACCGACGAAACCAATAATGATGGCGAGGACAATGACACAAGCACGGAAACAAACAATGATACTAACAATGACACAGGAGACAACAACGACAGTGGCAATGACAATAACGCGGGCAACAAAAACGGCGACAATTCGAGCAATGAAAATAGCAATGACGGCGACAACGAAACAGGAAATGATGAAAACTCGAACAATGAAAACAGCAATGAGGGTGACAATGACACAGGAAACGACGAAAACTTGAACAATGACAGCGGCAACGTCGATGCGAACACAGACAATTCAAACAATATAAGCTCTGAACAAAAAAACGAAACTGAGGAAACTCTTTCTCTTAAAAATAACACGTCGCCTCTCACGGAAAACGATCAAATAGAGGGAACAACTGAAAGCGAAAAAACCGTAGACAACGAAAAAAACAATGAAACAGCGGAGCAGCCTTTGACAGAATCATCCGAAACAGCAATTGAATCACCAGAAACAGCACAAAATCAAACCATTGATGAAAATATATCTGCGGAAAATACCGTCTCGTCATTCGGCGGCGGCAGTTCATCGCTTGAAAGCAGCAATATTTCACTTGAAACCATCTCAAAAGCCATTACTTCTCAAGATAACCAAAATAAAACAACAAACGATCAGACGGAAAATACTGAAAACAGCGACAAAGATGCTGATCAAGATGGTCTGAGCGATGGCATTGAAAACATGATTGGAACTGATGAAAAAAAGAACGACACTGACAATGACGGCATTCAGGACGCGGAAGAATTCCTCATATTCAACACAAATCCATTGGATGCAGAAAGTCAAATAGTTCTCAGTCCTGAAACAGAAATTATTCCGCGCATAACCAATCTTGGAGAAAACGATATTTTCACAGACTCTAATCCACTCATTCAAGGCTTTGGAAAACCGAATAGCGAGATTACTTTTATTATCATGAATGAAACAGGTGAAAAATTCGAATATCAATTAAAAATCGGCCCGGACGGAAAATTTTTAACCGAACTTCCCAACCTTCTTGATGGGAAATACTCAATCCGCATAGGAGAAAATACGACAAAAAATTTCTCCATTCGAACAGATATAAAAATTGCGCCTCCTGAAATTATTTCTCTCGAAGGACAACTCATGGATAAAAATACAATAATTCTAACTTCACGTCGCAAACCCTCAATACGCGGACATGCTGATTTGCAAAGTATCGTTATCGCAAACTGGAAAAGCGCGGTTTTCGCGTCCGCATTGATTAACGACTCGCTTGACGGAACTTTTACCGTCACCTCGCCTCAAAATCTTGAAACAGGCAGCCATACTGCTTGGCTCTATTCCATAAGGCCAACGGACAACGTGAGAAGTCCTGAAATACAAGTACAATTCAATATTATCGAACCCATAGAAGAAAAAAAGAAAATAAACATCTTTATCACAATTACAAGCATTATGTTTCTCAGTTACATTCTAAGTTACACAGGAATAAAATTTTTCAAACATAATCACAAAAAACATCATCACAAAAAAAACAGCAGCGGAATTCTTGAATAAAAGATAAAAATTTGCTATACTTTAAAGAATAAAATAAATATTTCCATGCTTACGCTTTCTTCAGAATCACTGAAAGGTTACGACTTAAATCGTATTTTTGCCTTTGCCAAAGAAGCGGGATACGAAGGCGTCGACATCGCGATTGATCCAAAACTTTACGACACTCAAAATGCCGCTTATTTGAAAGAACTTATAAAAGATTTTAATCTGCCAATTATAGCGCTTCAAACAAGCCTGAACTCCACTCACACCGACATTCTCGATGCCGTAAAAACAGCCAAAGAAATCGGCACGGGAATAGTTATCGTGCAGCCGCCAAAAATCATAAGTTTTAAACAAATTCAGTGGCTCAAGCACGAAATTCCAAAAATCCGTAAAAAAGAAGAAATTTCCATAGCCCTCGAAAATGGCTCTTCAAAGACCTATCTTGGATTTATTCCTGAACGGGCGATGAACAGCCTCATCGAACTTCGCCGCTTCAAACACGCCTGCATCGACACCTCAAGAATGGCGGAAAAAAAACAGGATTTGATACGAGTATACGACCTTCTGAAAGATTACATCGTCCACATTCACCTTTCCAATGTCTATCGCCACCAAAGTTACAGCCTTCCAATGAAAGGAATGCTTCCGCTCGAAAGTTTTCTCAGCAAACTGAAAAATAACGGTTACAAAGGAGCCATTTCGCTCAAAGTATTACCAAAATTCCTCGATGCTGGAAATGACCGAAATGTACTCAAAAATCTTAAAGAATGCAAAGAATTTTACGACAGCTATTTTATAAATAAATAGAAACCTCTGAAAAAAAATCCGAAACCGTAAAAAAACACGAGAGATATAATAAAATAATTCTTGATAATTACAAGATATTTTTAAAATTACCCCAAAAAAATATACACAATAAATTTGACTTTAGTGAATAAATACTTATAATAAACCGTGCTATCGGAACTTACTTCGTCCATTAACTGAAGTAAATGATTGTGTTGTGGAAGGTAGCCCTATTTTGTCCACAACTTTTTTTATTATGGCAAAAAAAACTGCAACTTCCTCAAAAAACAAGAACCAAAAAAGTTCCCGATCTTTAGCCAAAAAAACTGTAACGAAAAAAATTTTCAACAAAAAAAAGCCTCCTATAAAAACATTGAAAAAAGAAAATATCTCAAAAAAGGAAAAAAAAATCATCATTCAATCCGTTCAGAGTCCAAAAAGTCAAAATCTGAATTCAAAAACGACAAAAAAAATTGAAGAACTTTTTCCGTCAATACCTGTTCCAAGACAACGCCAATACTATAATAACCGGTCGGATGAATATATTTTACCTAAACTCGTAGAAGTCCAACTCAATTCCTATAAATGGTTTTTAAACGAAGGAATTCGCGAGCTTCTCGATGAAATTTCACCTATTTCGGATTTTTCAGGGAAAAAACTAGAACTGCACTTCCAAAAACACTCTATAGGAGAGGCAAAATACACTCCTCTCGAATGCAAAGAAAAAAATATTACCTTCGAAGCCCCGCTCAAAGTCCATGTTCAACTCATTAATAAAGAAACCGGTGAAATTAAAGAACAAGACGTTTTTCTTGGAGGAGTGCCTCTGATGACTGATCGCGGAACTTTTATTGTCAATGGCATCGAACGCGTGGTTGTAAGTCAAATCGTTCGCTCTCCTGGCGTGTTTTTTTTCCGAAATGCCATGGCTCCGAAATTCTGCAGCGCGAAAGTTATTCCAAAAAGAGGCGCTTGGCTTGAAATCGAAACCGACAAAAAAGGAATTCTTACCGTAAAAATAGACCGAAAACGCAAAATTCACATTACAAGCCTTCTGAGAGTTTTCGGATATGCTTCGGATAAAGAAATCCTTGATCTTTTCAAAGACGTAAATACAAATCCAAATTGTGATTACATTCTTAACACGCTCGAAAAAGACGGATCAAAAACACTCGATGAAGCGTATAAAAATATTTATCGAAAAATTCGTCCAGGAGACCTTGCGACTCCCGATAACGCAAAATCTTTGATTCAATCAATGTTTTTTGACTACCGAAAATATGACATGGGAGCCGTGGCCCGTTACAAACTCAATAAACGATTCGGACTCGACATAGCAAATATTCCCAAAAATCATACTTTTCAAGTCCAAGATCTCGTTCACATACTGAAATACCTCATTCAGCTCAATAATGAAGAAAAACAGCCTGACGACATCGATCATCTCAGCAATCGTCGAGTGCGAGCCGTAGGAGAATTAGTGCAAAATAAATTCCGCGTGGGACTCCTCAGAACCGATCGCATTGCCAAAGATCGCATGACTGTCATGGATCTCGAAACCGTAACGCCGACGCAACTTATTAATTCAAGACCGATTACCGCGGCGCTCAGAGAATTTTACGCCAGTTCTCAACTGTCGCAATTCATGGATCAAACCAATCCGCTCGCGGAACTCGCGCACAAAAGACGTCTCTCCGCCATGGGACCAGGAGGACTTTCCCGAGAACGAGCTTCTTTTGATGTCCGGGACGTGCATGCCTCGCATTATGGCCGCATTTGTCCAATCGCTACTCCTGAAGGACCGAACATCGGACTTGTGGTCCATCTCGCGACCTACGCGAAAATAAACCAATACGGATTCATTGAAACACCTTTCCGCGAAGTCACTCATGCGATTGACACAATAAAATCAGCCGGATACATTGCCGGGAAAAATATTATCGATTCCAAGACAAAAAAATATATTATTCGCGCGGGACAAATCATTACGAAAGAAATAGCGCAAAAAATCGCGAAAATAAACCAATACGAAAAGGAAGTGCCGATAAATAGCTGTCTTACTGATAAAGTTGAATATTTTGACGCTGAAGAAGAAAAAAATCTTGTGATCGCCGAGGCAAATTCAATTATGAATGAAAAAAAACAGCTTATAGGTTCACGCATCCCCGCGAGAAAAGGAGGAGAACCAATGCTGGCGCACGTGAACGAAATTACTCATATTGACGTTTCGCCGAAACAAATTATTTCCGTTACCACGTCGCTCATTCCTTTTCTTGAACACGACGACAATACTCGTGCTTCCATGGGATCAAACATGCAACGCCAAGCCGTCCCTCTCCTGCGTCCGCACGCGCCCGTGGTGGGAACAGGCATGGAACGAGTCGCGGCCATTGCTTCAGGACAAGCCATAGCCGCTGAAGAAAATGGGATTGTACTCAGCGTGGATGCCAGTCAAATCACCATCCTTTATGACAGTGGCCGAAAAATTACATACCGGCTCATTAATTACATGAGGTCAAATCAGGCAACCTGTATTCATCAAAGACCGATTGTGGCGAAACATCAAAAAGTGAAAAAAGGCGACGTTTTATGCGACGGGCCGGCGATTGAAGGAGGAGAACTTGCGCTTGGACAAAATCTGCTTACGGCTTATATGGCATTTTCCGGATACAACTTCGAAGACGCGGTTGTTATTTCCGACAAAGTTTTAAAAAATGATCTTTATAGTTCGGTCCATATTGAAACATTCACCATTGACGTGAGGGACACGAAACTGGGACCGGAAACCATCACAAGAGATATTCCGAATGTAGGTGAAGCGCGCCTCAAAGACCTCGACGAAGATGGAATTGTCCGCATCGGAGCGTCAATAAAAGAAGGTGATATCCTCGTTGGAAAAATTACGCCAAAAGGAGAAACTGAACTTACCGCTGAAGAACGCTTGCTTCGAGCCATTTTTGGTGAAAAGGCCAAAGACGTAAAAGATTCTTCTTTGAGACTTCCCGGAGGCGAAGGAGGAAAAATAGTAGGAATTCAAATTTTTACGCGGGAACTAGGCGATGAACTTCCAACAGGAGTAATCAAGCAAATCAAAGTCAATGTCGCTCAAACCAGAAAAATCTCCATTGGAGACAAAGTCGCAGGCCGTCACGGAAACAAAGGAGTCATTTCTATTATAGTTCCTGAAGAAGATATGCCTCACTTGCCGGACGGAACACCCATTGACGTGGTACTCAATCCTCTCGGTGTTTCAAGCCGTATGAATATTGGACAAATACTTGAAACACATATCGGTTGGGGAGCTCATAAACTCGGCATTAAAGTCGCGTCCCCTGCTCTCGATGGTATTAAAACAACTCAAATCACGGAGACGCTCAAAAAAGCTGAACTCAGTGAAGATGGAAAAATACAGCTCTTCGATGGAAGAACAGGAGAACCATTTGATCACAAAACAACGGTTGGAATTTCTTATATCATGAAATTGAGCCATTTGATTGAAGATAAAATCCACGCTCGTTCAGTCGGACCATACTCATTGGTAACGCAACAGCCACTCGGAGGAAAAGCGCAACACGGAGGACAAAGATTCGGAGAAATGGAAGTATGGGCGCTTGAAGCGTACGGAGCCGCGCACATTCTCCAGGAAATGCTCACTATCAAATCAGATGATGTCCGTGGACGAGCAAAAGCTTATGAATCCATTGTCAAAGGCGAACCCATTTATAAGCCGAGAACACCGGAAAGCTTCAATGTGCTCGTAAAAGAACTTCAAAGCCTTGGGCTTAAAGTAGAACTCATTCAAACCGAAGATAAAAAACCCATGGTTGAAGAAGACGCTGAACATTATCTCGAAGAAATTGTACAAAAAGAAGAAGAAGAAATTCTTATTACGGAAAGCCCGCTTGAGAGAGAAATAAACAAAAATACCGAAGAAAAAATGCCTCAGATAATAAAAAAAGGAGAGCTTGAAGAAATAGAAGAAGATAAAACAAAAGTTTGATGCGTTGCGATTATTCAATACATTTCTAACCACGTATTTATGCGAAGTATTAACAAAGTTATTCTCATCGGAAATCTGACCCGCGATCCTGAAATGAGACAAACGCCCAATGGTCAACCAGTTGTTACCTTTGGAATAGCGACAAATCGGGAATGGGTCACAAAAGATAATATCAGAAAAAGCTCAACGGAATTTCATGAAATCGTCGCGTGGGCCAGACTGGCGGAAATCTGCCATCTTTACCTCAGAAAAGGAAAACTCATCTACATTGAAGGCTATCTTAAAACACGAAGCTGGGACACTCCTGAAGGTGTAAAAAAATTCAAAACCGAAATTATTATGCAGGACATGATTATTTTAGAAAAAAGACCAAAAGGGGAAGAAATTTCTCCTGTTGCCAATGAAGAAAGTGGATATCACGAAGAAAACGAGGAAACGTATGAAGAAGAAATATCCCACGAAAAATCAGCGCCGGAAGACGCGAAAAAAGAAAATGGGAAAAAACCTGATATTGATGCCGATCTTGGACTTTAAATATTTTTATAAAATAATTGAGCTTAGGCATTGTAACAAAATACCATACTCATCAATAAGTCCTAAAAACACCTTTTATCCACTTACTGTTTCGTATGTACGAAGACGCAAAAAACAAGATTCAAAGTTTTAACGCCATAACTATTTCTATTGCTTCGCCGGAAGACATTCTTTCCTGGTCTCACGGTGAAGTAAAAAAACCTGAAACCATCAATTATCGCACGCAAAAACCTGAACGAGACGGTCTGTTTTGTGAACGCATTTTCGGCCCAACCAAAAACTGGGAATGTTATTGCGGAAAGTATAAAAGAATTCGTTACAAAGGAGTTGTTTGTGAAAAATGCGGAGTAGAAGTTACAAGATCAATTGTGCGACGAGATCGCATGGGACATATTAAACTCGCGGCTCCAGTAACGCACATTTGGTTTCTTCGCTCAACGCCAAGCCGTATTGGACTTTTACTCGATCTTCCAATAAAAACGATTGAACAAGTCGTTTATTTCGCGGCTTATATCGTCACGAATGTCGATGAAAAGACAAAAGAAGAAACTCGTGAACAACTCAAAACAGAATTTCAAACATATAAAGAAAAAATTCAAAAAGAATTCAGAGAAACACGTGCCCAGCATGTCAAGGAAGGGAAAACGCAAAAAGAAATTGACCAATTTGAAAAAGAATACGCGGTAAAACTTGAAGAATTAAGAGAACAACACTCATCCGCGAAAGAAGATCTCGAATCCATCAGATCCTGTAAAGTCCTTTCAGAACTTGAATATCGAGATATGTCAATGAAATTTGGACATATTTTCAAAGCTTCAACCGGCGCCGAAGCCATACGAGACATTATACAAAATATTGATCTCAAAAAACTCATCGATGACCTTAATAGAGATTTAAAAAAGGCTCCAGCTCAGAAACAAAAAAAAATCATTAAAAGAATTCGGCATGCGGGAAGTCTTTTAAAAGCCGAGATTAAACCTGAATGGATGATTCAAACCGTACTTCCTGTCATCCCTCCCGACCTTCGACCCATGGTCCAGCTCGATGGAGGCCGTTTCGCCGCTTCAGACCTCAATGATCTCTATCGACGAGTCATTAACCGAAATAACCGTCTTAAAAAACTTATCAGTATCGGAGCACCCGAAGTTATCTGTCGAAATGAAAAAAGAATGCTGCAGGAAGCCGTTGATACCCTTCTTAATAACAGCGCGAGACAAGGAAAAACCGTTTTCAATGCCGGCGATAAACGAAAGCTCCGTTCGCTTTCCGATATGCTCAAAGGAAAACAGGGACGATTCCGACAAAACCTTCTCGGAAAACGCGTAGATTATTCTGGACGAAGCGTGATCGTGGTTGGACCGAAACTTCAACTTCATCAGTGTGGAATTCCAAAACAAATGGCGCTCGAACTCTTTAAACCGCACGTTATCGGCAGACTTATTCGCGACGGCTACGCTCACAACCTGAAAAATGCCGAAAAACTTATGAATTACTCAAAGCATGAAGTGTGGGATATTTTAGAAGATATTACCAAAACCCACTATGTGCTTTTAAATCGTGCTCCGACGCTTCATCGTCTTGGTATTCAAGCTTTTCAACCCGTACTCGTGGAAGGGAAAGCCATCCAGGTGCATCCTCTTGTTTGCGCGGCTTTCAATGCCGACTTCGACGGAGACCAAATGGCCGTGCATGTGCCGCTATCCGAACAAGCGCAAAAAGAGTGCAAAGAGCTTATGCTTTCAACGCAAAATCTCTTAAAACCATCCGCGGGAGAACCGATTACCACGGCAACTCAGGATATGGTGCTTGGTTGCTATTATCTGACAAAAATCACGAAAGGTCTACGCGGTGAAAATATGATCTTTGGAAATTTTGACGAAGCCATGCTTGCCTATCAAGGTGGACACCTTCACCTTCAAGCGCCAATTAAATGCCGCATGGATGGCCAAATGCTCGAAACTTCCATGGGAAGACTTATTTTTAACAATATTTTGCCTGAACCGCTTCGTTATAAAAATGAAACTATCGGGAAAAAAGCTTTACGCGACCTCATTAGCGATTGTTTTGATCTCGCGGGGAAAGACGAAACAACAAAATTATCCGATCGAATCAAAGATCTGGGATTTTACTATGCCACAAAATCAGGACTTTCCATTAGCGCCTACGACATGGTCGTTCCAGAAGACAAAGGAAAAATTATCGAAGAAGCGTCGGAAACTGTAAAAGAAATCAACAATAAATATTGGCAAGGTTTTGTCACCGATGAAGAACGTTATACTCAAACAATCAAAATCTGGTCTGAAACAAAATCAAAAATTACCGTGTCCATGGTACGAGAAATCGATGAAAATAATGATATTTTCTACATGATCGATTCCGGCGCTCGTGGAAATTGGGGACAAATTACTCAGCTCTGCGGAATGAAAGGACTTGTTGCGAATCCAGCAGGAAAAACTATTGAACTTCCGATTAAATCAAATCTCAAAGAAGGATTTACCATTCTTGAATACTTTATCGCGACGCACGGAGGTCGAAAAGGAAAATCCGACACGGCTCTGAAAACAGCGGAAGCCGGCTATCTTACTCGTCGTCTGGTTGACGCGGTTCAAGATATTATAATTAAAGAAATTGACTGTGGTTCAACGCATATCCACACCATTACGGAAAAAGAAAGTAAAGAAATCGGAGAAGATTTTGAAAATCGTATTTTTGGAAGAACTCTTGCCATAAATATCGTACATCCAAAAACAAAAGAAGTTATAGTGAAAAAAGGCCAAGAAATCGACAAGACTGTTATTGAAAAAATGAAAAAAAACGGTGTTGCCGAAGTTGGGGTGAGATCCGTAATGACTTGCTTCACTCAAAGCGGTATTTGCCAAAAATGTTATGGAAGAGATCTTGGCACAAATGAAACTGTAGAAATCGGCACCGCCGTCGGAATTATCGCGGCCCAAAGTATTGGAGAACCAGGAACTCAACTTACGATGAGAACATTCCACATGGGAGGCGTGGCCGACGAAGCGGATATTACTCAAGGTCTTACTCGAGTAGAAGAACTTTTCGAAGCTCGCCCTCCAAAAATCCCCGCGACGCTTTCCGAAATTGAAGGCCGCGTAAAAATTCACCGAAAAGGAAATCAAATCGAAATTTCCATCACGTCTGAAAAGCCCGTGGATACCATTCAGGTTTTACCGGCGGATTTCGAACCCGTAGTAAAAAAAGGTAACAAAATTGCTGAAAACGACACGATCGCAAAATCTCCAGACACGAAAAAAACCTTCCGTTCCAGCGTAAGCGGAAAAGTAAAAGCCATTGAAAACGGTTCGATAATAATTACATCCGATGGAGAAATCGAAAAACGATACAAAATACCATTTAGGCGCACGATAAAAGTTAAAAACAATGACTACGTAACGCCCGGAACTGCTTTGACTTCAGGGCACATCAATCTTCGCGATCTCATGAAATTAACAAATATCTACACCGTGCAAAAATATATCATGACCGAAGTACAATCGATCTACGCGTCTCAGGGACAGAGTATTAATGACAAACATATCGAAATTATCGCGAGACAAATGCTTTCAAAAGCGCGCCTTATTGACGCGGGAGACAGTCGCCTGTTGCCTGGAGATGTTCTTAATGTGATTGAGTATGAAAATATGAATAAAAAACTTCGAGAACGAAAACAAAAAGAACTCCGCTACGAACGGCTTCTCCTTGGACTCACGCGTATTGCCCTTCAAACTCCAAGCTGGCTGGCCGCATCTTCTTTCCAGGAAACCATTCGAGTGCTTGTGGAAGCGGCAACAACGAAAAAAATGGACCGACTTGAAGGTTTGAAAGAAAATGTCATTATCGGAAAACTCATTCCAGCTGGAAAAATTTATCAAAAAAAATACGAAGTCGAACAGCTTGAAAAAGCATAAAAAATACTTGCAAAAAATAATAAACATCCCTACAATCTCTATGCTACTGCCTCTCATAACCCTAAAATAATTTGCCAACAATCAATCAACTTGTGCGAAAAAAACGCAGAACACCCAAAAGAAAAAGCAAAGCTCCCGCGTTGAGTTTTGGATTCAACACAATTAAAAATAGGCCGATCAATCTCTACTCTCCGCAAAAACGAGGAGTATGCGTGAAGGTTTCGACTTTTACGCCGAAAAAACCAAATTCCGCTCTACGAAAAGTAGCTCGAGTGAGACTGACCAACGGCATGGAAGTGAATGCCTATATTCCAGGAGAAGGGCACAATTTGCAAGAACATTCGGTTGTCACTATTCGCGGAGGCCGCGTCAAAGATCTTCCCGGTGTACGCTATCATGTTATACGCGGAACGCTTGATACCCAAGGAGTAGAAAACCGAAAAAAAGGCCGATCAAGGTACGGCGCCAAAAAACCGAAAAAATCATAATTTTTTTCATAGTAATTTCGTTCATATATGAAATCTCAAAGACGTCGCGTCTACATACCGGAAGATTCAACCGCGCTCCAGGAAAAATTTATTAACTATATTATGAAAAGGGGCAAAAAAACCATAGCCCGAACGATATTTAAAGGAACCATGAAAAAGGTGCAAGAAAAAACCAAAGAAGAACCGCTCAAAATTTTCGAAAAAGCCATTGAAAACGCGAAACCTAACATGGAAGTAAGACCTCAAAGAATTGGTGGGGCGGTATATCAAATTCCACGTGAAGTAAAACCCCATCGCCAACTCATGCTTTCCTTTCGCTGGATTATTGAAGGAGCTCGCGGAAAAAAAGGAAGTCCCATGGCCGAACGCCTTTCAAATGAACTCGTCGATGCTTCAAATAATACAGGAGCCGCGATAAAGAAAAAAGAAGACACCCACAAAATGGCACAGGCCAACAAAGCCTTCGCCCACTTTGCAAAGTATTAAAGAACTCATGACCGACCTCTCACATCTACGAAATATTGGCATTATCGCGCACATTGACGCAGGAAAAACAACCGTCAGCGAACGCGTTCTTTTTTATACAGGAAAAAATTATAAAATCGGAGAAGTTCATGAAGGAGAAGCAACCATGGACTGGATGGAACAAGAGCGTGAACGCGGCATTACAATAACGTCAGCCGCCACGACATGTTTTTGGAAAGATATTCGTATCAATCTTATTGATACGCCAGGACACGTCGATTTTACGGCTGAAGTGGAACGATCACTGCGCGTGCTCGACGGAGGAGTGGTTGTTTTCGACGGATCGCAAGGCGTTGAACCGCAATCTGAAACCGTATGGCATCAAGCTGATAAATACAAAGTTCCAAGAATTGCTTTCATTAATAAATTGGATAAAACCGGAGGCGATTTTTTCATGAGCCTTGAATCCATTCATGAACGTCTCAATAAAAACGCTGTCGCGATTCAGCTTCCCATTGGGTTTGAAAATAACTTCAATGGAATTATCGATTTGATCGGTTACAAAGCATATACCTTTAAAGGAACGCATGGCGAAATTCAAGAAGAAATGCCAATTCCTGATGACATGAAAAAAAAATCAGAAGAATATCGCCATATTTTGATAGAAAAAATAGCGGAAAGCGATGAAGGTCTTTTGGAAAAATATCTTGAAAGCGGAACACTGACCGAAGAAGAAATGAAAATAGGCCTTCGAAAAGCAACGATTCACAATATGCTCATTCCTGTTATTTGTGGAACAGCTCTCCAAAATAAAGGAGTGCAGCTCATGCTCGATGCCGTAAGAGATTACCTTCCCTCCCCTCTCGATATTCCTCCCATTCATGGCACAAATCCTGAAACCGAAACAGAAGAAAAAAGACAACAAGACATATCCGAGCCATTTTCCGCGCTGGCATTTAAAATCGCCACGGATCCTTTTGTCGGAAAACTCTGTTTTATTCGAGTTTATTCGGGAAAACTCAACGCGGGCTCTTACGTTTACAACGCGTCAAAACTCGAAAAAGAACGGGTTGGACGCCTGCTTCAAATGCACGCCAATCAACGCGAAGAAATAAAAGAAGTAAAAGCTGGAGATATTGCCGCTATCGTAGGGCTTAAAAACACATCAACCGGCGATACGCTCTGCGATGAAAATAAACCGATTATTTTGGAAAACATTGAATTTCCGGATCCCGTTATTTCAATCGCGATTGAACCGAAAACAAAGGTTGATCAGGAAAAAATGGGTCTTGCCTTGCGAAAACTCGCCGAAGAAGATCCCACGTTTCAAATGCACACAGACGATGAAACAAGCCAGATGATTATCGCGGGAATGGGAGAATTGCATTTAGAAATTATTGTCGACCGACTGAGACGCGAATTTAAAGTTGAAGCGAATGTTGGAAAACCTCAAGTAGCTTATCGGGAGACTATTCAAAAAGAAACCGAAGCCGAAGAAAAATATGCCAAACAAACCGGCGGCCGCGGCCAATACGGTCATGTTCTCCTCCGTGTTTCGCCTAATGAACCTGGAAAGGGATACGAATTTATTGATTCCATTGTTGGAGGCCGTATTCCAAGAGAATATATTCCGGCGGTAAATAAAGGCATCAGCGAAGCGCTTTCTCGAGGAATTATAGCAGGATTTCCCATTGTTGATGTAAAAGTAGAACTCTATGACGGGTCATACCACGAAGTTGATTCTTCAGAAATGGCCTTCAAAATTGCCGGTTCGCTCTGTTTTCAAAAAGCCGCGAAGATGGCAAACCCTGTTCTACTTGAACCCATTATGAAAATTGAAGTGATTACTCCTGAAAATTACATGGGAGATGTCATGGGAAACATAAGCGCTCGAAGAGGTCAGATACAAGAAATGGGAGACAGAAATGTGGTAAAATTTATCCGCGCCATCGTGCCGCTCGGAAACATGTTTGGTTACGCGACAGACCTCAGATCAATGACGCAAGGCCGCGGAAATTATTCGATGGAATTTTCGCACTACGAAAAAGTATCACCCAATATCGCCGAAAAAATTCGCGAAGAAAAAGGCATGAAGTCCAAATAGCCAATCATACGCTTTTTCTTTTGAATATATAGGCTGGCAGGCGGGAATTCGGAGCGAGTTACGCAGGCTGGTTTTCAAAAAGAGCGAAAATGAGCGTTAAAAAATGCGTAGCCGATAGCATTTTTAGCGAATTTTCGTCCTTTTTGATCCAGCCGAGTATCCGAGCGACGAGCTCCCGCCTGCCAACATATAATACTTGTATCCAAAATAATTTGCATATGATCCGACAAATAAATTTCTCTTGCATTCTGGTGAATTTTTCGATACTATCTTTTCGCTAGTGGGATATTTTCCTGAAGCACAAATATATTTTCTTTCAATATTTAACACACGTTTATTATGGCTGAAGTATTTAAACGCACCAAACCGCACGTTAACGTAGGAACAATCGGACACGTTGACCATGGTAAAACCACCCTTACCGCCGCTATGACAAAAATATTTTCCGCGTCCTACGGCGGTTTAAACAAACCTATTAGTTACGACCAGATTGATAACGCTCCAGAAGAAAGAGAACGCGGAATTACCATTTCAACATCACACCTTGAATACGAAACTCCCAATCGGCACTACGCGCACGTTGACTGTCCTGGACACGCAGATTACGTAAAAAATATGATTACCGGCGCGGCTCAAATGGACGGAGCGATTCTCGTGGTTTCCGCGGCTGACGGTCCAATGCCGCAAACCCGCGAACACATTCTTTTAGCTCGCCAAGTTGGAGTGCCGAATATTATTGTTTTCATGAATAAAATGGACATGGCTGATCCGGAAATCGCCGAACTGTCCGAAATGGAAATTCGCGATCTCTTAAAAAAATACGAATTTGACGGAGACAATGCCACTATTGTTAAAGGTTCTGCTTTGAAGGCGCTCGAATGTGCTTGCGGAAAAGAAGATTGCGCCGTCTGCAAGCCTATTTTAGACCTTGGAAAAGCGCTTGACGAAAAAATTCCAGTACCGGTTCGAGCGCTTGATAAACCTTTCCTTATGCCAGTTGAAGACATTTTCTCCATTAAAGGTCGCGGCACCGTGGCTACAGGACGTGTTGAACAGGGTATTATAAAAATCAATGAAGAAGTGGAAATTGTCGGAATCCGGCCAACGCGCAAAGTAGTGGTAACCGGTGTTGAAATGTTCAAAAAACTCCTTGATCAGGGTCAAGCTGGAGATAATATCGGCGCATTGCTTCGCGGTATTGAAAAAGAAGAAATCGAACGCGGACAAGTTATCGCGAAACCTGGAACCATCACTCCTCACACCAAATTTGAAGCCGAAGCTTACATTCTCACCAAAGACGAAGGTGGACGCCACACGCCGTTTTTCAAAGGCTATAAACCGCAATTTTATATCAGAACTACCGACGTAACGGGCTCCGTTGAACTTCCTGCCGGCACCGAAATGGTCATGCCTGGCGACAACATTAAAATGACGGTAACTCTTGGCTGTCCGATTGCCATGGATGAAGGACTCAAATACGCTATTCGCGAAGGAGGAAAAACTGTCGGAGCAGGAGTGGTAACGAAAATAATTGAGTAAACAACCGATCCTCTTAAAAAAACAGCGCGTTTGATAAAAAATATTATTCATTTCATCGGTATCGCGCTCGCAAAACAACTTCTAAAAACTTAATTTTTCATGGCTGCTAAGCAAAAAATTCGCATTCGCATCCGATCATTTGATCATAAGGTTGCCGACGATTCCGCCCGCATTATTATTGATACCGTTATAAAAAGCGGAGCAATTGTCGCGGGACCGATTCCCCTGCCGACTCGCATCGAAAAATTCACCGTGAATAAATCAACCTTTGTTCATAAAGATTCTCGAGAACAGTTTGAAATGCGCACTCACGGCCGTTTAATTGACATTTCAGAAACAACTCCGAACACCATAGATTCTCTCACGAATCTCGACCTCCCTGCGGGCGTCGACATTGAAATAAAAATGTTGAGCCAATAAAAAAAATGTCATAACTTCTGCTGATACGCCTTCGTCATCCTTCAGCGTTTTGATTCAAATCTTTGCATTTTCATTTCCAAAATTGCATTTTTTAGAGGTTCTTAAATTTTAGCTTTGCTCATATCAAACAAAAAATGCATAGTTTGGGCCATATCAGGATGATCGATGCGAATCGCGACAGGAAAATCCCTGAAAGAAACCATAAAAATACTTTCACCGACAAGAATAACATTGGTGGCGCCTCCTGCGGCAGGAAGATTCGCCATGGCCTTGAACGTGTGCAACTGAGTCAGCCATTCTCGTGTGAGATTGCCTTGCGCTATTAAAATTTCCGATTCAATGACGTTTTTTTCAAGGTCTTTTTGAAAATCAATAATAATTTCGCCCATTTCTTTCCGTTCAAGCTGCTGAAAAAAGGTATTTGAACCAAGAATACGAATTAAAAGGAGATGTTGCTCCCGAGCGCGACTCACGACATCGCGAAAAAAAAGATCAAGGCGTTCATGGCCTTCATAAATTTGAATTTTAGGAAGTTCTTGCGCGCTCGAACGCATGGAAGAAAGCTCAGGAAGAATGTATTCAAATTCCCGAGACATCGTTTCCAGATGTTTTTTTTGTTTTTCAATGAAATGGCTGATATCTGAAAGTTTATCGAGATAAAAAACAGTCACGGATTTACGTTTCGATTCAACAATAAATTTTTTCCGCGCGAGAGTTTTGAGAATTCGATAGGTCGTCGTTCGATCCAGCTTCGCATGATTGGCAATAACAGACGCGGGCTGAGCGCCGAGTCTGATAACATTTAAAAGGACATCTGTTGTTTTTTCATCGAGACCGAGTTGTTGAAAAAAATGCCGTGAATCCATGAGTACTATTGTGCAAAATAATGCACACTTATTTTTACCATATTTAAGATAAAAAAGTCAAAATAAAAATATTGTTTGTTTACATTTTTAAACATGAATGATAGGTTTTAAGCGAAAACTACAAGTTTTAAACATAATTTTTAAGAAATCTCTGAAAAACAAATTTTCTTAAGGCTCCTCAAACCATGAAAACATGTAAAAATTGCTCAACCCTTTTTGAAGTTCAAGAACGTGATAAACATTTTTACGAAAAAATAGCGTTCAAACTAGGGAAAAAACTATTCCCATTCCAGAACCCACACTCTGCCCGCTGTGTCGGCAACAGCGAAGATTTACTTTTCGAAATGAACGAAACCTCTATCGTCGCAAATGTGACGGAAGCGGAAAAGAAATTATTTCCGTGTATCCGCAGGAAAGCACCTACAAAGTGTATGCGCAAGATGTGTGGAGGCAGGATAATTGGGATGCCTTAAGTGCTGGTCGGCCCTATGATTTCAACCGTTCTTTTTTTAAACAATTTCAGGAACTCATGAAAGCCATGCCGCGAATGGGCCTTCATAATATAAACAGTGAAAATAGCGAGTACTGCAATTACACGGGCGACGTAAAAAATTCATATCTCATTTTTGGGTCAGTGTATTCAGAAGATTGTTATTATGGATCACCTTATTACTCAAAAAATTGTGTTGATACACTTGTTTTACGTGAATGCGAATGGTGCTATGAATGCGTCGATTGCCGAAAACTCTACAATTGTTTTTACTGCCAGGATTGCACGAATAGCGATTTTCTTTTGTACTCCTTTGATCTTCAGGGATGTTCGGAGTGTATCGGTTGCGCCGGTTTACGCCGAAAAAAATACTGTATTTTTAACAAACAATATACGAAGGAAGAATATATGAAACAGAAAAAAACACTTGATTTATGCAATCCTGAACATCATTTACGGCTTAATGCCGAACTTGAAAAGCTCAAAAAAGAGGTTCCGCATCGCGCGATGCTTGCCACAAATTCCGAAAATGTGAGTGGAAGCCATGTTTTTCATTCAAAAAACACCTTTGAATCATTTTTTGCCGATCGCTGTGAAGATTGTTCATACTGTGCTCAAGTGGTGGATCTCAAAGATTGCCATGACAATAATTACACCGAAGAAAATGAGTTGTGTTATGAATATCTCGGTATGTATGGAACGCGCCGAACATTTTTTTCACTTTTCTGCCGTCAAACTGATGAAACATATTATTCCGATTTTATCATAAATTGTTCAAATATTTTTGGCTGTTCCAATTTAAAAAATAAAAAATATTGTATTTTAAATAAACAGTATACTCGAAAAGAATATGAAGAATTGCTGCCTCGGATTATTGAGCAGATGAAATCAAATGGTGAATGGGGCGAATTTTTTCCGATTTCAATAAGTCCTTTTCCGTATAATGACTCCGTAGCGCAAGAATATTTCCCGCTCACCGAAGCGCAGGTTAGAAAATATGGATGGAAATGGAAAAAAAACGACGAAAAAGAATTTCAGCCTCAAACCATACAAGTACCGCAAAATATCAATGAAGTTCCGGAAAGTATTTGCTACGAAATTCTTTCCTGTAAAGTAACGGGACGAAACTATCGGATTATTCCTCAAGAACTTGCGTTTTATAAAAAAATGAATTTGCCGATTCCTCAAAAACATCCTGACCAAAGGCATCGCGAACGCATAGAAAAACGGAATCCTCGGCGACTGTGGAAACGAAAATGCGATAAGTGCAAAAAAGAAATTCTCACCTCCAATCCGCCTGATTCACTTTTCAAAGTATATTGTGAAGAATGCTACCTAAAAACCCTTTAAAAGGTCAGAACTCTGATAAAAAAACCTCTGATAAACAAAATTCCATGCCACTGAGCGAAATAAATTTTAGGCAGTGTTCACATAAAATTTTATAATTTTTTTAGATTTATTTTAGAAAAATTTAATGTTTTTCGTGTACAAAGGAATTATAATTTTTTATTTCATACGTTATGAAAATTTTCAACCACGCGCGTAACCATCGTCTCTTCAAAAATAAGGATGATGCAAAAAAAGCCTGTTATTTTCAGTTTTTTAAAAATTTTACGAGAAAAAAATTGTACTCGCGCTTAGGAATCGCTATAATTT
>JACPHH010000017.1 GCA_016188705.1 Candidatus Peregrinibacteria bacterium | reverse complement strand
ATTTTATGTGAACACTGCCTAGACTCGCCACGCAGTAATTTTCCTACTGCATTTTGCAATTTGGGCTGCAAATCGTTCACAGCTCCTTGATTTAAAAAGGATCTTTTGAAATAAAGTAAAATTCAACGAGTATGATAATCGCGACAAGCAGGAGTCCATTCCACCATGTAAGCACTCCAAGCATGAGAAATATAAGACTTACGAGAATACAGAGTGTAAGAAGAATCGCTTGTCTGAGCGAAATATTAATGTGATGATAAAAAACTTCATTTTTATAAAGCCATTTTCGAAGATGAAATCCGAGAATCGTGAGGGTGCTTGTGAGTGCGAAAAAAAGGCTGAGAAAAAAAAGTCCCAAGGACAGCACGGTAGCTTCGTACGGATTAAGTTTATACATTACCATCAACCAAGCTGACCAGCTGAGGATCATGGAAATGTACGTTGTTGTGAGATAACGTTTAAACGTCATGCAATTGAAGCAATATATACAGAAGTTTTCTAAAAAAATTAACAGTAAGCTATGGACATGTTTTTTAGAAGATTTACTGTTTTATTGTAATTGATTTTTTTTTGATTCGCTAGGCAGTGTTCACATAAAATTTTTTTCTTTGTTTTCCTGCGAAACGATTTTCCAACGTACTTCTTTTTCCAATCTGCCGGGGATCATGAAACCAGCGGCTTTTTTGTGTCCCCCTCCTCCAAAGACGCCGGCGATTTTTGAAAGATCGACATCCTCTTTTTGTGTTCGAAATGATCCTTTTACATTTCCATGATCATCTTCAGCCAGCAGAACACTCATTTTTGCATCAGAAATTGAATTCAGGAGATCAATAACTCCCGATATATCTTCCTGGGTTGCGTGAGTTTCTTTCATGTCTTCTTGTGTCGCCACGGACATAATGATTCCATCTTCGTTGATTTTGATATTATTGAGAATTTTTCCCCATAGTTTCATGGTGGTTATTGGAGTTGTACAGAAACAGTTTTTTGCGATTTGGCGAAATTTTCCACCATGTTTGATAAGGTCCGCGGCAATTTTATATACTTCGCTTGTTGTATTTGAATGCATGAAACTTCCTGTATCCGTATAAATTCCCGTTAAAAGACAGCTTGCGATGTCCCGATTAAGCGGTATTTGAAAAAATTGCAGGAGTTTATAGATAATGATTGAAGTTGATGCCGCATGAGTATCAACGAGATTGATATTTCCAAAAAAATCATTGGAAGGGTGATGATCGATATTAATAACCGTCCTTTTTTCATGAGAAAAAAGATTTTCGTGTTTTTCATGAAATTTGCTCATATAAAATGCTCCACAATCAAGCGTTACAACCACGTCATATTCTTCCAAGTTAAAATCATTTTGCAATTCATCAATTCCAGGAAGAAATTTGAGGTATTCTGGAGCTGTATCGATGCAAGCCATAGTATTTTTCTTCCCGATGAGCCTGAGCGCATGATGGAAGCCGCAACTGGAGCCCAGGGCATCGCCATCTGGTTTTTTGTGAGTTATGATGAGAATATTTTCACTTTTTTCCAAAGCTTTTTGTATATCCCTGTATATTTTTACGTCATCCATGGTTATTTATATGTATCGAAAAAGGTTTATAGTGTAGCTGTTTACCATAAAAATGCAACTCAAAAAAAAGTAGTGAGTAAATGCCAAAAATTTTCTGTTCCTTGGTATGAATATTTGCTATTCTTTCGGTGTGAAATATTGTGGCGTGAAATATCGAATTATTTTTTTCGGATCATCGGAATTTGCCATTCCAAGCCTTGAAAAGCTCATTTTTTCCGAAATCTATGACGTATTGGCGGTCGTTACGCAACCTGATAAACCAGTTGGACGCGATCATGTTCTTTTTTCGACTCCTGTAAAAAAATATGCGGAACTTCATCATATTCTCCTATTGGAAGATGCTCCTGAAAACTTTATTTCTCATTTTTCTTCCTGGAATATTGATTTGGGTATTGTGATTGCTTATGGAGCCATTCTTCCTTCAAAATTGCTTTCCATCCCACGTCGAGGTTTTATTAATCTTCACGCGTCCCTTCTTCCTCAATATCGCGGCGCATCACCTGTTCAAACTGCTCTTCTTCATGGAGATACGGAAACTGGAGTGAGTATTATTCAAGTCAATCCGCGCGTGGATAGAGGAGCTATTTTTACTCAAAAATCTTTTTCGATTCGTCCGTCTGATACATCTTCTTCTCTTTTGACGGCATTATCGAAACTTGGAGCCGTTTTACTTATTGATACTCTTCCGCGATTTTTTCGCGATGAACTTATTCCGTTAAAGCAAGATGATTCCATCGCGACTTTTTCGCGAAAAATTCGTCGTGATGACGGACTCATTCAATGGAATAATCAAAGCGCTGAAACCATTATTTCCATGTACCGCGCTTATGTTCCCTGGCCAGGCATTTCTACCTTTTATCAAAAAAAACGATTAAAAATTACAGAAATTTCTTTTACTCCATTTTTGTTTTCACCTTTGCAAGATGATGTTTCTCTCTATAATTTTATTTCATCAGATGATGATGTTTCATCTCAATATGGCTTTTTGTCTCAACCTGGAACCGTGTTTCGAATAGTTGAAAAGCGTCTTCCCGATGATAAAAATGCAGTCCATAATAATCCTGTTGTTGCCAATAAACATATAGGAATTGTAACAAAAGGAGGTCAAGCTGTTATTTTGAAACGCGTCCAGCTTGAAGGGAAAAAAGAAATGGATATTGAATCATTCGTTCGTGGTAATCCTCAATTTATCGGGCAAGTGCTTTCATAATTTTTCAGAGGTTCCTTAGGCAGTGTTCACATAAAATTTTATCTGAACACTGCCTAGCGAAAGTTTTGCAGTTTTCGAATCTGCATTTTTTCCTTTTTTTCTGTCGATGTACTTACAAAGGCTATTATGATAACGAGAGCTATTTGTCCCTGATAGAGGGTTATCCAATAATGATCAAAAAACATGATAATAATGACGGCAAAAACGCAGAGATACAGAAGATAAACGTTTTCTTTGGAATCGCGATTGGAAAATTTTTTGTTTTCCCGATATATTTTTTGAAATATGAGCATCATGGCGAAAAGAAAAAAGGCGAAACCAATCAATCCTGTTTCCGATGCCACAAGAGCAAAAACATTATGAACAGGTTGATGTTCCCAGGGGGCAAGTTTTTTTTTCGTAAAATCTTGCATTCGCGTTGTAAAATTTCCTATTCCAATGCCGAAAAGTGGAAATTTTTCGATCATACGCGCGGAGATTTTAAGATATTCACTCCTTTCGGTCAGAGCTTTGTCATTTAATTGAGGCAACGCACGTTCTTTCAAAGCGTAGAATGCTTTTGTCTGCATGAGGATGAAAATAATCACTGCGATACTTCCAAATTTTAGGAGTTCCATGAGTTTTTTTTTCACGGCAAGTTGGGGTTTGAGAGCTATCCAAAGAAACATGATGCTTCCAAGATAACCGACCATGGCTGACCGCGAAAAAGTTGTTAGCAAACCTAGTGACTGGATAATAATGATGTTTCGACGCATCTTTTCATTTTTCCAGAAAAAAGCGGTAAAAAAAAGACTTAATACAAGCAGTCCGCCAAGTATGTTTGGATGCGGCAAAGTACCATAGCTGCGAATGAATTTTATCTGTTCGAGTCCTATTTTCGCGACGCCTGAAATATTGGCTCCGATGGATGGTTCTCCGAGCGGTGAAAGATTAACAGAGTGTTGAAAAATACTCTGCAAAACAGCGATAAAAGCCTGCATTGAAAAAGTGATAATCCAGTATTTTTTTATTCGTTCCATCGTGAGTACTTCGTTCACAATCATGAAGTACATTATCAGGTATTCCAGCATTCTCAGCAGCGCTTGAAGCGTATGTTTTTGCTCAGATTCAAAAAGCCCCTGTAATTCAATCATTATAAAAAAAACAAGAGCTATTATGAGTATTTTTTTTGAACCGAAATGCCACTTTTTATTTCGATTAAATATGAGACTTATTCCAAAAAAAACAGCAGCAATCAAAAGAAAAATATCGCTGAGAGACAAAAATAATGTTTCATATGGAGAAAAATTTCCGCTTGCAAAAACATCTGGCTGGAAAAAAATGGTACGAATCTGAAATGGAACCGATATAAAAAAAAACAGAAAAAAGAGTTCACTTAATCGTTGAAAATGCTCGATGTGTATTTTATGTATTATCCTCATAAAGTCCCTTCTTAGGAATCAAGGCATTTATTTCATCACTTGCTATGCTCAAAGCGTTTGATGGAGATATCGTACTCAATGCTTGATCAATCGCGGTTTTGAAAATTTCTTCATAATGGGCAGCGTCTGACATGGGAATTGTTTTCGCATATCCAAGTTGAGATGCAAAGATTCCATACAGCGGATCTTTTTGTTCTTCTTCTATGAGATCGCGTCTTCCCGCAGGACGATGCGTTTTTTCAAAAAGGTATGCTTCATTTTTTTTGGAACTTAAAAACATGAGAAATTCCCATGCTTCTTTCGGGTGAGACGAGGTGCGCGAAACAGTTTCCGCAAAGTAACTGGCATAGCTTGCTTTTTGTTCATCCGATATTTCCGGATCGATTATTTGCGGAATTGCCGTGATTTTTATGTCTTTTTTATCGATTGAAGCGAGACCCTGTTTTTTTAAATTTTCAATTTGGTCAAGAATTTGATTGTAAACGTAGGGATAGCCGATTATCATGGCAACTTTTCCGCGGGCAAATGTTTTTATTTCTTTTTCGTCACTTTGAGGATCGCTGAGGTAGAGATTCCATGAATAATGTTTATTTTGTTCCTGGGCAAAGCTTGTGTAGAGTGAAAGAGCATCAGCTCCGGAAGAACGCAGTCCTTGAAAATTTGCGCCGCCTTGGTTTTTTGAAAATGTCGCTTGAGTAAAATTGTCGTTGTACCACTCCGTTCCGTTTTGTAGCATCATGAGATAAAGAATATCGACGGCGCGAGTGATGTTGTCTGATCTTCCGAGAGCTATTCCAGATACTTCAAAACGTTCGAAACTCGCGTCCTTTTTATTGAGTTTAAAAACATCTTCTTTCAGCGCTTCCCATGTTTCCGCGGGACGTCCGCGCGAAGGAATTTTTTCTTCGTAGATATTTTTATTATAATAAAGAGCCAAGGTATCTACGGAGAGAGGCAGCGCATAAATTTGTTGGTTTCCGTTTTCATCATTCAAAATAAGATCATCGCCTGCCACGTTTACAAAAGTATTACGGAATGTTTCAATTTTTAACGTATCTTTTGGAAGAGGGCTGATCTTTTTTTTATGTTTGAGCATCCATGTGTTATGGAGTGAAAACATGTCAGGACCTTCGCCTTCGGCCAGTTCGTTGATTATCAGATTTTCATACTCTTTTTCATCGGTAAATTTTCGATAGTGAATTTGAATATTCCGATGTTTGCTTTCGAACTCTTGAATCATCGGCTGAAAAATATCTTCATTATCAAAAAGCCGATAGTATGTAAGTTCAATCTTTTTACCGGATGTTTTTTTGTTTGTTTTTGTGCGGCAACCAAGAGCGGTTAAACTCAACGTTGTTATTAATACGACAATGACAAAGGCACGAACGTTTTTGCTTAAATTTTGTACATTTCGTAATGAAACTTTGTTTTTTAATATGTCCCTAAAAGTTTTTTTCATATATTTCAGCTTTTTGAAAGATATTTTTTTTACATTTTTCCCTCGACATGGCAAAATTTCCTTACGAAGTTACGTTTTTCAGAGGCTCCTTATGAGATTTTAGTCCTTCAAGGTAATATTTTTTTGAAAGAGCATAGTAATAATACGCGCTCATCTTTTTTAAAGGCAACAGTTTTCTTGCAATTGAAAAAATTGATAAGGCTAAAGGATTAGAGATAAGCCAAAAAATGAACTTTTTTTTTCTTGAGGGAATCGCGTGAAGCTCGGGATATTTTTTTTGAATGATGAAGCCTGACTGTGCTATTTGTCTCATGCGAGGTTTAAGTGATTTTTCATTCATGGGATGATAGTGGAAGGCAAGAGCTTCAGGGTTATAATATATTTTGAGTTTCATTTTTTTCGTCAGCCTGTAGCCAAGTTCGATATCTTCCCAGCCGTATTTTTGAAAATCTGAATCGAATGGATTTTTTTTAAGAAGCGATGTTTTGAGAGAAATATTTGAAGTATAAAAAAAGCGATAATCTGCTTCTTTTTTTCCTTCGAGTTTTTCAAACGCGAATTGGTGGCCTCCATATTTTCCAAGAATGCATGATCCATTCGTTATCCATTTCATAAATGGCGTTATTTTAATGTCAGGATGCCACTCTATCCGACCTAAAACGGCGACATTTTCTTTATGGTGTTTTTTGTGTAATTTTACGTGTTCTTCTAAAAATTTTTGTGTCCCGATAATATCATCTCCGATAAGAAGGCAAATATCGCCCTGAGCATGTTTTATGCCAAAATTTCTAGCGTTTCCTTGTCCTGTATTTTTTTGTTTGAAATATCTGAGAATTATAGCTTTTTCAATCAGTTTTTTTTGTTCTGATGCCATTTTTTTCACAATTTCTTTTGTGGTATCGGTGGAGCCGTCATCTATAATAATAATCTCAAAATTTTTGATTGATTGTTCAAAAAGCGCTTCAAGTGATTTTTTTAAAAGAGCAGCTCGATTATACGTTGGAATAAGAACGCTTATATCCATTATTTCAAAAGATTTTTTTTATGAAGCTTTAAGAAAAAAAATTTTATCGTACAATTATAATTTTATAATGAAAATTTGTTTTTTTAAAAGCTCCTTATTTTATTTTATGCGTTTTTTTTTCTTTTGTAAATTATAGGGTTAGTATTTGCCCACCGCCGTTACTTTTTATTCAGATAGAAATGGGGAGGGGACTCCATTTTCGCTACGCTTCGCTATGCGCTCAAATGGTAGTCCCCTCCCCATTTCTTCAATAAAAACGGTCGGCAGGTACTAAAATTATAGTAATGGAGCCTTAAAAAAAATCTGTTTAGGAACCTCTAAAAAACCTACTATCTACTGCAATTTTGAGAAATTCGTGACGAAACCACGTTTTTCTTAAGGCTCCTATGCATAGCGTCATAGATATTTGACCATCGTAATGGGAAAAATTAAACGATATATGTTTAATAGTTTAAGACGCTATGTATAAAAATACATATCGTTGGCAGACGAAAGCTCGTTTTTTAGAGATTCTATGCGTTTTATGACTCAGCAATCATTTCGTCTTCCGATTCTTCGGGTTGCATTTTTTCGATATCCATCGTGGAGCCCTGAGCTGATTTTTTCCAGTTGAGAATACTGATATCGTCAGCTACTACTTCGGTAAGATATCTTTTTTGTCCGTCTTTTCCGAGATATTCACGATTGGAAAGTCGGCCGGATGCATAAACGGCGCTTCCTTTTTTGAGATATTCGAAGCAGATTTCACCGAGATGCTGCCATGCGCTTATTCGATGAAAATTTGTATTTTTTCGATTTTCGCCATCCTTTGTTTTCCATCGAAAATCCGTAGCAATAGAAAATGTCGCCACTTTTTTTCCTGTTGATGTTTGTCTGATTTCAGGATCGGCGGCAAGATGCCCAAGCAAGGTTACGTGATTCATGCTTTTCATACATTTTTTGGTTAAAAAATAATTGTTTTCATCATAATGATTATTTTTAAAATTTTTCTAAAATAGAAATCAAATCTCGCATAAAGTGAATTTTAATCCCTGTCCATTATTTTTTTCAGATAGCAATGGAGCGGAAATTTCATTTTCGTTACACTTCGTTATACGCTCAAATGGTAATCTCCCGCGCTTTTTTTTTAAAAAAGCTTTTGGTTTTACTCTATCCCGTATACAATAAATGCGATTTATCATATGAAAATGTTTACAGGGATTATTTCAGCTCTTGGCACGATTGATTCCATGGAATGTAAAAATGATGTATTTCACCTCATTGTTCGCGTTCCAAAAATGGCACGTAAACTGAGTCTTGGAAAAAGTATCAGTGTTGATGGAGTTTGTTTAACGGTTGCCAGAAAATTACCATATGGATTTATGGCGGATGTTATTCGCGCGACCTTTTCTCAGACCACTCTCTCTAAGAAAAAAAAAGGTGATCGCGTTAATTTAGAGCTTCCTGTTACGGTATCGGATGCCCTCAGTGGTCATATTATTTTGGGACATGTTGATGAAGTGGGAACTCTTAAAAAAATGAAACATCATGGAAAAAATAGAGTACTTACTTTTTCATTTTCACGTGATTTGTCGAAATTAGTAGTTTTGAAAGGATCTATTGCGGTGAACGGGGTAAGTCTTACGATTCAGGATCGAGATAGTGACACATTTTCAGTTGCTCTTGTTCCCCATACATTGAAAATAACGAATTTAGGAGATCTTCAAGCGGGTGACGCGGTAAATTTGGAAGCTGATATTTTTGCCCGATATATTTTAGGAATTTTTGAAAAACGTGATTTTGTCACATAATATTCATGATACAAACTTATTCAGGAATACATAATGCCAAAGGCGTAAAACTCGCTATTATTCTGCCCCGATTTCATGAATCAGTCGGGCTACGCCTTCTTGAAGGTTCGAAACAAGCCTTTGTACAACAAGGCGGACGTCTCTCATCTCTCACGGTTGTTCGTGTTCCTGGTTCCTTTGAAATACCATTAACCGCTCAGAAACTCATTGATACGAAACGTTATGATGCCATTATCGCTCTTGGCGTTCTTCTTAAGGGTGAAACCTATCATTTTGAATATGTTGCCCGAGTTCTTTTGGATGGTATTCGTCAAGTGATGCTTCAAAATAAGTTTCCTGTTATTTTTGAAGTATTGATTGCAGATTCACTTGAACTTGTGAAAAAGCGGGCAGGTAAAACTGCGAAAAATAATAAAGGTTTTAGCGCTGTTCTCAGCGCTTTGGAGATGATCAATCTTTTTCGTTCCATTTAAGATATTCGTTTACTCATCATTTTTTTTATTGTGTTTTTTAATTCTATGTCAAATCTTTATTCAGTTCGAGATGCTAATATCAAAGGAAAAAAAGTCCTTTTTCGCGTTGATTTTAATGTTCCGATTGATCTAGTGACGAAGCGTATTTCTGACGAAACCAGATTGAAAGCGGTTTTGCCAACGATACAATTTTTACTTAAAAAAAAGGCGAAAATAATTTTTGTATCTCATCTTGGTCGTCCAAATGGTTTGTTTAAACAGGAATTGACACTTGCTCCGATTGCTTCCGCGTTGGAAAATTTACTCAAAAAAAAAGTATCTCTGGTAAACCCATCAATTGGAGCATCGGCAAAGAAGGTTATAGATGCTATGAAACCCGGGGATATGGTGATGCTGGAAAATATACGTTTTTATCATGAAGAAGAAAAAAATGATTCTACTTTTTCTCAGAAATTGGCATCTCTTGCGGAAATTTACGTCAATGACGCTTTTGGCGCTGTCCATCGCGCTCATGCTTCAACTGTCGGAGTTACGTCATTTTTACCATCTTTCGCTGGATTTTTGCTGGAAAAAGAAGTTAAGGCGCTTTCTCCTCTTCTTTTAAATCCAAAAAGACCTTTTGTCATGATTATCGGCGGCGCGAAAATTGATACGAAAATTGGAGTTTTGCGTCATTTTATTGATAAAGTTGACGCTTTTTTTATCGGGGGGGCGCTTGCTAATACATTTTTGAAAGCTCAGGGATACGATATTGGCGCATCTTTTTGTGAAAATGCTAAACTTGATGTCGCTCGCGATATTATGATGAACGTGGAAAAATCGAATGAACGTTTTATCCTCCCTCATGATGTTGTTGTGGCCGATAATCTTCAGTCTTCGGAAATTATAGATTTACCTCTTGAAGATGTTGAAGGCGACATGAAAATATTTGATCTCGGCAAGAAAACGATATCGCGATTTTGCGTTCTTTTAAAAACCGCAAAAACAGTTGTATGGAATGGTCCCCTTGGATGTATTGAATATCCTCTTTTTCAAAATGGAACCCGAAAAATTGCCGAAACGCTTGCTCTCTCAAAAGCCACGACAATTTTAGGCGGAGGAGACACTCTCGACGCGTTGAAAAAATTTTCCATCAAGGAATCCTCATTTACTCATGTTTCCACGGGTGGTGGCGCCATGCTTGAATTTCTTGAAGGTACAATTTTACCTGGAATCAAAGTTCTTCTCAAAAAGTAATGTCACATTGTGCCGTTGGAATGCCATTTGTGCTCAAATGGTAGTCCCCCGCTCAATTGTTTCAAAAAAACGGTGGGCAGTTAGAATGCCCTAGCTTTTTTTTGATCCTGTTTTTTTGCGTTTCCAATACAATAAATTATAACCGTTTTCAAATGCATTCGTAGAGGCCACAATGACATCAGGAGAAGTCGCGCTTCCCGTCACTTCATTGTCCTCCATATCTTTGAGTCCCATGCGGACTTCAACAGCCGCATCGGTACCGCTTGTGTCAATTTCGACATTATAGTGCGTCAGCCGTATTTTCAATGTGTCATTTTTTTCAATTCCGCTTTTTATGGCGTTTATTATGGCATCAACAGGCCCTACGCCTTCTTTTTCAGATTTTATGATTCTGTTCATAAAACGAATTATCACTTTTGCGTTTGGTCGTTCGTGTTTGCGAACCGTAAGATGAAAATCAATGATTTCCAGAATTTTTTTCTTAATGGTGCCATCTTTTAAAACATTTTCGATGATGTATTGAAGATCGGCTTTTTTCATTTCTCTTCCTTTTTCCCGGAAAGATTTTAATTGTTCAAAAATTGGTTTTACATATTCGTTTGCAAGTTCGAGATTAAATTCCGTATGTATCATTTTTTTGAGTTCGATCTGGGTCGGTATTTTTTGCCATAAAATACGTTCTTTTCCCGTCATAAGCGTTCCGCGAAGAGCGTAGAGTTTGAGCCGCAAGTAGCGTTCGACTTCCTCATTTTTCGGTTCAATAACCGGTGGATCGGGAAGCATGGCAACGGCGGATTTTGGATCTTTAAGGCCACTTCCTGTTGCAATGCATACGATGATTGAATTTTCATGTATCACTCCTTGGGTTTTTAATTTTTTGAGAACCGCCACGGGTATAGCGGAAGACGGTTCCACGAAAATTGATTCCATGCGGGCGAGTTGCTGTTGCGCTTCCAAAAGTTCTTCTTCGTTTGCCGTTATCCCTTTTCCATGCGATTCCTGAAGAGTCCGAAGCGCTTTTATATCATCTTGCGGAACGCCGATACCTACGGCGGAAGCAATGGTATTGGGTTTTTCTATGATAATGGCTCTTTTTTTCTTTGCCCTATATGCCCCGACAATAGTTGGAACGTTTTCGGGTTGCACTCCGATCATTTTTGGTAATTTTGAAATGAAACCAAATTCAAAAAATTCTTTAAATCCTTTCCAAATAGCTGAGATATTTGTTCCGCATCCCATCGGCACAATAACAACATCAGGAGTTTTCCAAAAAAGTTGTTCAATAATTTCATAACTGCATGATTTTTGTCCTTCCGCTCGAAACGCATAATCCCCCGCAAGATAAAAATGGTGTTTTTTTGCCGCTTCCTGGCAGAGACGAACACAGTCGCCATAGGTACCGCGAACCTGGAGGATTCTGGCGCCGTAGGAAAGCGTTTGAGCAAGTTTTCCTATTGGAGTCCCTTCCGGCACGAAAACATAGCATGGAAGTCCTGCTATTGTTGCGTAAGCTGAAACCGAAGCAGCCATATTTCCCGTGGATGCGCAACATACGGCTTTTGCTTCCATTTCCTTTGCTTTACTTATCTCGATGAGCGATCCGCGGTCTTTAAAAACACCGGTTGGATTATGACTTTCATTTTTGATATAAAGATTCGTTAGACTCAATGTTTTTCCAAGATTTTTCGCATGGCGAAGAGGCGTATTGCCCTCATTGAGACTTACTATATTGCTAAGATTTTTTATTGGATAAAAATCGACGTACTTGAGTCCGGAAATCGGCGAATTTTCCAATGAATATGTATTGAGCCTGCTTCGAATGTAATCATGGTCGTAGATAATATCGAGCGGCCCTTTGCATTTTAAACATGTGGTGTTTGTTTCTTTCTCGTCAAATTTCGTCCCGCAAAGAATGCAGGAGAGATGATAAAAATCATTATTCATGTATCATTGTTGCTATACAGTCGATTTCAATAAGCGCTCCTTTTGGAAGACTTGATACCTGAACCGTAGCTCGGGCAGGTTTGTGATCTCCAAAAAAAGACGCATAGATTTCATTTACTCGTTTAAAATGTTCGAGATCCGTAAGATAGAGAGTTGTTTTCAGGACATTCCCGATACAGCTTCCTCCTGCTTCGAGGATGTTTTTCAGATTATTGAGAATTTGTACGGTTTGTTCATCAATACCAGGACCGATCAATGCGCCTTCTTGCGTAAGCCCAATTTGTCCAGAACAGAAAAAAAGATTTCCTGAAATAATTCCCTGTGAATACGGACCGATTGCTTTTGGAGATTTGTTCGATGATATGATTTTCATTTGTATTCATTTTTCGTACTTGCCTACCGCTTTTGTTGAAACAATGGGCAAATACAATTTCTCATATTGACGATTCTATACTGACAATTATTGTATGTTTGTTTTTAGAAGCTGTCCAGATAGTTTTGCAAAATAATTTGCGCTGAAATTTCATCAATTCCTTTTTTGTTTTTTCTTTTATTTCTCTTATTTTTTATCATTTTTTCCGCCTGTTTAGTGCTCCATCGTTCATCAAAAAAAAATATTTCTCCACTCCAAAGAAGTTCAATTTTTTTCGCGAAAAATTGAACTTTTTTTGTTAAAGAAGTTTCCGTGTTTTCCAAGTTTTTTGGAAGTCCAATGACGAGCTGTTTCGCGTTTCTTTCTACGCAAAGTTTCGCGATATTTTTTACTCCTTCATCTAATGAATCCACATCAAATGTCCCCAAAGGAAAGGCTATTTTTCTATCAGGATCACTGACGGCCACTCCGATATGTTTTACGCCGAAATCGATGCCGATGATAGTTGTCATTGAGAGATGGCTTCGACTTTTACTTTTACCACGGCCGATATTTCTCTTTGCTGATCGAGTTCTATCGTTACATTAAATTCACCAAGTGATTTTATGTGCTCCTTCATTTTGATATTTTCCTTTTCCAGTTCAAGTTCCGCCTGCTTTTTTATTTCTGCAATAATTTCTTTTTCACCAATTGATCCGTACAGCTTGTTTTTTCCCGTAGCTTTTCTTTGAAAATGAAGAACTATGCCTTCTAGTTTTTTCTTTATTTCTTCTGCTTTTTCTTTTTTGAGGCGTTCAGTCACGACGATTTTTTCCCGAAGTTTTTCATAATGCTTCATGAGCTTTGGAGTTGCAATCATGGCTAAACCCTTTGGAAAAAGATAATTGCGATAATATCCGGGTTTTACTTTTACTAGGCTGAACTTTGTTCCAAGGTTGGAAAGATTTTGAGTAAGTATGACTTCCATGGGAGAGGGTTTAAGAATTTTTCTTCTCTTTAATATACCATTCCAGAAAATTAGTCAACCGATCAGCGGGAAACGCGAGGCTTCCGAGTGAGGCATTTTTTACTTTAACGTCGACGGCATAATAGTATTCTGGCGAGTAGAGAAAAATCGCAGGGACATCGGTCTGAATTTGATCTGCGAGTTTTTGCAGTTTTGTTTCTTTTGTTTCGGTTTGAAAAATTTCACGGATGGTTTCAATAAGATTATCGACCACGGGATTTTTATAATTTGAGAGATTGAGTCCTTTTCCGTTGGACTGGCTTGAATGCCAAAAAGAATAGGTATCAAGGTTGTAGCCCATGCCTTGTCCTGCGAGAATCATATCGTAATCGGCATGTTCGTTTCGTATTTTCGCATTAAATTCTTCTTCTTCGTAGCGCAGCACTTGAATTTTTACTCCTGCTTTTTTCCATGAATCCACGAGAAATTTGAGTGTTTTTTCATTTTCGTCCTGCTTCATGGAATTTTTACTAAAGCTCTGCGTAATGAGATTCAATGTCAGTTCATTTCCTTTTCTGTCTTTTCTGATTTTTCCCTCTTCGGCCTCTCCTTCATCAAATTTCCAGCCTGCGTCAAACAAGGATCCCATGGCTTGTTCAATGGAAAATTTGTGTATCCAATTTTCCTGGTCAAGTTCCAGAAGAGGAGTATCAATTTGTTTTTTCAGCCCAAGAATTTGAATAAGATTTTTTTTATCAATGGCTTTTGAAAGGCCGAGCCGTACCGAGCTATTTTTTAATATCGGACTGTCCATGTTGAAAAAAACCGCTGTATATTGAGGTAAACTATAAGAAAGCAATTGGTATCGACCGTCTTTTTTCAGTTTTTCAATTTCGCTTATTTCAGTGATTTTTGACAGACCGTTGAGAGCATTTTTTGCTTGAAATAGTTCCTCTTCCGTGGCAAATGTAAAAAATCGTAGATCCTTTACATGTGGTTTTTTCCCGTAATATTCAGGAAAAAGCGTCAGATAAATCTGGTTTTCATTTTTTTCAATATTTTTGACGGGTTCAGCGAGCATGTATGGTCCGCTGCCAATCGGATGAAGGTTGAATTCATGTTTGTCGAGATCCTCTACTGGAACATTATTGAGAATATGTTTTGGCAGAATTCCAACCGTTGTATTCGTGAAAAAGAATGAATGCGCGTTCTTGAGTGTAAATGTTATGGTTTTTGCATCAAGAAGTTTTATATCAATCCCTTCAAAATTTGAACGAAGTATGGAATTTTTAAAATTGGGATTTTGAATAATGTCATGATATGTAAAATACACATCTTCTCCTGTTACGGGCTTTCCATCGTGCCAAAAAACATTGTCCCGTATAATAAATGTATAGGTTTTTTTGTCTTCACTTAAAGTATGCGTAGCCATATCCTCTACCACTTTTTTCTCGTTGGGGCTATATTTGCTCAGTCCGGAAAAAATAAGTGAAGCAATATCCTTATCAACGCTGTTAAATTCGGTAAACAGCGGATTTAATCTTTTGACGTTTCCCACAAGTCCTTCACTGTACGCGCCGCCTTCTTCGGCTATCTCTCCATTATCGTTAGACCTCGCGGGCACAAGGTCATCATTGATACTTTTTGCGATATTATAGCCGGAAAGACTGATGAGAATTACGAGTAATACGGAAAGAATTTCCTCTTTTCGATTGAATGATTTGAGCGTTTTTGCAAACATGCGAAAAGCACCGTGCGGTTTCATAGATACAAACTGGCTATTTTATAATGACCGCGAGTAGCGATGAAACCAAAAAAAGCGCTCCAAGTATGATGGTCAGATAGGAAAGTATTTTTTCAACACCCCGTTTACTCGTATAAAATCCGCCTTCTCCACCAAATGTAGATGAAAGTCCTGCGCCGCGATTTTGCGTAAGAATCGCCATAATGAGCAGTATGGACGAAACAATTTGCACTATTTGGATGGATGTTTTCATTATTTTTTAATAAGAAAGTGAAGAAACCAGTTTACGACACCGAAAATTATGCCACCAATAAGGTAATTTTTCCAGCCTGAAATAATTAATTCGGTTCCGGCTATATTGAGAGTGTTAATAAATTCTTTTGTGAGCCAGAGAATAAAAGCATTAATAACAATGAGAAAAAGACCGGCGGTTACCAGCAAAAAAGGAAGGCTCATGAGTTTGAGAAGAGGCTTTATAATGGTATTCAGAACCCCTATCGCAAGACCCGCAATGAGAAAAAATTTCCAATCGCCTCTATAATCGACATTTTCAAGCAACCGAATCACTACGTAAAGCGCGATTCCATTCGCTATTATTCCGAAAATGAATCTTTTTATTATGCCCATTTTTTAAAAAATATTGACGGAATGTGAACACTGCCTAGTATAAATTTATTTTTCCATCAACGCAAGGTATGGATATGTACCTGCCCACCTCTGATAGTCTCATCGCCACCGCTGTTGTTTTTTATTCAGATAAAAGAGGGAGGGGACTCCATTTTCGCTACGCTTCGCTATGCGCTCAAATGGTAGCCCCCTCCCTCTTTTTTAAAAAAAAACGGTGGGCAGTTACATGGGTATCTTCGTCGCGGTTCAAAATTTTCGCACAAAGTTTGTAAATTTCGTAACGAAACCACGTTTTTCAGAGGCTCCTTAGTTGTATGGAAATTTTCTCTTCGTCTATTGTACATTCTTTTTTGATATCGCTTTCGAAAGTCGTATCATTCAGGGAAGCCGCAAGGGTTTCTTTTTGTATATATTCTCCAAATAATTCAATGATTGTTTGAATGATATCGCTTCCTTCAACGCGTACTTTTATTCTATCGCTTACAGTATAACCCGCTTCCTTTCGCATGTCTTGAATGAAGCGAATGATATCGCGGGCCATTCCTTCCATTTTGAGTTCTTTTGTTATCGCGGTGTCGAGAGCAACTACGATTCCTTGTTCTGATTCAACATCGAATCCATCTTTTCCATGATAGCCGATTTCTATTTCTTCAGGCAGGAGTTCATAATCGAGTACTTGAATATTTCCATTTGGTAATTTTTTAAAATTTCCTTTTTTGGCCTCTATAATTATTTCTTGTACTTTTTTCCCATATTTTGGACCAAGAAGACGAGCATTTGGAGAAGCAAAAGCGGTCGCGATTTTTTTTGTATCAGATAAAAATTTAATTTCTTTTATGTTGAGTTCTTCTTTGATTGCCAATATTTGATCGGCAATAATTTCGTGGCTGATGTTTTCAGGAAGAACAATTTCAATTTTTCCAAGAGGCTGTCTGATTTTTATATTTGCTTTCAGTCTGGCTCTGCGACCGAGATTTACGATAAGTTGGGTGATCTCGAATTCACGATTGAGTTCATCGTCGATCATTTTTTTGTTTGCTTCGGGCCAATCACTCAAGTGCACGGATTTCTCTCCCGTGAGATTTTGATAGATTTCTTCGCTGATAAACGGCATCCATGGAGCTATCAGTTGGGCAAGAATTTTGAGAACCGAGTAGAGTGTTTCGTAGGCTTCATTTTTATCACTGTCGTTTTCCGATTTCCAAAATCGTCGTCTCGATCGTCGGATATACCAATTCGTCAAATCATGAATAAAAGCGTAAATCGGTTTTATCGCTTGCAGATCATAATTATCCATTTCCTTCGTGGCGTCGGCGATCAGTCGGTTTAATGAAGAAAGAATCCATCGGTCGAGTTTATTTTTTATCTTCGGATGTATTATGGAAACCTTGGTGATATTTTTTTTATCCACCGACGTTTTGTCCAGATTCATGATTTTTTTCCCAGGTTGCCATGTGTCAACGTCGGCGTACATGACGAAAAATCCATAAGCATTCCAAATCGGAAGAAGCACATTTTTTACAACATCGGAAACTCCTTTTTCGGAAAATCTTAAATCTTCCGCGCGAACCACGGGAGAATTCATGAGATAAAATCGTACGGCATCGGCGCCATACTTATCGAATATATGGAGAGGATCGGGATAGTTTTTTTTGGATTTTGACATTTTGTTTCCGTCTTCAGCAAGCACAATTCCGTTGACGATAATATTTCGAAACGCTGGCGTTACTCCTTTATTTGTGATGTCAGAAGAGAGGGCCGTGGCAAGCACATGCAGGGTATAAAACCAGCCACGAGTTTGATCGAGTCCTTCAGCAATGAAATCAGCCGGAAAATGATCGATCATCCATTTTTTATTTTCAAAAGGATAATGTTTTTGAGCGTAGGGCATTGATCCTGATTCAAACCAGCAGTCGAGCACTTCTTCAATTCTTTTCATGGTTCCGGCGCAGGCTTCGCAAGAAAATGTTATGTCATCGATGAAATGTTTGTGAAGATCTTTTACTTTTTTCCCTGATAATTCCTCAAGTTTTTTTTTGCTGTCCAAACATATTGTTTTTTTACAATCGTCGCAACGCCATATAGGTAGCGGCGTGCCCCAATAACGATTTCTGCTGATACACCAATCGCGGGCGTTTTCCAGCCATTTTCCAAAACGGCCGTCTTTAATATGTGGCGGCATCCAATGAATTTTTTGGTTCGATTCTATCATCGTTTGTTTAAGCGCTTCAACTTTTACAAACCACGATTCTGTTGCGTAATTTAAAAGTGGTGATTCGCAACGCCAGCAGTGAGGATATGAATGTTTATATTTTTCGCGTTTCAAAAGCGATCCCTTTTCTTCCATGTATTTTACGATGTTTTCATTCTCGTTTTTGACAAACTTTCCTGCGTAAATCCCTGTTTCTTCGGTAAAAGTACCGTCCATATTTACATTGCGTATGATGGGTATTTTATTTTTTTGCGCGGCATTCATATCATCTTCACCAAATGCGCCGTTTATCGTTGCTATTCCTGTCCCCTCTTCGTCAGTCGTGTAATCGGTAGCCACAAGCGTGAAAACATTATCTTTCGATGTTACTAAAGGATGATTATTATAGATATCGAAAACATGTTTAAACTTTTTTCCTATGAGTTTTTCTCCTGTAAAATGTTCGATGATTTCATATTCAATATTGGTGTTTTTCAATACTTCTTCGAGTCTTTTTTTAGCCAAAATATAGTTGTTCCCGTCGGAGCCACGTATTTTTATGTATTCGATGTCTTTTTTTATTGAAAGTCCCATAACGCTTAATACGCTCCACGGAGTTGTTGTCCAAGCGAGACAATAGGTTTTTGGTTCATTTTCCAATTCAAATTTTATAGTGATGGCAGGATCGGTAATTTCTTTATATCCAAGCCCTACTTCAAAGTTTGAAAGAGGAGTAACGCAACGCGGACAAATATGCATTGGCTTAAGACCTTCGTAAATGAGCCCTTTATCCCAAAGTGTTTTAAAAACCCACCAAATTGATTCCATGTAATCGGTGTCCATGGTTCGATAGGCATTTTTGAAATCTACCCATCGACCCATGCGTTCCACGGTTTTTTCCCATTCTTGAGCATATCGAAGGACATTTTTTCTGCATTCTTCATTAAAGGCCGCGATGCCCATTTTTTCCAAAATATCCTGCCGACCATTGAGTCCGAGTTCTTTTTCTATTTGATATTCAACAGGAAGTCCGTGACAGTCCCATCCAAACACTCGTTCCACCCGATGTCCCCGCATGGTCCAGTAGCGCGGCACCACGTCTTTCATGGTGCCTGCAAGAATATGACCGTAGTGCGGTAAACCAGTCGCGAAAGGAGGTCCGTCGTAAAATACGTATTCCTGTTCTTTCGGTCTCATTTCGACGGAACGTTCAAAAATTTTATTTTTTTTCCATTCTTTGATAATGCGTTCTTCGAGTTTTGGAAATGACTGTTTTGGATTGACTTTTTTAAATATCATATCGATCTGTGAATGTATCGGCGAGTCCGATATAGGTTTCAGGAGTGAGTTCCCTGAGTTTTTTCTTTTCTTCCCCAGGAATTTTCATTGTTTCAATGTAAGATTGCATGTTCTTTTTTACCTCTGATGCGTTTTTTTTGCCTCGCGTTATGGTTTTCATTGCTTCGTAGGCGTCGGTAATGGCGTATTTTCGCGCCATGGTTTGTATGGCTTCGGAAAGAAGTTCCCAGTGATTTTCTAGATCGGAAGCCATTTTTTCTTTATTGATTTCGATTTTTTTTAATCCTTTTATTAAGCTTAAAACCGCGATGGCGCTGTGTCCGAAGGCAACTCCAATATTTCGAAGCACCGTTGAATCGGAAAGATCGCGCTGGAGTCGAGATATGGGGAGTTTTTCGCTGAAATACGTAAAAAGCGCGTTGGCGATACCGAAATTTCCTTCGGCATTTTCAAAGTCTATTGGATTTACCTTGTGCGGCATGGTTGAAGATCCGATTTCACAGGTTTTGGTTTTTTGTCTAAAATATTCCATGGAAATATAGAGCCAGACATCACGGCTTAGATCTTTTAAAATGGTATTTATCCGTCGATTCGCGTCAAATATTTCCGCGAGAAAGTCGTGTGGTTCGATTTGCGTGGTGTGAAGATTCGGCGTGAGTTCAAATTGTTCGATAAATTCATTGCTTGCCTCTATCCAATCAATTTCCGGATAGGCTATGACATGAGCGTTAAAATTTCCCACGGCGCCATTCATTTTTGCTAAAAAATCAATATTGTTAAGCTGACTCAACTGTCGATCGAGTCGCGCAACCACATTGAGAAATTCTTTTCCCACCGTGGTCGGACTCGCGGGCTGTCCGTGCGTGTGGGCAAGCATTGGAATTTTTTTATATTCCTTCGCCATGCTGAAAAGGATATTTTTGAGATCTTCAAGAATCGGCGTATATTCGTTTTTTAAAAAATCGCGCAGCATCAAGGCGTACGAAAGATTATTTATGTCTTCCGAGGTGCAGGCAAAATGTACGAATGTTTCAATATTTTTTATTTTTTTCTTGACGATTTTTTCACGAACAAAATATTCAATGGCTTTTACATCGTGATTTGTTTTTTTTTCGATTTCTTTTATCCGCGTGGCGTCATTTATATTAAATTCAGAGTAGATGTTTCGTAAATATTCGCACTCATTTTTTTTGAGCGGTCTCGTGTTTTTTAATTGTAGTTGATTGCAAAGAAAAATAAGCCATTCCACTTCGACGACCACTCGATAACGCATGAGCGCCATTTCGGAAAAATGGCTTCGTAGCGCGTCAAGTTTTTCACCGTAGCGTCCATCGAGAGGAGAGAGTGCGAAAAGTCGGTCAATCATGTGAAAAATAAGATAGATGGTAAGTGATTTGAAGCATGCTTTTAAACCTTAATAAGTTTGTATTCATCATGTTTTATGCCTTCATTGAGCAAATGATATTGAATTAAAAAAATGAATACTGATGTTTCATATTTTGAGGATAGACCATGAGTCATTATTTTTTTATAAAGCTGGATTTTATGATTTGAATGTGTTTTTTTATTTTTTCACGGAGCTTTTTGTCAGCGAGAGCCAAAATTCGAGCAGCAGCCATAGCGGCATTTTGTGGGTCAATAACAGTTAATACAGGCGTGTCGCTTGGCATAATGACACTTGAATTGAGGTTGAGCAGTAAGTCTTCTTTGTCATTAAATGGCGGACATGCGAGGCAGGGATGAATTGAATTTGCGGCGACAACTCCTGAAAGCCCATTTGATCGTCCCGCGATCGTGATATAGCAAACCGCATCCGTGCTTTGATTATATTTTTGTATAATTTTGAGTACGAGTTCGGGAACTTTGTGCGCTGAAGCCACTTGCAAGTCGAATGGTATTTCCATGGCATCAAGGTGTTTTGTGATTTTTCGCGCGAATTCTTTATCTTTTTCAGAACCGAGAAGAATCGGAACCATCATACAATGAGCTGTTTAAAGAAATTTTTGAAAAATGTAACTTCGTCGTTCCTTGACCTGAACAAAATACGGTTTTTCCATCTGTAAAAATTTTATGTGAAGACTGCCTAGTTGAACAGTTTTTAGATTTTGTCATATATTTTTCATCATAGATATATTTTTTTGAATACGCGCAGAGGGATCGCCGACTTCAGCTTGAAATGTCATGCCTGTAATCAGTTCATAGGCTTCAATATAGCGTCGAGCGGTTTCCACTCTTACGTCGTCCGGCACGAGCGGGATTTCTCCTTCTCCTCGAAATCCATGATCAGCGAGCCATTCTCGAACATATTCTTTATCGATTTTTTTTTGTTCTTCTCCTTTTTTGAAAAGTTCATCATAGGAATCTTTAAACCAGAAACGGGAAGAATCCGGCGTATGAATTTCGTCAATGAGCACTATTTCTCCATTTAAAAATCCAAATTCATATTTTGTGTCAACGAGAATAATCCCCTGTTTCGCGCAGATTTCCACTCCGCGTTTGTAAAGCTTGAGCGCGATGTCGCAAAGTTTTCTCATGTTATCTATTGAAATAAGTTTCCTACTTACTATTTCTTCCGCTGAAACCGATTCATCATGTCCCCCTTTTTCGGCTTTGGTTGAAGGCGTGAGAATGGGTTCGGAAAACCGTTGATTTTTTTTCATGCCTTCGGGAAGAATATTTCCACAAAAATTTCTAACTCCTCGTTCATAATTATACCAAGCGGAAGTAGTAGTAACTCCTGTAAGATAGCCGCGTACCACCATTTCAATAGGCAACGGTTCGCATTCATGGGCAAGAACGACATTGGAATCCGGAAATGAAATCGCATGATTTTTTACGATATCCGATGTTTTTTCAAACCAAAATCGCGTGATTTGGTTGAGTACCTGTCCTTTAAATGGAATGGTCGTAATAATACGATCAAATGCCGACAGCCGATCAGTCGTTATCAATATTCTTTTCGCATCGAAACTATAATTATCCCTTACTTTACCTTCATATTTTTTTCCGAGATGTTCGAAATGAGTTTCTTTGAGACAATGAGATACTTGTTTCTCTATCATTTCTTTGGAAAGCATACTCGATATGTAATGTAGTATGGAATTTTAAGATTTTTTAGAGGTTCTTTTATTACTATTTGATTCTACTGTTTCTTTTTTTTTTAGGCAAATTTTTATTAGGGAGCATCTGAAAAATTACTGTGCAGCGAGTCTATTTTTGAAAGGTTTTATTATTTCGTTTTTTGAACTTTACGATTTCATCTCTTTTATGATACAAATGTTTTGCATACACATATTTACGGTACATTTATGTTTTCCGATAAATTTGGTCAAGTGGTTGCGATTTTGGGAGGACAATGGGGTGATGAAGGCAAGGGTAAATTGGTCGATATTTTTTCAGAAGATTATGAAATCGTGATGAGAACCAATGGAGGGGCAAACGCAGGTCATACCGTTTACGTGAACAATCCGACAGATCCGCAAAAATCGGAAAAATTCATATTTCATCTTATACCATCAGGAATTCTTCATCCTGGCAAGGTCTGCGTTATTGGAAATGGTTGTGTTATTCACATACCGACGCTTCTCGAAGAACTTAAAGTTTTACAGGAACGTGAAATTAATACGCTTGGCAGGCTTGTTATTTCGGATCGCGCTCACCTTCTTTTTGATTATCACATGATGATTGACGCTCTTCAAGAAAACCTTAAGGGTAAAAAAAAGGTCGGAACTACGGGACGCGGTATTGGTCCTTGTTATGCGGATAAAACGTCGCGAATCGGTATCCGCGCATGTGAACTTGTTGATTTTCCTCAATTCGCGAGTCATTTTCGTGAAAATGTGCGAATTTTGAAAAATATGTATGGAAATTTTGATTATAGCGTTGAACTTGAAATAGAGCGATACCGTGAATACTCGAAGCTTATTCAACCCATGATTAAGGATACGGGTTTATACCTTGCGCAAGCGTTTCGAGAGCAAAAAAAAATTCTTCTTGAAGGCGCGAATGCTTTGCATCTGGATATTGACCATGGCACTTATCCGTATGTGACTTCATCAAATACAGGTATTGGCGGCATCCTTCAGGGATCCGGCATTCCTCCTCAAAAAATTAACACGACGATTGGCATTTTGAAGGCCTATGTTTCGCGTGTTGGTTCCGGTCCTTTTCCAACTGAGCTTGATAATCCGATTGGTGAAAAAATTCGTGAAATCGGTTATGAGTATGGTTCGACGACGAAACGGCCGAGACGTTGCGGATGGTTCGATGTTCCTCTTGCCCGCTATGCCGTGCGAATTAACGGATTTCAATCGATTAATCTTACGAAGCTCGATGTGTTAACGGGATTTGATACGTTGCAGATTGGCGTCAGATATTTTTATAAAGGTCAGGAGCTTGATTCTGTCCCCGCTGATCATCTTGAGGATGTGGAAGTCGAATATATACAGGTTGAAGGCTGGAAAGAAGATATATCCAAAGCCGACAGTTTTCAGTCGCTTCCTGAAAATTGCAAGAGGTACATTCAAAAAATAGAAAATCTCATCGAATGCCCAATTGAGCTTATTGGCGTAGGTCAAGAGCGCGATAAACTTATTTCGAGGTTTTGATTCAGGGCTTTCCTAAGGAACCTCTGAAAAACGTGCTTACTACTGCAATTTACAAAATTGGCTGCAAATTTTGGGTCATACGCTTTTTTCTTTGAAAAAAAGTACATATCTCTGGGAGGCGGGGGCTCGTCGCTCGGATACTCGACTGGATCAAAAAGGACGAAAATTCGCTAAAAATGCTATCGGCTACGCATTTTTTAACGCTCATTTTCGCCTCTTTTTGAAAACCAGCCTGCGTAACTCGCTCCGAACCCCCGCCTCCCAGTATATGTTTTCAAAGAAATTTTCGTATGATCCCAAATTTTTATACCCATTTTTTCATGATAAGCATTGTTTTATCTTTGATTTTCTGTTAAAATAAAGAGAAAACAAAGAAATAAAAATGCAAACATACATATACGAAAAAATGTCTTTTTATCTGCACAATCTTACAATTTTTTTACAGGATTTTTTTGTATTTTTTTTGGAAAGCCTTAAGCAAAGACCTTTTTTTACATTAGGCGTTCTCTTAGGTCTCTATGTCGCGGTAAAAATAAGCATCATTATTTTTCGCTACACCCATACTTTATCGGCTCGAAAAAATCTCGTCTATATGCTCGTAACGGTTCCCCGCAGCGATTCGAAACTTGACGCGGAAAAAGATACGAAAAAAGATTTTAAGGAAATTGTCGGCATCGCGGAACAATTTTTTCGAAGCATCCATGAAATACGCGAACTTAATTTATGGAACATCATCAAAGTATGGCTTTTTGAAGAAGATATCATTTCTTTTGAAATGGTGGCTATTCATAAACAGCTCAGTTTTTATGTCGTAACCTATAAATACTATGCGCCGATCATTGAAAAACAGATTACTGCTTTTTATGCTGATGCTGATATTCAGTATGTTCCTTCTTACGATCTGACGAAAAAAGGCAACGTGCTTCGTTCATACTACATGTATTTAAAACGTCCTTTTTGGTTTCCAGTTCGCACCTATAAGATGCTTGAACATGATCCATTAAATGACCTCAGTAATGTTCTTTCTAAAATGGAAGAAAATGAAATTTCCGTCATCCAGATCATGCTTCGGCCCAAAAATCCGAAATGGCGAAAAAAAGCTTGCAAGATGGGCACGCAAATGTTTAAAGGGAAAAAACATGTGGGAAAACTCGGCATGATTAACAGTATTTTTATTGGTCTTTTAAGCGGTTATGATGCGATTAAAGGCCAAACAAATCAGCCGGGAGCCTCAGGTGGCGACGCCTATGTTCGCATGCTGCAAACTCAGGAAGAAGTCGCGAAGCATGTTGGTGAAAAATCGGATCAGTCTGGTTTTGATTCAGTCATTCGTATTTTTGCTTCTTCTCCTCAAAAACAACGTGTTGAGGACATTCTTAATTCCATCGTCGTTGCTTTTAATGTTTTTCGCAGCGATGCCATGAATTATTTTCAGAATCGAAGAATTATTCCGATTTGGTCCATCAGCACGCTTTTTCTCAAATGGAATTTTATCAATCGATTTTTTAAATATGGCGAAAAATCATCACTCCTCGTTCCCGATGAATTGGCCTCAATCTACCATTTTCCCAATAGCCGATATAACCTCACTCCCGTCATTAAATGGCTTCAATATAAGGTTTTACCTCCGCCTGTTGATCTTCCGACTGAAGGAATTTTGCTCGGATATAATTCGTATCGCGGCATTAAACGTGAAGTTCATTTTTTAAAAAAAGATCGTTCACGTCATCACTATATCATCGGTCAAACAGGCACAGGTAAGTCGGTGTTTCTTGATTTCATGGCGCGTCAAGATATTAAAAATGGAGATGGGGTTTGCATTATTGATCCGCATGGAGATTTGATTGAGGATATTTTGGAGTACATTCCAAAGGAACGCGTTCGAGACGTGATTCTTTTTAATCCTTCCGATCAAGAACGACCGATGGGACTCAATATTTTAGAGGCTAAAACGTCTTCAGAACAAGATATGGCATCGACTCAAGCCACGGAAATTTTTATTAAATTGTTTGGCGATGAGATTTTCGGACCGCGGATTCAGCATTATTTTCGAAATGCCTGTTTGACTCTTATGGAAGATGAAGAAGAAGGCGCCACTCTCATTGATGTTCCGCGTATATTTACGGATTTTGATTTCATGAAATATAAAGCAGCAAAGGTGAAAAATCCTGTGGTTCGTTCTTTTTGGGAACATGAATATGCCCATACTGGAGAGCGTGAACGGCAAGAAATGATTCCGTATTTTTCCGCGAAATTCGGGCCGTTTATCACGAATACGATTATGAGAAATACTATCGGGCAGACAACATCGGCTTTTAATTTTCGCGAATGCATGGATAAACAAAAAATTCTCCTTATTAATCTTTCCAAAGGAAAAATTGGTGATCTCAATACCCAGCTTCTCGGACTTATCATTGTGGCTCGTCTGCAAATGGCCGCAATGAGCCGAGTTGATATGCCTGAAAAGGATCGAAAAGATTTTTATCTCTATGTCGATGAGTTTCAAAATTTTGCCACGGATAGCTTTTGTTCCATTCTTTCCGAGGCGAGAAAGTATCATCTCTGTCTTATTATGGCTCATCAGTACATCAATCAGCTCGTTACAACAAAATTCGGCGTTACCAGCAGTCAAATTCGCGACGCGGTTTTCGGTAACGTCGGCTCGCTCATGTCATTCAAAGTTGGCGCTGAAGATGGTGAATATCTGGCTAAGGAATATGCTCCGGTACTTTCCGAACAGGATATTATTAATATCGCGAACTATAAAGCCTATATAAAACTTAATATTTCAAATTCAACTTCCCGTCCCTTTTCCCTTGAGACTATTTATGACACCACGGGACATAATGTAAAAATAGCGGAAATCGTTCGTGAATATTCACGCATGAAATATGGAAGAAAGCGTGTTTTTGTAGATCAGGAAATCGCGGCGAGAATTGGTTTTGATTACGAATAATTATGTTTGAACATTCCAAAAAAAATTCCGAAAAACACCTTTTTCTTCAACATCAGGTTTCGATTGCGGTTTTTTTTCTTTCTTTTGCTCTTCTTTCAAGCGTCATTGGTTTTTCACTTGTTTCCAGTTCTCTTCGTACTGATCTCCGTCTTGGAAACACGCAGATTAATTCTCTTATTGATGAAGTTGGTCAGCTTCAAATTGATAATTTTGCATTGTCCAATCAAATGGAAAGTAAACAAAAACAGTATAATTTTTTGCTTCAACGTTTATCAGCCTATAACGATGAAAAAACGTCTCATCCCGCAGCTGAGTCTAATATTGAATCTTATTCTGACTCAAATAACGTGGTGGCAAACGTTAAAGAATCAGTTTATGCGCCGATTATTTCGTATCCCTCCGAAATTATCGATATTCTCATTTTGGGAACGCATGGTGGACTTTCGGATACTATTTTAACGGCGAGTGTCTATCCTTCAAAAAAAACCATTACTTTTCATAGTATTCCCAGAGATTTTTCCATTCAAGGTCGAAAAATCAATGAAATATATACCCGTTACGGCATTGAAAAACTGAAAGAATATATTTTTGACATTACAGGTATTACCATTGATAGATATGTAGTTATTGATATGCAAGCATTTGTTGAAAGTATTGATAATCTTGGCGGCGTTAACGTATATGTTGAAAAAAATATTGTTGACGCATCATATCCCTTGTCAAATGGAGGATATACGACTTTTTCGATTTCTGAAGGCGAGCATCGGATGGATGGAGCTTTGGCTTTGCAATATGTGCGCAGCAGAAAATCCACATCCGATTTTGATCGGGCGTCAAGGCAACAAACACTTATGAAGGCTGTTTTTGCGCAGGTACAATCATCAGGCTTTATTGAGCAAGTCGAATCAAGTTTGAAAATTTTGGAAAGCCTGCATAATCGAGTTCAAACCGATGTTTCCGCAAACGAAGCATTGATTTTTTTGAAACAATATCAAAATTTTTCCCTGGAATCAGGAAATGTGTTTTCAACATCTAATTATCTCTATTCAACAAAAAATCAACGCGGTCAATACATTCTTCTTCCAAAAGGAGGAGACTATTCAATCATTCAAGAGTATGTCCGAAAAAATATTATTGAATAGTCTCTTTTTAGGATAATGAATTTTAGGATAATGAAAAAAAACTTTAAAAAATGTAATTTCGGGAACAAAAATGCAGTCGAAATTGTTATTTTTTACGATTTTTTAAACAATTACCTGATTACATCGGGAATTTGGATGTAGGCTACAATGATGAAGACTACAATGAGGATAGCAAGCAGAATTTTTTGCATACTCTATTTTTAAAGAATGTTTCAAAAAATAGTATAGTGGTTTCATTTATTTCGATCAAGCTAATCTCACAGGTTCTATACATAATGTCATAGGTATTTAAAGACATGGTAGAAAAATAGTGGTTTTCCTTGAATGACTATCGTTTTTTTTGCTATACTTTTTTTGTTTTTTTATTGTTAAAAATCATGATTTCAAATTACCGTTCACAAAGTACGTTTCGAACTGCGAAAATCGTGATTATTTTAGGTTTTGCCATGGTGGCGTATATGCTTTACGCTCTTACGGTTGAAATTTATAAAAATTATCAAATTGACCGCCATATTTCTAATTTTCAAAAGAAAAATGAGGACATGCTTGTGGAATATTCACAAAAAATTGATGATTTAAAATATTATACTTCGGAGGCCTATATTGAAAAAATTGCAAAGCAGAGCCTCGGACTTGTGAATCCAGGTGAAGAAGTTATTATTCTTCCACCAGGTACCGTGAGTCAGGAAGAGGAAAATTCTCCTCAAAAAGGGTTGGAAAAATTACAGGGCTGGAAAAATTTTGTTCGCTGGTGGCGTTTTTTCTTTATTGAAAATGTGTATAAATAAACGAAAGCGCCGTAGCTCCATTGAAATGGCATTTTTCAGAGCTTCCTAAAGAGTGTTTACTTACTTTTTTTACCAAAGTGGTCGAATTTATGGATCATACGTTTTTTCCTTTGAAAAAAAGTACATATCGCTGGGAGACGGGGGCTCGTCGCTCGGATACTCGGCTGGATCAAAAAGGACGAAAATTCGCTAAAAATGCTATCGGCGACGCATTTGTTAACGCTCATTTTCGCCTCTTTTTGAAAACCAGCCTGCGTAACTCGCTCCGAACCCC
>JACPHH010000016.1 GCA_016188705.1 Candidatus Peregrinibacteria bacterium | reverse complement strand
TTTTACAGATGGAAGAGACGTATTTTGTTCAGTTCAAGGAACGACGACGAGAGTGTACCCAAAGGTACATCGAGAAGGAGTGACGCAGAAATGGATAAAATACGTCTCTTCCCTTTGGGTTGGACGGGAAGATGTCCGTCTGCTTTGTTGCTCGTCGCTTATGGAGCACTGCTCCACTGCGCTCCTCGCGTCTTGAATCCAGACATCTTCCCGTCCAACCATCGCAAAAATTTTATGTGAACACTGCCTAAAATTGAGAACTGTTTTTTACGCAGTTACCGTAGCGTGTTTGAGTTTTTTTTCTTTGAAAAATGCCAGAAAGTCGTTTCGAGTGAGTGTTTCTTTTTTAAGAAGAGCGAGTGCGATTTCTTTGAGTTTTTCCATGTGATCGTTGAGGATTTTTTCGCAGCGGGAATAAGCTCGGTCAATAATTTTATGTACTTCGCCGTCGATTTTTGCGGCTATTTCTTCGGAATAATTTCTCGTGTGCATAAGATCTTTTCCAAGGAATACTTCGTGATCTTTATCTCCATAAATAATTGGGCCGAGTTCACTCATTCCATATTCCATTACCATTTTTCGCGCGATTTTTGATGCGCGTTGAAGGTCGTTGGAAGCGCCTGTCGTTACTTCTCCAAAAATAAGTTTTTCCGCGATATGCCCTCCAAGCAGAGAGACAAGCTCATCTTCAAATTTGCTTTTGGAATAGAGATGTTTGTCTTCTTCAGGAAGCATCCACGTAACTCCCAGCGCCATGCCTCGTGAAACTATGGATACTTTGTGGACAGGGTCGCAATTTTTGAGTTTGTGAGCGGTGAGAGCATGACCTGTTTCGTGAAATGCTATGATTTCGCGCTCTTTTTTTGAAAGAATGCGGGATTTTCGTTCCGGCCCCATCATCACTTTTTCAATGGATTTTTCGATATCTTCCTGCGTGATGATTTTTCGATCTGTTTTCGCGGCCGCGATGGCGGCTTCGTTCATGAGATTTTCGAGGTCTGCTCCTGTAAATCCCGGTGTCTGTCGGCCGATATTTTCCAGTTCAACGTTTTTATCGAGAGGTTTTCCCCGAGAATGAACTTTGAGTATTTCAACCCGATCTTTAATGTCTGGAAGATCGACGACAATTCTTCGATCGAATCGGCCGGGGCGGAGGAGCGCAGGATCAAGTACGTCCGGACGGTTCGTGGCAGCCATAACAATAATATTTGTTTCTTTTTCAAATCCGTCCATTTCCGTCAGAATTTGATTCAAAGTTTGTTCGCGTTCATCGTGTCCGCCTCCAAGCCCTGCGCCGCGTTGACGTCCGACCGCGTCAATTTCATCAATAAAAAGAATACATGGAGCATTTCGTTTTGCTTTTTTAAAGAGATCTCGGACGCGGCTGGCGCCAACACCCACGAACATTTCGACGAATTCGGATCCGGAAATGTTAAAAAATGGAACGTCGGCCTCGCCAGCAACCGCGCGCGCGAGAAGCGTTTTTCCGCAACCCGGAGGGCCTACGAGAAGTACTCCTTTTGGGATTTTTGCTCCAATCGAAGTGTATTTTTCTGGATTTTTTAAAAAATCGACAATTTCAATAAGTTCTTCTTTTGCTTCATTTGCTCCTGCGACATCGGCAAAAGTAGTTTTTTTGCTGTCTTTTTCATGGAGTCGGGCCTGGCTTTTTCCAAAGGAAAGCGCTTGATTATTCGAATTTTGCGCTTGACGAAACATGAAAATAAAAAATCCAACAATAAGGAGGAGCGGAATGCTATTTATGATGAGATCCGTCCAGAAATTGCTGTTTTCGCTGTCAGTAATTTTTATGTCGAGGTTTTGTTTTTTTACTCTTGGTATTTCTTGTAAAATGTCATTGAGCGTGTCGGCTGATTCTTTTATGGTAAATTGTTTTTTCCCGTCTTTCAGTTCGGAATAAATTTTATTTCCTTTCACTTCAATACTGGAAATTTCTTCGTGGTTGATCTCATTTTTGAATGTTGACATACTGATTTCGCTGATCGATTGCGTAGAGGGGTTGAAAATAAAATACATGGTTGTCAAAATCAGCGTGATTATGAGAAGGTAGAGAAAATTGTTTGATTTTCGTCCCGGAAGTTTTTTGGTATTCATACAAAAAATGGAAGTAAATAAGTAAAAGTAGCTTGTTTGTGAGTGAAGGCGTCCTGTTAGAGCGCCATAAAAAGCTTTTTTGAGGCAGCACTCATTGTAATAAATTTCCTGTTACTACGCAAGAAATACACTATTTTTAAACAATGAGAAGTTCGAGAATGTGTTTTGTTTTTGGAGTAATTTTGAATTCATCATGTATCATAAAATTGCCTATGGCAATAATTTTTTCACTTGCTGAAATAAATATGGGGATTTTTTTTCTTTGGTTTCGAGGTATTTTTTTATCAACAAAAATATTCTGAATTTTTTTTGATCCCGTAAGTCCTAAAGGTTTAATTTTGTCGCCTGGTTTCCATGATCGTATCCAAATATTTTTTTTGATTCGGTCAAAATCCAAATAAATTATCCCTTTTCGATACATTTTTTTGGAGATGTCTTTTTCTCTCAAGGGAGCTGGTGACAAAAGTTTTGTTTCAATGATGATATTTTTTTCATCAAAATAGCATTTTTTAGAGGTTTCTATAATAGTTTTTCCAGGGATGAGAAGTTGTGTTTTTTTTATCACGTTGCATGTGTTTTCGTGATAAAAAAATGAATTTTTAGAAATTTTTTTATTATCTGCGTTTTTTTTGAGATTTTTTTGAAAAGAGATGAAACCGTAGGATAGGTCTACCGCGCATGATCCAAAAAGTTTTTTTTTGCCTGTTTTTCCTTTTTTTATCAGCATCATTACTTCATGAATTTGTTTTTGGCTTAGTCCTTTCGTTGATCCGCGCATTTTTATAAAAATGCGTTTGAGAATTTCTTTTTGCAAGAAAAAATCAATATCTAAAAATGATTCTTGTTTTATGATTATTGTATCCATTTTTTTTGCCGTATTTTTTTCTGATACGCCTTTTTCACCCCATTCTTCCCTGGCTTCGCTCAGTCCAGAGCCATGCCCTCGAAATTCGTCGTTCTTCAGGGTTTTTGTTCGAATTTTTGTATTTTTGTTTTCAAAATTAAATTTTTCAGAGATTCCTTTGTGATTCATTGGTTCAATGTTTGATTCCAGCCATTTGTGACTTATTTTTTTTAAAAAATCGTCGAGTTCTTTAAAATAGCGCTGTTCACGCATTAAGAGCGTTTCATATTTTGGCTGAATTTTTGCAAGCCGCGGAAGAATTTCCCAACGAATATAATTTCGCGTGAATGTTGCATCGAAATTCGTTTGATCCTCCCTGAATGACAGTTTGTTTTTTTTAATATAATCCAGAATTTCTTTTTTTTTCACGGAAATAAAAGGGCGAAGGATGTTTTTTCGCGCGAATGACATGCCTTTCAATCCCGTGACGCTTGCTCCGCGCATCAAATTCATGATCATGGTTTCTATATTGTCGTTTGCGTGATGCGCCAGAACAATCCAGTCAGCTTTATGTTTTTTTCGCAAAGAATTAAAAAAATCGTAACGCAGTTCGCGTCCCGCTTCTTCGAGGTTTTGTTTTTGTGTTAATTTTTTTAAGGTGTGTTTTTTTGAATTGCTGTTTTTCGAAATAATTTTTCCTAAAGCGTATTTTTTTAAATCGACTGTTTTTTCTTCATAAGGAAGGTTCATTTTTCGCGCCAGATTTTTTACAAACTCCGCGTCGAGATCACTTTCCTTTCCGCGTAATTGATGATTGACGTGAGCTACAATGAGTTTCCATTTGTATTTTTTTTTGAGCGAATAAAGCATATGTAAAAGAGCCACGGAATCGGCTCCTCCAGAAATTCCTAAGACGAGTACTTTTTTGTCATCTTTTAGCGTTTTCGTTCGAATTTTCGCGTTTTCGTTTTCGAAATCGCGTTTTTTAAAGATTTTTTGAATGTGCTTTTTTATATTTTTTTCTATGACATTGATTTTTTTAACGTTTTTCATATTTTTTGTTTTGTGATTTTTTTTTAGAATGTATTTCGGATGAACGCATTCGATTGATAAGACTATCGAGAGTATCATCCGGCGCCGTTTTATTTTTCATGATTTTTTTGCATGTGAGGCATTGATGAACAATGATAAAACCTTTTTTTCCGGAATACGTTATTTCCAATGGCTCCATAAGGCCATGACAGGTGCTGAGACGATCGCCGGGATAGGATTCATCGACGTGGAGAGAGTAAAGGCAATGCGTACAATGGTTTCTGCAGCTTGATTTTTGGGGCGGAACTTCTGCGTGGCAATTTTTACACAAAAAACCTTCATTTTTTACGGTAAAATGTTTTGTTGAGTTTTTTTTGCCTGTTTTTTCATATAGTATTTTATATGTACTTGACATTTATGATGAAATTATGTATTTTTTATTACCTTATTAGTATCATAACAGCTTTTTCTCCCATGGAACAGCCATTTTATCAAGATGTTTCCGCCATTCATCCAGATGGTATTGATCCAACTTCTGGCAGTGATTCAGCTCATAATCATGATCGCAAAATTTTCGAGACACATGATCGCGGCGCTTTTGGCATTTTTTCTTTTTTACTTATTTTTGTTTTTTTCGCGGTTTTGGGTTTCGCAGGGTATTACACTTTTATTCGTTTTCATCTTGATCGTCAAATAGGAACGCTGGAAATCGTTTTTCAGGAAAATCAAAAGAAAATTCAAATATTGCAGCAAGAAAATTTAAACCGTCTCGCGCTTGCTGAAAAGGCCGGTACGTATCTCAAAGAGAATGCTGTTATTTGGTCTGAAGCGCTTCAGACACTTCTTATTATTACTCCGAAAGACGTGGAATATTCTTCGTACTCTGTTGATGAAAAAGGTCATATTACCTTGAACGCGGTAACTTCTTCGCTTTCTTCTGCTTCCCGCGTTATTCGTGTTTTGGAGGATAGCAGTGATTTTGAAATGGTTTTTTCTCCCTCAATTTCTCAGGGCATTACTTCAGAAGGGCAAAAGGTCGTCATTTTTCCTCTTCAATTAGAATATCAGCAAAGGCAAAAAGTAGCCCGTAAAGACTAATTTTATGAAAAAAACGCGAATTTTCACTCTTTTTCTCCTTCTTGTTATTGTTGCTTTGTGGGTATTTTATATCCGTCCTGTTCAAACGAAAATTGATAGTCTTACTGCTCAACGCGACGAACGGCAGAAGGAAATTCAGGAACTTGAAAAACAAGCGCAGGAATTGGAAGCTCTTAAAATATCTTTTCCCGAAGATAAGGCTTCACGCCAGCTCATTCTGGCTCAAGTGCCGGCTCAAAGCGAACAGGATCGGATTGTGCGACTTTTTGATACTTTGGCTTCTCGATTTCATATTACGTTTCAAGATATGAATTTTACTCTCGGAGAAGATTTTATTGAGGGGGTCGCAATTCTTTCAATTTCTTCGAGTTTTCAGGGGAGTTTTTCTGATCTTTTGGCCTTTTTAAAGGCTTTGGAAGAAGAACACCGCATTATACGGGTCAAAACCATGCAAATTGAACGCCATGATGATGGCTCAAGCACTTTTCACCTTCGCATGGAATCGTATTATCAGAGTTCATAACCCATTTTTATGGACTTTTCCGAGAGTGAAAAGAAGGATCGTTTGCTTGAGGGCTTTACTCTCACTGAAGATTCAGAGCCTATTTTTGTTTATGGATCAGGAGAAGAACATTATCGATCATTTTTTCAAAGATTGGAAGATTTTTTTATTGATCGCAGTCGTGTTTCTTTAAAAGAAAAAGCGTATTTTTTTCATCTGATGTCCGTGATGATTGACGCAGGTGTTTCCATAGTCAAGGCTTTGCATATTTTGGCGCGAAAACTTAAAACGCCGCGTTTTAAACGCGTTCTTGGAACCGCTGCGCGAGATGTTGACGCGGGGAAAAATCTTTCCGATGCCATGGCGCGTTTTCCTGACGTGTTTCACGAAGGAGAAGTGGAAGTGGTGAGAAGCGGCGAAACCGTGGGTAATCTGGAAAAAATGTTTGAACGACTTTCTCAACAAGTGGCAGATGATTATACATTGAGGCTGAAGATTCGTTCGGCTCTGACATATCCGGTGATGGTTCTTATTGTGCTTTTTATAGCGATTTTGGTTGTTGTTACTCTCGTGGTGCCGAACTTGATGGAATTTTTTACTCTCAATAACGCGGAAGTTCCTTTTATCACGATTATCCTTATTCGCGTGAGCAATTTTATGACAAGTTACTGGTGGACGCTGATTTTCGCGTTTATTTCCTTGCATGTTTTTTTTCAGTTTTATATTTCTACGGAAGAAGGAAAATTTCGTTTTGATATGTTTCAATTACGATTTCCATTTTTTGGCATGTTGAAGCGAAAAATTATTCTTGCTCGACTTTTAAGACTTCTCTCCGTTCTTCTTACGTCTGGTCTTTCCATGATTAAAGTTTCGGAGATTCTTATTCGGTCGGCTGGTAACGATGTTTATAAACGAAAATTACGCGAAGTTGACTGGAAAATACGACATGGAGAGCGTTTCGTTCCCGGTCTTGAGTCCAGCTCTTTTCTTTTCCCTTCCATTGTTTCGGCGGTTCTTGATATTGGAGAGCGAGCCGGTACTCTTGATCAGGCCGCTGAAAAAGTTTCGAAACATTATGAACAGGAAGTTATTCACTCCATTCAGGAAGTTACTTCTCTCATTGAGCCGGTACTTATTGTCATTGTTGGCTTGGGTGTGCTTTTTGTCGCTTTAGCTTTGCTTGCCCCCATTTTTTCTTTGAGCAGTTTGGTATAATTTTTTTGAAAATTTTATGAAATCATATGTATCAGGGTTTCCTTATTTAAAAAAAGGGTTTACGCTTGTTGAACTTGTTGTGGTCATTACGATTATTCTTATTCTTGTTTCCGCTCTTCTTTTTTTCACTCAAGATTATGTGGCTCGAGCTCGGCTGGATGTTGGAGCTCATTCCGTGGTCGCCACTCTTACGTCGCTTCGTACTCGCATTCAGAGCGGTTATCGATATGTGAATCAGAAAAATGATGTCAATCAGCAAATGGGGCTTGGAGCTCCTGTTGAATCCACAAAAGAGGTTCGCTGTCTTGGAATTCAATTGAATCCTCAAGATGTCAAAATTGTCAGTACTGCTTTTCAATCCAATTCATTTCCTGTTTGCGATATTGAATCGATTGAGTCGATTGATTTTTCGTCCGTGAGTACTTTTTTTGGAGATCGTATTGAAATGACGGATTTTCAATTTTCTGGCATTTTTTATCAGTATTTTTTGGTTTTATTCGCGCCTCCTCATGGCGATTTTTCAATTTTTGGGTATGATGGAAATACATTTACAGCTCTTCGTTCCGGAAATGCCGAGGCCATGTTTTTTGTGAGGTACGGCACGAGTGATTCATTGAAAAAAAAGATTATTCTTGAGCCACTTACAGGAAGAATGATGATTCAAAAATTTTTATGATCGAATATAAAGGACGAAGTAATAATTCAGGTTTTACTCTCGCGGAAGTACTTATGAGCATTTCAGTGCTCACGGTGGCTTTTGCCGCGCTCGCAGGTTTGATTCTTTCGGCTTTGCGCGCCAATCAGGCAAATATTAATAATTTTTTGGCTTATGGATTGGCTGAAGAGGGGATTGAGGCTTTTCGTAATATTCGTGATTCCCACTGGCTTTCCAATTTTTCTTGGACCGGATATTCTGAAAATGTTGGTCTTTCCTTTAATCCGAGCAGTCCGTTTGAGCACGATACTTGCTCTTTTCAACAAGAAAATATTTCGTTTTATCGTATTTTTTTCAATCCTGATTATAAACCCGTGGGTGAAAATATGAATTTTAATCCATGGATGCTTCAATGTTTGGATTTTGATCCGCGTAATTTTGAAAATCTCCAAGCGTCTGATCTCGAAAAACTTTCTCTCTATCAACATATTCTTTTCAAAGGAACGGAGCGTGAAATCGTTCAGTATCTTGTTGGAAAAACTGACGCGGATGATACAAAAAGTAAGTTTTTTCGATATATCATGGTTGAATTTTTTCCGCTTGAAGGCAAAGATAACGCTTTAGCCCGTATTCAAAGTATCGTTCAATGGAATGAACGCGGAAGGACAAGAAAACTCAGTTTAGAAATGTTTTTGACCGATTGGAAAGGCAGTCTCCTTTAATTATTGTTTGAAACTTTCATGCATATGTTTACTTCTAAAAATTTTAAAATTCATGCCGGTTTTACGCTTATTGAACTTACTATCGCGATGATTGTTTTTGTGATTTTTATTGCCGTGGTTTTTTCTTCAGGTCTTTTTTTGGCTCGAGCTTTTCGTTCCGCGAATGAAGAACGCCTTATGTATCAGGAAGCTCAGTATCTTCTGGGTTTTATGAGTCAGAATATACGAGCTGGCACCATAGATTATTCGTGCTACGGTGATTCGAACTGCGAGAGCCAGAAACTCGATGAAAATAATGGTTTTGTTGATAATACATTGGCTATTCGGCTTCCTGAGGGGCAGCGCGTTATTTTTCAAAAAAATGAGGAAAATGCGCTTCGTTTTGTCCGGCAAATTGAGTCAGATGATGGGACGTGGCGTGATGCTTCGGATTTTTCTGATGGATTTGCCGTTTTAAGCCGTGATTCCATTGTGGTTGAACGGTTGGCTTTTCTTATAACTCCTGTCGCTGATCCGTATCAAAGCGAAAATGTGTCGAAAAATGAGGTTCAGTATCAACCCAGAGTAACAATTTTCATCACTCTTCGGCCAAAAACGCCATTTCGATCTGGAAATATGAGACTTGATTTTCAAACTACTCTTTCTTCACGAACTTATAAACGTTTGTAATTATATGAAAGTTTTTTTTTATTTTTATCTTTTCCGACCTTTTTTTATTCGAAAGAACAGATTGAATGTTTTTTTAAGGTCTTTCAGGTCGTGGTTTATGCGTTCGGAAGGAAGCGCTCTTTTGGTTACTCTTCTTTTAATGTCGGTACTTATGATTTTAGGTCTTGGTTTTGGAAAGCTCATTATTGATGCCATTCGACTTGATTATGATATCGTACAAGCTGGAAAATCTTATTATCATGCTGAATCGGCCATAGAAGAAGCGCTTTTCGTTATTGATCGCCATCTTCCCGGCTATGAAGTGTTTCAAAAAAAAGGCGACGCGAGTGGTGACGGAGTACAAGATTATCGTTATTCGATACGGGCGCTTTCAAGTTCTTCGGGCAATGCGGTTCCATGTAATTTTGACGCGTTGGAAGACGCGCCATGGCAAAAATTGAAGCTGAATGATTCTTTAACGCTGCCGCTTTTTCGCGCGGATCCTGATTTTTTATCAGTTGAAGAAAAAATTCAGAATTTTCATATAGAATATTATCTTAAATCTTGGCCGTCTGGCGCGAATGAAAAAATTTCGGCGCTGCGATGGAAAATTTTTGGTCAGACATCAAGCGGCGATACTCAAGCTATTAGCCAATATGTCCCTGTTTTGGAAAATTTTAATCGTGTTTCCGATCCTGCGAATTTTGGCACTTTTCTTTCCGGTAGCGGAGGCGAAATAATCGACGGTGATCAAGCGCAGTTTCGTGATTGCAGCGATGGAATGTGTGTTTTTTACGAGAAATATTCGATTGCCACTTTTCTCAGTAAGCATGAGCATAATTTTATCGTGCTTACGAATGTCGTGAATCTTTCGCAGATTGATTCCGAGGATGAAACGACTCTCTATGTTCGGATGCTTGAAGATCAAAACGATTCGCTTGTGTGCAATTCCGTTCGCATTGAAGCTGACGGCGCCGCTGACAATATTGATGCGCCTTTGGAACTTGAGCAATATGTGCAAAATTTGAATATCAATATTTCCCTCAGTGATTTTTTGCCTGTTTTTGACTTCGCTCTCTATCGCACTACGGCCTTATAAAGAGGAAACTGGATCATGCGCAAATTGGCGAGCTACTTTGTAGACTCTTGACCTAGATGCGGTTTTTACAGTAAGTTCATCGTATGACTTCCACATTTTATATTTCCACGTCCATCGCGTACGTGAATGCGCCGCCGCATATTGGTTACGCGCTTGAATTAGCGCAAGCTGACGCGCTTGCGCGCTATCATCGGCTGAACGGATTTGACACTTTTTTTCTTACAGGCACTGATGAGCATGGTCAAAAACTTTTTCAATTAGCTCAAAAAGAAGGTATTTCCCCTCAAACACTCGTTGATCGCAATGCTGAATTTTTTCAAAATCTTACTTCGTCGCTTCATATTTCCAATGATTTTTTTATTCGCACTACTGAGATTTTTCATCACGAAGCGAGTCAGAAATTATGGCAGAGGCTTGTCGAAAAAGGTGATATTTATAAAAGTTCTTATTCCGGTTTTTATTGTGTTGGCTGCGAGGCGTTTATTCTCGAAAAAGACCTTGCGGAGGGTAAGTGTCCCATTCACCATACGAATCCTGAACGGCTCAATGAAGAAAATTATTTTTTTCGATTATCGAAATATTCGGATCAAATTAAAAGTCTTATTACCTCTGATACTTTTCGAATTTTGCCGGAAGCGAGAAAAAATGAAATGTTGAATATTATCGGAGAAGAAGGGCTTAAAGACGTGAGTTTTTCGCGGCCGAGAAAGGTTCTTAATTGGGGTGTTTCGGTCCCTGGTGATGAAACTCAAGTCATGTACGTGTGGTGCGATGCTTTGACAAATTATATTTCTGGTCTTCATTATGAACGCGATGATGCTCTTTTTAAAAAATATTGGCCGGCTCAAGTTCATTTGATTGGAAAGGATATTTTGCGTTTCCATGGGGGAATATGGATTGGAATGCTTCTTTCCGCCGAGCTTCCTGTTCCGAAAAATATGTATGTCCATGGATTTGTTACTTCGGAAGGCCAAAAGATGAGTAAATCTCTTGGAAATGTCGTTGATCCCTTTGGGTATATTGAAGAATTCGGATCGGACGCGCTTCGTTATTATCTTTTACGTGAAATTCCAACACTTGACGATGGAGATTTTAGTCGAAAGCGTTTTTTAGAAATATATAGCTCGGAACTTTCCCATACTATTGGAAATTTGCTTCATCGCGTGACGAACATGGTTCAGCGATATTGTGGCGGCGCATTGAATCGAGAAGATGCTTTTATCAGCGAACATGATTTTATGAATGGATATGTTTTTTCTGTCCATTCCTCTGATTCTGTTTATTTTGAAATAGCTCAACTTGTTGAATCAACATGGAATTCGTATAAAAAACATTTTGAAGGATTTGAGCTTAAATTGGCGCTGGAAGATGTTTTAAAACTTTCGTATTTCGCGAATCAATTCGTGGATGTCCAAAAACCTTGGATTTTGGCGAAACAGGATGAAAATGAACTTCGTAAGGTTTTGTATTCGCTTTTGGAACTTAATCGCGTCATCGCGCTTCTTTTGGCTCCTTTTATTCCTCAAACGTCGGAAAAAATGTTTTCGCAGCTCGGCATCAAAGAGCCGTTAGCGTTTTCTTCCGAAATTTTTCAGTTTGGTTATTTGGCAAAGTATACGCTTTCAACGCACTTGCAACCCATTTTCCCTAAGATGGAAGACACTTTTTTATAAAAGGAGTTTTTGAAAAAATGAGGTTTAAGAAAAACGTGGTTTCGTCACGAAAAAAGAATGTTTTTGAAAATGAGGCTTATGGACTTGTTGGATCTGGCGTAAAACCAAGATCAAGCACTACTTTTACGACTTGATAAGCGAAAATAATAAGGAGAAGTCCCAAAATGGCCCAGGTAATGCCTTTTTTCGCTTTGCCAGTGGCATCGTCGCTTCCTCTTGAAATGATATAGCTGAATCCACCTTGAAAAATAAAGAAAATAGCGAGAGATACACTTATAACCATCAAACCTCCGATCAACGCATACAAAAAATTATTTATTTTATCAGGAATGTAATCTTCGATAAAAGGCACGTTATTTGGCGTTAAGTCAGGAGGTATTTTATAGCCAGCGGCATAGGTTATGGTTTCTTTTATGAGGATTATAAAAGCTATAAGGCAGATAGATATTTTTTTTAGACGTTTTTGCATCATTATCCGATGGGATTAAAGAAGTCAAGCGAGGCAACGCCGTAAATAACAGCGTAAGCAATCGCGATAATAATAAGACCCATGACGCTGTATTTCAGAATTTCTTTCCCTTTTTTCAGGCCGTCTTCTTTTCCTCTCGCGGTGATAAGCATAATTGCCGCCACTACGATGGCAGCAAAAAGCAGGTATCCCGTGATTTCAAGAATAATTCGAATTATTCCTGGCGCGGTATCTTTAAAAAGGTCTCCCTTTGGTACTTTATCAAATGTTCCGGAGGGTGGTGGATTGAGGGGATTTGTTGGAGGTTGATTTTCTATCGAATTAAAATAGGATGAAAGGTTGTTTATAGCGAGTACGATGCTATAGGAAAGGAGTCCGATAACGGTTCCTATGACGGCGTTTTGTACGGTTTTTTTGGCGGTTTCAATGTTTTGATCGTTTCCGTAGGCAGTTAAAAATTCTATGCCTCCGATGAGAATAAATATCAGTCCGAAAACTCCGATTGCTGCGATGAACCAACCAAAAATTTTTGGAAGAAAGGTATCGACAAAGTATTCAAAATTGGCTTGAGAGTCAGTTGGTTGAGGAAGAAATATATTACTCGGAAGATCGGGTTTTATGGCATTCGCTGCTATGGAATTCGCTACAATGAGATTTGTGGAATCCATTGCATAGACGATATTTTTTGTAGAAAAAACGGGACTCGTCAGCATAAATATTGTGTTTATGCTGACGATGAACATTGTGCTGATATTTATGATTTTTATTGTGATGGTTTTTGACTTCATGCAAACGAGAATTTTTTATTATTCAGGAGTTGTGTCTTGGGTTCTTCCAGTATTACTAGGTGAGCTGGGCTCGGCTTGTGTATTTATTGTTTCTTCCTTTGTGATAGTTTGTGTGACGAAAAAGTTTGGGTTAATGGTGTAGAGAATAAGTCCTGAGAGGAAAAGCACGCAAATGGCCGCGATCGATTGCATAATGCGAGTTTTCGCGCTTGCGGCGCGTTCTGAATCAGCGGAAGTTGTTATTTGAATACCGGCAATAACCATATTAAGCACCGCGACGATTCCAATAAGTCCCGCGGCCCATTGGTAAATAGCTTTCACGTATTCCTGTACCAATCCAAGGCCGCTATTAGCACGTATCGTTCCCTGATCGCCTAAAGGCTCTCGAAGGTCGACGCAGAGTCCCTGATCAGTTGAAGTGCAAGGAGTAGACGTTTCTGCCACGGCATTTGATATTGTCAATAATGTATCATTTGTAGCGAAAGCTGTTTGGAGTGATGCTCCTATTATTATTAGAACGAAACTGAATTGAATGTATTTTATTGTGTTCATTCTATGTTTTTTTAACTGGTTTTATAGAGAATTCCTTGCACAAAGAGGGTAATGACATAAGCCGCGAGGACAATGAGCAAACCTAAAATAGCGCTCGTAAATGCTTCTTTCCCTTTCTGAATCGAGTTTTCGTCAGCATTGGAGACGATTAAACGAAGACCCGCGATTACTATAATTCCAATAATTACGGCTGCTACTATTTTTAAAACAAAATTGATAATCGCTACAATAAACTGCGTAATTGACGTGTACTCTTCTTGTCCTTTAATTTTGAGGAATTCTGAAACGTTAAAAGTCCAGTTTTCTATGTTCGCGTCCGTGGTTTGGGTTGGAGCGGTCTGGGCTTGAGTGATCTGCGCATAGCCAAAAACGGAAAGAAATATACAAAGAGCTATAGTTGCCGTGAAAAGGTTCTTTTTAAACATTATATGCCATTTTTATATATTCTTTTTATTTTACCATAAATGTCATTCTTTATCAATCTTTCAGGTTATAATTTAATAATAGAAAGTCTCGCGCGTGAGTTGATTGACTGAAGTGAATGGTTTTTGTAGACTCTTCATGTCGGTTTGGATATCATGTCTGCCTTGGATATTGTATGTTGGATTGAGTATTGTATGTTGGTTCGGATGTTTTTATCCTCGATGGGGCTGTAGCTCAGCTGGTTAGAGCGCATGCATGGCATGCATGAGGTCAGGGGTTCAAATCCCCTCAGCTCCACCATATTATGCAGTGTTCACATAAAATTTTTGCGATGGTTGGACGGAAAGATGTCTGAATTCAAGGCACAAGGAGGGCAGTGGAATAGTGTTCCATAAGCGACGAGTTAAAAAGAGATTTTCGTTATGAAATTTGCAAAAATTTTTTAAAAATGAGCCAGAGTGTCACGCTATTGAGTGAAGCGAAGAGACAAGGTTTTTATGAAATGTTACAGTTTGAGCAAAATTTGGATAGTATGAATAAAGAGGTAAATCAAAAATTAAGAAGTTCAAAGAGTTTTCCTCGAATAGGTTTGGCTTTGGGTAGCGGTGGAGCGAAGGGATTAGCTCATATCGGAGTTATAAAAGTTTTGGAACATCATAAAATTCCTATTTTTTGTATTGCAGGATCAAGTATTGGCGCTTTGGTCGGGAGTTTGTATGCTTCTCATCGAGATATTGGTTTTGTTGAAAATCTTGCGCTTTCCAGTAATTGGCGACAGATTCTTTCGTTTATCATGGATCCATGCTTTGGCGGCGGGTTTTTATCGGGAAAAAAAGTTGAAGATTTTGTACGCGTTGAGCTTAAATCGAAGCGTTTTTCTGACCTTTCTTTTGATTTTTCCGCGGTTGCCACGGATCTTAAAACAGGAGAAGCTGTTATTCTTCAGGATGGTGATGTCGCGACTGCCGTTCGGGCAAGTATTTCAGTTCCGCTTGTATTTAAACCTGTTATTTTTGGAAAATATTTGCTCGCGGATGGAGGTCTTTCCGAACCTGTTCCTGTTCAAGCGGCACGTGCTCTTGGGGCGGATATCGTTATTGCCGTTAATTTAGATACGCATTATTTTTCATCGAAACGTTCGTGGAATAATTTTTATCACGTCGCAGAGCAATCAGTGAATATTTTACGTTACCATAAAGCAAAATCGTGTGTTCTTAATGCTGATGTTGTTGTTGAACCCGCGGTATCGATTCGCGGTCTTATTGGTTGGAAAGATTTTTTATTGAATAAAAAAATTATTCAATCTGGCGAAAAAGCAATGGAAAAAGTTATTCCTCTTTTACAACAGCGGATTTTTTCTTTCATGTAAAAAAAGTGAAAAAAAATTGGTCTCATTCTAGCAGAATATCAAACTTTTCAGCCAAAGTTCGCAAATTGCAGTAGTAATCACGTTTTTCAGAAGTTCCTTATGTCATTTCCATTTCCGCGGGCATGTTTTCTTCAGCGGTTTTTTGCGAAATAAGACCTTTTTCCACAAGAGACTCAAGCGATTGACGCATGGATTGCATTCCTTCTTTGGCTCTGGTTTCAATAATGGAATGAATCTGATGGGTATGGCCTTTACGTATGAGATTTGAAATAGCCTTATTATTCAGCATAATTTCCGTGGCCGCGATTCTTCCTGTTTCGTCTTTTTTCTTTACTAAAGTCTGCCAAATAACTGCTCGTAGACTTTCCGAGAGTTGAAAACGAATTTGGCCTTGTTGTTCAGCAGGAAAGCTGTCGATGATACGATTCACTGCTCCCGCGGCGCCGCTTGTGTGAATGCTGCTGAGGACGAGATGTCCTGTTTCCGCGGCGGTAAGCGCTAAAGAAAAATTTTCCGGATCACGAAGTTCACCTATAAGTATGACATTGGTATCTTCACGAAAGCCTGCTTTCAGAGCTCGGTGAAAGCTTTGCGTATGGGTTCCGACTTCCCGTTGTTCAATGATTGATTTTTTATTTTCGTGGATAAACTCAATCGGATCTTCGATGGTAAGAATATGGCAGGATTTTTGTCGGTTTATTTCATCCAAAAGCGCTGCCAGCGTGGTTGATTTTCCTGATCCGGCAGGACCTGTAGTCAAAATGAGGCCGTTTTTATAATGGATAAGCTTTTTGAGATGATTCGGAAGTCCGAGTTCATCGATGCTTTTTATAGTTTCAGGAATGAGCCGAAAAGTCGCTCCAATTCCTTTTCTCTGCACAAAAATATTTACTCGAAATCGGGCGACATGAGGCACGTCATAGGAAAAATCAATATCCGATGTCTGTTCGAATCGTTTTCTTTGATCAGGATTCATGACTTCCAAAATATAGCTTTCGGCGGTTTGTCTGGTTAAAACAGGGTGTTCTTCAATGGCTATCAATTCTCCATGCATCCGCAGTATCGGTTTTGAACCCGAAGTTATATATAAATCGGAAGCTTGGTACTGATAGGCGGTACGGAAAAGTTTTTGGAGTTCTGACATGGGCGCAATCAGACGTGATTATAAAAAGTCGTTATAAAAAGGGAGATATGTGCTTTTTTTATCATAGTTGTTCTTCGTACTTTTTTTCGCGTTGGCACGTTATTTTGAGGAATATCATCATTCGGAGGATTGTTTATATTTGGCAGATTGTCGTTATTTGGAAGCGTGTTATCGTTTAAAGGGTTGTTATTGTTTTGAGAAGTATTGTTGTTTGATGGCACGTTTAACGTATCATCCGGTGTTGTTTTTGGTTCTGGCGGATTTTTGGCAGTGTCTGAAAGTGGATATGTTTGCAATATTTTTACATTACTTTTTGTAAGATCCCTAAAATCTTCATGTTTTGAGGTGTCGTTTGGACTCCAAGGGCTATCAATTTGGTTTGGATTTTCAAATTTTGCCGAAATAATATATTCCTGATTATTTCCTTTTTCATTTTCATAGACGGCGTAGATATATCCGTAAGGCTTGTTATAACGATCTTTTTCGCCATGCATTGGATCAAGAGGAATTGACGTGATGTATCCTCCTTCAATGAGTTCTTTTTCGACGTTTTCAACCGCAGGAAATTCATTTGTATTTTCGTAGTATTTTTCCAGACTTGTTTTTAATGTTTCCAAATCTTTTTGGCGTTGTTCGTTTTTCTTGCTAAGTTCGTCATCATTTTTTGTTGTCGTTTCTTCAATATTTTTGGTATTTTCATTTTTTTCAGTTGAAGCTTTTTTCTCCTGATAGTATTGATATCCAGCAAATGCTCCGTATCCAATCCCTCCTAAAATCGCGAATACGACGATTATGGTGGCAATTTTACGAATCAAGTATCCCATTACATCACCTATGCCGCCATGGTTATTGATGAGTCCATCCTTCCACGTTTCTTTGTCTTTGAGCATTTCTATATTTTCGGTCGAATCAGTGGGAAATGTAAGCTCTTTTTCCTGCGGGGGAGTTTGTAAATCCTCGGACATTTTGGAAGTATCTATTTTTTCAGCGCTATCATCTTTATTTGAAAAATCGGGAAACTGAATGTCGTTTTCCTTTGTTTTTTTCATTTCTTCGCTTTTTTTCAGGAGATTTCGCGCGATTTCATTATTTGAGTCTATATTCAAGACTTCTTTGCTTCCAAGAATGACTTTTTCGTATTCTTTTTTATCAAACCATTCTTGTAATTGTTTAACGGCGTCCGAAATGGTGATTTTATCGTCAGCCATGGGAAATTTTTTTTATTTTTTTTTGGAAGAAATTTTTGTTTTCTTTTTTTCGATTTTTTTTTCTTCTTCATCTATTTCCATGTTTTCTATCCCTTCCATTTCATTTTTTGGCAAAACATTTTCTATGGCTCCCCATTCACTTTCTTCAAATTCCGGAACAATGAGAACAATTTGGTCTCCTGTTTCGGCTCTAAAATATGTTACCGAAGCCAGAAGTACTTTATAGGCTTTACTATTGGCAATTACTCGATATTGGCCATCTTCGTAAGTAAGCGGGCCCGTAACACGTTTTCTTTCTGCTGGTCCAATTTGTTTATATTTAAATGAGCCTTCTTGCGTAATTGTAAGCTTTAGCACGTCTCCGGGAATCAGTTTTGATTTGCTCGCATAGTTTGCGGGCACGGGATACGATTTTTTATCGCTATCAATCATATTTTGACCATCAAAAACTCCTTCAACAATTTGCCCTTCGTCGGTCGTTACATGAGCTGAAAGAGTAGAAGCCATTTTAGTATACTGTTCTTCTGGACCTGTTCCTTTAACGAGGTCGTTCATTATTTGTTTCGCGGACCGAATATTTGATTCAGCGCTTTCAAGAAGTTCCCGTAAAATGGCAAGTTTCGAGGCTACAGACATTTATTTTTATTTGAAGACTAAGGTTCGAATCTGGAATCTTTTTTATTATATCAAAAAATGGCATGAGAGTCAACGAACTCCTATTTTTTAATCTGTTATTTGTGGCTCGGAAGGCAGGGAAGCGGGACTTTTTTCTTTTTTGCGAATCCATCGATGCATTAAAGAGCGGCGGGTGATGCCGACATTTGAGAAAATTCTGAATGTAAAAACCACGGTCGCGGCCAAGTATAAATCCAATCCGAGTTGATCACCCAAAAAGGATATTCCAATGGCAAGGATAACATTGAAAATGAGTCCGGATATAAAAATGAGAGCGTTATATTGATCTTTTGTCACTTCAGCGCGAATGGCTCCGAAAAGCGCGTCAAGAATGCCGATAATAACGACGGCTGTATAGCGAGTATATTCGATGGGAATTTCAACCTGTGCCACAAGCCCTATAAAAATTCCGATGATGATTCCAATGGTCGCGAGTAGCATTAGAGTCGTTTAAAAATAAGTTTATCATTGTTGGTTCCTGCGATGCGAAGGTCAATATACTCGAGAGGAGTAGAGAAAATGTCCAATTTCGGAATTGCTTTTTTTAGTTTATTTAATTGTTCATCTAAATCTTTTTCCATGTCAAGCCAAACCACGAAATGTTTTTCAGTTCGCAGGTGTACTTCTCTTTCAACTTCCATGTATTTCGCGTCGAGTATGACCATTTTGAACATTTCTTCAAATTTTTTTATGGCATCGAGCGTGAAGATGAGTTTATCCGGCTTAATAACTTGTGTTTTTAGAGAAAGAGCTTTTTCCGTTGTTATCATGATGTAGGGTAATTCAGGATTTTCGATATCCTCCATCACTAGATATCCTGTGGCGTTGAGTTCGAATTTTTTTTCATAATTTTCAAATGTATTGATGAGATTAGCGACTATTTCGTATCCTTCGATCGTAATTTTGAGCTGGTCGGGCAGTATTTTTTTTATTTCGATATTTTTTAGTTCGGGATATTGTTCCATGATTTTTGCTTTTATGACTTCTGTTCTTACAAAAAGAAGATTTTTATTTTTCACAGAGACTAAAGTATTTTCGTACGCCGATGAATCATTCATCGCGGCATTTTCATTTTTAATAGTGATGGTTTTTATATTGAACCACGAAGAAAAAAATATGCCGTAAATCGCCATAAAAGTACCAGCGAGGATGGGTAATACGAGCCATATTTTTTTTGATTTTTTAGGCTGTTTTTTTTCAAAAGATGTTCCGAAAAGTTGTCCCTGATTTCGAGATAATGGTTTTCGACTCCGTCTTTTTAAAGACGGACGATAGTGAGACATTTTTTTTCTTTTTGCGAAGAATGACATACTTTTTATTGCCATCGGTATGCAGAAGCGCGCGAATTTCGTGACAAAATCATGTTTTTCAAAGGTTTTTTTATTGTATCACATTTTTTCAAAAATCTTATTTCGTTTTTTCTTCGCGTTATGATTTTTTTTTGACCTCACTTTTGGCTTTATTTCTGGCCTCGCGTAGAACTCGAGCACGAGCTTTGTTTCGCCTTTTTCGGAGTTTGCTTTTTGGTCGAGTTCTGTTGATTTTTGTCATTCCGTGCTGATGCGAAGTGTGTTTATTACTCATGAAAAAAAATAATGTATAGGTTCTTCGTCACTCTATAGAAAATATTTTTATTTTTCAAGTTTATATAAGGGGTTCGTCGAAATTTTCTTCAAGTTGGGCTGACGCGGGGCTTTTTTCTTCTTCACCAATGGCGCTTTCATCCCAGGCTTTTAGATCGCGTTCAACTTCTTCACGCGGGCGAGCGTATTTTTTTCGAGATTTTTCAATAATTTTTTCACTGTGATCTTCGGGTGGTTTTGGCACACTCAAAGTATAGCCTGAAAAAGCATCACGAATTTCGCCGTCGACGGACATTTTGAGGTAAAATTCTCGGACACCGAGATTGATAATGTCGCGCACCTCGAAAACAGGCGTATATTCCTTTGCCATTATTGCCGCGTCTTCAGCGCCGATTCGAAAATTTATCATGGATCCCACGTTTCCAAATGTCGTTGTTCGCACTTTGTCTGTAAGTTGTCCCATGTACTGATGCGCCATGGTGAGATTGAGATGATATTTTCGCGCCTCAGAAAGAATTTCCGCAAATGTGTCGGTGGCGAAATATTGAAACTCATCGCAGTAGAGATAAAAGTCTTTTCGTTCATCTTCTGGCGTGTCTGTTCGACTCATGGCCGCTTGCTGAATTTTCGTTACCACCATGGCTCCCATAAGTTGCGCGTTTTCTTCTCCGAGATTTCCTTTGGAAATACGCATGAGAAGGATTTTTTTGGAATCCATCATTTGGCGAATATCAATTTTATTTTCCGATTGACCGACTATATTTCGAATAAGTGAGGTGGAAACGAATTGCCCCACTTTGTTGAGAATCGGCATTATGGCTTCATTATCGAATTTTTCACTCCACGCGGCGAATTCATTGACCCAGAAATTTTTGATCACTGAGTCTTCGATATTCGCGACGATTTTTTGACGATAATTTTTATCGGAAAGCATTTTTAAAATACTCAATATCGTGGTATTGGGAGAATCAAGAAGAGCGAGCGTGGTATAGCGAAGAACGTGCTCCAATCGATCTGTCCAGTTCGCTCCAAAAAGTTTTTTAAAAATATCGATGAAACCGATTGTCACGCGAATGCGGAGTTCTTGCGGAACTTGTTCGAGCGGATTGAAAGCAACAGGATATTCGCTGTCGGCAGGATTGAAATAAATAACATCATCCATGCGTTCTTTCGGTATATGTTTCAATACGTTGTCGACTAAATCTCCGTGTGGATCAAGTACTCCAACTCCATGGCCGGCGAGAATATCCGAAATAATAAGGAGTTCCAGAAGTTTGCTTTTACCGGTTCCGCTTTTTCCAACAATGTAAAGGTGTCGTCTTCGATCGTTTCGTTTGATGCCAAATTTTATATTTTGATTGTGATAATTCGTGACGCCTAAAAAAGAAACATCTTTGGCATCGACTGCGCCAAGTTTTGGCAGATCTTGCGGTGGTTCAGCCTTTCGCGCCATTACGTGAACGATGTGAGGAACGGTGTCCGGATCGGGAAAATGATACATGCTTGCCGTTTCTTCGGCGGAAAAATCATAATCCGTCCCGTAGACTTGAAGATTTGTGTATTTTTCCACAAAATTTTTCGTATTAGAAACACGATGCGTTTGAAATTGATTGAAATCTATGGTGTTGAATTGCGTGAATGCTCGAGCAAGGGCGCCAAGTTTTTGAAGCGCTTTTTCTTTTGTATTTGATATATAGGCAATTTTGATGCTTGCCCGAAAAATATGACTTTTTGCTTTTTCTTCAAATTTTTCGTGATCTCTCGATTTTATAACGGCTTTTGATTTCGTTTTAAAATAATCTTTTATGCGAAAAAGATTTTTTATGCCTACGGTTTTAATTTTCCAGCTTCGCGTGAAATTGAGGCTCCAATTGTCTTCGCGCGGCGAAACAATCATTTGTATCCAGATTTGTTCATCATCCGTTGCTTTCGTGAGAATCGCCAATACTCCGGCAAGTGAATCTCCGTCGAAATCTTTAAATGTTTTGAGCGGATAAATGTCCGAGCGCTTGAGACTTAAATATGCCGCCGCCAAAGATCGTGTTTGCAGTGTTTCATTTTTAATATAATCTTTCGTTTCAATAATTTCCGCGTCGGGATAGAGGGCATAGATTTGACCTTCGATGAGTTCTCGAAGATGATTCGGAATTCGTATATAAAAATATACGTGCTGGTTGTGTGAAATAATTTCAAAACCGATTTTTTCTCCATGAAGCGTTTCATGCAGATTTACAAGCATTTGCTCGAAGGTGTTTTCTTCGTTTTTTCCGGGAGGAATCCGGATGAGTAGCAGAATGTGTTTGAACGCGGGCATTTTATGGAAATTAAGAGAAGGCTCTTTTGGTTTGAGTCTCTATTATAACATATTTTTTCCTTGACATCGAGTCCGAATTGACTTACTATCTTACCCTTTATTCTTAAATTACTCTTACCCTTACTTACCCTTTATTTATTTTTTATGAAGTTTTATGAAGAAATTTTTTTTCGGGTTTTTTTTATGAAATTACTTAAATTATCTATGAAGTTTGATTTTTCCCCTCGTAGAATTTTTTTCTTTTCTTTTCTCGTTTTTTTCTTTTCTCTTTTACCATTTTCTTTGTCCTTTTCGCATGCATCATTTTCGCAGAAAGTTTTCGCGGCAGAAGTCTTAGAAAGTGTTCCTTCGTTGATTCAAGGATCAGAGATTCTGGCTTGGCATCCTCAAAAAGATGATCGCATGGAAGTCGATTTGACTCAAAATAGAGGATACCTTATTCATCCCAATGGCGAAAGATTTTCTTTTGACGTTGCCACGGGTCAAAAGCGATACGTTTATTATATTGGACTTTATTATTTTGCAGCGACTCCCGTGCGTTTATGGGAAGTTGCATCGATGGATATTAAGGACGATCGGGTAACTTTTGGAAAGACCGGTCGTTTTTTTCGTCTTAATTTTCAAGGAGGACGAACGGCTTACGGCATTCATGGCTATAATCCTGAACAATGGATGTTTCGGGAAGGTGAACGATATCGAAGCTATGGCTGTATTATCGTACAAGAAGAAGTCCTTGATATTATCGCCGCCACATATATTTTAAATGAAGGTCATCTTCGAGTGGAAACTCTTGAAACCGTTCATTTTTTTGAAAATTTAGCAGATTCATCACTTGATGATAAAGATCGTTTGAGTAATACTCTTTTGGAGTTTTTTGTTGAAAGTAAAAAAGAATTTTTAGATGCTCTTCCTGGATCGCTTTCCGTCGTTATTTAGGCAGTGTTCTCAGCCACCGTGAGCGAAGCATAGGAATGTGTTGTATCTATTTTTTTTAAAGAGGCTTTTTTATTTTGTAGTATCTGTTGAATTTTCTGAAGTTTCTGTTTTTGGAGTTTTTGTCTCGGCTTGCAAACACGCGATATTCATGAGATTGACTTTTTTTTCATTGATAAATACTTGAAAAGGTTTGCAGTCGGTATTTTCCGCTTGTTGAATGATTTTTTGCACTGTGGCGACTTCGGCATCCTGCTGTCCTTTTGTATATGCTTTTTGAATAATATTTATTTTGAAATTATTGTAGAGCGTAAAAAAAATGAATCCGGAAGACAGAGTAATGTAAAGAATCAAAATCGCATAGATAGCCACATTTGTTTGGTTCTTATTATTTTTTTCAATTTTCATAGAATGGTATGATAAAAATTTTATTGCATTGTATCAAATTTTTTTATATGTGAACACTGCTTAATTTTGAGCATTGCAATAGTAAGCACGTTTTTCGGAGACTTTTTAAATACAAATTAACCATTCTTTATATAGAGCCGGTAATTGTGAGTAAGTTTTTATTTATGAAGCTGCGTTTTTTTATTTTTTTTACGACGATATTTTTTTATTGTAAAAAATTTCGATGCAATTTTTGACATAATGGAAAATTCTTTATAAGAATGTTAGTGTGAGCTATCTTTATTTTTTAATTTTTTTACTGACAATATTTTTTATAAAAAGCCCAATATTAACTGGGCTTTTTATCTCTTTTTGAAGCGCTTTTCACGGTTTTTTAAAAAAAGCAGCGCATAAAGATATACGCCTTATTTCTTTTTTCTCTTTGGAGCAACTCTTTTCTTTCCACCTTTTTTTCCGCCTTTTCTTGCGACCATGGTGACGAGTATTAAAAAATAAAAACTATTTTTATTATGAATTATTGTGCAAAAAATACAATAGCAAAATGGCAAGATTATAAGCCATTTTTTTAAATGCATAAAAAAGTTAGTGTTTCCTAACTTTTATATTTTTTCGCATTTTTTGTATATTTTTTTTCATTTTTTCAGTTTTGATAAATATTTACTCGAGCAATTTGTAGTAGTGACTTCACTTTTTTATCTTTAATAAATGTTTACTCGAGCACATTTTTATAACGAAATAATATTTATCAAGATTTTTTTTTATGTGAATCGATGGAGAAAAAATTTTTTAGTATTTTTTTCCCGTGAAGCGTGCCGATACTTTCTGGATGAAATTGAACTCCAAAAACGTCAGCGAATTTATGGCTTATTCCCATTATAAGCCCGTCGGTTTCAGCGATAATTTCGAGTTCTTTTGGAAGACTTTTTTTTTCTCCAATGAGTGAATGATAGCGCATAACTTTTATTTTTTCAGGCAGTCCGTGAAAAAGCGGATGCGTTATTTTGAGTTTTACTGTGCTTTGTTTTCCGTGAACGGGTTTCGGAGCTCGAATAATGCGTCCTCCAAAATGAAAAATTATACCCTGATGACCGAGACAAACACCAAGTATCGGGATTCGGCCGGTGAATACTTCGATAACTTTTTTACAAATTCCAAAATTTTTTTCTGGAGTGCCGGGTCCAGGAGAAATAATAATATGGGTGAATGTGTTTTTTTCTATATCTTTGATCGTTATTTCGTTATTGCGGCATACGATTGGATTTCCTCCAAGTTCGGCGCAATATTGATAGAGGTTATAAGTAAATGAATCAAAATTGTCGATAATAAGCGTTTTCATATTTTTTATTCGTATCGCAGAGCTTCGATTGGACTGAGTCGAGATGCCCTTTTTGCAGGATAGAGGCCAAAGATAAGCCCAATGGTACTTGATACGCCTATTCCAAGGATTGACGCTGAAATAGGAAAAGCAAAAGACCAATTTAAGCCGATGATTTGCGTCAGAATAACGGATGTCAGTAGAGCAAAAAATGCTCCTAAGCCAATTCCGATGAGTCCACCAAAGGCCGTCAGAAGCATGGCTTCCAGAAGAAATTGTTGCATGATGTCTTTTTCAGTGGCTCCAATGGCTTTTCTCAATCCGATTTCGTGAGTACGTTCACTTACGGTAACAAGCATGATATTCATGATTCCAATGCCTCCGACTATAAGTGAAATGGCAGCCACGGACATTAAAAGTATGGTGAGAATTCCTGTTATCATGCTTACTCGCTCCGCGGCGTCTGCTTGAGTCATGACATGAAAATCATCTTTGGATGGATCATCGATTCCGTGCGTTTCCCGCATAGTGAGTTTTATTTCATCCACGACTCGCGGAATGATGTCTTCGGACTCCACTCGTATAATGATGTTTTGAAAATAGTTTATTCCAAGTAAATATTGTTGCGCCGTGGTGTAAGGAATCGCAACCATGTGATCAACGTCGAGAAAGGACACTCTTCCTTTTGCTAAAAGCACTCCTATTATTTCAAATGTTTTACCTTTAATTTTTATTTTTTTTCCAAGCGCGTTTGAAGGCCCAAAAAGTTCTTTTTTCACTTCTGAACCAATTACCGCAACTTTCGCTTTTTGTTTTACGTCGTTATCACTCAGAAAAGTTCCTTCATTTGGAAATACTTCAAGAATTTTTGAGAGCAATTCAGAGGTTCCGATAATATTCGTTCTCATTGTTTCTTGTTCATAACTTACGGTTGCAATTTGTTCGACATTGGGAGTGAGATCGCGTATACCTCGCACGTTTGAAGGTTTTTTAAGAGCAGTGATATCTTTTTCCTTTAAAGAGTCGGTAAAAAGTTCAGCATAGCTTGATGGGCCTTTTGGCTCTTGCCCTGGTCCGATGATTATAGTTTGCGAACCGAGACCGCGAATTTGATCAAGAATAAGATTTTGAGCTCCTTTTCCCACGGACATGACCAGTATGATCGCTGTAATACCGATGACGATTCCGAGAACTGTTAAAAGAGAACGCGAGGTATTACGCCGCAGACCGTGGAACGCTGTTTGAATGGTATTTTTTAATTTCATTTTATAAATGTTGTTTCTGCTTTATGACGTTTTGTAACGAGCATGTCGCTTTCAATGGCTCCATCATGGATTCGTATAATTCGTTTGGCATGTTCGGCGGTGTAGGTTTCATGCGTGATGAGAATAATGGTTTTTCCTTCGTTTTCGTTAAGGCGCTGAAAAATTTTCATAATAATCTGGCCGGATTTTGAATCGAGATTTCCCGTCGGCTCATCGGCGAATATGACGTTTGGATTATTTACAAGCGCTCGAGCTATGGCGACTCTCTGTTTTTCCCCTCCGGAAAGCTGCGAAGATTCATGTGAAATGCGGTGAGACAGTCCTACTGCTTCAATTGCTTTGACGGTCAGCGAGTCCTGTTCAGTTTCTTGTACGTCCGAGTAGAGGAGTGGCAGTTTGACGTTTTCAAATACCGTCGTGCGTGGCAGGAGGTTAAACGCTTGAAAAACGAACCCCATTTTTTTGTTTCGTACTCGTGCTATTTCTTCTTTTGAATAATCGTCGATAGTTTTTTCGTCAAAAAGGTATTCTCCTGATGTATGACGGTCCAAAAAACCAAGAATATGGAGCAGTGTCGATTTTCCCGAACCGGATGGGCCCATAATGGCGACAAATTCTCCTTGATTTATGCAAAAAGAAATATTACTGAGAGCCTGAGTGGGAACTCCTCCTTCGTAGATTTTATCAATGTTTTTTAATTCAATGAGACGCATATCATTTTTCGTTGCGAAGTTACGTTTTTCAGATGCTCCTTATTGCTCTTTTTTGGAGAGAATAATTTTTTCACCTTCCATCAGTCCCGACAGAATTTCTATTTCCCCTTCTGATCCTCGAATTCCCACTTCAACTTCACGTTTGAGAGATTCCTCATTTTCGGTTTTGAAAAGAACATAACTTTTTTCATTCTCATAAATAATTGCGCGTTGCGGTACGACGATAACATTTTCGCGACGCGCTGTTTCAACGTCGATATTGGCTGTCATCCCTGGTTTTGGCCGTTCGTCGGGATTGATAAATTCAATCGTTATTTTATAAGTCGCGACTCCATCGATGATTGATTCCGCGGGATTTATGTGAACGATTTTTCCCTGGAAAAACGTGTTGCTTCCGTAGGCATCCAATGTGATTTCAGCGATATTGTTGGGAGCAAGTTTCGCAATATCAACTTCGGGAACATTCGTTTCAATTTGCACGAGAGATTCCGAAATGAGTGAAATTACAGGAGTATTCGGCGCCGCTATTTCTCCTGTTTCAACTGCTGTATCCGTTACGATTCCTTTGAATGGAGCCAAAATTCTTTTTTTTGCAAGTTGGGCTTCTATGTTTTGCACTTGGGCTTCCGCGCTTTTCACCTGAGCTTCTTGCGAGGCTAAGGTTGCTTTCGCCTGTTTTATTTGCGCTTTTTGAGAAGCGATTTGCTCGGCGGTGCTTCCTGCTTTTTTTAAATTAAAATCAGCTTCGGCGGTTGCGAGCGCGTTTTCCGCTTCGTGAAGTTTTGTTTCAGCGGCTAACGCGTTATTTTCATTCGTTACTTCTTGGTTGTTCTTATTTATTTCGCTTATATTTACTTTTTCTTCGAGAGTGGAAATGTTATGCGAATTATTTTCCTTTTGTGTTTTTATTTCTTGCTGTTTGTTCGTGATGTTCGTGAGAGCCGTATTCGTGTTTGTGATCGCTGTACTGAGGTTTGTTCGGAACGTGTTGATGGAAGTTTGAGAAAGTCCAATGGCGTAATTAAGCGCGTCCGTAAGTTTGTAAAGAAAAGTTTGGATGCTCAGAAGGTACGTTTTAGCTTGTTCTAATGCTGTCTCAAGCTCGCTTTCACTATAGTTGTAAGCATTATCAGAGTATTTTTTAAAATCTTTGAGCGTTACGTTTAATTCATCTCTTCGCCTTATTACGTCTGTTTCCGTAATTATGTCGCTTGTGTTAAAGGAGAGTTCGGTTGATCCTATAAGATTTTCGTTCATAAACATCTCGTCTGGTTGGCGTTCAACTGAATCTTTCGCTTTAGCGAAACTGTCTATGAGGAGATTGGCGCTTTCCTTCAAGAGATTTTCGATGTCGGTATTTGCTGCTTCTTTGGTGTTTTTGAGGTCGAGTTCCGCTTGAGTTTTTATTTGAGTGAGTCTTTCGAGTTCGGCATTGCCTGTTTTGGTTACGGCTTCAAGGTTTTTTTGCGCGTCTTCAATGGTTTTTTTACTATTTTTTACATTTGTTTCAGCTATGGTTATTTCTTCGGATCTCGTGCCTCGAACGAGTTCTTGTAATTTTACTTTTTGATTTTCAAGAGCTGCTTCGTATTGCAGCATCGAAGCCTCTGCGCTTTGAACTGCGCTTTGAGATTGTGACAAAAGCGCCAGTAATTCATTGTCTTCCACTTCGGCAAGTATTTGTCCTTCACTTACTTTGTCGCTTATTTTTACAAAAATTTTTCGAATTTTCCCGCCATCCTGAAAGGCAAGATCGACTTCCTCCGTCGCTTTTACTCGTCCCGTGATGCTTACTTTTTGAATAAGTGTTTGTTTTTTTGCCGTAGTGGTCTCAAAAAGCGTTTCATTTTTTTTAAAAAAAATCGAATAACTGGTCATGCTTGCGATAAAAATGATCGCAATGGATGTGAAAATAAATCGTTTTTTTCGTAGGAATGACATGTGATTTATATTGTAGAAACCTTTGAAAAACGTGATTTCGTCACGAAAGTTGCATAATTCGAGTAAAAACTTTGAACGAGAATATTGAATGATCGATGAATTTTCATAAATGACAGGTTTTTATTATGATAAATTTTCTCTTAATAATCAAGTAATTCAGGTTTTAACGATTTTTTTTAATAAAGGATCATACGCTTTTTCCTTTGAAAAAAAGTACATGTGCTGGAAGGCGGGGGCTCGTCGCTCGGATACTCGGCTGGATCAAAAAGGACGAAAATTCGCTAAAAATGCTATCGGCTACGCATTTTTTAACGCTCATTTTCGCCTCTTTTTGAAAACCAGCCTGCCTAAACCCCCGCCTTCCAGCATATGTTTTCAAAGAAATTTGCGTATGATCCTTAATAAAAAATTTGCAATTTTGTCATTGAAATGGCATTTTTCAAAGGCTCATCGAGGTATTTTTTGATTTTATTTATGCCTTTATCATATTCTAAGAGTCCTGATAGGCCAGATGATCCTTCTTGTTCAGATCGCGCGAGTTTTTTTCCTTCTTCATTTTTGAGAGCTTGTCGTATTTTTGTCGCTTCGGCGATATTAGGACTTATTTCTCCAAATCAAGCTTCTGCGATGGATGTTTCTTCACGCCAAGCTTCCGCGACGGATGTTAGCCCGAGAGTGGGATTTTCTCAAATCGCTCCTCAGCCTTTTTCCTCATATGCAATTTTACAGAAAAATAATCCAGCACCCATTAACTCATGTCCATCAGATTTTCCATTCGCTTTAAGTCTTGGCGCGACAGGAACTCCTGATTTTAGGAGCGCGCCACTTATGGAACTTACTGATGGAGCTGAACAAAAGCCATCTTTATGCGCTATTATGAATAAAGGCATATTCAACCCTTCGGCTCCCGATTTACAACATGATCTTGATTTACAAGGCGAGGATTTAAAAAGGTCATCTGTGAATTCCGATTTTTCTTTTGTTTCTGGCGCATTGGCATTGAATGTAAGAGATGTTTCAAGTCATAGCGCTTTTTTATCAAGTAAGGCGTTTCATTCTCGGCTTGGATTAAGAGCTCATGTGACTTTTCCCAATAATTCAATCGATCGAGATCGTCATTCAGGCGACCATCCCTCTGCGAGTTCGCTTATTAATATGCAACCGTCATCTCTTGAAGTGAACGCAACGGCGACTCTTTTTCATAGAATTTTATCTTCATTCCTTAATAGAAATGTCGATGTAAAAATTGGGACAGAAGTTTGTTTAACTTGCCCTGAAAGTGATGTTGGAATTGGAGTTTCTTTTCTTTTGAACGAATAAAGGAAGCTTAAGAAAAACGTCCTTACTACTTTTCTGGGACGTTTATTTTTTTCGGAATGTGGCCGGTGATTTTGAAAAATGTTTCTATTCCTTCACGCGAAATGACAAGAGTTGCTGTATTGACGAGTGGATGGCACTGGAGATTTTTGTCCCAGAGTTTTTCATCGATAATGACTTCCACCGAGTGATTGGTATCGTGAATAAGCCCGAGGAGCGTGACTGATCCAGGTTCGACACCGAGGTATTTTTTGAGTCGATCTTCAGAGGCGAAGCTAAGTTTAGAGAGTCCGAGCAGTAATTTGAGTTTTTTAAGATCCACGCGTTTTTCATGGCCTACGATGACTAAAAAATGCCGTTTTCCGTCTTTATCCCGAAGAAAAAGATTTTTTGTGGAATTTCCGGGCATATCGAAGCAGAGTTTTTTTGATTCTTCGCAGGTAAAAACCGCGGGGTGATCGAACCGTTCGTAGTGTATGCCGTATTTTTTTAAAAAATCGTAGATCATTGAAGTTTTTATCGCAAAATTGAAAATAGTACGTATTTTTTGAGATGTCTAGTGCTTGTCCATCGTTTTTTTGAAAAAGAGGGCGGGGACAACAGGAACTCACACAAAACCCCATTTCTACTGCAATTTTAAATTTTTGGCTCCAAATTGTTCAGAACTCGTCAACGTATCTTATTTGATACGCCTTCCTCGTTCTTCACAATTTTCGCTCAAAAATTTAAAATTTCGTTACGAAAGCGAGTTTGTGTGAGTTCCTGCCATTTGAGCGCATAGCGAAGCGTAGCGAAAATGGAGTCCCCGCCCTCTTTTATTTGAATAAAAAATAACGGCAGTGGGAAAATATATGTCTGACTTTGACAAATTGTCCCAGATTGTGTTAATATAATATGATTTTTTATAAAAATTTATATGGATATTTGGTCTATTATTGTGCTTCTCGCGGCTCTTACAGGAGTTGTTTCTTTTATCCCGGAAGTTTATAAAGCGCTGAATACTCACCATTTGAAAGATGTATCGTGGGGAATGCTTTTTTTGTTTTTTGTTTGCTCGAGTTTGTGGTCGCTTTATGGCTATATGATTCATGAAATTTTGCTTATGGCGTCAGCAAGTTTTAACATTTTAATGGAAATAATTCTCATAAGCCTTAAAGTACGCTATGATAAAATGAAAGCTCCGATTTTTCATGAAAAATTCGCGTTCGAAATAAAATCCATTCAACAGGACGTATGATAGAAATTATTGGTTTTTTGGCTGGTATTTTAGGTTCCATTAGTCTCATTCCTGAAATAAGGCAGGCGCTCCACACTCATCATTTAAAAGATGTCGCGTGGGGGATGCTCTGTATGTTCGCCATCAGTTCTTTTTTATGGTGTCTTTATGGCTTTCATATCAATCAATATCCTCTTATTATTTTTGATGGGTTTCATTTTTTATTGACGCTTTTTCTTATATTTTTAAAATTCCACTACGGTCGCGGCAACGAGCCTCTTCTCAAAGTAGCGACAAGTTAAGGTTTAACCAGTGTTGCCCGAAATTTAAGTTAAGGAGCCTCTGAAAATCTGTTTTATTAGGTTGTTCGAGTTAATTTTTTTTACATAGAAAATTTTTTGTGTATTATAATCGCGGTGTTCAAATTTTATTATTGAAAATTTTATGCAACGATCTACTTTTAATGCTTTATCATCTGGTTTACGAAAATTGATTGTTTTGTCAGGAGGCGCGGGAAAAACGGCTTCAGGGACACTCAGTTCCTATGTTACAGGAAATAAGAGGCCGGTTTCGGCGTATACGGAGCGCACTCTTAATCATTGTAATGGCGGCGCTACTCTTCAAGCCGCTTTTTGGTTGAAGGATCATATTGCTCGTGGCGGAAAAATAGTCGTTACTATTGCTGGAGCTCTCAGTTCTTTTCAGGTTGGCGTTATGCTCGCAGAACTTATTCGCAAAGACATGGTGCATCTTGTTTCTGCTACCGCCGCCAATCATGAAGAATCTTACTATCGTTATGTGGCACATTCTCATTATGCCTATATTCCTCATTATACTGAGCTTACTCCAGAGCAAGAAGCAGAGCTTCGTGATGCTGGCCTTCGACGGATTACTGATACTTTTCTTCCTGAAGATGAAAGTGTGCGCATTATGGAACCACATCTTTTGAAAATGTGGAAAGACGCGCAGAAAAAAGGTGAGAGGTATTTTCCTCATGAGTATTTTCGAAAACTTTTTTCTGAAGGCCTTATTTTTCCTGATCCGGAAGCGAATGAAAATGATTGTTGGGCATACTCGGCCTATAAAAAAAATATTCCTATCGTAGTGCCGGGATTTGAAGATTCGACTATGGGAAATATTTTTTCGAGCTACTGTTACGATGGCAGATGTCGTAAGGATAACGGACCGCGAATTGATCAAAACATTATGAAAACTGGTTTGGAGTATTTTCATTTGCTCTACGATTGGTATATGGAAACCGCGAAAAAACATCCGATAGCTTTTTTGCAGCTTGGTGGAGGTATCGCGGCTGATTTTCCAATTTGCGTCGTGCCTTCTCTTAAGCATGATTTAAAGCTCAAAGGTGTTCGCGATTGGGCTGGATTTATTGAAATCGGTTCTTCTCCAATGTCTTTTGGTTCATACTCCGGAGCAGGAGGGAAAGAGAAAATTACTTGTGATAAATTATCGCCTCAAAGTTATTATCAGATTATTCAAAGCGACGTAACCGTTGTTTTCCCTTGGATCGCAGCGATTTTATTGGGTTTATAGTTTATTTTTTTGAGTTATTTCATTGTTGTAAAAAATTCATTTGGAGTGTTAAAATTTTAACAGATTAGTAACAAGTTATTGCCTTGACATTTTTAGATATTTTGATAAGATGTCATCGTTTTTGTCGAAAAATACGCAGAGTAATTATTTTTAACTTAATTTATATGACTGGAGATAGAGTGCTAACAATGAATGAAGGTACGGAATCAATGACGGATCCAAATCCAACAAGAACGCCAGGATCAACGTCAGAGCCAAGGCCAGAAGAACCAACGCCGCGGGTAACGTCAGAGCCAACGTCAACACCAGAGCCAAACGATGATGTTTCAGTTAGTAATGTTATAGCTGAAGACAGGATGAACATGGCACGAAACTTTGATGCGGTTGAACTTGTTTGCGATCCTGAATCTCCTCTAATTCAAGAGTTTTATAATAAATTAGTGTCTTTTTTTCAAGAAACCGAGGTAGAGCCATTGGAAACTTTCAAACAGGAAATTCGCAGTGGCAAATGTTCTCTGTTTGTTATTAAAAATTTGAAGGGCGAAATAATTGACTTTGCTTACGGTTCCTTGATTTCTTACGCAGAAGATAAAAATTTATTGGCTTTTCGTTTTACAGGTGCGGAAGTTGATCCTCTTATTCAACCTGGTCAAGGAGCAGATCAGCGATTGATTGAACACTTTCAACGAGAAAGCTCAGTTGATGCTCTTCTCGTAGAGGCTACCAGCAAGAAGGCTGGCAAGAGGTGGTATAGAGTTAAAGTAGAAGAAGGTAATGGAATGCAATGGGTTTATATTCCATCAGGTGACTCTATGAATTTTGGTCTTAGTGATGTCCCCATTGATTATTTTCTCCCTCCTTTTGAGTGGAATAGCGACGATGGTACGCCTTGTGACGCACAGTTATTGTTAAAACCGCAATCAGAATATCTGCAATTGGCGTTCAAAGGGTCTTCTGATTCTATTTCCATAGAAGAACTTCGCGCACTTTTGACGGCGCTTTGGGAAAGCTGGTATATTCGACCGAAAAATGAGTTTGATAATGATGACGCTTGGCAAAAACATAAAGCAATCGTAATGGCTCTATTAAATGATAAAATTTTAAAACCGTTGGAAAACTTTCCATCTTTGGATTTACAAATTCCAGATTAGAAAATAAGATCATTTTTTCCAATATTTACATTTTTCATTCGTAGGGTATAGTGAGGTCGATTATTTTTTAAAATTAAAAATATGAGTACTGTTCTTATTATTGGCGCTGGCGGAGTTGGTGGAGTGGTTGCCCATAAATGCGCTCAAAATATGGACGTTTTCACTAAAATTGCAATGGCGAGCCGAACATTATCTAAAGTGCAAAAAATAGCAGAGGATATCGGTGGCAATAAAGTGGAACCGTTTCAAGTGGACGCGGATAACGTGCCGGAATTGGTCGCTCTTATTAAAAAAATTCAACCTGCTTTGGTCATCAATGTTGCTTTGCCGTATCAGGATTTGCATATTATGGATGCGTGTCTCGAAACAGGTGTTCACTATATGGATACAGCGAATTATGAGCCGCTCGACGTGGCGAAATTTGAATATAAATGGCAGTGGGATTATCAGGATAGATTTAAGGAAAAAGGTCTTATGGCTCTTCTCGGTTCGGGGTTTGATCCCGGCGTGACCAATGTTTTTTGCGCTTATGCTCAGCAATATCATTTTGATGAAATTGAAACCGTGGATATTTTGGACGCGAACGGAGGGGATCATGGCTATCCTTTCGCGACAAATTTTAATCCTGAAATTAATATTCGCGAAGTAACAGCCAAAGGTCGTTATTTTGAAAATGGCGAATGGAAAGAAACCGATCCTTTGTCCGTGCATCAAACTTTTAATTTTGAAGGAATCGGAGAGAGAGAAATGTATCTTATGTATCATGAAGAAATGGAATCGCTTTCCAAAAATCTCAAAGGCATAAAGCGCATGAGATTTTTTATGACTTTTTCAGCGAATTATTTGAATCATTTGAAAGTTTTGGAAAATGTTGGCATGACCGGCATCAAGCCTGTCATGTATGAAGGTCGTGAGATTGTTCCGCTTCAATTTTTAAAGGCGGTATTGCCTGATCCCGCTTCGCTTGGCCCTCGCACGAAAGGTAAGACAAATATCGGCTGTATTTTTAAAGGCACAAAAGACGGCGTGGAAAAACGCATGTATATTTATAATATGTGCGATCATGAAGCATGTTATAAGGAAGTGAAAAGTCAGGCGATTTCCTATACAACCGGCGTACCCGCCATGATTGGCGCGAAAATGATTTTGACAGGAACTTGGAAGGGGACTGGTGTTTTTAACATGGAACAATTTGACGCCAAGCCGTTTATGGAAGAATTGAATACATGCGGTCTGCCTTGGAAACTTCGAGAGCTTCAGCCGGATGAAGCCGTGGTGAAATAATCCAATTTTTGTTTGGCAAAGGTTATGATGATATGTTTTGATGGAGTCATGAAATTGTAACGCATTGAATAATTTAAGATGTCATGCAGAGCATTGGAGCTATAAAAAAAAGACCTGCTTCAACGTTGAATCCAGGCAAAGTGCAAACACCAGCTTTTGTTATCGAAGAAGATTTATTGAAGCATAATTTGGAGAGATTGCAGTACGTGAGCGATATGGCTGGCTGCACCATTTTGCTTGCCATGAAAGCTTGGGCGACTTGGCCGCTTTTTGGAATGGTAAAAAAGTATTTAAGCGGCGTCGAAGTAAGCTCTTTAAATGAGGCGCGGCTTGGTTTTGAGGAATTCGGACAGAAGGTGCATATTTATTCTCCTGCCTATAAGCCTGAGGAATTTCATGAAATATTGAAAAATTGCAGTCATGTTATTTTTAATTCATTCGCTCAGTGGCGGCAATTTCGTCGAACAGTGAAGGATTTTTCTCGGAAAAATAAAAAAAACATAGAATGCGGTTTGCGTATTAATCCTGAGATGAGTTTTGGCGAAGGCGAGGATATGTATAATCCTTGCGCGGTGGATTCGCGACTTGGGGTGCGTTTGAGTGAATTTGAAAAAGCGTTGGCTGAAGACCCGAAAGTGATGGATGGCTTGTCAGGAATACATTTTCATATTTTTTTTGAAAGAGATGAACAAGATTTGGAAAAAGCTTTGTATCACATTGAAAAGAGATTTGGAAAATATTTGAAGCAGCTCAAGTGGGTAAATTTTGGAGGGGGTCAGAAAATTACGGATGATAATTATGACGTAGAGGCATTGATCAGGCTTATTAAAAATTTTAAAAAAAAATACGGAGTCGAGGTTCATTTGGAACCCGGCGCGGCCGTGGTGTGGCAATCCGGCACTTTGGTGGCTTCTGTTCTTGATATAATCGAAAGTGAAGATGTCCCGTATTCAATCGCGATTTTGGATATTTCGTTTGAGGCGCATTTGACGGATTTTATGCTTACGCCCAGTTTGAATTTACGAGTACGAGGCGCCGTTGAAGGGAGAGAAAATAAATATGTGTATCAATTTGGCGGCTGCAGTTGTCTAGCCGGTGACAGGCGTGAGCAATTGTATAGTTTTTCTCAAAAATTGAAAGTGGGGGATCGAGTGGTTTTTGAAGACGGCATTCAGTATTCATTGGTGAAAACAACCATGTTTAATGGGATTCAGCATCCGGATATCGTGTTGTGGAAAAAAATTGGTAAAGAATATGCGGCGAAACGTATTCGAAAATTTGAATACGAAGATTTTAAAAAAAGAATGGGGTAAAATGAGAGTTTTTTTTAGAGGTTTTTTTATTGAACAATTTTAGGAAATTTTTATCGGGAGATTTTCACCTTGTGGCGCGAAGTAAAGATACATCATTCCTGGCCCGGAATCAGTTTGCTCTTTGTGATCCGTTGCAATATGGAGTACATGGGGCGTGCCATTGTTTTCAACAGGGCCATCATCATTTTCAGGATATAATAGTTTGTATGCGTCCTCAACAGCTATCATTTTAACGTATTTGGCGGCTTTTTGAGGTATTCCTTGAGGGAAAAATTCAGATGGAATGAGATTTTCAATGGGAGGAAATTCTGAAGAATGCGGGCAGTCTCTCAAAAATTCTAAATTAATACCAAGTGGCTGAGCGGCGGCAACGACAATTTTCAAATCTCTTAAACGGTCACGAGCGTGAGAACCACGAGATGGATCACTCATGCACAATTCTATAACTCCTCTAACATTACTGAAGTGGCTCGGCGCCGCAGGGATACCACTGGTAGTTACATTGCTTACGCCTTCATCTGCCGTATTTTCTGTTCCTAATCTTCTACCAACCATCAAGCAGCACCTTTTATCGGCTTCCATTTTTCCACATAAGAAAATGTAGCTTCTTAATGTGGGGAAACAATATTTGTATTATTTCAGTGAAATAGGGTTTTTTAATAAAGAAGCCTTAATATACAATTTTTAAATAGCATTTTTCGCAATAAACATTTTCCGGTTTTTCCGGCGAATATGTAGAGAACATTTTTTCTCTACATTTTTTACATATTCGTTCCCAGAGCCGTTGAGGATTTCTTCGACTTAAGCGTTTTCGGTTGCGGCAATCAGGACAATACGCTGGAATTGGTATTTCGAGCGACCGATAGAATGTAAGTTCTTCACGGATGATTCGATAATTTTTCCCACACTGCTCACATGCAAGAATTTCTTGTAAAATGGAATCATCGACATTTTTAATATCATCGGGAATATTTTGAGAGGTAAGTGTTTCTTTTCCCGTTGTATAAGGTAAATCATCGCGCCATTTCCATCCGTTTTGTATTACTTCTTCTTTAGTGAAAGGAAAAAATTCTGCCGCGTTTGTTTCATTGTATCCATAGGGAGACATTTCAATTGAAAAGAATTCACCAAATATTCCTTCTTGTTGCATTTTTTTAATAATGGATCCTGTGAGTTTTTCATATTCTTCTTTTGTATATTGCTTATTTAAAATGCAATATTTTTTTCTGCGCAGGGAAATGCATCCGAAAAGATTGTCGCAATGCACACAATTATCACTATAAAAAGTGTAATGGGATTGATTGCAATACAAAGAAAAAAGAACCATGTATCCATTATCGTTGGTTATGCATTCGTAGCAAAGTTCAGGAGAACCGCTTTGAATTTGATCATAGCACCATATTGGCCCGTCGCAGCGTTCAATCCAATGAGAATGTTCGGAATTCGTACTCACGTATCCTATAACATTTCGACAATTAAAAAGATGATCGCCAAGACAATTTTCACAATTTTGAAGATTCATATTTTTACGAGGAAAGTTTTGCGCGAAATGAATGAATTGTGTATGCAATCCATTAAGTCCCGAGCGGAAACTTAGATTAAATTCCGCCACGCGTTTGCGATATTCTTCTTCTGAGTATGGTTTATTAAAAATGTGGAAACGTTTTTGTCGCAATCCCACGCATGCGCTACAATCACTACATCCCTTGAGATCAAATCCAAAAAAACAATCATTGCAATTTTCGGAATTTTGCAGAAAAGCGCAACGATAGAGGCGTTTTGAGTCAACGCTTTCATATACAAGCTCTGAACCTAATTTTACGCCTTCGCAATCAACGCAGAATTTTGATTGATCGCAGATTCGACAATAAAGACAGTCTTGGGATTTCCACATTCCAAAACAGAGATAACAATTTTTTGAATCATGCTTATTTATTCCAATTTGGCTCCGGGGGTCGGATTCGAACCGACAACCCACTGGTTAACAGCCAGTTGCTCTACCATTGAGCTACCCCGGAATGTGAAGGAGCGATTATGTTTTTATTTTGTCGAATATTTTTAAAATTTCACCCTTTTATATGATTTTATTCATTGACAGCATACTTTTATTTATCGATTGGTATTTCCCATTGCCCTACGTGTTTTTTACGAATTTATAGATTTCTCGGGCGACAATTTGATCTTTGCGGTCGTAGAGGAGGGAAGGCGTTTCAGGTTTTCCGATTTCGTATTTTTTGGCGACATGATCGGGAATCAGATCGATGACACTATAGCCAAGGCTGCAAATTTTTTCAACTGTTTTTCCCATGCGTATGTCATGAGTTTTATCACGGAAAGCCGGTATGACAAAAATAATAATCGTGCCCTTTGGCAGAATTTCCTTCATTTGTTCGAAAAATTTTGTATAAAGATAGTCAAGAAATCGCATGTGCTCCTCAAGTTTTTCCATAAGTGGAAATCTGAAAAATGGAGGTCCAAGAAAAGGCTCGGTTACAATGGCAAATTTTTCCAGCCGTTTCACTGACATATTTTCTTTCAATTGTTTGGCGGTCAATTTGGTCGCGTCGAGTGTCGCTATTTTTATTTTTTGTTTGCTTCCAATTTTATGCACTTTTTTTAGCCATTCGATGTTTTTTTTCGAATATTGCACGGCCTGTTTATCAATGTCTGAACCGATCGCATGCAAGCCTTGAAGCGCCGATTCCATCAAAATCGTTCCGGTTCCGCCAAATGGATCGTACACATATTCAATTTTATTTTTTTGACCTTTCGCGTTCGTTTTTGCCAGATTGATCATGATTTGCGCGAGTTTTGGCGGCAACATGCCGCTTCTCGGGTCTCTCGCGGGTTTTCCATAGTCGCGTTCCGAGTATTTGTCCACGTTCTGAACCGCGACAGTTTCCGCAAAGAGAAAAAATTTATCACCTACAATCACATTTATCTCGCAGCCTTTTTTTGAAATAAGTTTTTCTTTTAACGTCACGACACTTTCTACATTTTTAAAATTGTTATTTACGAAACGCACCTTAAGTCCTGTTTCTTTTAAATTTCGTTTTACTTCATTTAATAATTTTTTTAGAAAAATTTCACGAGGATGCGGTATGTTGTAAATATTCATGGCAAAACGAATTTTTCCGTCGCACGATTTAAACCGATCTTTAAAGTATTTTTTTAAAAATGGAATCCATTTCGGAATTTCAGCTTCCAAACTTTTTACATTTTTTTTCTGCGCTTTATGAAATATTTTCGCAACGCGAATGGTTCCTCCGAGAGTGTTAAGAAAGGCTTGTGGATCATTAATTTTTGTTTTCGACACAAAAGTTTTCGGTCGAATCGAGAGAATGTCTTTATCAGGAAATTGTGTCAGCAGTTCGGCCAAAGAAAGAAGAGGTTTTCGGCCGAGAATGTATATGTATGGTTCGTTTTTCATTGTGTATGAATATAAAAAGGCTCAATTATATTATAGTAAGTATTTTGATTTTCATAGTCTTTGTATTGTTTGTTTTTTCTGTAAAAGCCTATTATAGCATGTTACATCGCCCGCCCATTCAAGTTATTCCTGATATTAATCCAGGTATTCGTGGCTCATTATAGCATGGGAACCTTGAAGAAAAATATTTTTTTAACTGCGTTTTTGTTTTTTAAATAGCGTTTTTTTAAAATTTTTATATGTAGGAAAAATTTTTTCTTTCTAAAAAATGTGTTAAACTTTGGATACTTGAGGGATATTTGAAATTTATTTTTTTATTTTATTTTTATGGCAATGTCATTAAATCGCGCGCAGATTATCGGAAATCTTACGCGTGATCCCGAAGTCAAGCAAACTCCGAGCGGTCAAAGCGTGGCTTCTTTTGGAGTTGCCACGAATTTTGTCTGGACCGATCAGGCAGGCCAGAAACAGACAAAGGTCGAATTTCATAATATCGTTGCGTGGAGAAGGCTCGCGGAAATTTGCGGTCAGTACATGAGAAAGGGGAGTAAGGTTTATGTCGAAGGCCGACTTCAGACGCATGATTGGCAGGGTGAAGACGGGGTAAAACGCTATCGAACTGAAATTATCGCGGACAATATTATTATGCTAGATCGCAAAGGAGTTTCCATGGGTGAAGACGTGAGTGGTTCTTATGCTCCTGCCATGGCGAAAGTTTCTTCCATGGAAGAGCGTTCACAAGGTGGTCTTCATCCTCTGCCTTCGGAATCCATGAATGACAAAACAGCGGGCGCGGATGATTTTACTTTTGATTCGGAAAAAAAATCCGGTCCCATTGAAGAAGATGTCGCGATTGATGATTTGCCTTTTTAAGAAGCCTCTGAAAATTTTATGTGAACACTGCCTAGGGACATCCTGAAAAACAGATTATTAAAGCGAGATTTTTGAAATTTAATCAGAGCGTTTACTCGATTTGCACAATGAGAGATCCGTAAAAGGATAATGCTCAGAGGTGGAGTAAACGCCCTGCATATTGCTCTTTTGAATGAATTGTCCTAATCTGTGTATGTTATTTTCACAGAGGTCAAAACAGGGTCAAAAAGAGCGGTACATGACAGGTTTGGCCCTAAAATCTCCTGTCAATTACATCCCTACCGTTCTTTGGTGAATTTATTGAACCGTTTATCACCATCGGTCTATGTGTTTTTGTTTTTTGATTTCCAATAAAGGAATTTTTTTTCCATTTATTTTTGTTTTTTTTCGCCATCCCGATCGATTTATTGATGGGAGGCTACCTTGGGAAGGAGGCTTAGGGTAGTTTAGGGCCTTAAGCCTGATTCGAAAAGTAGGGAGGGAACAAGGAGCTTTTTAGAGGTTTTTTTTAAACCCCTTTTTCGCTCCCTACTTTTTTGGTAGGGATTTTTTGTTTTCAAAGAACTTTTTTTTCCTTCCGTTTCGAATCTCACCATTATAACAGAGTTTATATGTCATTTCAATTATCCTTTTTTCTGTTATAATTTTTTTGCGGTGCCATTTTTTTGAAAGGAAATTATTTAATTATACAATATTTTAAATATTAAGTCAATTTATCCAGGAAAACTTATTCTCATTCTTGGGCCATCGGGTTCGGGGAAAGGCGTCGTTATTCAGTATTTAAAAAAACGGCATCATGATTATGTGTTTCCTGTTTCATGCACCACTCGTGCTCCGCGTCCGATGGAGCAAGATGGAGAAGTGTATCATTTTATTTCAAGAGAAGCATTTGAACGGCGCATGAAACGAGGAGATTTTCTTGAATGGGCCAAAGTTCACAATGAACATTTTTATGGCACATTGAAACAACCGATTGAAGACGCGTTGGCTCATGGAAAAATACTTGTTCGTGAAGTGGATGTTCAGGGAATGCATTCATTAAAAAAAATTATTCCATCTGGACACATTGTTACGGTTTTTCTTACCACTCCTTCGTGGGAAGTTTTAAGGAAACGCATTCAACGGCGTCATCATGAAAGCGATGAAGAACTGAAACGACGTGAGGAAAGTTATAAAAAAGAGATGCAAGACGCGGGGAATTGTGATTATATTGTGCATAGTTTTGAAGGAAAGATACAAGAAATGGTCGAAGAAATTGAAAAAATTATTGAAAAGGAGGCTTAAATAGGGGTTTTTTTAAGTCATTGACAAAAATATTAGATTATATTGATCGGGGGTCATCTAAAGGTAGGATACATGGCTCTGAACCATGGAGTGAGGGTTCGAATCCTTCCCCCCGAAATGTATTTTTTCGCATTAAATATTCGTAGATGCTGTTGGCGGCTTGCGCTCCCTCGCCGACTCCGGTGATTGCTTGTTTCCATTCGGTATCCGTCACGTCGCCGGCGGCGAAAAATCCTTCAATATTCGTTCGAGATTTTCGATCTATTTTAATTTCTTTTAGTTCGTTGAGTTCGACTTCGAGATTTTTTACGAGTTCGGTTTGCGGAATTCGGCCGATTTCTATAAAAAGACCTTGTACCGCGAGTGTTTGACCTGTATCGAGGATGATTTCTTCTAAAAATTTTGATCCGCGAGCTTCAATAACCTTTGCCCGTCGAATAATTTCAATTTTTGGATTTTGATCCGCCCGAACTTTATTTATTGGTTCCGGATGAATGTCGTCACCCCGCACAATAATATATACTTTCGTGCCGAATTCCGTGAGCAGAAGAGCTTCTTTCGTGGCTGAATCGCCTGCGCCGACCACCGCGAGAGTTTTTCCTTTAAATAAAGGTCCGTCACAAGTGGCGCAGTATGAAACCCCTTTATTTTCAAAAGCAATGACGCTTGGAATTTCCAGTCGTTTGTGATGCGTTCCCGTCGCGAAAAGAATCGTTCGAGAGAAAAATTGTTCCTCCGCGGTTTTTACCAAGAAGAGACTATCTTTCTCACGCGTTATTTCTTTTACTTTTTCTGCTTTTATTTCCGTTCCGACGCTTTTGGCGTGTTCAATAAAATGATCCGCGAGTTCTTGACCTGAAAGACGTACGAAACCCGGATAATTTTCAACGAGATGCGTTTGGGTGATCGTTCCTCCGGGAAGTTCGGCAAGTATGAGAGTTTTGAGGCCGAATCTTCGCGTATAAACCGCGGCGCCAAGTCCTGCCACGCCTCCTCCGACAATAATGACATCATATATTTTTTCAGCCGACATAGTAAAATAAGTATAGGAAAAGGAACCTCATGAATAATACTATTTATTTTTTTGAAATAACAGAGGCTTTTATTTTTTCCCAAAGATTATTTTTAAACCATATTTTTTTCAAACATATTCCTCCTGCGAGTAGAAGCAGAGTCCATTTTATAAGAGTCGCGGCTGTACTCGTTTTTTGTTTTTGAGGAGGAGCTTTTTTGAGTATTTCGAAGCTTTTTAATTCGTAATTTCCTTGGTTTTTTTCTTGCGCTATGATTTTTATTTTCGTTTCCGGCACGAAAAGTGTTTTCGCTAAAGCCGTTTCAACGATGCTGTCGGAAACAAATATCGCAATTTTTTCTATACTGGTTTGTAATAATAATTCGTTTTGTTCCGGATTTGAGGGGTTTTTTTGAAATTGTTGGATATTTCCCGTAAATATTTCGTACTGTGGATTTTTTTTTCCTTTGGTAATGTCGTTTGTCCATTCCCAGATTTCATCCGTTGAAGATATATGAATTCGTGAAAAGGAAGCGTTTTCTTTGGATTCTTCATATTCGATTTCGTTTATTGTATTTTTTTTAAAGTCGAAGAGTCGCACGCTTTCTTGATTATTGTTAAGCGCTATTTTCGAGATATTTCTTGAAATAACAAGATATTCCTGAGGTTTTATGATGGTAGTAAATGGAAAAGAGTATGGTTTGCTTCCGCCTTCGCTGTCGTCGAGAGTCCAGTTTCCGAGAGATATTTTTGTGTCTCCCGCGTTAAAAAGTTCGATCCATTCTTCTTCTGTGTCCGGACCTGGCGGATTTGGAAAAATTTCCGTTATAAAAATTTTGTTCGAAAGATCTCCATTTTTAGCTATTTGCGTGGTTTTTTTTTGAGTTTTCGATTTGTTGTTGTTTTTTTTCTTTGTATTTTTTTTTTTTGTGGATTTTTTGTTGTTGTTTTTTTTTTATGATTATTTTTTTTTTTTTTCTGTTTTAGGATTGGTTTTTTCAGGTATGTTGTTTTTAGGAGTGATGTTTTTTAAAATATGCGTATTTTTTTTTACGATGTACCTTTGATGAACAATCGCGGATGTTTTGAGTACTGCATTTTTGTAATACGACAAAAAAAACACAGTGAAAATGATAAAAATAATACTCAAGAATTTTTGAAAAATGTGTTTAAGAGTTATGGATAAGTTTTTAGAATTCATTTTCTTGAAATGTAAATAAAATTAGGATCTATTTAGATTTTTACGGATCATACGCAAATTTCTTTGAAAACATATGCTGGGAGACGGGGGTTCGGAGCGAGTTACGCAGGCTGGTTTTCAAAAAGAGGCGAAAATGAGCGTTAAAAAATGTGTAGCCGATAGCATTTTTAGCGAATTTTCGTCCTTTTTGATCCAGCCGAGTATCCGAGGGACGAGCCCCCGCCTCCCAGCGATATGTATTTTTTTTCAAAGGAAAAAGCGTATGATCCATATTTTACTATTTCAAAAATTTTTAAAAAAAATCTAAAATGCAAATCAAATGGTTTTTGGATCATACTTTTTTTCAAAGTAATATGCGCATGATCCGTTTTTGAAGCTAAAATAACTGAAGAAATTATGTTTTTTTCTTTATTTGTAGCCGAATTATTGCTGATTGACATTTTTTTATTTCTCCTTTAATCTTATGGTCGATCTTTACGTTTTTTTAGCTTTTATTTACGAGGTCATTTTGTATTCCTCTTCTTTTATTTCGGATTATTTTTTTCCTTTGGTGTTCATCGCTGTCCTGAAACCTCAGGGGATACATGTGTCAAAAAAGCTATAAAACGAAGGATAAACCCCTTACGTTTTTTTTATGGATACTCTTACAATCATTCTTATTCTTGCGGCGCTTGCAAGCGGTTCGGTGGCGGGATATTTTATCCGCACCGGAGTTCTTAAAAAACGTCGAGAAGAATTGGAAGAAGAACATCGTCGCATTTTGCAGGAAGCAAATGCCAAATCAAAAGAAATGTTTTTGGAAGCCAAAAATGAGGCTCTTAAAATTCAGGAGGACGCAAAGCGTGAAGAAATTGAACGCCGTCGGCAGTTGAGCGTCATGGAAGAGCGTTTGGTGAAAAAGGAAGAAACGCTTGATAAAAAAATTGAAGAAAGTGAAAAACAGCGCGAAGAACTTGAGAAAAAAGTCGAATCGGTTAAACAATTAAAAGCGCAGGTGCAGGATATGGTTGATGTTCAAAAACATCAGTTGGAAGAAATTGCCGCTCTTTCTAAAGAAGATGCTAAACAGCTTCTTATAAAAAAGGTGGAAGAAGAGTCGAAGCGTGAGATTTTACAGCATATGAAAAAAGCGGAACAAGAAGTTCAAGAGGAAGCGAAGGATCGCGCGAAAAATATTATTGCCGAGGCTATTCAAAAATATGCCGCTGAAACGGCTCAGGAAACAACGGCAACAATCGTGACGCTTCCTGGTGATGAAATGAAAGGTCGTATTATCGGAAGAGAAGGTCGAAATATTAATACTTTTGAGCAGATTACAGGTATTGACGTGATTGTTGATGATACTCCTGGATCCATTGTTATTTCAGGTTTTGATCTTGTGAGACGTTATATTGCCAAAGTGGCGCTTGAAAAGCTGCTTACAGATGGGCGTATTCATCCGGCACGCATTGAGGAAACCGTAGAAAAAACCAAAGAAGAGGTGAATATTCTTATTCAGGAATGGGGCGAAAAAGCCGTTTATGATACAGGCGTCGCAGGTTTTCATCCGAATCTTGTAAAACTTTTAGGAAGATTGAAATTTCGCGTGAGCTTTGGACAGAATGTTTTGAAGCATTCTATGGAAGTTTCATTTTTAGCGGCTTCACTTGCTTCGGAACTCGGCGCTGATGTAAATATATGCCGCCGCGCCGGTCTTTTGCATGATATCGGAAAAGCGGTTGATCATGAAATTCAAGGGCCGCATGCTGCTATTGGACGTGATATTTTGAAAAAATTTGGCATATCGAAAGAGATTATTCATTGCGTGGAAGCGCATCATGATGAGATTGAGCCTGAGAGTATCGAGGCGAAAATTGTGCAGGCCGCGAATATTATTTCTAATGCGAGACCGGGCGCTACCCAAGATAATTTGGATAATTTTATTAAACGTTTGGAAGAATTGGAAAATGTCGCAAGTTCATTTGATGGAGTGAAACGAGCTTATGCCATTCAAGCAGGAAGAGAAGTTCGTATTTTTGTGGAACCTGAGAAAATTGATGATTTGGAGGCTTTTAAACTCGCTCATAATATAGCTAAAAAGATTGAAACAGACCTTGTCTATCCTGGTCAAATTAAAGTAGAAGTCGTGAGAGAAACCCGAGTCGAAGAATTTGCGAGCTAATGACCCTCTGAATTGTGTTTTTCAGAGGTTCCTTAATCGTCGCGGTTTAAAATTTTCGCACAAAATATGCAAATTTTGTAATGAAATCATATTTTTTAGATGTTTCCTAAGTTGAATTAATGTTTATTTAATAATATTTTTGTTTTTTTGCAATATTCAATTTTCATTTCTTTTTTTAAAATCTTGACGCTTTTCTGAGATTTGTTATATTGCATTAGCACTGTGAAATTTTGAGTGCTAAATTGTAAGCGTTTTTTTCTTCCATTTATTTTTTAATTTTTTATAATTATGTCTCAAAAGACTGATTCTGCAGGGCAAAAAATACACCCTTTGGGAAATCGTCTCGTTGTTGAAGCTCTTGAAGACGAATCAAAAACGGTTTCGGGGATTGTGATTCCTGATACTGCTTCCAAAGAAAAGCCTCAAAAAGGGAAAGTTATGGCCGTTGGTCCAGGAAAATTATCGGATGACGGTAAACGCCTTCCGATGAGCGTTAAAGAAGGCGATACCATTCTTTTTACAAAATATGGCCCCACGGAAGTCAAAATCGACGGCAAGGAAATTCTCATTCTTGATGAATCTGATGTACTTGCTGTTCTTGAGTAGGTTTTTTTTTATCGTTTTGCTATCGTTGGTTTTCTCGTCAACGAAAGTAAGACGACATAATCCCATCGCGGGATATTTCTCTATTTTTTAATTTTTTACATTATGGCTAAGCAAGTTGTTTATAGCGATGATGCGAGACAAAAACTCCTATCAGGGGTGAAAAAACTCGCAGATGCTGTGAGAATTACCATGGGACCTAAGGGTCGAAATGTTATTCTCGATAAAAAATATGGCGCGCCGACCATTACGAATGACGGCGTTACTATCGCAAAGGAGATTGATCTTCAGGACGTTTGGGAAAATATGGGCGCTCAGCTCGTGAAGGAAGTTGCCACAAAAACGAATGATGTCGCCGGTGATGGTACTACAACAGCCACTCTTTTGGCTTTCGCTCTTATTTCCGAGGGTGTTCGCAATGTTACCGCAGGGGCAAATCCCATGGGTCTCAAGGCCGGTATTGAAAAGGCGGTTGCCATGATAGTGCATGAGCTCGATAAGGTGAAAAAAGATATTTCTTCTAAGGAAGAAATTGCCCAAGTTGCCACGATTTCAGCGCAAAATCCTGAAGTCGGCAAGCTCATTGCTGAGATTATGGAAATGGTTGGAAAAGATGGCGTTATTACTGTTGAAGAATCACAAACTTTTGGTTTGGATAAGGAAGTGGTTGAAGGAATGCAATTTGATAATGGTTATATTTCTCCTTATATGGTCACGGATCCGGCTGGAATGACTGCTGTTTACGAAGACGTGAAGATTTTGGTGACGGATAAGAAAATTTCTTCTATTCACGATATTCTTCCTCTTCTTGAAAAATTGGCTCAGAGCGGTCGAAAAGAGCTCGTGATTATTGCTGAAGATGTTGAAGGCGAAGCTTTGGCTACATTCGTGGTGAATAAGCTTCGCGGAAGTTTCAATGTTCTTGCCGTTAAAGCTCCTGCATTCGGAGATCGACGCAAGGAAATGTTGAAAGATATAGCGATTTTGACGGGCGCGAAAGTTATTTCGGAAGAACTCGGTTTAAAACTTGAAAATGCGACTTTGAATGATCTTGGAGAAGCTCGCAAGGTTATTTCCGATAAAGAAAAAACCACGATTGTTGAAGGAAAAGGAGCTCGTAAAGATATTGAGGCTCGAGTGAAAGAAATAAAAATAACTCTTGAAAAAACCGATTCGGATTTTGATCGCGAAAAATTGCAGGAACGACTTGCGAAACTTTCAGGCGGCGTTGGTATTATTAAGGTCGGAGCCGCTACGGAAGTGGAATTGAAAGAACGAAAACATCGCATTGAAGATGCTTTGAGCGCTACGAAAGCCGCTGTGGAAGAGGGGATTGTGGCTGGTGGCGGGACGGCTCTCCTTCAGGCGGCGAAGGTTTTTGATACATTTAAAGGTGATAGTGATGAAATGACTGGCATGCATATTGTTCGGAAAGCTTTGGAATCGCCTGTATATCAAATCGCGCAGAATTCTGGCAAAGAAGGCGCTGTTGTCGTGGAACGAGTGAAAAAAGAAAAAGCGGGTATTGGTTATGATGCCCAAGAAGACAAATATGTTGATATGATAGCAACGGGTATTGTTGATCCGAAAAAAGTGACTCGTTCCGCTCTTCAAAATGCCGCATCCGTGGCCGCTATTTTCCTTACCATGGAAGCCGCTGTATCCGATATTCCAGAGAAAAAACAAGAAACAGGGGTTCCGCAGGGAGGAATGGGTGATATGATGTGATGTAGGAGAGATTAAGAGTTTGTTCATAAGTAAAAACAAAATTTGAGTATTGCGGTAACGCGTTGCAGTAAAAAAATATTTGTGGATATGTTTTAAGGCCTTGCAAAGATATTTTTTGTCCTCATTATGGACTTAAAAATAGTTTGCAAGGCCTTTTTTAAAGCAATGGGGTAAATACGTCCTTTTTTCTTGAGAAAAGAGGTTTTTTTTGCTATAATAGTATGAATATTTTGAAATTGTATTCATGGACATCAATAGTCTTCTTAAAAAGCTCATTGAACATAAAGCCCCGGATCTTCATTTGAAGGTTGGGCATCCTCCGTTTGTTCGACTCGTCAATGGTGATCTTTATCCTGTTGACGGGCTTCCCAATATTACGAAAAAAGACATTATGGAACTTGCTAAATCTATAGCGAGCACGGAAAAATATGAACGATTTGAAAAAGATTATGAAGTGGATTTTTCTTATGGCGTTGAGGGTATTGGACGTTTTCGCATTAATCTTTTTTTTGAAAAAGATGGTCCCGCGCTTGCCCTTCGTTCTATTCCTTCGATTATTCCCACTCCCGAGGAATTGATGCTTCCGACGATTGTTCATACTCTCGCCATGAAAGCTCGAGGGCTTATCCTTGTTACAGGACCTACGGGAAGCGGTAAATCCACAACTCTCGCGTCGATGATCGATTTTGTGAATGCTCGGAGGCGTTGCCACATTCTTACCATTGAAGATCCTATTGAATTTATTTTTTCTTCCAAGAAAGCCTTTATTACTCAACGCGAAGTTACCTATCACACGCATTCTTTTGCCGACGCTATCCGTTCATCGCTTCGTCAGGATCCGGATATCATTATGGTTGGTGAAATGCGTGATCTTGAAACTATTGGGACGGCTATGACTCTCGCGGAATCCGGTCATTTGGTGCTTTCTACACTTCATACTTCCGACGCGCCACAGACGATTCATCGCATTATTGATGTTTTTCCCGCTGAGCAGCAACAGCAAATTCGCACCCAGCTTTCTCTTTCACTTCAAGCCGTTATTTCTCAAACCATTCTTCCTCGGGCGAATGGGCAGGGAAGAATTGTGGCCTTTGAAATTATGGTTGTGAATGATGCGATTCGAAATCTTATTAAAGAATCAAATATTCATCAAATTTATTCAATGATACAGATTGGGAGAGCTGAAGGCATGTATACTCTTGATGATTCCCTTGCGCGTCTTTGCAAGGCTGGGGTTATTACCGAAGATATGGCGTTTTCTAAGTCTCATGATCCTGATCTTCTTCGTATTGCTTTACGAACTTAAAGTATGGGCGACATTGATGATATTCGTGAAAATAAGGATATAGCCGCGGTTTCGTATATATGGATTCTTTCCATTATTATTTTTTCGTTTCGTAAGGATAGCGCTTTTGTTCAGTTTCATTCACGGCAGGGGAGTGTTCTTTTTGTTTTTTCTGTTATTTTTTGGATGATACCTTTTATTGGCCGTATACTTGAAATTTTCGTGGTCGCTGGCATGATTATGGGTTTTATTTATGCGGCGCAAGGTCAATACGCTAAAATTCCTTTGGTCTCTGATTTAGCATCGGGTAAATTTCAACATGTATTTAATTTCTTTCAAAATGTTTGGAATTATGCTATGAATCTTTTTAAGAGGATATATCGAAAAGAGAAGCGTTTTGAATTTCCTGAAATAGAAAAATTACGTTCGCAAGATCAGACGGAAAAGAACTCTCGCTCTGGGAAAAAGGATGCATGAATTCAAGAATTTATTTTTTCATTTTACAGCGGATTTCGTGATTCATGTTTCTTCATCGATACGTTTTTAATATTTTTTTAACTTTTATGAACGATATTATGGATGATATAAAGAAAAAAAAGAAATCCCGGGAGTCTGAGCATTTTGAAGTAACTCCCATTGAAGAAGTTTCTGTCGAATTGTCGCGTAATGGAGATCAAAAGTTTGATTTGAGTAGTCAGAATTTTCAAAATTCTCATGCAGGTGAAGGTTTTGATGCGACTGAAAATTCTGATATGGCTGAAACGGACGCAACTATGTATGAAAAAATGCCTGAAATTGGGGATAAGGTAAAAATGCATTTTACGAATTTTGTTCAACTGGTTGCCACGCATGATTTTGATACAGTTCTCAAAACGCGCGGTGAAGAGGAAATTATTCTTTCGGCTGACCTTTTAGCTGACTTAGCTTCCTGTCATGAAGACGCTGGTCCTAACCGTCTTCCTTGGGTATTTGTTGTCGGCATTGTTCTTGGTGTTGGCATAACCTACATTCTTTTGAAGCTTTAGAGAACTTTTTAGAAAAATAGATTTTCATTACGAAATTTTGACTTAATGTATTTTTTTTGTGGCTGGTTGGAGGAAGAAAGAAGTTGGTTTATAAGCTTGAGTTTTCGTGATTTTTTAAGGTTTCTTAGTTCACTATCAAGACATTATTAAGCTTGGTGATTTCATCTGAATTGAATTCCAGTACAATTTCGCCAATGTCGGACGAAGTTGTTATTTTTGAACCGATATCGAATGTTACCGACTGTATAACGGGGTTCATGCTTGTGAAACCTGCAAGATCAATGGTTGCGCGTCCCAGTTCTGTTTTATTCACGTCTGATTTCAGTACTTTTACCACCACTCCTCGTGCTTCTTTCAAACCAATGTTGTGAATATCAAGATATACGTTGCCGTTTTCATATCGATAATCTTTTCGGCCGATTGCCGGATCTGGTAAAGCGCTGAAATCTTGTGTTTTTGGCGAGGTTACTTCGATTGTTACAATGTAAAGTTTTTGTAACGGCAGTATAAAGTTTAGCTCTTGACCGCGTCCTGTGTCAGGAACATCCGCGGCGTAAATTATATCTGTTGATTGTCCGTCTTTATCGCTATCACGCGCAATGGTTATTTTTCCCGATCCATCTTTGAGCCTCCAGAGCCGTACCCCGATTTCTTTATTTATCGCGTCAAAATTGTAGGCCCAGAATTTTATTTTTGTATCAGATTTTTCGAGCATGAGCGTGGAAACTTTTGCGTCGGTTTTATTGAGCGACATGTAAATACTTGGATAGGCTCCATCATAGATTCCCGCTCCTCCTAATGCGCCCATCATCCATGAATCGGTTTCTTCGAATTTTACATTATCCGTTACTCCGCTTGTCACTATGTCATCGGTCCATGAAGTATAATAGGAATTTAAGGTGTCGCGAATGTGATTAAATCCATCCCAAGCCAACGCGACGGCGTTTTTAATATCTCCGCGTTGAAGATAGATGTGATAAGCCGTCATCCTTGTGTCGGAATCTTTTGATTTTCTGGTGTCCAAAAAGAGCTGATCATCAGGAGCGCTCGAAACTTCAGCTCTCCATTGCATGTATTGTCGATCGAGCGAAAGACTATTTTCTCCAATTTTCAGGCCATTTTGTCGGTAATGAAATGCTTTTTCCACGATATTTGACGCGTCGGTCGCAAAGGTCTCATTTGTGTTTTTAAAAAGCATCCAATCAGCAATCATGGCGCTATAAAAATGACGGAATACCCATGCTCCGTTTATCCACCCTCCATCGTATCCTTCAGTGTCGGATTGATTTTTTTGCCAGTCGTCGAAATTCCAGATTTTTTGATCGGGCATACTTGTAAGGAGAATTTTTGAAGGTGGAATTTCGGCTGGTTTTTCCGTAATGCCATTTTGAGATGACATTGTTAGTTTGCTGGCTTCAATCCAGGCATTGGCGTGTTTTTTCATAAATCCTGCATCCTGCCAGAAATAATGATTTGGCCCGTAATACCATGCAATCGAAAGCCCGGGCATCGTAGTTTTGAAGTTTTCTACCACGTCTTGCGGTTCAATCGTTTTATCAGGTTCTGGAATAACCCAAGTAAAGTCGACGTTTCGCGCATTGTATCTTGGACTTCTCATGAGCATTTTATTTATACCGATATCCACGGCCCAGTTTTGTTCAGTATAGCCGTTTTGCGCGACATTATCCTGGAAATTCCAGATGGTTCGTGTCATAAGTTCAATATTTTTTGGTTCGCCGAAGTCCACAAGCGTCATTCTTGGAAAAACCAGTGTCGTTTCTTCCGCGGAATGTTCAACGTCCAGCATCACGGTGCTAAAACCTTGTTCTATCCTGTGATCGCCTGGTTGAACCCATGGACTTGATTTTGAGCCTACGTAGGGTTCTTTTTGGATTGTATCCGCCATGAGTTCAAACATGTCTTTTAACGATGAATCTCCTGTCAAATACCAATATCCCGTCAGAGAAGCCGCGAGTTCGACGTCATCATTCCATCCTCCTCCAACGTTAAAAAAGTCATCGCTTGTTGGAGCCACGCGAGCTTTCCAAAAATCTGCAAGCATTTTGTATTTTTGAAGCGCTTCGTATTCCACATATGACCAATCCGTAGAATTCATGATATCTCGATCATCATTATCGCAAATATCTCCCTGTCCATCATGATCCCCATCTCCCTGGTTCGCATTTGCTATTGTCGGACAATTATCCACATCGTCAGTAATTCCGTCTTGATCCGTATCACTTGCTGGCGTGTATTTTATCGTAAGAATGGCTTGTTTTGACGTGTCAGTTGATTCAGTGCTCGCAAAATCGACTTGTCCCTTGGTTCCTTCATTAAAAATAACAAGTCCGTTATTGGATGTTCCGCCTGCCCATAATTTCATGAGGTTCGTAATATCGAATGAAATGGTTTGTCCTATTTTTAATCTATTGGCTGATACAGACGCTACTGCCGTGGTATCATAGAATATTTCAGCATCTGCTATATTTTGGTCGTAGTTTGTGTCTACATCAATCCATCGTATTGTTTCAGAATTCCAGGAATATTCCGGCAGTATTCTATATATTTTGAAAAGAGCTCCATCGTTTTCATTTTCCACGCTTGAGGCGGTTAATGTGAGAATAGCGCTTGAAATACTGGTACTTGGAAAAGCATTTGATGAAAATTTTATAAATACTGCAGAATCTTTTTTTCTTCTTGCCATAAGGTTGGATTTTGTCACGTAGTTATCATTTCCTTCGCTCCATTTATAAATATAGGTATCCGCGCCAAGATTTATTCCTTTGAGTTCAAGGGTTTTTTGTTCTGTTCTTGAGATTTTTTTTTGAAAAATCGCGATTTGTCCTTCAAATCGTATGTTGATTAGCAATATGAGCGCCATAGCCGCTATTAAAAGCAGGAAAAAAATATTCCAGGAAAGACGTTTTTTTGAAGGTTTGTTTTTTGAAAACATAATTATGTTTTTATTTATTCATTTTACAATATTTGATGTCATATTGTCAATTAAAATTTTGGCATTTCTTCAACAAAATGGATCATACGCTTTTTCCTTTGAAAAAAAGTACATATGCTGGGAGGCGGGGGCTCGTCGCTCGGATACTCGGCTGGATCAAAAAGGACGAAAATTCGCTAAAAATGCTATCGGCTACACATTTTTTAACGCTCATTTTCGCCTCTTTTTGAAAACCAGCCTGAGTAACTCGCTCCGAACTTCCGCCTGCCAGCATATGTATTCAAAAGAAAAAGAGTATGCTTCAACAAAAGCGGTGAACAACTCCTATTGCTTTCGTTGACATTTTCTCTTTCGAAATTTAGTATGCTCATGAATGTAAGGTAGATTTATATAGAGCGTAAAAAAATATCGATATGGCAGAGAAAAATATGGTGAAAAAAAAGAAACGGGTTATGTTGAAACTTTCAGGAGAAGTTTTTTCCGGTGATGGAGAAAGTGTTTTTGAGCTGTCACGGATGGAAAATATTATTCGCGAAATAAAAGAGATTCATGCTGGAGGATGTCAGTTGGCGATTACCATTGGCGGCGGAAATATTTGGCGGTATCGTGATTGTATTGATCTTCCCATTGAGCGAAGCGATTCGGATTTTTTGGGAATGTTGGCAACTCTCATGAATGCCGTTGTTTTTAAAGGAATGCTTCTCAAAGAACATATATCAGCTGTTGCTTTTTCTCGCATCGACGCGCCTCAAATTATTCCTCGTTACTTTCGTGAAACAGCACGTAATCATTTGATGTCGGGCGATGTTGTTATATTGGCTGGAGGCACTGGAAATCCTTATTTTACCACGGATTCAGCGGCTGCTTTGAGCGCCCTTGAACTTGGATGTGAAGAACTCCTTAAAGCGACAAAAGTGGATTATGTTTATGATAAAGACCCCATGAAGCATCGTAACGCCAAATCATTTGATTCTCTTTCTTTTTCGGATATACTTGCAAAGCGGCTTATGGTCATGGACCTGACCGCTGTATCACTTTGCCAGGAAGCTCATTTGCCTATTCGGATTTTTAATGTTTTGAAAAAAGGTAATCTTCTGAAGGCCTGCAATGGTGATCACGTCGGAACCCTTGTTTCTTAACTTTTATTTATGTCGATCTCATCATTTCTTACTGATTCGGAAAAAGAATTCCAGAAAATTTTGAATCATTTGAAAGAAGAATATTCACGCCTCAATATTGGGAGAGCCAATGCTGCTTTAGTTGAAGGTATTTTAGTTGAAGCGTACGGTTCCAGGCAACCTTTGAAAGCCGTTGCCAGTATTATGGTGACTGACGCTCGAACTATTACGCTTCAGCCATGGGATAAAAATGTTCTTGTATCGATTTTAAAATCGATTCAGACTTCCGAACTCAATTTGAATCCTTCCGATGATGGTTCCACGATACGAATACCCATTCCAGCTCTTACGCAGGAACGACGCCAGGAATTGGTGAAAGTAGTACATAAATTTGCGGAAGAAGCGCGAATTTCAGTTCGTCACGCGAGACAGCATGTTTTGACTGCGATGAAAAAGCTTGAGCAAGACAAGAAAATCGGTGAAAATGAATATTTTGGCGGTGAAAAGAAAATGCAGGAAAAAGTTGATGCGGTGAATGAAGTTATACTTGAACTCGCGAAAAGCAAAGAAAAAGATATAATGACCGTGTAATTATCTTATACATAGCGTCTTAAATTATTGAACATATATCGTTTAATTTTTCCCATTACTTATTTTTATTTTCGTATGAGTATTTTTATTTCAATTCTGGCATTTTTTATTATTTTTTCACTTCTTATTCTTGTGCATGAATTTGGTCATTTTATCATGGCAAAGCGAGCCGATATATATGTGCAGGAGTTTGGGTTGGGACTTCCTCCAAGAATATTTGGAAAAAAATATGGTGAAACTGTTTATTCCCTTAATGCCATTCCTTTTGGGGGTTTTGTTAGGCTTTTAGGAGAAGATATCCGCGATTCTCAGTCTCTCAAAAATCCTCGCAGTTTTGTGAATAAAAGCATATTTGCTCGCATGAAAGTTATTGTCGCGGGAGTAGTCATGAATTTTTTACTCGCGTTTATTCTTTTGGACATTGGTTTTACCTTTGGCATTGAGCCACTTATTGTGAATGGGGAAGATGTTCTCTCTAATATTAGTAACGGAACCATGGAAGTTCAGCCGGGCATGTTGGTGAAAAATGTGGAGCCAGGAAGTTTTGCTGAAAAAACAGGTTTTAATCCGGGAGACCGTATTCTTGGCTTTGAAACAGAACGCGTTTTTACGGTTCAAGATTTTTTTGCCACGATTCGAAAGTATGGAATAAAAGAGGTTAAAATTCAAAGAAACGCGAATACCGTTGTTTTACAGCTTACTGATGTTCCAGAAAAAGAAAGCGGGCTTGTTCTGCATGAACTTCTGGAACTTCCACGGGTTCGAGTTCATTCTATTGATGCCAATTCTTTGGCCTATTCTTCAGGTATTCTTCCAGGAGATATTATTCTTCGCGTGAATGGTCAGGAACTCTATTTTGCTAAAGATCTTGAGGATTCTATCGGATACAAAGATTCGACGGAGTATGAAATTTTGCGTAATAATGAACGCATAAAATTTTCGGTGCCTTTTTCTCAAAATGCGATTGTCGCAGTAAGTAGTGTTTTGCCTCAATCCGCAGCTGAAACCGCAGGGCTGAAGCCTGGGGATGAGATTCAGAGCGTTCAGGGAAAAAAAGTTTTAACCTTTGAGGATGTTAGGGCGATTACGAAAGAATATCCCGACTCGCCTCTCGAAATAGTTGTGAACCGTTCGGGACAGAATTTTCCGATTACAGTTGTTCCTGATAATCAAGGCTATATGGGAGTGGTTCTCTCGCAAGTTCTTGGCGATCCGTATGCAGGAATCAAAGTATATGACGATTCCCTTTTGACTTCAGTGGTTCATATTAGTCCTGTAAAATATCCTTTTTGGCAAGCTCCGATTCAGGCCTGGAGCGAACTTGGGCGTTTATCAAAAATTACGGTTTCAATGTTTGTGAATGTGGTTCAAAAACTTACTTCCGAAGGCCGCGTTCCCTCAGAAGTCGCAGGCCCCATTGGCATTGCCCAACTTACTCATGTTTTCGTAAAACAAGGTTTTCTTTCCATTGTCCGTTTTACAGCGCTTCTTTCCTTAAGTTTGGGCGTGATTAATATTCTTCCGATTCCCGCGCTTGACGGAGGCCGTCTTCTTTTTATTGTGGTTGAAATTATTCGTGGAAAACGAGCAAATGCTCGTTTCGAATCTATGATACACGGTATGGGTTATGCTTTGCTTATGCTGCTTATCATTATGGTGACTTTTAATGATATTGTTCGCATTTTTAGCCCTCAATCTTAGCTGTTTATGGATCATTTGGAATTTTGGAAACAGGTACTCCTTTCTATTGAGCCGAAACTCAAGCGTTCTAATTTTGTGACATGGTTTCAGGACACGGCTATTCTCGATGTTAACGATACTACGGTTGCCGTTGGCGTGCCGAATCCTTTTGCGAAAGACTGGCTTCAAAAAAAGTATCATCAGTTCATTATCGACGCGATAAAAAGCATTCGTCCTCAGATTGAATCGATTGAGTATGTCGTTATGTCCAGCTTAAAAGCTGGTCAGGATGAACGGGCGGTTAATATTCAAACACTCGTTGAAAAACCTGTAAAATCCATTCGAAAATTGCCTAATAAATCGGTGATGCGCGTTACCCATGATGGTGTTCAAAGTAAATTTTTGAATGAACGTTATCGTTTGGAAAATTTTGTCGTCGGTCCTGATAACCGTTTGGCTCATGCCGCTTGTTCTGCGGTTTGCTCGCGGCCGGGTTCGGAATATAATCCGCTTTTTATTTATGGAGGTGTTGGACTTGGAAAGACGCATCTTTTGCAGGCAACTGGCAATGCTATTTTAAAGCGTTTTCCGGAAAGTGTTGTCGTCTATATTACGGCGGAACGTTTTATGAATGAAATCGTTGAGGCTATAGGAAGAAGAAATACGAAACAATTTAAGGATCGTTATCGCCAGGTTGATTGTCTTATCATTGATGATATTCAATTTTTGGGAAATAAGGAAATGACGCAGGAAGAATTTTTTCATACTTTTAATGAGCTGTACGATAATAATAAGCAAATCATTATCAGTTCGGATCGGCCTCCTCGGGAACTCAAAGGCGTCCAGGATCGTCTCATGAGTCGATTTGGGATGGGTATGATAGTGGATGTTCAATTTCCTGATTATGAGACTCGGCTTGCGATACTCCATGCAAAATGTCCCGAGCATAACGCCATTATTCCCGCGGAAGTTTTGGAATTTATTGCTTTTAATGTGCATCACAGTATTCGAGAACTTGAAGGTGTTCTTCTTCAGGCTATTGCTCAAGCGCAGTTGGAAAATAGCACGCCGACCGTACGAAGCGTCGGTTTGTTGTTGAAAAAACTTTCAAAAGATGAGCCCGTGGCTGGTTTTGATGAACAAGCAGCTCATCGTTCCATTGCTCGCGCTCCGGAAGATGTTATCGAAATCGTGGCTGATTATTTTAAAATAACTAAAAGCGATCTCATTGGCGAGTCGCGCCGCAAGGAGATCATGCTTCCAAGACAGATTTCGATGTACCTTATTCGACATGAACTCGGAAGGTCTTATGAAAATATTGGTCTTGATTTTGGCAATCGCAGCCATACGACCGTGCTTCATGGTTGTGAAATGATTATAAAAAAATTGCGTACAAGCACTACTTTGGTGCGCGATATGAATGCTCTTAAAAAAGAGATGGGCTTATAATTAGTAGCAGCGTATGTCTCATAGAAAATACTCTTCTCGTAATGTTTTTCCTTTTTTGCTCCTTATTTTTTTTGGATTGGGAGGTATTTTTTTTCTCAATCTTGGTTTTCATTTTTTTGATCGAACGAAAGATGCGGAAAAAAAGGAAGCGATTCTTTATGTGGAAAAAGGGAGCGCGCAGGTTTTGACTTGGGGATCTTCGGCATGGACTGAAGTACAGGGACAAAAAAAGCTTTTGGAAGGAGATACCGTTCATGTTTCAAAAGCCGGTCGAGCTTTGGTTTATTTTTATGGTAAAAATATTATTCGACTTGATGAAAATACGGAATTTCAAATGGAAGCATTGAATATTAATGGAACAGTTTCCAGCGCTGAAATCATTCTTCATCAGGGAGCTATTTGGGTCCATGACGCTGCGGATGATTTTTCTTTTTATGTTCGCAGCGATGATATGTCCTTTGAGCCTCTTGATACTACCATGTCGAGCGTTCGTATTTTTTCTCTCACTCAGGATGTTTCCGGGACTGTTCGGGTGATTGACGGAGGGCTTCATGTTAAAATTTTTGATCGCAACGAGCCTGAACGAGTTTTGGAAAGTTTTGCTCTTAAATCAGGTGAATCCATGAATATTGGAGCGAAAGATATTCGCGCCTTGGAAAATTTTTACACGGTTCAACCGATTTCTCTCATTGATGAAGATTTTAAACAATCGCAGTGGTATTCCTGGAATATTTCGGAAGACGCGTCTCCTATGAAATTTCTTCTTGACTTTTAATATAAATATAATATTATACTACCTTAGTTAATAATAATTTATTTTTATGGGGGAAGAATTGAAAGATGTTTATCAAGATATATTAAATGATAATCTTGTAGAAATTGTCGATTTTGATCAACGAGTATTAGAACCGCGTCCATCTGTTCGACCACCAATTCCAAATATGTTACTGGATCCTCCTCGACAAATAAGGGTTTATAACTTTGTTAATCGTACCTTCCTTAATATAGTTGATCACAATAAAGACTTAGTGCTTGCAGCTTTAGAAGAAGAAGCAGAGAAAGAAAGAAAACGAGAAAAAGAAAAAGAACAAAATCTTTTTTTGGAAGCACTATCAATATTTAGAATTAATTCACTACCAAATTTAGAATATTTAAATATAATTTATCGTGAATTGCTAACAAGACGTATGGATTTAGTTTCCCTACGATCTCATGAATTTACACCTAATGAAATCGAAAGAATTAGAATTATCCGTGAAAAAGAAGATGCAGCTTACATATTATTGAGGCGTTATATCGAGAGCAGGAGGGGAGGTCTTTAGCGATTAGCGAAGGTATTTTTGTTTATTGAGGTTTTGTTCTTCATTGGTAATGGCGTACACGACTTCACCTGTATCCGGTTTTGTAAGATAGAACCAATAAGGACTTTTTTCCGGGGAAAAAGCAGAAATGATGCTTTCGAGTCCGGGATTGGATATCGGGGTTGGGGGTAGTCCTCGGTATTTTCGAGTATTATACGGTGAATCAATATCGAGATCAGCAGATGTAATGGTATTTTTTTTCGTGGCATAGAGCAGCGTGGCGTCGGCGCCGAGCGTCCAATTATTTTCAAGACGTTTCCATAGGATTCCCGCGACAATTGCTCTATCTGCGTTTGTACGCACTTCTTTTTCTAAAATTGATGCCATGATAATATTTTCATAGAAAGAATGTTTCGTGGAAATATTTCCTTTCTCTTCAACCTTTTTTAATTTTTTTTGAAAATTATCCAGCGTCTGGCGAATGAAACCTTGAAGCGTGAATGTTTTTGGATCAATAAAATAAGTGTCTGGGAAAATAAATCCCTCAATGCTTGGAATATTATTTAAAAAAGGATAATCTTTCAAATTGTGATTTTTCGCGTTGTAATTTTGCGCGTATTCTATAAATTCTCCTGTTTTAATAAGCTTCAATTCCGTTAATTTTTTATCAATATCGAATATGGTCCAACCTTCAATAATGCTTATGGAGTTTTCAGCAAGCGATGCATTTGTCAGAAGCGAGACAATTTTTTCGAGCGAAAAATTTTTTTGAAGAATGAAACGGCCTGATCGCACCTTCTCATCGAGATTTTTTTGACGGATGTATATATAAAAAATGTATGTATTTCGAATAAGCCCCTCTGATTTTAATTTTTTCCCCACGGAATCTATCGTTTCTCCTCGAGTTATCGTAATAATGTGTTGATTACTATCCTGAGAATCGACAGGTTTTTGAATATAATAGAGATAACCAGCTGAAATGCCCTGAAATACCATGAAGGCAAACATTCCCAAGCTTACTATAATGAGAATAACGCGCTGCGTTTGATAATTTTTTCTCATGAGTGAGAAATCCTATAAATGAGCGAAAGTTAAGCGCTACTGAACGAAATGAAGAGACGTTAAAATATTTAGAATTTATCCATAAATACAATTTCGCATTGTAGTAGATGGTACGTTTTTCTTAGGGTTTTTTATTTTTCTTGTCCCAAAAGGTTTCCAAGTCCCATTTCTTTCATCACTCCGCTCATGCGTTCTGCGGCAATTTGTTGGGATTTTTTTATAGCTTTATTGAAAGCTTTGAGAAGATTTTCCGCTATTTTTTGAGGTTCATTTATTATATCGGGGAGTTTTACGGCAACCACTTCCTGTTCACCGTTAATAGTAACGATTACTTCTCCTGATTCCGCTTCAATATGTATATTTTTAAGCTCTTTTTTTATCTGCTTCGCTTCTTTTTGCAGCTTATACATGTCTTTTATTTTTTCGAGCATAGTAATGATGTAAAGGTATTTTCGCATGCTCCATTGTAATGAGATTTGAGTTTGAAGTAAAGGTACGTGGAAATCTCTTGCTTTTGTTTAAAGGGTTGGCTATACTCATTTTCGCTCCGCTATATTATTTATGGAAATTTTTATTTATGGAAACTCTCGCGCTTCGAGCTTTTATACGCGATCCAAAAGATAGGGCGAAATATCTTCGTTCTGATGGTTTTATACCCGCCATTTATTATGGTATGAAAAAGGAGAATATATCTTTAAAAATATCGTATCAGGATTTTTGTAAGATATATGCTCAAGGCGGCACGAATACGGTTCTTGATCTTAATATTGATGGAAATAATCCTTTGAAGGTCCTTATTCATGATCTGCAGATGAATCCGGTAAGAGATACATTCGATCATGTGGATTTTATTCATGTGGATATGACGAAAAAAGTAACCACTTCGGTACCTCTTCAATTTACAGGAACGTCTCTCGCGGTGAAGGATCTTGGAGGAGTTCTTACCATTAATAAGCATGAAATCGAGGTGCGCTGTCTTCCTGAAAATATTCCTCATTCTATTACAGTTGATATTTCTTCTATTGTTGATTTTCACACTTCTATTCATGTCAGCGAAATTAGCGTACCTGAAGGCGTTGAAGTAATGGATTCTCCCGAACTTACCGTAGTGAGTGTTACAATGGTGAAGGAAGAGGTTGAAGAAGCTCCTGTTGTTGAGACAGCTGCTACAACAGAAGTTCCCGTGGAAGGAGCTGAAGCGCCGAAAGGAGAAGAATCAAAACAAGAAGCTGCATCTTAATTTTTTGCAATGCTGTTTTGGGTAAAGCGTAGAGCGTTTTTTTTGATGATTTTTTTTGTCGGTACGGCGATTTTTTTAGCCTTGTGGTTTTTTGTAATTCAGGAACAGTCATTTACTCTGCATCAAGTTTCTCAAATTTTTCCAAATCTTACTTCTGCCATTCAGAGTGATCAGACCTCGTCTCCGCGGAATGTATCGAAAAATGTATTACCGACAGAAAAATATATTTCGGCGCTTGATGGAACCGTACTTTCTGCTCCAGAAGGGCCGGTTATTGCTGTTATGATTGAGAATCATCCTCAAGCCCGAGTTCAGCATGAAGGACTCAGCAAAGCCAGTATTGTTTATGAAGCTCTCGCTGAAGGAGGCATTACTCGTTTTTTGGCTTTATATTCGTATCAAAATCTTTCATGGGTTGGTCCTGTTCGTTCAGCGAGACCGTATTTTATTGATTTTGCTTCCGAATACAAGGCCGCCTATGTTCATGCCGGCGGTAGTAATGATGCCCTTACTCGTCTTTATTCCACTAAAGATTTGTTGAATATTGAGGCCCTTTATTGGGAGGAAATTTCGCCTGAGTCCGATACGCGGATTGCACATTATTTTGCGAGAGATATTCAATATGCCGCTCCTCATAATCTTTTTGGTTCATTCGCAGGTATTCAGAGCATCATAAATGATAAAAAGTGGAATGTTTCGCTTGATCGTCCCCATTTTCTTTTTGGCAATGTTTCTTCTTCTGTTTCCGGTTCTGTTTCCGGATCGTCTTTTTTTTCTGCATCTGTTTCACGATTTGATATTCATTTTTCCACTCCTTCTTTTGAAGTTGAGTACGTTTATGATCCTGTTTCTGATCGTTATGTTCGCTATCTCGCTGGAAATATCCATCACGATTCTACTGGTGATATTACTCCCCGAAATATTCTTGTTCAGTTTACTTCTTATTATCCAATCGACGACGAAGGAAGGCTTGAAATGAAAACTTCCGGTTCTGGAAAAGCGTTTCTTTTTTCAGGCGGTCGTCAGTATTTTGGTGTTTGGAAAAAGGAATCGGACGACGTGACACGATTTTATGATGACAGCGGTCAGCAATTTGTTTTGAGGCCTGGACAGACCTGGATTACGATTCTTAATGATGAAAAGAGCCTTGAAATCTATCCGTGAAGAGAGTTTAGTAGCGATATTTTCAGTATTCGAACGAAAAAAGTTGCATTTTCAGAGAATCATTTAGGAACCTTAAGAAAAATGTGCTTACTACTGCAATTTGCAAAATTGGCTATAAATTTTTCACCACTCCTCAACTTTTTCTATTTGCAGTTGAAAAAGTGTTTTTTAATTGATCATTTCCGTAAGAAGTTCGCGCATGTTTTTATACTGTTGGTCTTTCAACATATTATCCGTTTTCAATGTGAGAAAAATGGTTTCGCCAATTTGAATACTCTCAGGGAGATTTTTTATCGGCCAACGGTATTCGAAGCCGTGCGGCGAACGCAGTATGGCGTATCGTTCTTCAAATTTCTCGAGGGTAACTTGAACTTGGCAGGTATCTTGATGTGTATTCGGTCTGAGCGCCATTTTTTAAAAAAAATGTGATGTTTTCTTAGTGGCAGAAATGTTTTTAACTCCAAAGCGTATAAGTTGCGATGAGAGGCGTGATAATGAGAGCAATCGTATTTATTACTTTAATGAGAGCATTGAGAGCTGGACCTGAAGTATCTTTAAATGGATCGCAAACAGTATCTCCAACTATTGCTGCTTTGTGGGCATCGGATCCTTTTCCTCCGAATTTTCCGTTTTCGATATATTTTTTAGCATTATCCCAAGCTCCTCCGCCATTGGCCATTTGAATAGCCATAAGGAGACCGGTAATAATGACACCCATGAGAAGCCCTCCAAGAGCTTGCGGTCCGAGAATAAATCCGACCAAGATTGGAGCGAATATGGCAATGAGGCCGGGGAAAATCATTTCTTTCAAGGCCGCCTGAGTTACTAAATCGACGCAAACATCGTATTGCGGTTTTTCCTTTCCGCTCATGATACCTTTAATTTCTCTAAATTGCCGGCGTACTTCTTCCACTACTTTATGCGCTGCTTTTCCTACGGCTTGCATCGTGAGCGCTGAAAAGAAAAAAGGAAGCACTCCTCCAAGGAAAAGACCGATGACGACTCGAGGGTCGGAGAGATCAAAAGTCCAAGTTTTTCCTATTGAATTAATGGAGAGTTCTTCGGTGTATGCTTGGAAAAGAACAATTGCCGCCAGAGCCGCGGAACCGATGGCATATCCTTTTGTTACGGCCTTGGTTGTATTTCCGACTGCGTCGAGCGCGTCGGTATTTTTTCGTACGGATTCGGGTAGGTGCGCCATTTCCGCGATACCTCCCGCGTTATCAGTAATTGGTCCATACGAATCCGTCGCAATGACGAGACCTGTGGTGGAAAGCATTGCTACCGCCGCGATCGCGATTCCATAAACACCATTTTCAAGGTAAGATGTTTCGCCAAAATAGTAGGAAGCGCCAATCGCAATAACGATGGCAAAAACAGGAAGAATTGTACTTTGAAGACCAACGGCGAGTCCGATAATGATATTTGTTCCTGCTCCGGTTTCGGACGCTTTTGCGATTTTTTGCACAGGTTGGTATTTCGTTGAAGTGTAATATTCCGTGATTATGTTTATGGCAAGCGTTAATAAAAGTCCAACGAGCGTTGCATAAAAAATTTCAATAGATCCGATCATAAAATCTACAGCAAAATAAAATCCTACGGCTGAAACAATTCCAGTCGCGATCATGCCTTTGTAGAGAGCTCCCATAATGTTTTTATTTTTTCCAAGTTTTACGAAAAATGTTCCGATAATCGAGGCGATTATAGCGATTGATCCCAAAAGTAATGGCAATTCAATCGCCAAGATTGGAGAAAGTTTTTCCGTTATAGTCGACGCGGCGAGAATCATCGCGGCAATAAGCGTTACCGCGTAGGTTTCAAAAAGATCCGCTCCCATTCCCGCGCAATCACCAACGTTGTCACCAACATTATCCGCGATTACTGCTGGATTCCTTGGGTCATCTTCCGGAATATTTTTTTCTATCTTTCCTACAAGATCTGCTCCAACATCAGCTGCTTTCGTAAAAATACCGCCTCCAACTCGAGCGAAAAGTGAGATGAGCGATGCCCCGAATCCAAAGCCAATGAGAAGTTTTGGAGTTTCACTTGGAGGGACATTCCAGACAGATTGAAAAAGAAAATAAAAGCCGCTTACTCCAAGCAACGCGAGTCCAACAACAACAAGTCCAGTAACCGATCCTCCACGGAACGCGACGCTTAAAGCTTCACTTAAGCCTTTTTTCGCAGCATTTGCGGTACGAATATTGGCGCGAACTGATATTGCCATGCCTGTATAACCCGCGAGCGCTGAAAAAACGGCTCCAACAAGAAACGCTAAAGCAATCAGATAATTTGAATTATAGTCTCCTTTTGGAAGCACCACGCCGAGAATTATAAAAATTATAATGGCAAAAAGTGCTATTGTTTTATACTGTCGATGTATATAAGCATTGGCGCCTTCTTGAATAGCTTGCGCGATTTTTTGCATTTCAGGTGTTCCTGTTTTTTGTCGAAGAACGTCGATTACAAGATATAAAGCCCATAAAATCGAGATAAGGCTTGCCACTATGGCGAGAAATGTAATGTTCATGCGGAAGATTTTTTAAGATATTTTTTATGTATAAAAATAGAGATAATCCAAGGTGAAATTGTATCGGAAAAATTACACAAAATAAATATTTTTTTTAAAAATCTCCTTGCTACCTCAAGAAATAATTGTCTCGTTCTTGTATTTTGGCTTTGCTCATATTACGATTGCGTCAATATTTATGTGTCATGATTTTATCTTTTCTCACTCTTGATTTTGGCGCTTCGACAGTCGATGCCATTTGGTGGAACAATAATATTCCTTCCCGTATTATTTCTTTTAATACACGGGAAGTGGAAGTTAGCGATCTTGAAGTTTTTTTAAAAAAAAATGCGTTTGAACTGGCTTCTTTTGATTTTTTAAAGGTTACCGGTGGTAGAAGTCGTTTTTTTCCGTCGCGTGTTTTTGGAAAAGAAGTTCAAAAAGTTGACGAAATTGAGGCTGTTGGAAAAGGAGGAATGTTTCTTCTCCAATCGGATTTGGCATCTGCATCTGATTTAAATCGCGTGATTGATTCAAATTACGCAACCAGTTCAAGCCATGCAAATGATTCGCATTGTATAAATGATTCGAAATATGTGGCCAATTCGAGTTGTTCCATTGATCCTATTCTTGTTGTCAGTATGGGAACTGGAACCTGCATGGTGAAGGTGGAAAATGGAATTTGTCAGCATATTGGAGGGACGGGAATAGGAGGTGGCACTTTTCTTGCCTTAAATCATCTTATACTTGGAGAAAATGATATTCGTGCTATTATAAAACGATATGAACGCGGCAATGTTGAACATGTTGACCTGAGCGTTTCGGATATTATTGGAGAGGGGATTGGAATGGTGCCGGCTTATGCGACGGCTTCGAATTTTGGAAAGATAGTTGGGAAAGAAATTATTTTTTCAAAAGATGATTTGGCGGCAGGTATTGTGAATCTCATAGGTCAAACGATTGCCACTGCGTTTGTTTTCGCGGCGCAGGCTCATAATGTTAAAATTGTTGTTTTGACAGGAAAACTCACTCGTGTTCAAAAAATTATGGATGTTATTTTTTCCGTTGCTGATATGTATAAAATTCGAGTGATTTTGCCGAAAAATGCTGAATATGTTTCCGCGATTGGAGCAGGAGTGTAAAGGAGCCTCTGAACATTTTGCAGCCGACATGGTAAAATCGCAGTAGATGGTATGTTTTTTCAGAGATTCCTAAAATGATATTATGATGCAACATATTGTTCAGCTTAAAGGGAAAAGGAAAATTACGGCTCTTACGGCCTATGATTATCCGACTGCCAAAATTGTAAGCGAGGCTGGAGTGGACGTGATTTTGGTCGGAGATTCCCTTGGCATGGTCGTTCTTGGATATTCCAGCACTCATTTTGTTACTCTTGATGACATGATTCGTCATGGACAGGCCGTGATGCGCGGAAATAGCAAATCTCTTGTGGTTATTGATATGCCTATCGCGACCTGTGACACACCGGAAAAAGCTATCGCCTCTTGTCGCAAAGTCTGCGAAGAAACAGGCGCTCACGTGGTGAAAATTGAAGGTAAACCTGAATCTGTTCGGGCCGTGGCACAGACAGGTATTGCCGTCATGGGACATACGGGTTTAAAACCGCAGGAAGTTCAGTCCTATAAGATTCAAGGAAAGGATGATATTTCTCGAAAAAAAGTTTTTGAAGAGGCGGTAGCATTGGAGCAGGCTGGTGCTTTTGCTGTAATTTTAGAATGTATTCCATCTTCTTTGGGCTTGGAAATAACTCAAAAACTTCGTATTCCAACTATTGGAATTGGCGCTGGGTCTTTGACAGATGGTCAAATTCTTGTACTTCATGATATTTTGGGTTTTTCGAGCGATGTTCGTCCTAGATTTGTTCGAAAATATGCTCATATTGATAAGGAAATTTCGCAAGCGACTCATCATTTTATAAAAGATGTTATTTCCGGCAATTATCCTTCTGAACAAGAAAGTTATTCATAAAAAAATGTATCTATCTGGCAAAAAAATTCTTTTAGGCGTTACTGCAAGCGTGGCTCTCTATAAAGCATTAGACCTTATTCGTCTTTTTAAAAATGAAGGGGCTACCACGACAGTTGTTATGACGCGGGGAGCTAAAAAATGTATCAATCCGACTGTTTTTGCCGCTCTTTCGGGTAATCAAGTTTATTTTGATGAGATGCCTGACGATTTTTCTTTTCCTTATGCTCATCTTCGGTTGTCAGAAATTCATGATATTTTTATTATTTGTCCTGCTACTGCGAATATTTTAGGAAAAATGGCGCATGGAATCGCGGATAATCTTCTTACGACGATTTTTTTGGGTAATCAAAAGCCTGTTTTAATAGTTCCAGCAATGAATTATCGTATGTGGAGTAATCCGATGGTTCAAGAAAATGTCACTAAACTTCAAAAAGTCGGTTGCGTTTTTATTGGTCCTGATAGAGGAGAACTCGCTTGTGGAGACTATGGAGAAGGTCGTCTTGCTGATTTTTCTTTTTTACTTTTCTGCACGAAAAAGATTTTTGCTCCACAAGATTTTTTTGGCAAACGCGTTCTTATTACTGGAGGCCCGACGCAAGAACCTCTTGACCCTGTGCGTCATATAAGCAGTCCTTCGAGTGGTCTTATGGGATTTTTACTTTCTGAGGAAGCTTTACTTCGCGGCGCTGATGTTACTTTTATAGTAGGGCCATCATATATTTTAGGTCCATCAGGTTCCTTTCAGAAACATTTTATTCATTATGATAAAGTTCGAGTGGTATCAATACAAACCGCGCATGAAATGTATTTTCAAGTAAAACATTTCTTTCCTTCTTCTGATATTTTTATTTCTGCTGCTTCTGTCAGCGATTATTCTCTTGCTCGTTCCTTGAAAAATAAAATAAAAAAAGATGGGAAAAATCGCATTTTTTCATTGAAGGAAAATGTCGATATTCTCAAAACGATTGGCAAGAAGAAGAAAAAATTTCAAAAAATTATTGGTTTTGCTTTGGAAACAGAGCATGGTGAATTTTATGCGAAAAAGAAGATGCGAGAAAAAAAACTTGATATCATCGTACTCAATGGAAAGGAAAGTTTTGGAGCTGAAAGCGGGTGTTTTACTCTTTTTACTTCTTCCTGTAAAAAAGAAATCGGAAATATTACAAAGTTTGAATTGGCTCGTGTTTTATTTGACTCCCTAGCTTCTCTTTCATAGAAGCGCATATTTTGCTATAATTTAATGATAGATATTAGTTTTTTTTATGGATCCTCAACAGGGAGGGAAAAATCAGCCTTTGGGTAATCAGGGTAATCAGGGTAATCAGGGTAATCAGGGTAATCAGGGTAATCAGGGTAATCAAAATTTTTCGGGTAATCAGAATCCTTTTTTTTCTCAGAATGGAGGTCAATCGGGACAAAATGATAGTCAGGTGGGTCAAAATGGAAATCAGGGCGGATGGATGCCTTCTAATCCACCAGCGGATGCTTCATTTGATGATATTTTTTCGTCAACTCCTTCTTCAAAAAAAGATCATTTTTTAGATCGAGACAGTCTCTATGATACGATGCCTCCTATTTTTCCTGAAGACGAAGATGTAACATCGCCTCAACCTCCGGCTGAGTCGAAAAAAGCTGTTTCTTTTGAGGGATCTTCTGTTAAACCTCCTTCCGAACCACATGGTACTTTACAATCTCATCTGCAAACCGAAGCGCAAGGTTTTAAGCCGTCCGGTACTGAAATTGTAACGGAAGGTGAGGTGATTTCGTCTTCTCAATCTGATATAACTGAAAATTCCCAATTTGAGCCTGAAAAATCAAATTTTGGCGATTTTCGTGAAAAAATCGAAACTCTTTTGAATGAAGCTCATCTTGATACAAAACATGTTATTTTTTTCTGCGGAGGTTGTCTTATTTTCGTATTGCTTCTTATTTTTGGCGGTTTTGCAATACAATATTTTTTCTTTTCACAAAAGCAAGAAACATCGAACGTGGTACAAAATGCTGAGCCTTTTGTAACTTCTGTTGATGGAGTTTCTGATTTTAATGAAGTTTCTGATGTGTCTTCTGATCTGCCTTCTGAAATTTTTGATGATGGAGTCACTATTTCTTTTCTTCTCGGAGGAGAATCGGGCGGCATTTTGGATTTTCATGATGATTCACTGACAAGTTCCGAGCTTCTTGGCCTTGAACAAAAGCGATTTCAAACTCGTTTTATTCAGCAAATAGATCATCTGAAAAAATTTAAAAATATTCTCGATACTGATCTTTTTGCCCTTCTTGCTCCTTCCCGTGAACGCGAAAAAGTTTTGGATGATTATATTGAAAATTTGAAATCATTTCGGAATGAAAGTGGCGTCATCCTTGATGAACTTATAAGTCTTGCGGATGTTTTTCGTTCACAATTTGACAGCAACGTCGAAGCGAAAAAAGATTACGAAGCTCGTTTTTTCGCGGCTTTACGCACTCTCAATGGTCGTGAATCTGATTTTTTTCTTCAAAAATTTACCGATATTACTCGTACCCAGGTTATGCTCAAGGCTCAGTATCAATCCAGGCAAAAAGTCCGGAGTTATTTTGAAATTTTGAATCGTCGAGCTGACAAGCGTTTGCAGGATATTCAACTTAATAGAGATGCTCTTATCAAAGGCGTAAAAGTCGTTATTGTTGAGAGTTCAGATCTTGATTTGATTATTACTTCTGAAAATTTGGAATAATAAAATAATTTTAATCTTATGTCAATATAATTTTTACATCTTTTTTTTGATTCATCTATACTTAACATGTGCTCAACATCGATGTCATCATACAAGAAGCGCATCGGTATCTCCCTCATTTGAATGAAGAGCGTCTGAGGAAGGCTTTTGACTGGGTAAATACATATTCTGAAGAACATGATTTGTCTCACGATTGTATAATTGATCGTGGACTTGAGATTGCTTCCATACTTGTCGCCATGCATCTTGATGAAGATAGCCTCATGGCAGCGATTTTGTGTAATCTCGTTGAATTTGGTTCTGTGTCGGTCAGTGATATTGAATCGCGTTTTGGCGCATCCGTTGCTATGCTTGTTCAATCTTTGATGCGTTTACAAATGGTTCATTCAAAGAATGAAGATCAGGAACTCGAAATTGTCAGGAGAATGTTTTTGAGTTTGGCAAAAGATTTGCGTGTTGTTTTTCTCAAACTTGCCTGCCGTCTTTACGACATGAGAAAGCTTGAAAAATGTGAATTAGCAGAGCAGAAACAACTTGCCCGAGAAACACTGGATATTTTTGTTCCTATCGCAGCCCGTCTTGGTATGTACAGCCTCAAGGGAGAATTGGAAGATTTAAGCTTTCGATGTCTTATGCCGGAACATTATACGCATATTCATCATCAGCTTTTGGAACAGGGGAAAATGCGTAAAGAATGGATAGATTCCGCGAAAAAATCACTGCTTATTATTTTTTCAAAACAAGGTATTGAGGCTCAAGTAGAAGGACGGCTTAAAGGATATTACAGTATTTATAGCAAACTAAAAAAGAAAGATAAAACTTCCCTTGATGAAATTTTTGATCTTTTTGCCATCCGTGTTATTTTACCTGATCAAATGCGTAATCAAATGGAATCAGTCGGTCATCTTTATACGGTTCTTGGTATTATTCATAAACATTTTGTGCCGCTTCCGCGTCGATTCAAGGATTATGTCGCGGTTCCCAAAACGAATGGATATCGAAGCCTTCACACCACGGTGCTTGGCTTAAGCGGCGGAAATAACGATCGGCCTACGGAAATTCAAATTCGCACTCAATCGATGCATCAGGACGCGGAACGTGGCATAGCGGCTCATTGGCTCTATAAAATGCATTCGGATACTATACAACAAAATGGCGGCGTTCAAACAATGGAATGGATTTCTTACCTCAAAAAACTTCAAGAAGATGTTCAACAGAATAGTGAATTTATGAAAGACGTGCGTTTTGATGTTTTTAGTGATCGTATTTTTGTTTTGACCCCCCGAGGCCAGGTGAAAGATCTTCCTGTTGGCGCTACGCCTATTGATTTTGCCTACGCGGTTCATTCCGACGTGGGTCATCGAGCTCAGATGGCGAAGGTGAATGGCTCTATTGTTACCCTTGATTCAATGCTTCATAATGGAGATGTTGTTGAGATTTTGACAAAAAATGATAAGGGACCTAATCGTTATTGGCTTTCTTTTGTTAAGACGGTTACAGCTCGTAATAAAATTAAGGCTTGGTTTCGGACATTGGATCGAGAACGTAATGTCCGTGAAGGGAGGGATATTCTCAATGATCATTTGGCCCGGCTCGGAAGAGAATCCCTTGATCCCAAACTTCATATTCTCAAACGTTTTTCTTCAAAAAAACTTACATTTCAGGAACGCGAAGATGTTCTTGAGTGCATTGGCAATGGAACCGTCAGTGTCGGTCATGTTCTTAAGCGGATTTTTTCGGAAAGAGAACTTCTTGCTTCTGAAAAAAATGAAGTAAATGAACTTAAAAGCCTTATTCTTCGTTCTAAAGAAAATGATGCGAAAAATACGATTCTTGTTGCAGGCGACAAGGATATTCCTCTCAATATTCCTTCCTGCTGCAAACCAGAAGAGGGTTCTCCTATTATTGGATATATTACGAGAGGAAGAGGTATTAGCGTTCATTCGGCTCATTGTCGGGTTGTTAAAAATATCGAAACTCAACGACTCATAGAATTGACCTGGAATATTGAGAGCAACAAGGAGAAAAAAGTGTATCCTGTTACTTTGGACGTGAAAGTTCGAGAACGCATTGGCCTTATTCGCGATGTATCTTCGGTCATTACGGAAATGAATATTTCTATTTTTGATTTTTCTATTATTGAAAGACATCTGGAAGAAGGCTATCTTACTCTTCGAATAATTGTTGAAGTATCTCATTATGATCAGCTTGATACTCTTATGTATCGATTGACTCAAAATATCAACGGTGTCATGGAAGTCAAAAAAGCTGATTCTTGATGGAAAATTAAAAAACCTAAGGAATCTTTGAAAAACGTGCTGACTATTCCAATTTGCATATTGGAATTGGCATGAGAAATTTCGCGGATCGAATCGTTTCAATGGCTATATGCTCAGAAAGGAGTTTTTGACTTTTTCGCAGAAGTTCCTGTTGTATTTTTTCAGGTATTTTTTTTGAAGCGAGTATTTCCATTGGAAGAGTTTGGAGCGGAGCAAGTTTTTTTTGATTTTCATTCAGAGTTTTTCGGAAATCAGAAAGATAGCCGAGTATGGTTAAAAGTTTAATAGAATAACTGGTTACGATTATCAAAGAGTTTTTTCCCCCATTAAGAGTTTCCAGGCTTTTTTTGAGCAGGAGAAAAATTTTGTCGGCCGGCTGATTTTCGAGAATGAATTTGTCAGTAATTTCAGCAATATACGAAGCCGCGGTAATTATACGCAAGTCCTTTTTTATGTTTACAAATGTTTCTTCAACCTCGCATTGGGTAATGAGTTTTTTGTCAGCGCGGACGTTATAGATTTGAAAAAAACAAAGATTGAAAAGTTCAAGCTTACTCAGTCTTCTGCTGGTAATTTTTTTTACTCCTTTCGCGAGAAGTCGTAATTTTCCATACCGTTCAGTGAGCGCAACTATGATGCGGTCCTGCTCGAAGCTATCTTTTTTTTGTAAAATTATGCCTCGCGAAGCAAGATGTTTCATGTCATTTTTTCCAGAAAAAAACGTTGTATCGCAATTTGACTGCTTATAATGCCGACAAATATACTGACGAGCATTTCTTTTCCGATATTACTTCCAAAAGTGGAGAATGAAAACGCGGTGGCGAATGTCATTTGATTAAGAGAGAGACTTTTTGTGAAAATAAAAAGCAAGAGGCTTGAAATGAGAACCGCGAAAAAACCATACAGCGCTCCTTCGAATATAAATGGAATTTTTATAAACAAGTGTTTGGCTCCTACTAATTTCATAATCTGGATTTCTTCCTTTCTTGAGTACATATTGAGCGATATGGAATTGAGAATAATAATGATGCCGCCAAAAATAAATGTTCCCATGATGAGTCCCATGATTTTTCGAGTGATGGAAGTCACGTGAATGAGCTTTCCCGCTATTTTTTGGCTTTCTTCATCGCGTTCAATGTTTTGCATGAGATTTTTGTATTGGCTGTTTTCAATGTAGGATACGATGCTTCGATGTCCTTCGGGAGAATCCGTAATAATTTGAATGTTCGCGGGCAGCGTATTTTCGAGGCCGTATTTTTGAAATGATTCTTCGGTTTCCTGTGTATTTTTGAGAAAATCTTTGAGCGCTTCTTCTTGCGATGTGTATTTTACTTCTTTCACAGACGAGAAGTTTTTCAATTCATTGACGAGATTTTCCACTTCAAGAAGATCGGCTCCATCTTGAAGATAAAGAATAATGTCCACTTTTTTGTTGAGCTCTGTTATGACCGATTCGCTCAGATTGTTGACTGCTAAAATGATATTGAAACTGAAAAGAATCAAAGCAATGACTATAATGGTGGCAATGGAAAGAAACGTGTTCCTTTTCATATTCAATATGGCAAATTGTCCCATTCTTCTCAGTGAAGTTAGGGCTGGAAGATTTTTAAAATTTTTTAAATATTCGTTCATTCTAAAGATGGATTATTTTTTTTCATGAGTGAAGATTTGAAAATTTCAGGTTTGTAAGGATTCAGTCGGTGAATTTCCGTATTCAGTTTAGCATCAATAATGATTTTTTCCAGCCGATAGGTAAATACGAATTGATCATATCCCAAGGCAATAATGTCAGGTTTCCATTTACGAATAACTTTATATTTGTCGTCGAGTTCTCCTAAAACGGCCTTATCAGCAAGAGGATGTTCTTCTACGGTTTTGAGTCGTTTTTTTTCGGCATATTGCGGATTTTCGCCTTTGATCATTTTTACGGTTTCATCACGCGCCACGATGACGATTAAATAATCTCCAAGTTTTTTTGCTTGCTCGAAAAGATTTTCATGGCCGGAGTGAAAATAATCAAAGGTTCCAAATACCATGACTTTTTTTTTGTTTTTTTTCATTGATTAAAGGTCGGGTATGAAAAAATTAACGTATAGGGCAGATGAAAGAATGATGAGAGCCATGGTAAAAAGAACCGTAGCAAACGCGAAATGAGGTTTTTTTTCTGAGTTGAATTGAATGTACAGACTGGAAAAGCCGTAGAGAAGCGAAACGAGAAGAAATGGTATGTCGAAGCTTCGTTCCATGATAAATGCCCATTTTGTTGTTTCACCGGCGCTTGGCGCGTTATTTCCCAAAAAAAGGCCTGAAAGTATATGCAACATTCCAATTCCCAGAAAAAAAAGAAAAGAAATTTTTTGAAGATTTGAAGCGGTTTCCAGTGGCTCCATTGTTTTTAAGTTTGAAAAATTTAGGGAAGGAAACTTTGTTCAAATAGATTTTTTTCTATTGGTTCGGCTATATCTTGCATGTTTATAGTTTCGTTGGAGCTGAGTTCGATATCTTTTTCCAAAGTACGGCGGATAAGAACCGCGGCATCAGCTCGGTTTAACTCATCCTGTGGTTTAAAATATTCATTCGTTTTTCCCTGCGCTATTCCGAGTCCATACGCTTTTTCCACAGGAACAAAAAACCAATCGGAGGATTTTACGTCAACAAAAGGCATGTTAGACACAAGAGACAAATTATCAAGTTCGATTGGTTGATTTATATTCGTTGAATAACTTATGCTGGCTTTTTTGAGCGATTTTGAAACACGGCTGAGAATCGTGATAGCTTCGGCTCGAGTGATTCGATCTAATGGCCGTAGTTTCCATGACATTGTTTTTTTATCTAAGTTTCCCTTAATTAAGGTTGCGTTAAAAGCCGTCATCATCGGTTGATAATACCACTCGTTTATGTCGGTTACATCGCTTACTAAGTCGGTTGCATTCGTGTGGTTTTTTACATTTGAAGAAAAAATTATTTTAGGATTGTCGCTTAGATTGAAAGCTTTTACGACAGCAGTTATAAATTCAGCGCGGGTAATCGATTGCTCCGGATGAAATTTTTTATCACTATATCCTTGAAAAATTCCGCTTTGCTGGAGCAAGGCGATATCCTTCGTGTAATAATTTTCTTCTGAAATGTCAGCGAAAAGTTTTCCGTTGCCTTTGGGATTTAAACCTTTTTTAAGCTCTTCAACGTCATTCATTCCGTCCATGTCAGTATCTTGAACATTAACAGGAGTGTGATAAACGAAATTTTCGTAGTAATCATTTATTCCATCGCCATCCTGATCACTTTTTTTCATGTTTTTTATGAAATCTTTAAAGCTCGAATGTGTTTTTTCATCGGTCCGAAGCGTTCCAGTAAGAAGGGATTGCGTTTCTGTATTTTTTTCGATCAGGGTCAGATCATTCCAGTGATAGATTTTTTCAAGCATCCCGTAATAGCCTTGATAAAAATTGAGTGAAAGCGCGTTTTCGCTGTTTTGCCGTATGAAACGGATAAGTCCGTCGCTCCAATCCCATATATTTCGCATGTTTATATATGTGAAACCGGAATTTTCTTCTTTTTTCATTGGCAGTTCTATGCCGCTTCTGTTTTCGGGTTTTTCTATATCGGGATAATTTGAGGCTACAAGAGTTCCATCATCAAGAATGCCGAAGGTAATGGTTATTTTCGGAAGCGATGGCATGTTATTTTTTCCTTGGGTAATATCAAGCGTTAATTTCGTGACATTTCCACTCGTATTTATGCTGTAAACATTTTTCGGTATTTTTGAATTTTTCAAACTTTCACTTATAATTTTTACCAAGAGATCAAGCGTTTTTTGAGCCTCTTCCATGTCAGTTCCCACGTTCGCCATAAAGGTAAAATACGGTAATACGCTTTTTTCGTCGTATTGAATCGCGATTCCTGTTTCTTTCGTGAAAAGCTTATACATATTTTTTATATCGACGCCTATGTCTGTTTGCATTTTTTTAAATTCATCTCCATAGTAGTCAAAAATTTTCTTTGTTAGTATTTCGGAATTTTCTTGGACAGCTTTCGCATTGAATGTTTCACTATAAAAAATGGGTTTTGCTGGAGGAAATTTTTTATAGAGATTTGGAGTAAACGTGCCTTCCGGATTCAATGATAGGCCGGATTCTTTAAGTTTTTCTTCATTCCCTTGAACTTTGAGATTGAAGGTGTATGTTTTATCTTTTTCAGCAATGCTTCCTCCAATAAATTGAAATAATCCATAGAAATTTTCAAACATGGTTATTCCTTTTTTTTCTTCTTCTGATTTTTCGGCGTTTTGCATTTGGTCTTCGAGATTTTTTAAAATTTCAGTAATATTCAGTGTTATTCCAAAAGAACGTGTTTTTAGGTATGATTCCACCATTTGCATGTACTCTTTATTGTTTGAAAGCGAATCGGTTTTTTTATTATCGGCGAGATCGATAATATGTTCCATTTCGCTTCCGTTTCCCATGTATTGGATAATCAGAAAATTTCCCAATTTTGTAAAATAAGAGTCTTCCGAGGTTTTGTAGTAATCAAATGTTCCATATGTGCTTTTTTCCAGATCTTCGTTTTTTAAAAGATTGTTCCATTCTTCTTCAGTTATCGGGAGAGATACGATGAAAGAAGGCGTTAAAGAGCCTTGATCATTTGAAAACGCCATTGTAACGAATAATCGATCACCGTTGAGTATACTGGTGATGAGTTTTATTTGAAGAATGTTATCTGTATTCGTTGTTGTTGATTTTTCCGTGCTACCTTCCGTCATGTTTTTGAGCATATTGAGGAGCATGTCGCGTAAGGCGCCTGAAAGTTGTATGTCCGTTATGATAGAAGCATTATCAGGATGGAAATCTTCAGATACATTCGAGGCTGCTTTTGTTGAAATAGGGGAAAGCAGCATAATCATGATGACGAGGAGACTTATTTTTTTCTTCATAAAAAATATTTTTAAAATATCGACTTTGATTATACCCTTTCATTCGTATTCCGTAAATATTGAGGAAATTGTCCACCACTGTTGTTTTTCATGGATCATACTCTTTTTTTATGCTTCCCTTGCTTTTCTTTTTTTTTATCTTTAGAATTTTTTCAGAAAAAAATCAATTATTGCATGATGCTTACTCGAGAACAAGTACTTCATATTGCACAGTTGGCCCGTCTTAAACTCTCTGAAGATGAACTTGTAAAGTATTCTTCGCAGCTTGCGGGCATACTTGAATATATTGACGTTCTCAATGAAGTTGATACTTCGAATGTTGAACCCACGGCTCAAGTGACTGGTCTTTCAAATATAACGGATGAGGATATCATTGAGAAAAAAACTTCACGAGAATCATTGCTTTCCTGTTCTCCTCTTCCCGTTGAGCAAAATCAGATCATGGTGAAGCCTGTTTTTGAATAACGCATCAATAATATTTTTATGGAACAGCTTTGTTATTTAGGAATTCGCGATATTCATGAAGGTCTTACTCAAAAGCAATTTTCAGCGGTTGAACTTGTTTCAAGTTTTTTTTCACACATTCATGATTTTAATCCTTCATTGAATGCGTTTATAACGCTTACTGAAAAGCAGGCTTTGGAATCCGCTGTAAAAATTGATGAAAAAATTGCTCGCAGTCATGGTTTGAACCTTCTTGAAGGAGTGCCTTATTGCCTTAAAGATCTTTTTTGTACTTTGGGTATTCAAACAACGGCTGGATCAAAAATTCTTGAAGGTTTTTTGCCTCCTTATGACGCGACTTCCGTGAAGCGACTGAAGGCAGCCGGAGGTATTCTTTTAGGGAAAAATACTGAAGATGAGTTTGGTCATGGCTCCTCGAGTGAAAATACGGGTTTTTCCGTGCCGCGAAATCCGTGGGATAAAAAGCGTGTCGCGGGTGGTTCTTCAGGAGGTTCCGCTGTTTCCGTGGCGAGCGGTTTTTCGGTTTTCGCGTTGGGAACGGATACCGGCGGTTCAGTGCGCCAGCCTGCTTCTTTGTCCGGTTGCGTTGGACTTAAACCAACTTATGGACGTATTTCGCGTTATGGCGTTATTGCCATGGCTTCATCGCTCGATACGGTTGGTATTCTTGCCCGATCTGCGGAAGATGTGGCTTTTGTGCTTCAAATTCTTGCAGGCAAAGATCGTTACGATTCTACTTTACCCGATGTTTCTGTCCCCGATTATGGGGCTTATCTTTCTCAGGATGTTCATGGACTTAAAGTTGGAGTGCCTGAGGAATATTTTGGAGAAGGCTTGGAAGATGGTGTGCGTAAGGCTGTAGAACAGGGGATTGATGTTTTGAAAAAATTGGGCATGGAAGTAAAACCTGTTCATCTTCCTCATACAAAGTATGGTGTCGCGGCCTATTATATTATTTGTCCTTCGGAGGTGAGCGCGAATATGGCGAGATATGATGGTATCAAGTATGGTTCGACTGCGAAGGACGCAGAGACTCTTATGGATGTGTATCTGGAAAGTCGTTCTCGCGGTTTTCATCCTGAGGTAAAACGGCGCATTATGATTGGTACCTATGCCCTTTCGAGCGGTTATTATGACGCGTATTATCTTAAAGCTCAAAAAATTCGAACATTGGTGAAACAAGATTTTGAAAAAGCTTTTGAAGAAGTCGATATTCTCGCTGCCCCTGTTTCTCCCACGGTAGCGTTTAAGATCGGTGAAAAAACGGATAATCCTTTGGCGATGTATCTCAATGATTCCCTTACTATTCCTGCTAATCTTGCCGGTATTTGCGCGCTTTCTCTTCCCTGCGGTTTTTCCGAAGGACTTCCGGTCGGTTTCCAGCTTTTAGGTCCGCAATTTGGAGAAGATCGTATTCTTCAGGTCGCGCATGCGTTTCAAAAAGTAACTGATTTTCATTTACAACATCCTTAGAAAAATATTTTTTTTACTGATCTCTCATGCCCCGCCAGCACGTCTCTTTCCATTACTCACTAATACATAGCCATCCTCCCCATTTGTTTTTTCTAATTTGTACAGTACATGACCTGTCCATATATCGGGACTTTCCTTATCATATCTCTCTTCTACTTTTATATATTTTTCCTCAGCAAATAACTTTCTAGCCTCTTCATCTGTAAAATCATTAGATCTTGTTATCATAAAATTTTCCGTAACAGCGGATGAATATATTTCCCTTAATAAGGGTTTTTCTGGTTCACTTGCAAAAATTACAGACCACTTGAGTGCTTCTTCAATTGTAGGAACAGGAGGTGTTTCTGAGAGTTTATTAAGATTTATTAGTTATGTTGTTAATGTTAGGAGTGCTATTTTATAGCAAAAAAAATCCTTGTCTATTTAATTGTGTAGTCTAATTTAGATTTTTATGGTGTAATCATTTTTTAAAGTAAGTTTCAGCAGGAGGTTGGTAGTCGAGAGACTGATGAAGACATTTGAAATTGTAGAGATGAAAATATGATTTAAGGCTTTGGTAAGCGTTTAAAATATAGAGGAAAATTTTATATTTGCTTGAGGAAAAATCCTACGATGTAAGCAATAAAAGCGGCAAGACCTCCAATGAAACTTGTTTCAAGTCCTGAATACAGCCAGTATTTTGATGTAAATCGTCCTTTGACGGCGCCCACAATAAAGAGAGCGAATAACGTGCTAAGAGCGGTTAATCGAAATGCAGTTGTGTTATCGAGCTGTAGAAAGGGACGAAATGTATAGGCAATAAGCGGTATAAATCCAATGAGCATAAATGAAATAATTGTAGTCAGCGCTCCTTTGATCGGGTAAATATTTTCTTGAGTCAGGTGAAATTCATTTCGCATCATGAGATCAACCCAATGTTCGTCATTCGAAGTAATAATATCTGTGGCCCGAACCAAGTCGTTTCCTCCAAATCCATAATGCTGGAGAATTTCTCGAATTTCCTCTTTTTCAAGTTTTGGTTTTTCTTTAATATGTTGCATTTCTATTTGGTGTATTTTTTCAAACTGTTCTTTTTTGGATTTATCGCTCAAATATTTTCCAGTAGCCATGGAAAATCCGTCCGCGAAAAGATTCGCGAAGCCCATAATGAGAACAATCGAAATCGGCAAAGAAGCTCCTTCGACACCTGCTACTACAGCGAATGTCGTCACTGCGCCATCAATACCTCCATACACAAAATCCGATACCCAACTGTAATGGCCTTTTTGTTTCGATATATTACTTGGAGGATGATCTTCCATGAATTCAAAAATAAAAAACGAGAGTCTAATAATATAAAGACGGGAATATAATAGCTTAGGAATTTTTAAAAAGCATCTTTTCTATCGCGACGAAAACGTATTTTTTAGAATTTTTTTATACTGAGTTATTGTTTCATTTGAGGTTGCATTATCATTCTTCCTGCAAATTCCCAAGCCATTTTGAAAATAGCTCTTTGAGTATTGGCGATTTCGTGGCTTTCAATAATCATTCCAATAAGTTCATCTTTAAATGAAATTATTGCCACTTTGTCATCGTAAATATTAATTTCATTGGTAAAAAGAAATTCTTCCGCGGGAATGAGCCGTATTTCCCGATATTTTTTTTGATCTTCATTTTTCACCTTGATTCCGTATTCGTCATAGGGGGCGATTCCGCGCAAATAGATCTTTTTTTTAACTCTTTCCGCCACATATTCATTATCATAATTGGGCCAGTGGAGCCGTACTTCTTTTGAATTCGCGTAGTTGAGAATTTCAGTTTTGCTTTTAAGAGTATCTGAGTAAATCGTTTTTATTCCTTCAAGTCCCTCGAAATACTGGACTGACGGGTGATTTGTTTTTCCGTGTATTCTTCGGAGATCGGGAAGTGATTTCATGAGATCTTCCGTGTGGCGTTTGACTTCTTTTACCATGATTTCAGGATCAATTGGTGAAAAAAAGCGTATTTTTTTTCGCGTATAGAAGCTGATAAATCCTTTTTGGATGAGTTTTTCAAGAATGTCGTAGGCTGTTACTCGGTTCATTTTTGCTTTTTCGGCAATACTTGAGGCTGGACTTGAACCAAGTTCAAGAGAAGCGAGGTAAATTTTTGCTTCTTTTTCCGTGAGTCCGATTTTTTGGAGTGTATTTTGAAGCATAATAGTATTTTTCGGGATTGTTTGTGTTTTCGTTATTATACAGACTTGAAGAAACATTGATAAATATGCTTACTACTGCAAATTACAAAATCATATTTATCATGGTTTCCTTGAATCTTGAGTATGAAGTATTTGAAAATTTATCAAGTTTTATACTATTTTTTAAAATTGTAAAGTTTAAATATGTTGTAGAAATTTTCGACAGCCATAGTATACTTTGGCTTTTTTCCTTTTGCAAGAAAAATGTTTTATTGTTCCTTTTTTGTTTATTTTTAAAGGAAATATTTGATCGTTGTAATTTTTTTCTACAATTTTTTTTCGTTATTTTTTTCTCTTGAATCCTTCGTCGTATTTCGTTTTTATAAATCTGTCATTATTTTTATTTTTTAACTTTAGAATCTATGAGTAACGTAAGCGCCGCAAAGTCGGTTCGTTCCACGGTGGGAATTCCTACTGAGGTTATGCATCGTGTAACGCTCCGTCGGTCTCATGATTATTTTTTAACTCGCGCGAAAGCCACGAAAGAACATGTCATGGAGCTGGCGAAAAAGGCTCATGTTCAATTTGTGAATCTTCAATTTACGGACATTTTGGGTATTCTCAAGGCCGTAACCATTCCCGTGAGTAAACTTGAAGATGCCATTGATGATTGTATTTGGTTTGATGGTTCGTCAATTCAGGGTTTCACCCGCATTTTTGAGAGTGATATGTACCTTAAGCCTGATTTGTCGACATTTGCTTTGTTTCCTTGGACTATTGATACTGAAGCGCCAACGGCTCGTGTAATTTGTGATGTTCATACGGCCGACGGAAAGCCTTTTGAAGGAGATCCTCGTTATGTTTTGAAACGTCAGCTTGAGAAAGCAAAGAAGCTTGGATTTATGTTTAACACAGGTCCGGAACTTGAATTTTTTCTCGTACAAAAAGATGAGCAGGGAAATATTCATCCTCTTCCTCATGATCGCGCAGGATATTTTGATCAGACAAGTGATAAAGCCGTTGAAATTCGCCAGGAAATGACCTACGCGCTTCAAGGAATGGGTATAGATGTTGAGGCGCTTCATCATGAAGTGGCTGAAGGAAGCCATGAAATTGATTTTAAATACGGCGACGCATTGAGCACGGCTGATAACGCGGTTACTCTTCGTTTTGTTTTAAAAGCTATTGCGAATCGTCATGGCCTTCACGCGACTTTTATGCCAAAGCCGATTTTTGGCATAAATGGTTCCGGCATGCACGTTCATCAAAGCTTTTTTAAAGATGGAAAAAACGTGTTTTATTCCAAGGATGAAAAGTCATATCATCTTTCTGATTTGGCGAAGAGCTATATCGCGGGGCAATTGACCCATGTTCGCGAAATGAATCTTGTTATTAATCCGACCGTGAATTCCTATAAGCGTTTGGTTGTTGGTTATGAGGCTCCGGTTTATATAGCTTGGGCTCAGAAAAATCGATCCGCGCTTATTCGCGTGCCGCGTTACACGCCTGGTCGTGAACAGGCGACGCGATGTGAACTTCGCTGTCCGGATCCCGCATGCAATCCGTATCTTGCTTTTGCCGTTATGCTTGCCGCTGGACTTGATGGAGTTGTCAAAAACATGAAGGCTCCTGCTCCGGTTGAAGAAAATATTTTTAAATTGGAGGACGGTGAGGCAAAAAAACGAAATATTGGCAATGTTTGCGGTAATTTAAAAGAAGCGATTGATGAATGCGCTCAAAGCGAGCTTATGAGAGAGACTTTGGGTGATCATGTTTTTAATCATTTGCTCGAAGCAAAAGAACAGGAATGGGATGATTATCGAATGAGCGTGAGTCAATGGGAGCACGATCGGTATTTGGAAATGTATTGAAAAATAATCGTTATTGAAAAAGCATTTTTGGGTTTGTAATGGAGGCTCCTAAACTATTTTTGAGCGCATGATAGCGCGAAAAAATATGTTTAACTCCCTCCATTATTTAACGCAATCACTCTTTTCTTAAGGTTCCTTGAGTCCAGTTTTTCGTTACCGAGCGTGTTGAAGAGGCGTTTGGTTATTTTTTGCAGCTTTCCAAAATAAAACGTTCTATGGCGAGAGAAAATTCTCGCGTGTCGAATGTTGAGGATTTTATTTTTCCTGTTTTTGAGCCTATTTCAATCTCCAGAAGTTTTTTATAAATGGATTTGAGCCTTTCCATGTTGAAATTTCGTGTTTGAGCCATAATGGTTTTGATTACAAATGGGTGCTGTTTGAGCTCGCTTGTTATGTGAAAGGCATTATATTTTTGTTCCATGAGGTTTTTTACTTGAATCAACAGACGAAATTGTCTGATAATCATATGAAAAATGTAAAATATATCTTCGCCGTTTTCAACAAGCGACGTTAGAGTCGAGAAACTGAGACGCGTGTTTTTTTGGCCGATATAATCGGTGAGTTTAAAAATGGTTGTTTTTATATGAGCTTTTGTCAGTAGCTGGATACTTTCTTCGGTGATTTTTTTGCTATCGTCGTATTGCAGGAGTTTTTCGATTTCCTGTTGGATGTTCCAGAGGTTATTTCCGACATTTTTCGCAAGAAAATCAGCGCTTTTTAGACTGATACATCCATTTTTCGCGTGTACATAATTTTGGATCCATGCAACGAGCGCGTTTTCGTTCATCATTTCAAATGTTTCTGTTTTTCCAATGGATTGGATTTTTTTAAAAAGAACGGTCCTTTTATCGGGTATTTTATTTTTTTCCACGAAAACAAGAATGCTGTAGTCGGGAATTTTATCTAAAGCTTCCGCGCATTTTTTTTGATCTTCCTCTTTTCCTTTTTCCAGAAAATTTTCAAGAAAAATAAGTCTTTTTTCCGTTAAAAATGGCAGAGTAGACGCGGTTGACAGAATTTCTCTTAGAGAAGTCGCGTTGTCGAAAGTAACGATATTGCTTTCATCGCCGTATTTTTTAATGAATTCTTTTTTCCAAAATGTTATTTTTTCATGAAGACGAAAGGTATCTTCACCAAAAAAAATAAAAATGTGCGACATGTATAATTTTATGACTTTTGGAACTTCGGCAAATCTCGTTACGAAAGCGATTTTTGCGGAAATTCCTTTTTTATTCTACTTTTACCTTGCCACTTCTTCAAGCTGTATGTCGACAAAGTCTTTGAGTCCAGGAGGCGTGTTCAAAAAAATGCGTTCATCGTATTGAATGACAATTGATCCTTCATCTTTTTCCAGGTTCCCAATACCGGTTCGTGTTTGAAGAAGCGGCTCGATATTGCCATAAACGGATCCTTGTATTACTAATTTTTCATGAGAATTTCCGTTGCTGCTTTTGAGAGCTTTTTCCGTGTAATAGACTCCAACAAGTTTCGTGACGCTTGGATGTATAAAAATATTTCCTGATGAAGCATTTTCTTCATTGGGAAGTACGATAAATGCTATTGAAGGCGTGTTTTTATAGCTGTTATTGTCGAGGAGGTTATATTCCATGCCGGAATTGATTGTAAGATTTCCATAAACGATGATGGTTCGAGCTTCTCCTCCGCTTATTGTTATGTTTTGAGGAATAGTGTTTTTAATGATAAGGTCGCCATGATATACGTAGATGTTTTCATTGCTATCAGGATTTTGATCTTTGAAAAAAGATTTGAGCGTGGAAATATTTACATCACTGAGTTTTCCTGAGCTGTTTTCCATTGTTTTGAAATAACGTGTTTCTTTTGTTGTATTTTGTTCGATACGCTTGTCTATCGCGATCGTTGCGAGCAATTTTTCATCAAGCGATGTCGCGTCGTAACGTTTCCATTGATCGGAAATGACTGTGGAAATTTCGCAAACGAAGCTTGAAAATCTTCCTACTACATCATTGTGCGTTTGAGAGCAATCGGTTGCGGTTTTTGTATCGGATGTTTGCGCAACAGCAGGTTCGTTCGAAATGTTCAGGGCTGCAAGAATTTGTGCTCCGAGGTCTGCTGGTTTTTTCGTTGATTCTGTAATGACGAGGCCTGAGGAATTTTTATTCGCGGGATTGACGCAAGAAATGTCGGAACCTTCGTTTAATACATCCTCAAAATATACATCAGCATCGTTTCTCGTCAGAATGTAGGGACAAAGTACCCATACTGTCGCATAGGACGTGTGAATAACATTTCGATCGGTTTTTGAATCGGTTTGATTGAGGAAGTATTCTGCTTTGCATTCGTTTTCGCTATGGATATCGTCACAATCGAGATCATTTGAAGCTTCGATATATCCTGAATAATCCAGACTTATATAATCCGAAGAAAAATTTATATTGTAGTCTTTATCTTTTCTGAGATTATAAACCGTGATGCCTGCTGTTTCGTCGATTTTCCCTTCAAAACAAAGAGTGTCTGTATCACGCTGAACGCCTTCATTCCCTATGTTTTCGTAGGCGCATTCATGAATTTGCGAACGATCTTCATTTTCACGGACGAGGTATACTTTTAGATCATTTTTGTAGCTAATATGGTCGTTGGGAGCTTCGGCGCCATTGATTGTTCCGGAAATTTTTCCTCCTTTTTTACTCAGAGTGTCGGTGATATTTACCCATTCGTCTTGTTTTTGAGGTTGAAAGTAGTAGCGAATGGTATATGTTGCCGTATCGCCGTCGGAAGAAATATTCGATTGCGTATTTTCGCATATCGGTGTTTTTACGAGACCATCATAGGGGCCTGTAATAATCGAGGTTGAACAGGCAGCGTTTTTTCCTGAACTTTCTTTAATGAAAATAGATCCGGATTCTGTTATTTTCCCGCCAGGAGCGTTGATGATGACGGTTTGATCGGAACTTGTGTATCCAGATGATTGGCCATTGAAGGTCACTCCTGAAATATTCGTGGTCCAAGTATATGATCCTGAAAATGATTTTGAAGTTGGATACAGAGTAACTTCGATGGGTAATGTTACCGCAGGAGTGAGAGTATCAATCGATGTCGCGAGACTGGCGCATTCAGATTTTTCGTCAAATATAAATTTCGCAAAGCAATTTTCATCATTTTGAGAAGTGATTGCAACGACGGTTCCGACACCGATTGTTTGATCCCCGTTTGCATTGTTTAGGCTGTAATACGATTGAGAGCTGTTTTTTAATGGATTACCTGGATTGTTGTCGAGAGTTTGATCGATTGTTTTCCACTGCGTGTCGGAATACGCGGTGAATTGTCCCGCGTAATTATTGACTATTTTTGATTCAAGAGTATATGGAGCTCCATTGCCGTCTATTCGAAAATCGAGTGGAAAATCAGTTTCGGAGAAATCAATTGTTTGAGGATTTTGTGAACCATCGAAGAGCGCTGTTCCATTTTTGGTGTAAATTCGAATGGAACAGGCGCCACCACCGCCACCGCCGCCGCCTTCATTTGCGCAAGTGGAACTGCAGCCGTCTCCGTTGTTGTTATTTCCGTCATCGCATTGTTCTCCTGTGTCAATATTTTTATCGCCACAGCGCGGACCGCCGCCGCCTTCATTTGCGCAAGTGGAACTGCAGCCGTCTCCATTATTGTTATTTCCATCATCGCATTGTTCTCCAGTATCAATATTTTTATCGCCGCAGCGCGGACCGCCGCCGCCTTCATTTGCGCAAGTGGAACTGCAGCCGTCTCCATTGTTATTATTTCCGTCATCGCATTGTTCTCCTGTATCAATATTTTTATCGCCGCAGCGCGGACCGCCGCCTTCATTTGCGCAAGTGGAACTGCAGCCGTCTCCATTGTTATTATTTCCATCATCGCATTCTTCATTGCCGTCGTTATTTGGTCCACCTGTATGTTTTTCATTTGGTTTTTGCACGGTTCCATCGCCGCAAAATGTTTCTGTTATAACAGGCGGTTCGATTATTAAGGAATCGTTGCAAATATTTTGAAAATTTACGTCAAACGCTTTGACGGTATCATTTTGTTTTCCTCCGGTGTATTCGATTTTCGTTTGTTTGAAATTATAGGCTTGGTTATTATTACAAGAATATTCGGTTCCATTTATGATAAATTTTCCGTTTCCGGTACATTGCCATGAAATGTCCTGCGAGTAATTATCTGGCTCGGGATTTACTTCGAGCGGTACTTTTTTCCCGCTGGAAATTTCGTCTTCGGTCACATTTTTATCAAGAAAACGAAGACTCGTGCAAGTAATGGCTTCTTTGGTTACAGGCAGCGAGGCTTTGCAGCTATATGGAAATTGAGACGTAGGATTGAGGAAAAGGCCGGTTGAATCTTCAATAGTGATGGTTGCTGGATTTGTTCCTTTATATTGAACGGTACGGCTGGTTGTTTTGTATCCGGAAGGGCTGTTATTAAATGTGGCTAGAGAATCGGTCGATTTCCAAATAAATTCCTTGTTCCATGTTGTTGGTTTTGGCGTTATGGTAATGGAAATCGGCTGTGTCGCGGAATTAAGGTCAATTGTAGTGGGGGAGGCTGAAAGCGATTCGCAGCCAGTTACTTCGATGGTGTCTTCACAGTATTTTTGATTGTAAGCGTCATAAACATAAATTGTTTCGCCGATTGATCCGTTTTTATAGGTTACGCTTGTATCGGAGCCGGAAAAGAGGGGATTTTGGTTGTCAAATGTTCCTGTGCCGTTTTTACTGCCAATAATTGAGTTCCAATAGAGTGATGGTGAGTAGTCGGAAGGTTTGATGGTAACGGATAGATTAGTCGAAGTAATGGCGAGAACTTCGGTATTATTCAGAGAAAGATTTTCACATACCGATGGGGGAATTTCTTTTTTTTCACACGTGGAACTGCAATCATCGCTGCCTTTTGGACCATCGTCGCATTCTTCTTTTCCGGACCAAACATGTCCGTCTCCACATCGGCCTCCAATCACGACTTCGTCTTTACATACCGAAGAATTATCGGCTTGGACAGATATTTTCGCTCCTTCGTTATCGGCGTACAATTTTACTGTATCGGTCGCGTCATCGGTACTTGTAGTGGTTAATCTATATCCATTTGTTGACGGAGTAAAATATCCGCCTGACGAACTTTTCCATGTAAAAATGCCGTCAAAATTTGATGGTTTGACATTTTTTAGGCCAAAACTGACGGATTTTGTGGGATTTTTACTGCTATCTAAAAAATCTTCGATAAATACTGAATCTGGCGTGATGTCGAGGTCTTGACATTCAATTTTTTCCTCTTCTTCTACGATAACATTAAAATAAATATACCCTCTATATTCTTCGCAGCCCCAAAAAATTGAACTTCCTATATCCGGAGAACCCACGCTATCTCCTCCTCCGAAGAAAGAATTTACTGAAAAATAATGGTTTTCCGTCAGATTGAAAGCATCAAAGTAAGCAGTATTTGTCAGATATTTTAATCGAATTTTTTTCCCAGTTGATGAGGTAATTTTTGTTTCGTTATTGACGCTTTTCGGCGTTGTATTATTTGCCTTAATAGTGAGATTTATGGAAAAACTTGTCGCTTCTTCTGTCACGAAATTATTGTTTTCGGACTTGAATTTGTCGACTGAAAGTTTAACGTCCTTAGCCACTCCAGGTCCTTTTCCGCCTTCGTTCAGGTCGGGATCCGCGTCATTGTGAATATATGCGGCAAAAATAAGAGTGTCTCCGGGTTTTACAGAAAGAGAATCCGTATAATCTTTGTAGGTGCCGTTGGAATTGCGTACTTTAAGAAAATTTCTTTCATCGGGAAATGTTTCGCTATTATTGTCCGTATAAGCATTGAATGATGGAAAACAAAGCCCGTTTGGATATTCTTTTCGGGTGATTCCTTTTGATTGGGGATCAAATGGTTTGCAATCGCTGCTATTTGCTTTGCTTTCTGAAAAATTTTGAGAAAAAATAACTGTGACAATTGTCAAAATAGTCACAATAATAAGCGCCCATTCTATTCTTTTTTTTTTGCAGAAAAATAAACGCATTTCTATGAAATAATTTCTTATTTTTTACATTCATGGAATATTGGAGTTTTATTTTCGAGCTTTTTTGACTATTTGTCAACAGAAATATTCGTATTTGTCCACTGCCGTTGCTTTTTTAGGATCATACGTAAATTTCTTTGAAAACATATGCTGGGAGACGGGGGTTCGGAGCGAGTTACGCAGGCTGGTTTTCAAAAAGAGGCGAAAATGAGCGTTAAAAAATGCGTAGCCGATAGCATTTTTAGCGAATTTTCGTCCTTTTTGATCCAGCCGAGTA